>JBEPUT010000008.1:0-127282 GCA_041691395.1 Chitinophagaceae bacterium
GGCCCGGGTCCGATATTCAGTAAAAAATTTCCACCGCGCGAAACGATTTTAACCAGCAGACCGATCAGCTGGTGAGCAGTTTTATAATGGTCATTGGGTACATAGCTCCAGGAATTACCCATGGTCATGCAGGTTTCCCAGGGGTAGGAAAGAGGTTTGTCAGGAACCTGCTGCTCCGGCGTTGTATAGTTCTCAAATTCCCCGCCCACGCTCCGGTCAACCACGATCAGCCCGGGTTGCAGGTTGCGGCCCATGGCGGCAATGCTTTTCATGTCAATGTCCTGATCAAATACGGGCCCATGCTGAAGATCTTCCTTATTAACGGTAGAAAGCGGCCTTACCCACCCGCCATCAAGCCATAAAATATCCATCTTTCCGTAACCGCTCATCAGTTCTTTGATCTGATTAAAGGTATATTGCTTAAAATCGTTCCACCTTTCGGGATACTTTTTCGGATCGTAGTTCACGTTCCGGTCCTTCGGCGGAAAATAGGGCCACCAGTAGTTTTCGCTGTGCCAGTCCGGTTTTGAAAAATAGGCGCCTATTAAAAAATTCTCTTTGCGGAACGCATCAAAAATCTCTTTTGCCACGTTGCTTCTCGGGTTGCTGGAAAAAGGTGTTTTGGCAGAGGTGATCTTATAATCCGTTTGTTTGGTATCGAACATGCAGAAGCCATCATGGTGTTTGGTGGTGAACACCACATATTTCATTCCCGCCTTTTTAGCCGCCTCCACCCATTTTTCCGGATGGAAATTAGTGGGATTGAAAGTAGTCTGCAGGTTTTCATAAGCTTTCTTATAGTCGAAATAACTCGCGGCATAGGGGCCCTTTCGCTGGGTCCATCCTTCGTCTTCCGGACAGATGCTCCAGCTTTCCACAACACCCCACTGGCTGTATGTTCCCCAGTGCATGAACAAACCGAATTTCAGATCCTTCCATTCTTTCAGTTTTTCCTGCACCAGCGGATCCGTGGGCGCCACGTAATTGTTTTGTGCTTTTGCCGTCGCTGAAACAAACAGTAAAACTGCCAGGGTTAATCCTTTCATCATCCGTTATTTTTGAAATTATTCTCCAATGTGAATTCCTTTGGGGTTGTACTGCACGTTCCACAGACCATACCGCTGATATTGTTTTTGCATCCGCTGTAAAAAATCGCCGAATTCTTTTTATCCTCTTTCCTGCTCCACAACGCTTCGCTCATGGCGCTCAGTCTCGGAAATATCATGTATTCCACCTTGGAGGGGTTGGCCATATATTCTGTCCACACATTGGCCTGCGCGCCTAAAATATATTTTTGGTTTTCGGTACTCAATTCGCCCGGAAAAGGATTGTATTTATACACGGTTTCCAAAGGGAGGTATCCGCCGATGGTGAGGGAATCCTCGCTTTTAGATTGGGCATGGTCAAAATAGCAATATGACCCGGGCGTCATTATTACCCGGTGATGCTGGTTGGCTGCTTCAATGCCGCCTTTTTCTCCGCGCCAGCTCATGATGGTCGCGTTGGGCGCCAGGCCGCCTTCCAGGATTTCATCCCAGCCGATGATTTCCCGGCCCTTGCTGTTCAGATATTTTTCAATCCGCTGGATAAAATAGCTTTGCAAACCCTCTTCATCCTTTAAATTTTTTTCTTTGATGAGATTTTGGCAGAAAGCACTTCTTTTCCAGTTATCCTTTGGACATTCATCCCCTCCGACATGAATGAATTTGGAAGGAAAAAGCTGCATGACTTCATCCAATACATCTTCCAAAAAGGAGAACGTGTATTCGCTCGGGCAATAAACATCCTGATAAACACCCCAGCTTTGCTGAACCTGTTTTCCGGTGGAATCGCCACTCCATTGAACGCCCCTGGCGATTTTGGTGCTTTCATCCGGAAAACAGCTCAATTGCGGATAAGCGGCGATGGCAGCAGAAGAATGCCCCGGCATTTCTATCTCCGGTATGATGGTCACGAACTGGTCTGCGGCATATTGAACAATGTCCCTGATCTGATCCTGGCTGTAATAGCCGCAATATTTCTCATTATCATTTCCGGTTCCGGGATGATGGCCAATGATGGTTCCGTTCCTGCAACTGCCCACTTCCGTCAGCCTGGGATATTTTTTGATCTCGATCCTCCAGCCCTGATCCTCTGTCAGGTGCCAGTGGAAATAATTCATCTTGTGCAGCGCGATAAAATCAATGTATCTTTTAACAAAGTCCACCGGGAAAAAATGACGCCCGCAGTCGAGCATCAGCCCGCGGTATGGAAAGCGCGGATAATCCGCTATAGAAACAGCGGGGATACTCAGCTCCCCGGATTTTTCAACCGGAAGCAACTGGATCAGCGTCTGAATCCCGTAAAATGTGCCCACAGCAGATTCACCGGAAATCTGGATGGAGGATGGTGATACGCTCAGGTCGTATGCGCCCTCTTTAGCCGAAGCCTCACTTTTTTTGGTAACCAGCCTGATACCATGGGAAACCGGTTTCCTACTGATATTTAATGCGAACCCATACACCTGCTGCAGGTATTCATTCAGGAATAGGGCAGATTTGTTTTCACCAGCAGTGGCAGCCACCAGAACGGTGTTTTTACTGAGGATGAATTTCCCGCTTTTCCAATCCATCTTTACCGGCCTGGGTATGATGCTCATTACCTGAGCCTGCGATAAAAGAACCAGGGACATAAAAAAGCCAAAGGCGAAACTTTTCATGCTTTTAATTTAAATAAGTAATGATTAAAAAAAACTACTTGAATACTGAGATGAACATGTCAAGGAACCGGTTTGCTGCCGGATATGGCCGGGTTGTGCCAGATACGGGGTATCCTGCAAAAAGCAATTCAGGCCTTTCTGAAATAAATTTACGAAGAAAAGATGCAGGTGAATATAAAATATCAGCGGATCAGCATCACCGTACCCGAACGGGTTATATTTCCACAGAATGAAACTGCTTTAATCACATAAACATAGGCGCCGCTTTCCTGCATTTCGCCATGGAAAGTTCCGTTCCAGCATTCGGAAGGATTTCGGGTATCAAAAACTTTTTGTCCCCACCGGTTGTAAATCGAAAATTCTTTTATGGTCACATTTCCCCATTTCCTGATACCGAAACAATCATTCACGCCATCGTTGTTGGGTGTAAAGGCATTGGGTAAAACCAGTGAGGCCTTCCCGTGATCGGTAACTACCACCTTAATAAAAGCTGATCCGGTGCAGCCAATTGAATCCCGTGCGTTCACTGTAAAGGTGGTGGTGCTGTCAATCGCCGCAACCGGATTGTCGATATCCGGATCATTCAGTCCTTCCGCCGGTGTCCAGTTGTACACTGCTCCGCCGCCTGCCTGTAACTGGGAAATACCGGTCAGGCAGTCGATATCGTTCGAACTGGAAGCCGTTACAACGGGCAACGGATTCACGGTTACGGTTAAAGGAAAATCTGCCTGGCCATGGCAAAGCGGCTCCTCGATGTGCAGGGAATATTGGGTAGTGACCGCTGGACGGGCAACCGGGTTTGCTGCAGCCGCGTTATCCAGCGAGCCCGCAGGGGACCAGCTATACCAATAAGCAGGATCGTTATTGCCTTTCAGGGTAACCTGATCCCCGGTACAAACAACCGTATCCGCAGGTGCTTTGAAAATAACATCAGCGCGAATGGAAAGGGTTACGGAATCCCTGCTTTCGCACAGTTGCAGATCCGAGGCGATGACCAGGAATTTGGTTTCTGTAACCGGTGTGGCAACCGGGTTGGCAGCGCCCGGATTATCCAGATAAATGGCCGGCGACCAGGCATAGGTGTTTCCCCCACTGACCAGCAAAGGAAGGGAACTGCCGGCGCAGATACTTGTGTCGTGGGTGATTTGCAGTAAGGGACCTGCATCCACGCTAACTGTAGCCGTTTGACCGGAAATGCTTATTGGCGGGCAGGTCGCTGCGTTCTGGATGCTGACCAGGGTATAAACTGTGGTAACTGTTGGCAGAACAACAAGAGCAAAAGGGATTCCGTCCCGGACTCCATTCTGAACATAGTTGCTAATCCCGTCAGAATACGTAACCGTCATAGGCGCGTTACCCGGTGAGGTGGAATGGAAAGTTAGCAAAGCAGATGATCCGGAACAGATTGAATTCCCTGAAATAGTCCCCGACAAAACCGGACAACAATCATTTTCTGCCACAAAAGAAGCACAAGTCGGATTTGTCTGATTAATGGCTGCACTGCCCCCCAGAGTGCCGTTCCAGGCCGTGTTTCCCTGTTTATTCAGGAGGTCATCAAATGTATAATAAGCCAGCAAACCCGGCTGCGTTGCCGGAGAGGCGAGCGCAGAATTCATGTAAGCCTGGATCTGCGCCTGGGTACGCGCTACGTTCCAGATCCTGACTTCGTTAATATAGCCGATAAAATTTTCATTGTAAAACTGGCTGAAATAAAAACCGATCCGGGTCTGCCAGGCATTTTGAAACAACGTTCCAGTTGCCGCAACCTGGCTCATTAAGAATCCATTTCTATAAAATTTTAAGGTTACTCCATCATACACCATGGCAATATGGTAAGTCTTATTTAATTGAATATCGCATACATCGGGTGTTCCAAAAAAACCATTGGTGGTTGTTATATAAGCATGATTGGGCCTGAGCAAATAATTTACATCGCCGGGATTGTCGTGTTTTGACACGACATCTCCTTCTTCATATGTTCCTGTCGTAAATGCGGTCGTACGGTTAATTTCAGCTTCGACTGTAATCTGGTCTCCGGATACATCCAGATCACCGACATCTACATAAGAAGGCGTAGCGGGTAAACCCAGCCAATTGTTGCATGAAATACCCGATACCTGTGCTGAATTCGTTATTTTAGGGGAAGACGGCGACCTGGCCCTGTCAAAGGAGATAGATTCCAGATTCGGAGAGGCAATTTGCCCACAAGCATTTAGGGCTCCGAAAATGATCAGAAGCAAATTGAACAGCTTAGGGGACATCTCTGACAAACCTAATAAAAATAGCTGGTTTTTTATAGTATTAACGGTAGTAGAAAGGAATAGCGTAAAGGATCACTTTGCTGCAGCTCATTTTTTTACTATTAATTCACCCGCCAATTTATCTTCAATAGTGGGCGCTCCCGATTTAACATCAAAAGGAGCTTCTATTTTTCTTTTTTCAATTACCAAAATACTATCATAATAATGCAGAGAATGTACCGACCTGGTAAAATCATCCACCGGGATATCTTTGGTATGCCAGGCATGGAGTTTATCTATCAAATTTTTACTAAACTCAATAAATGAACGCTTCTTCTTATAACCCCCACCAAAATATTTGAAGTATGAAGTATGCAGGTCTTCACATAAATATATCCCCCCCTCTTTCACTTTATCGAAGAGATATTCAAAAGTGGTCAGTTGTTGCTTCATGGTATGTCCTCCGTCGTCAATTAGAATATCCAGGTCCGGAAGTACATCGTGCAAATGTTTCAGGAAATGTTTATCCTCCTGGGAACCTATGAAAACCTTTGTATATTCATTTTCAAACTTCTTGCATTCGGGATTAATGTCTACCGAATAAATAGTTGCATCCCCTTTAAAGTAATCATTCCACATTTCCATTGATCCGCCATGGGCTGCACCAATTTCGAGGATATTGATTTTTTTACCCCTCAGACGCTGAAAATGTCTGTCATAGATCTCGAAATAATGTCTCCACTTATGGATCATCCTGTGATCTCTGTTAAAAAAAAACTGTTCTAAATCATTCATCTGTAAAGTATTTAAAATAACAATATTTTTCCTGATTATCGGAAACAGAAAATATTTAATTGTAAATCATAAAGAATTCCAGCGTGTCCCGTTCTGTAAAAGGGCGTATTGTAAACGGAAGCGGCTTCTTTAATATAATAGCTGAATCCTGAACCAGTCAGGATCGAAAATATTTCATTGAGCTGGTCATTTTGATTAAAGTTTCCATGATATTCTAAAAACAGGTGTTGCACAAAATGTAAACTCTCCCGTAAATCATTTATTACTGCGTATTCGGCGCCCTCAATATCAATTTTCAGAAAATCCACTTTTCTATTTACAATATCCTTCAATCGGATAGCATTTACTGAAGCCGGCTGATCCGAGTCAGGCAAAAGTTTACTTTCTGTGGAACCTTTACCGGAAAAAGACATCATTTCATTCTTTATCCAAACTGCCTCTTTTCTCGCAATAATACCGGCATACCCAAAAGCATGTATGTTTTCCTGCAGTAACCTGAAATTTTGCTCATCGGGCTCAAATGCGATTATTTCTGCATCAGGAAACAATCTTTTTAAATAGATCACACTTAATCCTATGTTTGCCCCGCAGTCAATAATATAGGGCCTGGCAGGCAATTCCTGTTTATATACCTCTTCTATAAATATTTCTTTTAAGCCATGTAAAAGTTCTGTGGAACTTACATAACTAATGCCCCTCCCAAAAAGCCGGTGTTTCCTGAGTTTCCCCGGGGTCAGATGTTTGTAATAAAGACGACGGGCCAGACTGATGTTTACCTTCCGGTAAGGATTTTCCACCATTTTGCCCAACCGGGAACGAATTCCATGAAGAATATTTTTACCAAAGCTGTTATTTTGCATCTGCGTAGTTTCAAGAAGCGTACAATTTACAGAGAAGCATCGAATTCCATCAAATCTGGTTTTTGAATGTATTCCTCGCAAATATCAGACTTTCAGTATCCAGGAACATTGAAAGCAGAATCGCTCAAGCCGGATCTCCTCAAACCAACGAACTGAAAAAACCTTTTCGAACTTCGGACATACGCCGTAATACACCGCTGTTCATCTATTGAAAGTATTTTTTCTTCGAAATCCTGTACCATATTAAAATTTGTAAAATATATTATATACTTTTGGCCTTAAGTTAATCCCTTCAAATAAACCGACCGATGAAGACTTTTGGCCTAATTCTGGTTTCATCCATATTGATTTTTAGCTCGTGCACGAAAACAGTCACGAATCCGGCGCCTGTTCCAACTGTAGATACGTTGATAATAAGAGATACGCTGGTAATAAGAGATACGATTGCACTACAGGAATTACACCCAATTGTCGGACTATGGATAGGCTCTCAAATTCCCGGAGATGGAAGTACTACGATACCATTGTATTACAGTTTTAACATTAAATCTAATAATACAATTTTAGTCGCAGGTTCTGGTGCAGATGGCAACACTTATTATGCCATAGGAACATGGTCGCTAACCGGCACCTCATTTACTGCAACCATAACTGTTTCTAATTTAAGTCAGGCAGGTGCGAAGCAAAATATTAGCGCGACCTACAATAGCAATGACGGAACGCTGACGTCGGGAGCCATTACTTCTATAGGCTATCCCTATTCGGCTACTTTCACTATGGACAGAATTGATTAAGTAATTAAAACTGAATCATCTGTTCAATTACTCATGGCTTCCAAAAAATATCTGACTCGTCCGCTCCAAAACGCTTAAATACCAAAAAATCGGTACATCCCGTAAGGATTTTCCACCATCTTACCAACCCGAAAACAGATTCCGGAAAGAATATTATTGTCAAAGGACTTATTTTGCACATGTATTATATCGGGCGTACAATTTACAGAGAAGCACCGAATTCCATCAAATCTGGTTCTGAATATGTTTTCCATCATCGTTTGTTCCATCAATAAAACTTATCTGGATGCCCTGAAAATAAACATCGCGGAAACCATCGGGCATCCCTTTGAATTGTTGGTCTGGAACAACCTCGAATCGCCCAGACCCATTACCGAAGTATATAACCGGCTCGGGGACCAGGCACGATTTCCTTACCGATGCTTTATGCACGAAGACATCCTTTTCCGGACCCCAAACTGGGGCAGCAGCCTGCTGTTGGCCTTTGAAAAAAATCCGGAAACAGGTATGATTGGGGTGGCAGGCGCCAAATACAAAAGTAAAACCCCATCCGGATGGTCCACCGGCATCGCTTCCCTGGATTGCTGCAACATTTTTCACCGTGACAAAAACCAGCACACCATTCACCTCTATGCCAATCCCAACCAATCCGATTTTGAACCGGTTGCGAACGTGGACGGGGTCTTTATCTGTATCCGGAAAGAAGTATGGCCGCAAACCAGGTTCAATGACCAATTGCTAAAAGGCTTCCATTTATACGACATCGATTTTTCCTTTCAGGTAATTACTCATTATACCGCAGCCGTGATCTTTTCGATTGATATCATTCACCTGACAGAAGGTGGCAATTTCGGAGATGAGTGGGTGGACTATACCATTCGCTGGCACAGGCAGCATGCCGGGAGTCTGCCCGTGAGGACAAAGGGAACTCCTTACATAACCGCACTGGAAAGAAAAATAAGGAAAAACTGGCTATACCGCCTGAGCACCGAAAAAATTTCCTGGAAAAATAAAATGAAATGGATCCTTGCCGGCAAAGCAATCAGTGACCCCGGTGCATGGCCCTACATTATGCTGTTCCTGTTCAAGAGATTCTTTAAATAATGCGGCTGACCTCCCCTCTCCGTTGTCAATTGTCCATTGCCTACCCCTTATAAACAAAAGGAATAAAAAGCGTGTAAATCACCAGCAGGATGGAACCGATGTATTCGGAAGGAAACCCCAGCACAGAGGTAAAAGTGCCGCCGATCACCATCACCCATAAAATAAAGGCAAAGGAAGAAAAAACGATCTGGCCCACTTTTTTCACCTGAGTGATGTAAAACAGGTAAAGCGGGTTCATAACCACCAGGATGCCGAAAACAATCCACAAAAGCAGCGTTTTGTTCCCCGGCACATCGGGTCCGGTAATCAGTCCTTTCAGGGTCACATAGGCAGTGATGATCTCGGAAGGGATCAGTTTTACCAGCCGGTCCTTATAGTCATTTACACTGTGAGAAGGCTCCCGGAGTCCGAGGTCTGCCGCAGATTTGATTTCTCTGGCCATGGCAAAAGATTTTATCCCGTAATTTACTGCCATTTTTACACTCCGGCCTGCATGGCATAATGATTGACATCCAGTTATGAATTCTATATCACTAACCTTAAAGTAAATCAATTATATGGGAAAAATAATCGGAATTGACCTCGGTACCACCAACAGTTGTGTTGCCGTTATGGAAGGGAACGAACCGGTGGTCATTGCCAATGACGAAGGACGCCGGACCACGCCGTCGGTAGTGGCTTTCCTGAAGAATGGGGAAAGAAAAGTGGGAGACCCTGCAAAGCGTCAGGCTATCACCAACCCGGTAAATACCATCAGCTCGGTGAAACGTTTCATGGGCCGCCGCTACGATGAAGTAACCAATGAAATCAGCCACTGGAGCTATAAAGTGGTGAAAGGTGACAATAATACTTGCCGTATTGACATTGACGGCCGGCAGTATACTCCGCAGGAGATCAGCGCCATGATCCTACAGAAAATGAAGAAAACGGCAGAAGATTACCTGGGCCAGGAAGTTACAGAGGCGGTTATTACGGTTCCGGCATACTTTAATGACGCACAGCGTCAGGCCACTAAGGAAGCCGGTGAAATAGCCGGGTTGAACGTTCGTCGTATCGTAAATGAACCGACAGCAGCCGCTCTGGCTTACGGGCTGGATAAGGCAGGAAAAGATGAAAAAATTGCCGTTTTTGACCTTGGAGGCGGAACTTTTGACATATCCATCCTCGAATTAGGCGATGGCGTGTTTGAAGTAAAATCCACCAACGGGGACACCCATCTGGGCGGTGACGATTTTGATAAGATCATTATTGACTGGCTCGCCGGGGAATTCAAGAAAGAGGAAAACATCGATCTCCGCAAAGACCCGATGGCGCTTCAACGGCTCAAAGAAGCCTCAGAAAAGGCTAAAATCGAATTATCATCGTCTACGGAAACTGAAATCAACCTGCCCTACGTAACGGCTGTTGACGGCGTTCCCAAACATCTGGTGAAAAAGCTGAGCCGTGCGAAATTTGAACAACTGGCCGACGCTCTTTTTGAAAGGTGTCTCAAACCCTGTGAACAGGCTTTAAAAGATGCCGGATTGCCGGCTTCCAAGATCGATGAAGTGATCCTTGTCGGTGGAAGCACGCGGATTCCCAAGGTGCAGGAAATTGTTGAAAAATTCTTCGGCAGAAAGCCCAATAAGGGCGTGAATCCCGATGAAGTGGTAGCCGTGGGAGCAGCCATTCAGGGAGCGGTGCTCACTGGTGAAGTAAAAGATGTGCTGTTGCTGGACGTAACCCCGCTGAGCCTCGGTATTGAAACCATGGGAGGGGTTATGACCCGGCTGATCGACAGCAATACCACCATACCAACCAAAAAATCCGAATCCTTCTCTACGGCCAGCGATAACCAGCCCGGTGTGCAGATCCATGTGCTACAGGGGGAAAGACCCATGGCCAATCAGAACAAGAGCCTGGGCATGTTTAACCTGGATGGTATTCCGCCTGCTCCACGCGGTGTTCCACAGATCGAAGTGATCTTTGATATCGATGCCAATGGAATCCTCCACGTTACGGCCAAGGATAAAGGAACCGGCAAGGAACAAAAGATCCGCATCGAAGCAGGCAGCGGACTCAATAAGGAAGAAGTGGAAAAGATGAAAGCCGAAGCTAAAGCCAACGAGGCTACCGATAAGGTCGCCCGCGAAAAGGTGGATAAACTCAACCAGGCCGACAGCCTCATATTCCAGACGGAAAAACAACTGAAAGAATACGGAGATAAGATCCCTGCCGATAAAAAGGCACCGATCGAAACGGCCCTGAACAAATTGAAAGACGCCCATAAATCGCAGGATATTTCTCAGATTGATGCGACCATTGCCGAAATCAATACGGCTTGGACCGCTGCATCGGAAGAGATGTATAAAGCTACCCAGGGTGCACAGCCCGGTGCCGATACCGGTGCTAACGGTGGCGGACAACCGAACGCAGATAAAAACGCGGAAAACGTTACGGATGCAGAGTTTGAGGAAGTGAAATAATAAACAAAGCGTAAGCAGAAAGGCCGTCGGTACCGACGGCCTTTCTTATTTTATTGCATTTGTGAATAAAATGCAAAATGACAGTTATTCCTGAATGAGATGGTTAATTGCTTGCATGATTCAAAAAGATGTTGTATATTTGCATCGCAATTGAGTCGTAATTAGCCTTGCAAGCCAGGCGCCGGATTTGACACTTCTTTCTAACGATTCTTTCGTGTTCTTCCACCAATTGCTTTTTACATATTTTAATCTAAAAAAAGAACATTTATGAAACAAGATGTCATGCCCTCTATTGTCCGGATGGACCAGGAAACACTTAAAAGACTGACCGCAGAAGTAAAAGAAACTGTTGCTACCGGTTATGCTCCGGTAAGAAAGGCCCGTTTTACATCCGTAACACTCTGGAATATCAACAGGAACTGGAAACAGACTTCCCGCTTTCCAGGAAAAAGAGCCTTCTAATACCATAATTAAAACCCTGGGTATTTCCCATGGAAAAGACGATATCTGGATCTTCCATATGAATAACACTGTCTTCCAAAGACGGTGTTTTTTATTTAGGGGATCGCCCGAAAGAGAAAATTACATGATGTCCAGGGCCTTCGCCAGGAACGTGCACACAAAGGGAAGGATCATGATGCAGGGACCTCCGATGGTAACATAAGTGGCAACAAAAGCGATCACGGAAATGAAGAAGAGGGCCCAAAACAATCCGGTGTGTTTTTTAGTTTTTTCCATGCAGGAGAAATTAGATTCGCAAATATATTTCAAATCCGGAATCCAATTCACTTTTAATTTTATTTCAAGTGCCTCTTTTTGGTAATTTCGCGATGACACCGATAACGACTCCCGGTATGCGGAGTTTTAGAACCTGACTGGAAGATGAAACTACATTTTTACCTGAGATTTTACACCAAACCGGGCCAGGCCCTCTATGTGACCGGCAATATACCTGAGTTGGACCCGGATTCTGCTCAAAAGCAGGATGGTGGCCTCCTGATGCAATACATGAATACTGAATTCTGGCAACTGACCGTGGACCTGATGAATAAACCCCATCACCCGATTCAATACCATTACCGGTTAAAAATGGAGGATGGCAGCATCATCAGTGAATGGGGCAGCGACCGCGAGATACCGGTGTCACAGAAATCAGCAACCGAAATCCAGACAATCGACACCTGGAACTATGCCGGTGAATACGAGAATGCTTTTTATACCGCGCCCTTCCTGAATATCCTGCTGCCCCCGCACAATAAAAAATCCGGTGTCAGAACCCCCAAACAATTCACCCATATTTTTAAGGTCAAGGCGCCGCTGCTCACAGCCAGTCAATGCATTTGCCTTTCCGGAAGCGGTGAGGGACTGGGGAATTGGTCGGAGCAGGACCCGATCTTCCTCAAGAAAGCCGGAAACTGGTGGTTGGCGGCCGTAAACCTGCCACGCGAATTTCTGCCGGTGAGTTATAAATACGGAGTTTATGATCTGAAGCATAAACAATTGCTTCATTTCGAATACGGGGCAAACAGATCCCTGCCGGGGGATGCACAGGATCAAAAGCTCACCCTGGTGCACGATGGTTTTGTGCGTATGCCCAACAATACCTGGAAAGGAGCGGGGCTGAGCATTCCGGTTTTCAGTTTGAAAAGTAAACAATCCTTCGGCTGTGGTGAATTTACCGACCTGAAATTACTGGCGGACTGGGCGGCTAAAACCGGCATAAAACTGATCCAGATACTGCCCGTTAATGATACCTCTGCAACAGGAACCTGGCTGGATTCCTATCCTTATGCAGCAATATCTGCTTTTGCCCTTCACCCCATTTACATAAATCTGAAGGAAATCGCCGGTAAAAAATATGACTCCGTCCTGAAACCGTTCCGTAAGAAACAAAAGCTGCTCAACGCACTACCGGACCTCGATTATGACATGGTGATCAGTCATAAAATGACCATCCTTAAAGAATTGTTTGAACAGCAGCGAAAGGACCTGAACGGAGATCCGGAATTTTTGCAGTTTTTTGAAACCAATAAATTCTGGCTTACGCCATACGCCGCTTTTTGCTATTTACGGGATATCAACGGAACCGCAGATTTTACAAAATGGAAAAGCCACGGGAAATACAATAAACTAAGCATTGACCGGCTGACGGCTCCGCAATCCAAACAGTACGACCAGATTGCCCTGCATTATTTCATACAGTACCATCTGCACCGGCAACTCTGCAGCGCCGCTGATTATGCCCATCAAAATGGCGTTGTGATCAAAGGGGATATTCCCATCGGGATCTACCGGTACAGCTGTGATGCCTGGATGACGCCTGAACTGTATCACCTGGACCAGCAGGCAGGTGCACCGCCTGACTCCTTTGCGCTCAAGGGACAGAACTGGGGATTCCCCACTTACAACTGGGAGCAGATGGAAAAAAATGGTTTTCAATGGTGGAAAAACCGTTTTGAACAAATGGCCGTTTATTTCGATGCCTTCCGCATTGATCATATCCTGGGTTTCTTCCGCATCTGGAGCATCCCTGTTTCCCAAACCGAAGGAATCATGGGCCGTTTTGATCCGTCAATCCCGGTGTACCGGGTGGAGTTCGATGAAAGAAATATCTGGTTCGATGCAGATCGTTATACCAAACCTTTCATCAATGATGCGGTGCTTTGGGAATACTTTTCCCAGGATACGGAAAAAGCCAAACCAATCTTTTTTGATGAAATCTCCAACGGCAATTTCCGGCTCAGGGATTTTGTAAACAACCAGGAAAAAGTAGAAGAATATTTTGCCGATAAAACCGGAAATCCCTTTGATGTCAAGTGCCGCCAGGCCCTGCTCGGCCTGATTTCCAATGTTATCCTGTTTGAGGTCGAGGGTTCTGGGGGAAAGGAATTCCATTTCAGGATCATGATGAATACCACTTCCTCATTCCGGTATCTCGACTGGAACCTGCAAAACCAGCTGAAAGATCTTTATGTGAATTATTTTTTTCGGAGGCAGGATGCCTTCTGGGAGAAAGCCGCCATGCAAAAACTACCGGCTCTCAAAAGAGCGACCAATATGCTGGTCTGCGGTGAGGACCTGGGCATGGTGCCGGATTGTGTTCCGGAAGTGATGAAACAACTCGGCATTCTCAGCCTGGAAATCCAACGCATGCCCAAGGACAAGTCGCGCGATTTTTTTCACCCCGCAGACGCGCCGTATTTGTCCGTGGTAACCCCTTCCACGCATGATATGAGCACGATCCGCGGATGGTGGGAGGAAAACAGAACCCTTACCCAGAAATTTTTTAACCAGGAATTGGGCCAATGGGGAGAAGCTCCTTTTTTCTGCGATGCGTGGATCAATAAGGCCGTGGTAAACCAGCACCTGCATTCCCCTGCCATGTGGAGCATCTTTCAATTGCAGGATCTGCTGGGCATGGATGAAAATATCCGCAGGGAAAACCCCAACGACGAACGGATCAATGTGCCTGCCCATGCCAAACATTACTGGAAATACCGGATGCATTTGTTTCTGGAGGACCTGCTGAAAGAGAAAGACTTTAACGAACAATGGAAAGAAATGCTGAAAACTGCCGGAAGATAATTTCAACGATACATGAAAATTGAGCATACCTCTTTTAATCTGCGGTTTAAATATCCTTTCACCATTTCCAGGGGAACAAAAACACACCAGCCCACCTTTGTGGTGAGCCTGGAACTATTTGGAGAAAAGGGATACGGAGAAGCGCCGGCCATTAGCTACTATCATATCCCGGTGGAAAAGATGGCATCCGATCTGGAGAACAAAAAGGGGATGATTGAAAAATTCTCTTTTACCGAACCGGATCGTTTCTGGCATTTTCTGCATCATCTTATTCCGGATAATCCATTTCTGGTTTGTGCCCTCGATATAGCTGCCTGGGACCTGTATGGCAAACTGAAAAAAATGCCCCTGTATGCCTGCTGGAAACTCGATATGCAACGGGCACCATTAACCGATTATACCATTGGCATAGATACCATCGACAAAATGCTGGACAAGATGCTGGCAAAACCCTGGCCCATTTATAAAATAAAACTGGGTACGGAACACGATGCGGATATCATGCAGTCGCTGAGAAACAGGACCGGCGCTGTGCTCCGGGTGGATGCCAATTCCGGATGGACCCTTCAGCAGGCGCTCGACATCCTTCCGGCACTGGCTGAGTGCGGTGTGGAAATGGTTGAACAGCCTCTGGCAAAAGAGGACCGGGACGGGATGCGCGTTCTGTTCGATAAATCCCCCATACCCCTGATAGCCGACGAGTCCTGTGTGTTCGAACAGGATGTGGAAAAGTGCCAGGGCCTGTTCCATGGTATAAACATCAAACTGACGAAATGCAGCGGCATTACCCCGGCTCTCCGGATGATCCAAACGGCCCGCAAACTGAACATGAAGGTAATGGCCGGCGGAATGAACGAAAGCACCATCGGCTCAGCCGCAGTGGGAAACCTGCTGCCCCTGCTGGATTATGTGGATATGGACGGCATATTGCTGCTGGATGAGGACATCGCCACCGGTTTATCCATCGACTACGGCCGGGTCACCCTTTCCGGAAAACCGGGTCTTGGTATTGTATATACCGGGCTAAATTCTTAATGCTAACTTCAGAAAATGTCCGACGACCTCCACATCATAAAAGGCACCAAAGAACAGCAATACCAGGCGCTCATTCCCCAGATCAATGCATTGATACGGGACGAACAGGACCTGGTGGCTAACCTGGCCAACATCACCGGGGCCCTGAAGGAACAATTCAACTGGCTCTGGATCGGCTTTTATCTGGTAAAACAAAACGAACTGGTGCTCGGGCCGTTCCAGGGACCTGTTGCCTGCACCCGGATCAGCAAGGGAAGAGGAGTGTGCGGTACTGCCTGGAAAGAAATGAAAACGCTCATCGTTCCGGATGTTCAGCTTTTCCCCGGTCATATTTCCTGTAACAGCCTATCCAGATCCGAAATTGTGGTACCGCTTATCCAGAACCAGGAAGTAGTGGGTATACTGGATGCAGACAGCAGGATCCTTGCTGATTTCGATATTACCGATCAACGGTTTCTCGGACAAATTTGCTCATTGATCCGTTGGTCATAAAAAAATTAAACAACTGTTTAAGTCGCCATTTACCTTTATTTTTGCAGACCCCAATTGCCCGCCATTCCGGTTAACCGGTAGGTCCATGCGTGAAAGGTGGATCCACCCAATTTATTTTCTCAGCCTATTATGAAAAGAATTTTTTTGCTTCTACCGATTCTGTGTCTTCTGGAATCTGTGAACGCCCAAAATACGGACAGCACCGGGCAGAACAAATCCCTCGAACTTTGTATACAGTATGCGCTGGCCCATCAGACCAATATCCGCCAGTCGCTCATCGATCAGCAGATTGCCGACAGGTCCATCAAAAGCCGTCTGGCCGACTGGTATCCGCAGATCAATTTCAACGGCAACTATCAGCGGAATTTCCAACTGCAAAGCACGGTTTTTAATAATACCGTCACCCGGATCGGTGCCTACAATACCTCCATAGGACAGTTTGGCCTCACGCAGGCCATCTTTAACCGGGATGTGCTGCTGACCAGGCAAACGGCCAATGATGTGCGCACCCTGTCCAAACAATACACCGTAAATACCAGTATTGAAGTAGTTGCCAATGTAAGCAAGGCCTTTTATGAGGTATTGCTGTCGAAACAGCAGATCCTGTTGCTGGACTCAGATATAGTTCTGCTGCAAAGGAGTTTGAAGGATGCTTACAATCAGTACAGGGGCGGCCTGGTGGACAAAACAGATTATCAGCGGGCCACCATCAGCCTGAACAATACCCGGGCGCAACGAAAAGGCGCACAGGAACAATTAAAAAGCGCCGATGCCTTATTGAAACTATTCATGAGTTATCCCGCCGATTCCACCCTGGATCTCCAGTATGATAGTTCCCGGATGGAACAGGAAGCCGGATCTCTGGATACCCTGCAGCAGGTAGACTTTAACAACCGGATCGAATACCAGCAACTGCTTACCCAAAAACGATTGCAGCAGGCCAATCTGAAATATTACCGGTGGGGTTTCCTTCCTTCGGTTTCCGCATTCGGCGAGTATAATCTGAATTATTATAATAACCAGTTCAGCAAGCTGTATAGCAACAATTATCCGAATTCCTACGGCGGCGTCTCTCTTTCGATTCCGATTTTTCAGGGAACCAAACGCATACAGGAAGTGCGGATCGCACAACTGCAACTGGAGCGCCTGGACTATAATTTCAAGTCGGTGAAAGATTCCATCAATACCCAATACATTCAGGCCCTGTCTGCCTACAAGGCCAATCTGAATAATTATTATGAACAAAAGGACAACCTGGTTCTGGCGCGGCAGGTATATGATGTGATCCGGCTGCAGTACAGGGCAGGAATTAAAACCTATCTCGAAGTGATCACCGCCAACAACGACCTTTTCGGGGCGCAGATCAATTACACGAATGCCCTTTACCAGGTATTGAGCAATAAAGTTGATGTGGAGAGAGCGCTCGGCACCATCAGATATTAACGCTAACAACTTATTTATGAAATACAGATTTTATTCATCCCTGATTTTCTCATTCCTGATTTTTCTGGTGGTTTCCTGCGGAAACCAAAAGGATCCTTCCGCGCAACAGGCCCCGCCGGCCATTGCCGTAAATGTTGTCCGGGTACAAACAGGTTCTGCAGTTTACTACGACAACTATCCGGCAACAGTAACCCCTGTAAATGAAGTACAGGTTCGTCCCCAGATATCCGGCTATATCACCGGAATATTTTTTAAAGAAGGCGCGCACGTGACCAAAGGAGAAAAACTTTACCAGATTGACCGGCAGCAATACCTGGGAGCGTATCAGCAGGCGGTAGCGGAACTGAATGCAAGCCAGGCCAACCTGGCTAAAGTGCAACAGGATGCGGATCGTTACCAGGATCTTGAAAAACAGGATGCCATCGCCAAACAAACCGTAGATCATGCGTTGGCCGATCTGGAAACTGCAAAAAAACAGGTGGAGGCATCGAAAGCAAACGTGAGTTCAGTAGAAACCAACCTGCGGTATTCCACTTTATATGCGCCCTTCAGCGGTACCATCGGCATCTCCCAGGTAAAGCTTGGCGCTTCGGTTTCCCCCGGGTCAACGGTTCTCAATACCATCTCTTCGGAGGATCCGATTGCTGTGGATGTTGCTTTGAACGAAAAACTGATTCCCGCACTCATGAAGCTCCAGCAGGCAAAGCAATCAGCAAATGATTCCACTTTTACCTTATTGCTTTCGGATCAGTCGCACTATGCCCATCCGGGTCATATTTATATTATTGACCGCGCTGTGGATCCTCAAACAGGAACCATTAAGCTGCGGCTCGGGTTCCCAAACCCGGATAAAGTGCTTAAAGCAGGAATGACCTGCAACGTGCAGGTTAAGAATAACAGCTCCGCCAGCACCCTGTTAATTCCAAACAAAGCCGTACTCGAGCAAATGGGAGAATATTTTGTATTTGTTGTGAAAGATAATAAAGTGCATCAGCAGAAAATATTACCCGGCCAGCAGATCCGGGACATGATCGTGGTGAAAGAAGGATTGCAGGAGAATGAAATCATTGTAACAGACGGCGTTCAGAAATTAAGAGATGGTACAGAAGTAAAAGTCGGTTCACCGGAAAAAGACAGAAAGAATCCCACGGCAGTATCCGGCACAGATAAAATCAAAAGCAAATAATTGTAACCTGAAACAGCATGATTGCAGATACTTTCATTAAAAGACCAATAACAGCCATTGTCATTTCTATTGTTATTGTACTGGCAGGTATCCTGGCTTTGATCAGCCTGCCGGTAAGTCAGTATCCGGAAATCACGCCCCCTACGGTTTCTGTTACCAGCAGTTTTACCGGCGCCGACGCACAAACGGTAGAAGAAACGGTTACCACACCCATCGAATCCCAGATCAACGGTACGCCGGGGATGGATTACATGCAAAGCAACAGCACGTCCGACGGCCAGAGTTCCATTACCGTTACTTATGATGTGGGTGCGGACGTAAACATCGGCATGCTCGATGTTCAGAATCGCGTTAGTATTGCCACGCCCCAGCTTCCGGACGAAGTAAAACGGCTGGGCGTGATCACCCGTAAAAGAAATCCCAGCATTCTGTTGCTGGTGGCCATCTATGCGCCCAAAGGAAGCCACTCAGTTACTTTCCTAGATAATTATTCTAATATTTTTGTGCGGGATGTGTTGTTGCGCGTAAAAGGAGTAGGGGATGTGATCAAACGCGCTGATGATTTCAGCATGCGCATCTGGCTGAAGCCGGATAAGCTTGCCCAGCTCGGCCTCACCACAACCGATATTACCAATGCGCTGCAGGAACAGAATGTTCAGATCTCGGCCGGATCCGTGGGTGCCCCGCCACAATCCGGTGAGCAGGCTTTTGAATATACGGTAGTGGCCAACAGCAGGCTCACAACGGAGAAACAGTTCAGCGACGTGATCGTCCGCGCCAATCCGAAAGACGGATCCCTGGTTCACCTGAGCGATGTTGCCCGGGTTCAATTGGGCAAATTCAGCTATTCAGCCAATTCCTTCGTGGATGGGAAAAGATCTTCCTATCTGCTGGTCTATCAGGCTCCCGGGAGCAATGCGCTGGCAACGGCAGAGGGGGTTTATGCAGCGATGGAACAACTCAAAAAGTCTTTCCCAGCAGATATTGACTACGTAGTTCCTTTTGAATCCGTTTCCGTGGTGCAGGTTTCCATTCATGAAGTAGTGAAAACCCTGCTGGAAGCATTAGGACTTGTGGTGCTGGTGGTGTTTCTTTTCCTGCAAAGCTGGAGGGCCACATTGATTCCTATTCTCGCCATTCCGGTATCCATCATCGGAGCGTTTATATTTTTTATACCCCTTGGATTTACGATCAACACCCTCACCTTATTCGGATTTGTGCTGGCCATTGGTATCGTGGTGGATGATGCCATCATCGTGGTGGAAGCTGTGCAGCATTATATTGACCATGAACATTTATCGGCGCGGGAAGCCACGGAAAAAGCCATGAAGGATATCTCAGGGCCGGTCGTTGCCATCGCCCTCATACTTGCAGCCGTATTCGTTCCCGTGGGTTTCCTCCCCGGCATCGTGGGCAGGTTGTACCAGCAGTTTGCTATAACCATCGCCATCTCGGTTCTGATCTCGGCATTCATCGCTCTCTCGCTGACTCCGGCACTCTGTACCTTGTTGCTGAGACCAATGCATCTGGATAAATATTCTAAAGGATTCAATCAATTCTTTTACCGTTTCAATAACTGGTTTGGGAAAGTAACCAACCGGTACGCCCATGGCGTTCACAGCTGGATTAAAAAAGCGCCTTATGTCATCATATTGCTGATCTGTATTTGTGTTGGCGCTTTCTTCCTCTTCAAAGCCAAACCCAGCGGCTTTATCCCACAGGAAGATGAAGGCAGGTTATACATTACTTATGATTTACCGGAAGCTTCTTCAACAACCAGAAGCCTGGTAACCCTGAATAAGATCATGAAGATTGTTGAGGAAACGCCGGGGATAGCTCATTATGCAGCGCTGGGCGGACTAAACGTGATCACCTTCTCCAGCAAACCGAACAGCGGCACCATCTTCACCTCACTGAAACCTTGGGATGAACGGGAAGAAAAATCCCTCCAGTTAAAGGGTATCATGGCCAGCCTGCAGAAAAAATTCGCTGCCATCAAAGAAGCGAATATCCTGGTGATCGCTCCGCCGGCCATTCCCGGGCTTGGCAGAACAGGCGGATTTTCTTTTGAATTGCAGCAGAAAGAAAGCACTGACGATATCCCGCATTTCGAAAAAGTAGTGCATGATTTTATTGGTGAGGTCAACAAGCGGCCCGAGATCAATCGTTCCTATTCATTTTTTACTGCCCGCACACCGGGTTATAAACTGGATGTGGATCGCGAACAATGTAAGAAGCTCGGCGTTTCGCTTACGGATGTGTACAGTACCATTCAGACCTACCTGGGCAGTCAGTTTATCAATGACTTCACCATCTATGGAAGAAATTTTCACGTAGTGGCACAGGCGGATACTGCCTACCGGGGAGACATCAAAGACATCAACACTTATTATGTCAGGAACTCTGCCGGCACCATGATGCCATTGAGTTCTGTCGTTTCCTATAAAGTGGTGGAAAGCGCGCCGCTGATATCCCATTTTAATATTTTCAGAACAGCAGAAATCAACGGAGATGCCAAGGCAGGTTATAGCAGCGGTCAGGCGCTTCAGGCGTTGAAAGAAGTGGCAGCTAAATCCCTTCCTTCCGGATACGGATATGAATTTGCGGGACTGAGCCGGGAAGAATTAAAAGCAGGCAGCAGTACACTCACCATCTTTGCCCTGTCCATCGTTTTCGTATTTTTGTTTCTGGCAGCTCTGTATGAAAGCTGGCAGGTGCCCTTTTCCGTATTGCTGGCAGTGCCCATCGGTTTAACAGGCGCCATTTTAACCTTAACGATCATTCCCAATATGGTAAATAATGTATATGCGCAGATCGGGATGATCACCCTCATCGGATTGTCGGCGAAAAATGCGATCCTGATCGTAGAGTTTGCCAAAGAGCGGGTGGATCGCGGTTTGCCCATTATACGGTCCACCCTGGATGCCGTTAAACTCAGACTGCGGCCCATCCTGATGACATCCCTTGCTTTTATCCTTGGGGTACTTCCATTGGCTTTGGCAACAGGAGCAGCCAGTGTGGCGCGTTCCACGATCGGCTGGACCGTGCTCGGAGGAATGCTTGCTGCCACTTCACTGGCCATATTCATTGTTCCGGTATTATTTGTGGTGATTACCCGCATTTCTTACAGTAAGAAAAAACTCGTATCCCTGCAGGAACATGTCACTTCCGGTTTAACGGAATAATAGTTAAACTAATAAAAAAAGAGGCCGTCTCATATTTTGAAACAGCCTCTTTTTTTATTATCCGAAAATATCATCTCAGGTTGAATACGCGGGTTATACTTCCAACCACCAGGGTGGCGGTATGATCGCAGGTGCCATCTCCGAAATCAATGGTTCCTTTGGTGTCCTGATTATAGGTGAAAGAAATTACTCCCGCACTGACATAAGGACAGGTGAATGCTTTGGTCAGCGGGGTGCTGACGGTGCTAACCAGACTGCTGCCATCGGATGCCGAAAAATTACTGTTACCGGTAATGGCGTACACATCATCTGACAAATCGTTGGGGGTATTGCTTCCTGCCGTCATGGCAATTACCTTATTGCCGCTGTAATGAAAATTGGTCAGGTCAGGAAAGGTAAAAATGCCATTGGTGGTCTGCAGCGTAAAGCCAAAACCATTTGTTGTGCTGGTGTTGGTAATGGAGCAGGTACCCTGCAGGCCATATCCATTTACATAATACTGGTCGAAAGAAGCCGAAACGATCGTGCCGGGTTCGAGCAATGATCCGGAAAAAATATAAATGATTTTCCCTTTGCGCATCAGCCCGTCAGAGCTGCCGGAACAACCATCCGGTCCAAAGTCAAGTGTCAGCGTTTTCGGATAGCCACCGCCCTCTGCGGTTACCAGAGTATATGCGGCGCAACTCAGCGGCTGCGGTGAATTGACCACATTAGCGGAGTTGGTTGCTGTACCACCCCGGTGGGATTGGCCGGAAGCATTATTTAGCTGGTCGGAAAAACCAAAAAATGCATTCACGAGTACATCGTTATACGCATTATCTGCTACGGTGGAAGAATCGGAAAGCGTGGCTGCCGGGGAATCCTGGGAAGCCTTGCTGATGTCTTTTTTACAGGCTGCCGTGCAGAGTAAAGCGGAAAAAGCAAGGATGCCGGTGGATCTTTTGATTAATCTGGATGTCATAGACTCGGATGTTTAGTTGATCCATTCTAACGCATTAGATTTCCTGTTATTTCATCCCGATCCCGTCAAAATGAAATTAATCAGGCAAGTCATTGTGAATCAATTCCCTGACACACGATTTTAAATAAAACAGCAGCCCGTTTCCGATCGGTAAAATGTGCTGGAAGATGTATGTTAAAAAGGAAAAAGAGCCAGGATTAGACTCTTTCCAGGCCCGAGAAGAAAAAGTCCCCTTCCATGCTCGCATTTTCATCACTGTCGCTTCCATGAATGGCATTCTCGCCGAGGGATGCAGCAAAAAGCTTGCGGATGGTTCCCGCATCCGCTTTTGCAGGATCCGTGGCCCCGATGAGTTTACGAAAATCAGCTACGGCATTTTGCTTTTCCAGGATGGCAGCAATGACGGGCCCGCGACTCATGAATTCCACCAGTTCCCCGTAAAAAGGACGCGCCTGGTGAACCGCGTAAAATTCTCCGGCTTTTTTATCGGTAAGGCTGGTCATCTTCAGGGCAACCAACCGGAAACCCGCCTTTATGATAATGTTCAGAATAGCACCCGAATGCCCATTCGCAAAGGCGTCGGGTTTGATCATCGTGAACGTGCGGTTTGTCATTTGTTTTTGTTTGGCGGGCAAAGGTAATACATTTTGCTGCAGATTTGGGAATGCTCATATAATTCTGCACCTTTGCCAACCATTTTATATGCAACCGATTACAGACCTGTTTCCATTGCTGAAAGTTCCTAAAACTACGGTGATTGTCATGCACCAGAAACCCGACGCGGATGCTATGGGTTCTTCCCTGGGGCTATACCATACTCTAGCGGACCTGGGTCATCCGGTAACCGTAATATCGCCGACAAACTGGGCAGAATGGCTCAAGTGGATGAAGGGAGCCGACAAGGTAGTAGATTATGAACTGAATACCGCCAGGGCAAATGATGCACTGGCAAAAGCAGAGTTGATATTTTGCCTGGATTTTAATACTCTTTCCCGCACTCGCAGAATGGCCGAACCCATTGCCCGGGCATCGGGCATTCGCATACTGATTGACCATCACCAGCAGCCGCAGGAGGAAATGTTTACTTACGGTATCAGCGATACGGGTAAAAGTTCTACCAGCGAAATGATATTTGATTTCATCATCGCTTCCGGCAACGCGGACAAAATTCACCTTGCCGTTGCAGAATGTTTATATGCCGGAGTGATGACCGACACCGGATCGTTCCGTTTCAGTTCAACAACAGCATCGGTGCACCGGATGGTCGCCACCTTAAAAGATACCGGCCTCGACCACCCCAGAATTCACGAAAATCTCTTTGATAATTTCCTGGAAAACAGGTTGCGTTTTACGGGACATGCCCTGCTGAACTGCATGGAGATCATCTACGAATACAATTCGGCGCTGATCTGCATCCCCTGGAAAGACCTGGTGAAATTTCAGATCCGCACCGGAGATTCGGAGGGCCTGGTAAATTATCCGTTGACCATCCAGGGAATTAAATTCGCGGCCCTCATCATAGACCGGGATGAAGAAATCAAATGTTCGTTCAGAAGTAAGGGAGGATTTGATGTGAACACCTATGCCCGCCAATATTTTGAAGGGGGCGGACATGTTAATGCTGCCGGCGGAAGAAGCAGCGATACCCTGGAACAGGCAGCCCAAAAATTTCGCGCTTCACTAAAAGAAAACGCTTTACAATTACAATAAAACTGAAAATGAAAAAAATCAATTCTTTTCTATTCGCCCTGGTGGCCATCATGCTCCTGGTTTCCTGTAACAATCAGGGCCTGAAGAAAACCAAATCGGGCCTGTTATACAAGATCATTTCGGATGGGAAAAATCCGGTGGTAAAAAAGGGGCAGTTCGTCAAACTGACCTTTACCCAGAAACTGACGTCTTCCAAAACGCACAAGGATACTGTCCTCTTCAGTTCCGCCAGTTCCATGCCTGCCTATGTTCCTATAGACACCAGCACCCAGGCCAATTACAGTCCTGTTGAAATATTCCATCTGCTGAGAAAAGGCGATAGTGCTGTAGTGGTGCAACTTGCTGATAGTATCGCGAGTAAAGCCGGACCCGGACGTCCCCTGCCTCCCTTCATGAATAAAAAAGACAGGATCATTCTGACCCTGAAGGTGATTGACGTATTCGATAATGAGGAGCTGGTGCAGAAGGACCGCCAACAGGCCATGGAAATCTTCCATGTGAAAGAAGCCAAAGATGTGGAAGACTATCTGGCGAAAAACAAGATCCAGGCACAGAAAACGGCGAAAGGAACCTATGTTAAAATTGACAATCCGGGAGACGGCCCTGCGGTTGATTCCGGAAAACAGGTCTCGGTCATATATACGGGCAAGATGCTCCCTTCCGGCAAAGTATTTGAAAGCAACGACGCTCCCGGAAAGGAGCCCATTAAATTTGTGATCGGGAAAATGCAGATCATTCCAGGATGGGACGATGGCCTGCGCCTGTTTAAAAAAGGCGGTTCAGGCACACTGTATATTCCTGCATTTCTGGCTTATGATGCACAGCCTGGTCCCGGAAGAACACCCAATGAAGACCTGATGTTTGATGTAAAGATTGTGGATGTTACGGACGCCCCTGTGGAAAAACCGATGAACATGATGCCACGCGCAATGCCTCCATCCGGCAAACCTGCTCCTAAAGCTCCAGTAAAAAAATAAACTGAATCCGGGATGTCCTATGCCCCGGCATAGGACATCCATAACCGGATGGTTTCACTGGCTTCCTTTACATCGTGCACCCTTAAGATGGATGCCCCGTTTTGAAGTGCTAGTGTGTTCAGCACCGTGGTGCCGTTCAGCGCTTCTTCCGGAGATGTTCCCAGGGTTTTATAAATGCTGGATTTTCTGGACAGGCCCGCAAGAACCGGCAGATTCAACATGTGGAATACGGAAAGTTGTTTCAGCAATTGAAAATTCTGCACATGGTTTTTGGCAAATCCGAATCCAGGATCAATGATCAGGTCCTTAATGCCATGACGGATGCAGGCGGATTTCCGCTCAATGAAATAATCCAGCACATCGCGCACCAGATCTTCATAATGATTTAGTTTCTGCATGGTTTGTGGAGTGCCCCGCATGTGCATGCATATATATGGAACGCCGTGCTCAACCGCCAGATCAAGCATCTCCGGTTCTTTTCCGCCGCTGATGTCGTTGATCATACAGGCGCCGGCGCCGATGGCGTTTTTCACAACGGCCGGCCGGAAACTGTCTACGGAAATGAAGGCTTCGGGAAAATACTCTGATATGGCCCGGATGGCAGGAACCACCCGGTTCAATTCATCTTCCACCGGGATTTCTTCCGCAGCCGGCCTGGTACTCATGCCGCCGACATCCAGCAGCGTGGCCCCATCCGCGAGCATTTTTTCCGCCGTTCCCAATATGGCTTCCCTGGTTTGGGTTCTGCTCCCCGAATAAAAAGAATCCGGCGTTACATTGATGACCCCCATCAGGATAGGGTGGTCCCACGAAAGTAACCGGCCCTTGCAATTGAATGTATACATGTTGTTGAATACGTAAATTTAGCCGATCAATACTAAATATTACTTTTGAGTATGCAAGATACACTCCGTCAGTATGAAAAAGCAGCCGCCTCCTGCCGGGAAATCTTTATAAAAAAAACAACGGACTATGGCACTTCCTGGCGCGTGCTGCGGATGATTTCCATCATGGATCAGTTGTTTATCAAGGCCATGCGGATCCGTACCCTGCAGCAACAGAAAGTGCGGCTCGTTAAAGAAGATATCGGTGGTGAATTCCAGGCCATAGTCAATTATGGAATTATCGGACTGATCCAGCTGGACCTGAATACCGAGTCCATGGAGGATCTTGACCCTTCCCGCGCAGGAGAATTGTATGATGAAAAAAGTCTGCAGGTCAGCCAGGTCATGGAAAAGAAGAACCACGATTACGGAGAAGCCTGGCGCGGGATGAGCCAGGAGGGTTTCGTGGATCTTATCCTGATGAAACTATCAAGGATCCGCCAGATCCTGGCCAATGACGGAAAAACGCTGATCAGCGAAGGCATTGATGCCAACCTGACGGACATCATCAATTACTCCCTTTTTGCCCTTATCGGCATTGATGAAGGAAGGCACAAAGCCTGATAAAAAAAATTGAAACCGCATTCATGAAAAAGATCCTGCTGAATATTACCCGTTTTCTGGTTGGTATCCTGTTCATGTTCTCCGGACTCATTAAAGCGAATGATCCGCTGGGACTGAGCTATAAAATGCAGGAATTTTTCGAGGTGTGGCACTTGCCGTCGCTTAACCAGTTTTCCCTAGTTCTCGCGGTGGTCATGATCGTGTTCGAAATCGTAGCCGGTGTGGCCGTTCTGCTGGGATGGCGTATGCGGCTTTTTGGCTGGCTGCTCCTCCTGCTGATCCTTTTTTTCAGCTTCCTTACCGGTTATGCCGTACTGTCTGGCAAGATCAGGGAATGCGGTTGTTTTGGTGATTGCATTCCGTTAGAAGCCATGGGATCATTCATCAAGGATCTTATACTGCTGCTAATGATCCTGTTCCTGTTTGCTTTCCGGAAGGAGATCAAACCCCTGTTCCCGCAAAATACCAGTCTGCTTATTCTGGCTTTCAGTTTCATCCTTTCCTTTTCCATTCAGTGGTATGCCTTGCAATACCTCCCCTTCATCGATTGCCTGCCTTATAAAATAGGCGCCAGTATTCCGGAAAGAATGAAACCCCCCTCTGGATCCGTGCCTGATAGTATTGTGATCCATTTCGTATATGAGAAAAATAATCACCTCGTGGAATATACCGCAGACAAACTACCGGCAGATTTTGACGACAGTTATAAATTCGTCAGGCGGTACGATAAACTGATTCGCAAGGGAAATGCAGAACCATCCATCAAAGATTTTTCCCTGGTTTCCGCTTCGGGCAACGACAGCACGATGCAGATCCTCGACCATCCCGGCTTTAAATTGCTTTTATTCTCGCGGAATTTTCCGGAACGGGATCCGTCCTGGAATAAGCCATTCAGTGTGCTGTATGCCCTGGCCAAATCAAAAAATATTCCGGTTTATTTCGTCACCGCCAACCGCGGGGAAGCAAACGCTTACCTTACGGCCAATAACCTGGCCGATGCCATTTCGGTTTTCACTTGCGACGCCACTGCAATAAAAACCGCAGCCCGCACGGATCCTGCCGTTTACCTGATGAAAAAAGGAACCATCCTCAATAAGTGGAGTTACGCCGCGCTGGAATCGGCCATACCGGAATTGGGCAGTCTTCCTACACAAACTCCGGAACCCGGTTATTAACCATGATAACCAGCCCCGGTACAAAAATATTTTATGGCAGCCTCGTGATGGCAGGCGTGGTGGTGATCGTATTCATCCTATTTCAGGGATTCGGGGATCCGGCTCGGCTGATCATGGGTCAGCGTGCGGACGCGGGTACGCTAAATAATATCCGCAAAGAGCTTTACCTGGATCAGCCAAAATGGAAACAATTTGTCTACTACCTGAATGACGTATCGCCCGTAAGCATCTACCGCAAACAGGAACTGGAAGAGAAGCATATCCATTACCTGGGTCTCGGTGGTGAAACCAAACTGGTATTGAAATTTCCTTATCTCCGCCGATCGTATCAAACCCGGAAAGAAGTGTGGAGCATGCTCATGGAGGCTTTGCCGGGAACCATTATCCTGGCCTTTGCAGCCATGTTTATTGCCACGGTACTCGGCATTTTGCTGGGTGTGATAGCGGCCGTTAAAAAAGATACCTGGATGGATTCCGCAGCCATTTTCTGCAGCGTGCTCGGTATTTCGGCGCCTTCTTTTTTTATGAGCATCCTGATCGCTTATGTTTTTGGGTTTGTGCTGAGCCAATATACTGGACTACACATGACGGGCAGTCTTTTCAATACGGATCCTTTTGCCGGGAAGCAGTGGCAGCTTAAAAATCTGATCCTTCCTGCAGTCACACTGGGCATTCGTCCCCTGGCAATCATCGCCCAGCTGACCCGCGGTTCCATGCTGGATGTGCTGAATCAGGATTATATCCGGACGGCTCGTGCCAAAGGTTTGTCACGGAACCGGGTGATCTGGAAACACGGGCTCAGAAACGCCCTCAATCCCGTGATCACTGCCATTACGGGATGGTTCGCAGAATTGCTTGCCGGAGCATTTTTTGTAGAATATATTTTTGGCTGGAAGGGGATTGGAAAAGTAACCGTGGATGCGCTGGCCAAACTGGATTTTCCGGTGGTGATGGGATCCGTACTCGTCACTTCCTTTTTCTTTATCCTGATCAATATTCTGGCGGACTGGCTCTACCGCGTAGTGGATCCGCGGGTCACCTGATCACCACTTCTTTAATTAGTTTTTCGCCCAATGCTTCGTTAACCCGTTCCAGGATCAGTTCCTTTTTATAAAGGAGTTCCTGTTTCAGCGGTGCCACAGTGGTATGAATGTACAACGTGTGGCCATGGATCTCAATCTGGTCGGTGTACCGGGCAATCGTTTTTCCCATGATCTTCTCCCATATTTCCGTTATCTGAAGGGCCAGCACGTTTCCTTTCAAACGGCTTTTATTCAGAAACAGTCGCATGGCCTCCGCAAGTGAGTATTCTCCCATGAGGCAAAGGTAATGATTGAAGATTTAGTTCATATACCATCTGCAATTCCCACGGAAATTTACAAAGCAATCAATTCATAACCGACCGAGAGTTTCCCCAAATGCTCCCGGATGCGGCTTTGATGTGTGTCGGTAAGAAAGAGCTGACCATTCCCCGGGGAACAAACCCTTTCCAGCAGCTGGTGCATGCGACCGGCATCCAGTTTTTCAAAAACATCATCCAGCAGGATGATGGGAGCGAAGCCCTTACTGGTTTTGAGCACATCATATTCGGCCAGTTTCATGGCAAAGAGCAGGCTCTTGCGCTGTCCCTGTGAGGCGATATTTTTAAAATGCTGGCCTTCGAGACGCAATTCAATATCATCTTTATGAATGCCGGCGTGCGTGCGTTGCAGCAGCATGTCCCGTTCGCGCGTTTTATGTAACAGTTCCGCAAAAGAAGAATGCGTCAGGTCGCTTTGATAAGAAAGTTCGAGATCGTCGTCTGATCCGGCTATATAGTGGTAAATGGATCTGATGGCAGGCAGTAGTTCGCGGAAGAATTCCTGACGCTTCACAAATATATAGGTGCCGGGAACGAGCAACTGGGCATCATAAACATCCAGCAGGATCTTATCCTTTGTAATCCGGTCCGCCAGGGCCCGGAGCAGATTGTTCCGTTGCTGCAGCAACCGGTTGTACTCAATGAGGTATTGCAGATACTGCGGATCCAGCTGGCAAAGTAAAGCATCCGTGTATCTTCTGCGTTCGTCGCTTCCTTCGGTGATGATGCGTGCATCATCCGGCGTAATGATTACACTGGGGAACTTTCCGATATGCGCCGAAAGACGCTGATAAAGCACATCGTTGAGGGTCACTTCCTTTTTCCCGGTCTCCCGCAGAATACAAGTCACTTTCTGATCCACTCCCCCGGCGTCAAATTCCCCCTCGATCCGGAAACCGGATTGGCCGTGATGAACATTTTGCAGGTCTGATTTATAAAAATAACTGCGGGTAAAGCTGAGATAATAAATCGCATCCAGCAGATTGGTTTTTCCCACGCCATTGTTCCCGTAAATGCCAATAACCTGCTTATTAAAAGAAAATGTTTCTTTCAGATAATTTTTATACTGGACCAGGGATATATACTTTAGGGATAGCATGGGGATTTGCCGTTCCGGCCGATGCAATTTAGTCTTTAGCGTTAGTCTTTTGTGATCATCCGGATGATATTATCCACATCCGACGCGATCGATTCCACATCGCCACCCATGATGGCATCGGCCAGGTCGGCCACCAGGCTCACTGCGTCGAGCACCTGCCGGATCTTTTGAACCGTCTGCAAAAATTTTTTGAGTGCTGTTGCCGCCGCCTGCATTTGGCGGATCTGCAGTTGTACCTCTTCAAACTCCAGCTGCACGGAATAGGCATACAGGTTTCCGGCTGTAGCAGCAAGCGCTGAGAGTGCGCGCTCTATTTCGGACCGCTGTACGTTGTTCAGGTCATCATAGTGGTTCAGTTCGTAATCGGTTATGTCCGACTGAAAATGCGTCAGACAACGGGCAACGGTAATCACTTCCTGCAGCGTTAATATATTGCTCATCATTTTTAGATTCAGTTCATCTGGTTAACCGGATGATCTCTCCGATCAGGTTATTGATCAGTATAACATCCAGGGCAATCTCGGATTCCGCTTCCGTAAAACCGGCTTTATGCGCTGCTGAAGCCAGCAGGTGATGGTCCTTCCCGATGGTTTGAAGCACCCGCACCGACTTATGGATCTTCAATCGTTCCTCTTCCATTTCATTTAGGAATTCTTTATACCGGTTATTGACAAACGCTTTTTCAACGGAGCCTGCGGATTTCCCGTACAGCGGCGCATAGACAAATGACTTGTAGTTTTCCAGCGCCTGATCTATTTCGCCGTCCAGGGCAGAATCCAGGATGAAAACATAGGCACCGATCACCCTGGACAGCGCCGAATCATTTTCCTGCATGATCTTTCTGAGTTTTTGGGCCCGGTAATATTTCAGCGGCTCATTCAACAGGGTATTGAGCAAACCTTTTACCGCGGTAATTTTTTCTTCAGAAAAAGATAAATCAGGCAGGACCCTGGGCTGTAGGTCCGCCAGCGAAGAAACCAGGGGACGGGCATTGTACGACAGCAATTTTTTGTCAGAACCCGATTGGAGCAGCGAGAAATAATCCGCCAGGGCGCGGTTGATGATCAGCACCAGACTGTCGCTGGTTTTATACGCCGCGCAGGAGACCTTTGGCCGGGGAAACCGGGCATACAGGGAGGTATCGGTCATTAATCCCAGTTCACCCGGGCTATAGAGCTTACAGAATTGACCGAATCCAAAAGAACTGCGGCCCAATTCAATAACCCCGGAACCGGCAGATCCGGCAAAGCGGTTTATGGAATCTGTCGATTTGCAGGACCCCAGAAAGAGAAAAGCTGCAACAATGGCGTTCTTCATGGATAATCTTCAGGTTTAATCTGTTGGAAGCTGGAAAACTGCTCGGCAAATGTGATCCTTTACTCGCAAATTTCCTGTTTACCCCTTATCTTTGCCCCGCCTTTGCCGATCCCCGGCGGGTATAAATCAAATTTACGCAAGTGGCCACGAAGTTTTCAAAAGAAACCTATCTATACTGGTACGAGCTGATGCAACTGATCCGGCAATTTGAGCTGATGGCGGAAGAAAAATACAAGATGGAAGGAAAGATCCGCGGATTTTTCCATGCCTATATCGGCCAGGAAGCCATCGCTGCCGGATGCATGACCGCTTCCCGCCCGGATGACCCTTTCATCACCGGTTACCGGGATCATGGCCTGGCGCTGTCCAAGGGAGTAAGCGCCAATGCCTGCATGGCTGAACTTTATGGAAAAGCAACCGGAACGGCCAAAGGAAAGGGTGGAAGCATGCACTTTTTTGGAGTGGGCGTGAAATTTTTCGGAGGGCACGGGATCGTGGCCGCACAGATCGGAACCGGTGCAGGACTCGCCTTTGCTGAAAAATACAAGGGGACCGACAATGCCGTGCTTACTTTTTTTGGAGATGGCGCCGCACGACAGGGCATGCTGCACGAGATTTTCAACATGGCCATGCTTTGGAAACTTCCCGTGGTATTCATTTGCGAAAATAACAATTATGCCATGGGTACCTCTGTGGAAAGAACATCCAATGTGGTAGATATCTATAAATTGGCGGACTCCTATGAAATGCCCGGCGACTCCATAGATGGCATGAATGCGGAGGCCGTGCATGAAGGTGTTGCCCGCGCCATCAAAAGAGCGCGTGAGGGTGGAGGACCAACCCTGCTGGAAATAAAAACATACCGGTACAAGGGTCATTCCATATCCGATCCTGCGAAATACAGAACGAAAGAAGAAGTAGAAGAATATAAACAGCGCGATCCCATAGCCCAGGTAACCAACACCATTCTTACCCGGAAATTCGCTTCCCAGGAAGAACTCAACGCCATCAACAAACGGGTAGCCGATACCGTTGCCGCTTCCGTTAAATTTGCCGAGGAATCCCCGATTCCGAATGATGATGAAGTTTACAAAGATATTTACATCGATAAAAATTATCCCTTTATTAAAGACTAAAAGGATTAGTCCGCAACCCCATCACATTAATTTCCAGACATGAGTGAATTAAAACATCCTGAGCATCTTCAACACAAAAAAACATTGGCAGAAAGCTGGATGCTATACCAGGACCGGTACGGAAAACAGACCCTGATTGCGGTGGCCGTACTGCTGGTGATCGCGGGGAGCTATGCCGGTTACAAACATTTTGTTCAGGAGCCCAAGGAAAAACAGGCCGTAGAAGCCATGTTCCACGCCGAAGATTATTTCCGCATGGACTCCGTGAAACTGGCGCTCAACGGTGATGATGTGAATGCCGGTTTTGCAAAAATCATTTCAAAATATCCTGATACCCGGGCCGCCCAGCTGGCTGCTTTTTACGCAGGCAGTTGTTACCTGAAACTGGGAGATTTTAACAAAGCAGTCAAATACCTCAAGGATTTCAGCACACCCGCACTCCAGGTGCAGGCCAAAGCGTACGGATTGCTCGGCGATGCCTATTCAGAATTGAACAAAAAAGAAGATGCCCTTGCTGCATACAAAAAAGCAGGCAGCTGGTTTGACAAAGATGAGATCACTTCATCGGAATATCTGTTCCGGGCGGGATATCTGTATGAAAGCATGGGGCGCACTAAGGAGGCCATTGATATGTACCAGCTCATCAAAGATAAATATCCCGCAACCCAGAGAGGATTTGACATAGACCGTTATCTGGCGAGACTGGGTGTTGTTAAATAAACAAAAATGTCATCTTCCGGGAAAACAAAGGAATCCGCACCAAAGCTCAAAAAAGCTTCTTTGGTATTGGTGAGAACGGAATGGAATGCTGCCGTGGTTGACGTTCTTCATGCCGGTTGCCTAAAAATCCTTTCAGAAGAAAAAGCGGTGCTTACCGCCGATATCCTGGTTCCTGGCGCATTTGAAATTCCTTTCGCCATTAAAAAATACTGGGAAGAAACAAAGCGGTTGAAATCTTCAAGACCCGAAGCTTTTATTGCCCTGGGATGTGTGATTCGGGGGAATACCCCACATTTCGAATATGTTTGCCGGGCCGTTACGGAAGGCATCGCCCGGCTCAACCTCCTGCTGCCCGTGCCGGTGATTTTCGGCATTCTTACCGTAGATAACCTGGAGCAGGCACAGGAAAGAATTGGCGGTCTGCATGGCCATAAGGGTGAAGAAGCCGCTCAGACTGCGTTGAAAATGATATCTTTCTGCCGGAACATCCGGTGACCTTAAATATTAGCCAATATTGAAAGTACAGATTTTCATACCCTGCTTCATAGATCAGCTTTATCCCGAAACGGCATTCAACATGGTAAAGGTGCTCGAAAAGGCTGGCTGTACCGTTTCTTATAATACCAAACAAACCTGCTGCGGACAACCGGCATTCAACGCGGGATTCCGGGATGACTCCCGGGAAGTCTGTGTTAAATTCCTGCAGGATTTTTCCGGTACCGATTATATCGTTTCCCCGAGCGCCTCCTGCACGGGTTTCGTGAAAAATTATTATCCGGTGCTTTTCCAGGATTCGGCGTACAACAAGGAAGTAAAACAAACCGGAAAGCGGATTCATGAATTCTCGGAATTCCTGGTCAACGTGTTGAAAATAGAAGATTTTCAATCTGTATTATGGGGAAAGGCCACCTATCATGACTCCTGCGCCGCCTTGCGGGAATGCAGGATCAAAGAGGAACCCAGACGATTGTTATCGCATGTGCGGGGGCTTGAACTGGTGGAAATGGCCGATGTGGAAACCTGTTGCGGATTTGGGGGAACCTTTGCAGTTAAATTTGAATCCATTTCCATGGCCATGGCCGATCAGAAGGTTCACCATGCCCTGGATACGGGTGCGGACTTTATCATATCCACGGATATGTCCTGCCTCATGCATCTGGATGGATACATTCGGCACCATCAGCTTCCCATCAAGACTATGCATCTGGCCGACGTACTGGCAGGCGGCTGGTAAAAAAAGACCATCCCCCATGCCAGAAGGCAGGCAGATGGTCTGACCTTAAAACAACCTGTCGCAAACAGTTAAGCCGGTAATAAGCGACTCTGAATAGTAATACGTATAAATTGATAAAAAGGATGTTCCGGTTTTATTTATTTTCGGAGCCAAAGTGCCACCGGTGACGGGGATAATAAATTTATACGCTGTACGCGGGCAGGTAGGCACCGCAAACCTATCTTTGACCGGCAAACTGATTACAAAATCTTACTATTTCTTATGGCCTGCTGGCTTATTAAATCTGAACCGGACGTATACAGCTGGGATCAGCTGGTTAAAGACAAACAAACCCGCTGGGACGGGGTGCGGAACTATGCGGCACGCATCCATCTGAGGGCTATGAAAAAAGGGGATCGGGTTTTCTTTTACCACAGCAACAAAGGAATGGAAATCGTAGGTATTGCCACCGTAGCCAAAGAGGCTTATCCCGATCCCACCACAAACGACACGGCCTGGGTGGCAGTAGATGTTAAACCTTTCAAGAAATTAACCAACCCGGTTAGCCTGGAACAAATTAAGAAAGAAAAGAAACTCAGCAATATGGCCCTTGTCCGTCTTGGCCGACTATCTGTGCAACCGGTTACCGATGAAGCGTGGGCGCTCATTCTCCATATGAGCGGTACCGAATAAATTCCATTATGCAAATTAAAAAAATCATCGGGTGCCTCGTTCTGCTGCTGATGTTATCCTCTGTTTCCCCGGGTCAAACCAACCATGAACTGATAAAGCTGAAAACCTTTGTCACAGAAATAAAACCGGATGTTTTTGATTCGTCACTCAATAACCTTTCCTATCGGATAGGGGATAACCTGCATTACCTGTATCCGCTGTATCAATTGCTTGGCGCAGAAAATAAATTCAAAAAAAAACTATCCGCTCCGGTTTATTATGACCTCCTGAGTGAGAATACAGCCCGGGACGGGGATTATTCCAGCGCCCTGGAATATGAACAGCTGGGGGATAGCACACCGGTGACCGAAGTGGAAAGAAGACAGATTGCCAAAAGCATCCAGGCACTGAAGCATATCAGGCAGGTGGATGCCCGAAGATTCATCAGTTTTATCGCGCCCCGTTACCGCGTGATCATGCTGAATGAGGCCTATAATAAGCCCCTTCACCGGGCCTTTGCCATTTCGCTGATGGAAGAACTGTATAAAAGAGGGTTCCGTTATCTCGCCATGGAAATGCTGAATCCGGGTCCGGACCAGGAACTTCATAAACTCACTTATAAAACCGGTCATTTTACCGCTGAACCGGTAGCAGGCGAAATGGTGCGGATCGCCCTGGATATGGGATTTCAACTGGTAGCCTATGATGATCCGCAGGCGGCTCGGCATTCGCCCACGGTGCGGGATTCCATCCAGGCTTCGCGTATTTTCCAGGTATTGAAAGATGACAGTTCGGCGAGGATTTTCGTGTATGCCGGTTATGGTCATATTGCCGAGCAAAGCACTTCCACCGATTACGTTCCCATGGGCATGGCCTTTAAAAAAATATCGGGTATTGACCCGCTCACCATTGATCAGACTGATATGACCGAAGAGAGTAATTTCAGTTACGGTAAAGTTTTTTATGAAACCTATCTTCAGGCTTATCCGGTCAGCGTTCCGTCCATTGCCCTTTCCGATGACGAGCCCCAGAACATCACCGGCAGTACGCTGTATGATCTCACCGTGATCCATCCAAAAACCAGGTACCGCGATTCCCGCCCCGACTGGCTCGCCCTGCAAAACAGACGACAGCCCGTTTACATCAAGCCTTCAGATAAAAATACATTCTTCGTTCAGGCTTATTATCAGTTTGAATCCTTTAACAGTAAACCCGGTCAGGTGGTTCCCGCGGACCAAACCTATCTCCAAACCGGAAAAGGAACTTATTTACTATACCTGAGGAGGGGAAAGTACATCGCAATTTTCCGGGATATGCAATACAAAACCCTCTATACCCAGCATATCGAAGTCAACTAACGGTATCAATGAACCGAATTCCCTGCGCGTTCAGTTCTTTCAGAACAGGTTGATAAATTTCAGGGATGATCGGGATATGCAAACCTTTTACCTGCATTTTATCTTCCAGGATGAGCCGGGCTGAAATGCCGAGGGGTAGCCCCACGGTTTTGGCCATCGCCGTTCGCACATGGTCTTCTCCTTTAACCACCAGACTGCTCTTCAGGCTGTATTTTTTTTTGTTGACGGTATAGTCCAGTTCGTGCAACATCACGATCAGGTCCCTGTCGCCAGCTTTCATTTTCCATTTACCCTCAATCAACTGCTGAAGTATATCTGCCGATGTAAAGTGACGCGGAGGCAGGGGATCGTTTTCAAAAAGGCCCAGGAAGTCAAACAGGGGTTTATTAAAATTATCCAGATAGCTTAGCAGGGGATGGCTCCAGTCTGCCACCGTTTTAACGGAATCAGCCACCGGTAAACGGTCATCCGTTAATCCGGCTGCCACAAGCACTTTCCAGCCCCGGCAAAAATCGGGATGGCGCAGGGTGGTCCGGATAAATGTTTCCGCCTCCTCCAATCCATAAACGGGGATATAGGCCAGTGAATCCCGGTTGGGATAATAAGCATAAGTTCCTGCTTCCTGATCGTCCACCATTCCGGTATTTTCAAAAATATGCTCATAGGCAATCTCTATGACCCGGCCCTTTTCCTTATAAACTGCCCCGGAAGAACCAGCCCTGATCACATTCCTGGGATTCCAGCTGATCTTGTAATGCCAGGGATTATCATCGCTTTCAGGTGCCACCAGGCCCCCCGTATGGGAGCGAAATGAAGTTATCTTGCCACCTGCCTTGCGGATTCGGTCAATTAAAAGCATGGCGCTCATGTGATCTATTCCCGGATCCAGACCCATCTCACCTAAGAATAAAAGACCTTTCTCCTCTATTTCCCTTTGAAGTAGCCTCACATTAACATCTACATAAGAAGCGGTTAGGAGATTCCTGGAACACGCTACACAACTTCGGGCAATCAGGATATGTAATTCTGGCGGGAGCAGGGAAATAACCAGGTCTGCTTTTTCAATCAGGAAGAGCCGTTCTTCCGAATGTTTTACGTTCACCACTGCAGGCTGAACTGCTGGCAGGCCGGATATTTTTTTATTCAGCGCTTCGGTGTCTGCATCGGCAACAGTCAGCAGCCAATGGTTATCACGGCAGACTCCGGACAAATAGTCTATCAGGCAGGTGGCGGACTTCCCCGCACCGAAAAGCACGATATTTTTCATGCCCAATGATAAATCATTTCCGCTAAAAAAAAATCAGCCGGGCGTTGAAGCCTGGCTGACCTTTTTATACCAGCTTGCAGAAATATTTTACTCTGCGAATTTAATTTCTCCGAGATTGATACTTTGTCCTTCCGCGATATTCACTTTCTTTTCCACCAGGCCCCGGTTCGGCGCTTTCGCAACAAAAATCACTTTCCACATGCCGGGTTGGAGCCGCATTCCGAAATGACCGTCATTACTGTAGGTTTTAACCGAATCACTGCCCTTTACAGCAACCACAGATGGTGCTAATGTGGAGGGGTAAACACTTCCCTCAATGGATCCACTGTGCATTGCTCTTTCCGCATGTATGCCTATGATCACCATGATGATCAGGCAAAGCTCCAATAATCCCCTTCTCATCTGTTTAAATTAAACTGTTACTGATCAATCTGAAATTTCTTTGATAATTATTCTAAGCCAGTCTTTGGAGTTGCACAGGATGGGAATACGTTAGTATCTCTTTTCAACTTTTATGCCAAGAGGAAATTTTCAATAAAATAATAGAACAACAACTGGTGAATGCTTACGGATTGGAATAAGCCAATCCGATCTGTTGTGCATTGGCAGTAGTCAGGCGGAAAGAAATATTTACGCCACGGGAACTCTTCGAAGCCTCGCCGGTAACAGTAGATCCGGGGGCCAGGTTTTGAAAACTGACGTTTTCAGTTTTAAAAATCTTTTTATTGTGGAGAATGTAATCGATACGCACAACCACCAGGTCCATGACAACCGTAGACCGGTTGGTGAGTGTAACAGGAAATTCTGAAATACCACCCAAAACACCGGTTTTGAATTTGCCCGCCGTAACCGGCAGATATTCTTCCGGATGCATCTTGATCTTTGCGGCCAGTTCAGCCTTTTTATTTTCAGCATCCAGTTTTATCCGGGATGAATCGGCAGCATGGGAAACCGGTAAAGCAGCGGTTGCGGCATACAGGGAATCTTGGTTGACGGTGCTGACATCTCCGGTTTTTTTTCTGGACTTAACTACGGTGCGGCTGGCTTGAAGAGGGGAAGCCGCAGGGGTCCGGCCCGCCAATGCTTTGCCAGAATCACTTGCCGAAAGCAAAACAGATTGTTCCGGAGCAGACTGCGGAAAATCTTTGGACATTACAGGAACCCCATGCTGATGGGGAGTATTGACGTCTGTTGAGTAAATATTTCTACGATTTGAGATAAAAAATCCAGTGCACATACCTGCGCCAAATAACAGGATCACACTGGCGATTAAGAGTCCTCTGCCGGATGTTTTTTGTGGATTAGACGGTGGGTGGGTCATATTTTCTGAAAATCTCATGGGTTCGTCCCAATTTAATTCAATGGGTTGCTGAACGGGGAAACCGGGAATAAGTCCATTGGATTTTTTATCTGATGCAGGCATATTGATATAGACCGAATCCCGGTTGGTATCCGGACGGCGGCCATCGGTAGATTCTGTTATTTTGCTTTTAATTTCTGCAGTATTGGATGTAGGAACCGGCTTTTTGTAAAACCGGTCATAGGGCTGTTCGGGAACCTGTGGCGCAAAACCGGTAAATTCAGCAATTTCTCCCGGATACCTCCAGGCTGCACTCTTTCCTACAACCCAAACCAGGTCGTAAGCTTTCAGGGACATCCGCTTAATCTCGTCAACGGTGAAGGGCCCCGATTCTTTATTGTTGCGCAACAATAAATAAGTACTCATATTCCAGCTGATAAAAGGTTTGGGGTACCAATCAAAAACCTTCCCAAAAGTATTGACTTTTTTTGTGAAGACAAGGTTATAACTCCCATGTCCACCTGTTTTTTAATAATAAAAGGGATGGATCCGGATACCTTTCTCCCTGCTCCACTCGAGGGCAGGTGTCGGAAGTTTGGAAAACCGCGTTAGGTATGCAGCTGTATTGAAGGGGGCCGACGAAGAAGGAATCCTGAACAGGTCAGCGTCCGGAGCAAAATAATATTGCCTGTAACGCTTAAAATCAGGGATTTTAACGCCATTCAAGCTGTCCGGATTACTGGTACCCCCGATCATTCCGTCTGCGCCATAACCCAGGTTCATATTCAGCCAGTAGGGAAACCCGGATTTAGCGGGCAGAAAGGAACCGACATTAAAAGAAAGCCAATAGGTCTGTCCGTTATAATCCTTAAGCATCCTGGAAATCAGGTTCTTTCCCAATTCTGAAGGATAATAACCGGCATATAAAGTTGGATGAAACGAAAATTTCAGGGAGACCCGTTGCTGATTCCATACTTTCTGCTGGGAAGCGAATAAAGCGGCGCCAAAAATATTGGCTATCATATCGCCCTTTGAAAATCCCCATTTGGAAGAAAAGCCATCCAGCACTTCCACAATAGACATATATCCCAGGGCCGTAATGGAGCCGATGGCAATGGAAGCATCATTTTTAACTCCGCACCACCTCATCAGGTCGTACTGAATGGCGCCGATGTTATACGCGGTAGTGGCATGCCCCGCCTTATCCATTTGGAGCCACTCAGAATTATCATTAAAAAAATGAAACCGGCTGCGGGGATGTTTGCGGTACCATAAAAAATATAGTCCCGCTGAAATGGCCACCCCGCTCGCCACTTCCGTAATGACTACCGTGCGCATCCGGTCCGCATGATACTGTTCACCCGGAGGCAAAAAACCATTTTGTGCCCGGCCATAAAAAAAATCAAAAGAAAAAACCAGGATAAAAACCAGGCGCAACAGCGCATCCCGGATCCTCAACAGGAATGAAAAATATACCGTCAATCAGCAAAAAATTTTAATGAACATCAAAAGGAAAGGAAGTTTTGTTTCGTACAAAAATCAATACCTTAGGTTCAAATTTAAAGCAAGTTTTATGGATGCAGCCATTCTGGCCAAAGTGAATAATTGGTTGAGCGGAAATTACGATGAGGAAACAAAATCAATCATTAGCCGGCTTCAAAAGGAAAATCCGGACGACTTAACGGATGCCTTTTATCAGAATCTGGAATTTGGAACCGGCGGCCTCCGGGGCATCATGGGGGTGGGAACAAACCGGGTCAATAAATACACCATTGGCATGGCCACACAGGGTTATTCCAATTACCTCAAAAAATCATTTCCGGCACAAATGGTTAAAGTGGCCATCGCGCACGACAGCCGCAACAACAGTCGCTTTTTTGCAGAAACGGCGGCCAAGGTATTTGCCGCCAACGGCATTAAAGTTTTTTTGTTCCAATCCTTAAGGCCTACGCCGGAACTCAGTTTTACCATCCGTTACCTGGGTTGCCAGGGTGGTGTGGTTTGCACCGCATCCCACAATCCAAAAGAGTATAATGGTTATAAGGCTTACTGGAACGACGGGGGTCAGCTGGTGCCGCCGCACGACCACCAGGTGATTATAGAAGTTGAAAAAATAAGTTCCGTTGATGAAGTGAAATGGACGGGCGGGGAGTCCCACATTACCATGATCGGAAAAGAGATTGATGAGGCCTATATCAGCATGGTCACGAATTTGTCCGTAAACCCCGAAATCATAGAAAGACAGCACAATCTCTGCATCGTATATACCCCCATTCATGGAACAGGCATCAAACTGGTTCCCGATGTGTTGCAAAGGTTCGGCTTCAGCAACGTGCATGTAGTGGATGAGCAGGCAACCCCCGATGGTAATTTTCCAACCGTGTCCTACCCCAATCCGGAAGAAAAAGAAACCATGAGCCTGGGACTGAAAAAGGCCCGGGAAATCAATGCCGATATTTTGCTGGGCACGGATCCGGACGCCGACCGGGTAGGCATCGGCGTTAAAAACGACAAGGGCGAATGGGTGCTGATGAACGGAAATCAAACGGCCGTACTGGCCTTTAACTACCTGATAGAGGCCCGTAAGGAAAAACGCATAAATCAGCCCAACGATATGGTGGTGAAAACCATTGTGACTACGGAAATGATTGATGACATTGCAAAACAAAGTAACATCCGATGTTATAATGTACTGACCGGTTTCAAGTGGATTGCGGAACTGATCAGGGAAAAAGAAAAAACGGAGAACTTTGTGATTGGCGGGGAAGAAAGTTACGGATTGATGATCGGCGCCAAACTGCGCGACAAAGATGCGGTGAGTGCTGTGGCCATTCTATGTGAAATGGCGGCCTATGAAAAAAGCAAGGGCAAAACTTTGTATGAAAAACTCATTGATCTGTACATCCGCTTTGGATTCTATAAGGAATCGCTGATCTCCATCACCAAAAAAGGAATGGACGGACAGAAACAAATTGCCGACATGATGCATGCTTACCGGAACAACCCACCTTCTGCTATCAATGGTTCACCGGTGATTAAACTGCTGGATTACGAAACCGGCAAAGGCAGGAACCCGAAAACGGGGGAAACCTGGAAAATTGACCTTCCGGCAAGCAATGTACTTCAGTTCATCCTGGAAGACGGGAGCAAAATTTCGGCCCGCCCTTCCGGTACAGAACCGAAAATCAAATTCTATTTCAGTGTGCGGGACAACCTGAAAGACCGGTCCGCTTTCGAAGGCATAGACGATTTGCTGCAAAAAAGGATTGACGCCATCATCGGCGATATGAAGATCCGGTAGCCGGTTGCTCATGTTATTTATTATCTGATAATATCAAAAGAAATGAAAATAAAGCTGCTTTGCCTTTTCGGCCTTTCGATTTCTCTCTCCGGATATAGCCAGGTTCGGCTGGCAAAAATTTTTGGCGACCACATGGTCCTCCAGCGCAGCCAGCCCGTCCTGATCTGGGGATGGTCCGCGCCCAATGAAAAGATCTCGGTCAGAATGAATCAGCAGGTTAAGGATGGCAAAGCGGACAAAAACGGGAAATGGGGCGTGAATCTGGATCCCCAGCCGGCAGGAGGCCCCTATGATCTGACCGTAGTGGGCAAAGACAGCCTGGTTGTCCACGATGTGCTGGTCGGAGAAGTATGGATCTGTTCCGGTCAGTCCAACATGGAATTTGAATTAAAATCCGCCATGCATGCCGCCGCCGAAATCAGGGAAGCCGATTATCCGCAAATCCGTCAGATTATTATCCCGAAAACCGTGAGCCTGGTTCCTAAAGAAGATATTCCTTCCGGCGAATGGACGGTTTGTTCCCCGCAGACCGCAGGCGACTATACCGCGGTAGGTTATTTCTTTGCCCGGGAAATACAAAAACGGATCAAGGTGCCTGTGGGTCTGATCAATTCCTCCTGGGGAGGAACCATGGTAGAAACCTGGACGAGCCGCGGCGCATTTGAAAAAAGTCCGGAGTTTAAAAGTATGATCGCCGGTCTTCCCAACACGGATATTGAAACCCTGATCAAACAACGCAAACAGGGTCTCGACGACAAAATAAAAACCCTTGAAAAAGGGGTTACCGACAGCGTACCGGAATCCGGATGGAAAGATCCGGATTATAACGGGGAAGCATGGCCGAAAATGAAATTGCCCGGACTGTGGGAAGATCAGCATCTGGGCCTGGAAGAACTGGACGGGATCGTATGGTTCCGTAGGGATATTACGCTGGATGCAGAAGAAGCTGCAAAACCGGTTGTCCTTGACCTGGGTACAATCGATGATAATGATGAAACATTTGTGAACGGCATAGCCGTCGGTTCCACCAAATCCTATGATGCGGTCAGGCATTATACGGTTGCTCCGGGTGTTTTCAAAGCTGGCCGGAACGTGATTACCGTGCGCGTGGAAGATACCAATGGCGGCGGCGGTATTTACGGGGATTCCGCAGGCCTGAAACTCATTTCCGCTACCCGCAGCGTAAATTTATCCGGCGCCTGGGGTTTCCGGGTGGCACGGATAGATCGCGGAACGGGAAACCTGAATCCAAACGAATATCCCACTTTACTCTTCAACTGCATGATCCAGCCCCTGATCCCATATGGTATACGGGGTGTGTTGTGGTATCAGGGCGAGGCCAATGCCGGTCGCGCGTTTCAATACCGGACCGCGTTCCCTTTGATGATCACGGACTGGCGGCAGCATTGGGGCCAGGGCAATTTTCCCTTTTATTTTGTACAACTGGCGAGCTTTAATGCGGGCAACGGCGACAGTGAACATGGCAGTTCCTGGGCAGAACTCCGGGAGGCGCAGACGCGCACCCTCAGCCTGCCCAACACCGGGATGGCGGTAACCACCGATATCGGAGACGCCAACAACATCCATCCGAAAAATAAGCAGGACGTAGGCAAACGGCTGGCCGCCATCGCGTTGAATAATATTTATGGTCAACCCATGCAGTTCAGTGGACCGGTGTATGAATCCCTGGCCATAGAAGGCAATAAGGTATCACTAACGTTCACGCATACCGGAAGCGGACTGATGACTAAAGATAAATATGGATATCTGCGCGGATTTGAGGTATCGGGCAGCGACCATCATTTTCATTATGCCAGGGCCGTTGTCAGTGGAAATAAAGTGATCGTATCCTCCGATGCCGTGAGCGAGCCAACGGAGGTCCGATATGCGTGGGCTGATGATGCCGGAGATGCCAATCTGTATAACCAGGAAGGCTTTCCTGCCGTTTCATTCCGCACCGACCAGTGGAAAGGAATAACGGATGACGTGAAATACAAGATCGGGGAGTAATAATGGAGAATTGACAGTGGACAATTGTCCATTGTCAATTCTCCATTGTCAACTCACTGATCTTTCCCGTCTGTTTATTTTTAATGATCACTTTCTTCGCGCCGTAGTGTGTTGTCTCTTCTTTTATAAGATAATGGTCGGCATCATATTCCACGAGCTGGCTGACCTCACTTACACCGGTGCGGCCACGCCAGATATCCAGCAAAACGGGTTCCCATAATTTGGTTTTTGCCGATTGGTAGGCAGCATCCAGAACAGCGTTCACAACATATCCGTCATAGAAGGTTTCCCTGGGTTCAATGCCTTTCTCCATCGCATTGAACATATCCGTGAACATGTGGTTATATCCGAGCTCATTCAGTTCATCACCAACGGGAAACAACCACCCCGTGTTGGATTCCGCTTTTTCCGCCACATAACGGGCGCCTTTGCCGGTCGTGAACATTTCCAAACCGGTCCTTAAAAAATTATTGATCCAGATGGTCCCTTCGGTTCCCATCACCTCATCGCGAAGATCCAGCCCTCCGCGGAAAGTCCAGCTGACCTCGAACTGGCCGATCGCACCATTCTCGTACTTCACCAGCCCAATCGCATGATCCTCTGCTTCGATGGGCTTCACCTGTGTGTCTGCCCAGCACATCACTTCCATCGGGCGGATGTTTTTCCCGATAAAATTCCTGGCGATCTCCACGCAATGACAGCCCAGGTCCAGGATGCAGCCTCCGCCAGCCTGCTCCATATCCCAGAACCAGTCGCTGTGCGGGCCAGGATGGGCTTCCCTGGATTTGGACCAGAGAATTCTTCCCAGTGCGCCATTCCTGACACTTTCATGGGCTTTTAAAAATTTAGGCGTATACACGAGATCTTCCAGGTATCCATTGAATATACCCGCTTGTTCCACGGCTTCCAGCATGCGTTTCGCTTCCGCGGCATTGCGCCCCAAAGGCTTTGTGGTGATGACTGCCTTTTTGTGCTTACAGCAAAGCAAAACCGCAGCTTCATGAAGATTATTGGGGAGAGAGATGCAAACCACATCTACATCCGGGTTGGCAACAGCCTCCTCCAGCTGGATGGTCCACTGGGAACATCCGTAATCCGCGGCAAATTTCCGGGCACTTTCTTCCCGCCGGGAATACACACTGATGATCCTGTCGCGGCTTCGCTGTCCCTGTAATGAATCGGCATAAAACCTGGCGATAAATCCTGAACCCAACATGGCAATTCTTGACATGACTTCTTATTTAGACTATGAATGAATCAGACAAAAAATAAAAGGACGGGAGTCAGCCGGCAGCCAGCGCCGATCCAGCCCGTTTTTCCCGGAAAAATAAAATAAAATAAATCAGGACTCCCAGGGCAATGTAGGCGGGAACGAACCATATCCTGAGCCAGTTATGCCCGGTTTCGATTTTATAATTTTCCACCACAAATCCCGAGAACCAGGTTCCGATGAACATCCCGACGCCATAAGTGGCAAAAGTAAAAAGGCCCTGCGCGGCATTTTTGATTCCGGGCCCGGCTTTTTTTTCGGTATACATGTATCCGGTTACAAAAAAGAAATCGTAACACACACCATGGAGGATAATGCCCGCATAGAGCATCCAGAGGTTACTGCTCAGGTTGCCGTAAGCAAAACAAACATACCGGAGTATCCATGCCGACATGCCCATAAGCAGCATATTCTTTACCCCGATCCGATTAAACAGGAAAGGAATAGCCAGGATGAACAGGCCCTCCGAAAATTGTCCCAGGATCATCTTGGATGCTGCGTTCTGCATTCCGATCTCATTCAGGAAAGCATTGGCAAAACCATAATAAAAAGACAGCGGAATGCAAACCAGAATGGCGGCGATAAAAAATATCAGATAGGATTTGTTTTTAAACAAAACAAAAGCATCGGCACCCAGCGCCCTGGTGGCCGACATCTCCGCAGATCTTGCCTTGGGCGGTGTATTTGGCAGAATAAAACTGATCAGGCCAATCAACAACGAAGCGCCCGCGGCCAGATAAAAAGTATTCAGCAGAGCAGGCGCCGATTTCTCCCAGTGCAGGTTGCCGATCAGCAGGCCGGCCACGATCCATCCCAGGGTACCGAAAACCCGGATCCAGGGAAACTGTCTTCCCGGATCACTCATCTGGTAAAAAGCAATGCTGTTGGAAAGGGCAATAGTGGGCATGTACAAAAGAGAATACAATAAAATGATCCAGTAAAAAGCGGTGTTGCCGGTTACCGTTGTGACTACAAACAAAAGAACGGCCCCGATCAGATGCAACAGGCCCATGATACGCTGTGCGGCAAAAAAACGGTCCGCGATCAATCCGATAAAAAAAGGAGAGATCATGGTGGCAATGGCCAGGGCGCTGTAAGCGGCCCCGATCTGAATCCCGGTTGAATGGAGGTTGGCTCCCATATAGGTACTCATGGTAACATACCAGGCTCCCCATACAAAATATTCCAGAAACATCATGACACACAAAAGGAATGCGGTTGCCGGCTTCATGCAATTCAATTTTAGGAGATATCATCTGCTCCGGGTGAAAAGTTACAAATGAAAAAGACTCGATGTAAAAAATTCTTCGATTATCTTGCAGCGTATGCGTGTATTAACCGATTCTTACCGGCACAAGGGCCTGAGAAAACAACTGGTATCGCTGATCAGGAGTAAAGGCATTACAGATGAACGGGTATTGACAGCCCTGCTGGAAATTCCCCGCCATTTTTTCATGGATTCCGCTTTTGACCAGATTGCGTATGAGGACAGGGCTTTTCCCATCGCAGAAGGTCAAACCATTTCTCAGCCTTACACGGTGGCCTATCAAAGCCAGTTGCTAAACCTGAAACCCCATGATAAAGTATTGGAAGTGGGCACCGGGAGTACTTACCAGGCCTGCATCCTGGCCGAAATGGGCGCCCAGGTATTTACGATTGAAAGGCAGAAAAATATATTTGACCAGAATAAATTATTCGGATATCCTAAAAAATATCCGTCCATCCGTTATTTCTATGGAGACGGCTATGAAGGGCTGCCGACCTTCGCTCCTTTTGATAAAATAATCGTCACCGCTGCCGCACGCGAGATCCCCCAAAAATTACTGGACCAGCTGAAACCCGGCGGAAAAATGGTGATCCCGGTGGGAGATGGCAAGGTGCAGCAGATGATCCGCATCAATAAATATCCGGATGGTTCACTGTTAGAAGAATCATTCGACGACTTTTCCTTTGTTCCCATGCTTCAGGGAAAAAATAATTAACCCCCTCATGACACCCGAGAGACTGGAACGGCTTACCGGAGTTTTAAAAAACCGCCAGAACGATATTACTGTGGTGCTGGAAAATGTATTTGACCCCCACAACATATCGGCAGTGATGCGCACCTGCGATGCCGTGGGCATTCAGGATATCACCGTTTTGAATTCCAGGATTGGCCCCCATAAAAAATGGGGGGCAAAAAGCAGCAGCAGTGCTGCCAAATGGCTCAGCATTCATCAATATACGGATCCGGTTGCCTGCTTCGCCGCATTGAGAGAACAATACCACCTGATCTTAACCACCTATCTTTCCTCCGATGCCGCGTCTCTTTATCACATTGATTTCACGAAGTCGATCGCCCTGGTATTTGGAAATGAACACGACGGCGTCAGCAAAGAGATCCGGGAAATGGCCGATGGAAATTTTATTATCCCGCAGGTGGGTATCATCCGCTCACTGAATATTTCTGTCGCCTGCGCGGTCACTGTATATGAAGCCTTTCGCCAGAAGAAATCAGCCGGTCACTATGATCAGATAAAATTACCGGTAGCAGCATACGATCAGCTCAGCAGGGCGTGGGGGATGGGGGAGGATGTGTAGTTTTTAGTTTCAGGGAATGTATACTCACATTCAATTCGTAGCCGATCAGCAGGATCATGCTGTTGATATAAATGACAATCATGAGGATCATGATGGTTCCGATGGATCCGTATACTTTGTTGTAGGTACCAAATTTATTCACCCAGAAGGAGAAGGCAAACGTAACCAGGATCATCAGGCCGGTTGCCAGGATGGTTCCCGGTGAAAACATTTTCCATTTCTCTTTGATGGCGGGCGCGAAGCGGTAGATGAAGGCAATGGCAAAATAAAAAAGAGGGATGATAACCACCCAACGGACCGTTTTGAAAACACCCCGCATCGACCGGCTGCGGATGTTGAATTCCCGGAATATCCACCGCAGCAGTTCATCCTGGGTAACCAGGATAATCACGGAACCGATCAGCAGCATGATCATCACCAGGGTAAGCCTGATGGCAATCACCCGGTTCTGCAGGAAATTCCTTTTCGCGTGCTGGCTGAGGGATTTATTAAAGGAGCGCATCAGTCCCAGCATTGCATTAGATGCATAAAACAACGCCACCGCAAGTCCCAGCGAAAGCAATCCGCCCCTGGGTTTGTTGAGGAAATCATTGAGAAAATCGCTGACCATCTGATACGTATTCTGATTGGGGGTGATCTCCCGGGTCAGCATCAGCAACTGGCGCGTGAGTTTTTTAGACACCGGCAGGTAGGGGATCAGGGTACAGATAAAAATAGTGGCCGCAGGTATGGCCATCAGGAAACTGAACGCTATGGACCGGGCCCTGTCGTTTAGTCCCACTTTTTGAACCTGCCTGTTAAAAAAGATGATTACCTCATAAAGGGACACCCCTTCAAAACCTGGCAGAAATACCTTTTTGGTTTCCCTCGAAATAAATTTTACCCAGGCATTGTTCCTTATGATCTTTTCAATCCTGGTCATGGATTCGCTTTAGCCTGCTGACCGATACGCATTTGCTCGTCGAGGGCCTTTTGATATTCCCGGGCATTTTGCAGGTGCCGGGTGAATGTTTCGGAAAAGTTGGAATAACCCGAAAAATCCGGTTTAGCCACAAAATACAAATACTTTGTATCCGGCGCATTCAATACGGCATCGATTGTTTCCAGCGACGGGGTACAAATGGGTCCCGGAGGCAGACCCGCGTTCCGATAGGTATTGTAAGGGGATTCCACGGTCAGGTATTTTGAATAAATTCTTTTCAGTTCAAAATTCCGCAGGGCAAATTTCACGGTCGGATCTGCGGCCAGTTTCATTCCTGTGGCCAGCCGGTTCAGGTATACGCTGGCTATTTTGGACTTGTCGTCTTTTCGCGTGGTCTCCTCCTCTACAATAGAGGCCAGGATATAAGCTGACCGGGGATTCAGGTGATGCGCTTCCGCCTGTTGCAGCCGCGATGCTGTCCAGTAGGCGCGGGAAGCAATTTCCATTTTTTTGAAAATCCTGGATGCCGTACTGTTCCAAAAATAGGTATAGGTGTTGGGAAGAATGACCGTCATCACGGTATTGCTGTCCAGCCCATAGGCACTGAGGGAATCGCGGTTATTAAGATAGCCCATAAAAGCAGTGGAATCACATTCGAATTTCCGGCCCACCATGCCCGCAAGGTCCTCTTTAGTCCGGAGTTTGGTGATCACCAGGTTTACAGGCACCTGTCGCCCATGCTGCAGCATTTTCAAAATATTCAGCAGGCTCATGCCCCGGCTGATCTCATATTTCCCGGCTTTTATTTTTTCCGGATAGCCCGTTCTTCCAGCCAGCAGATTAAATATCGCAGGATGTGTGATCACCTGGTCCTGACGGATCCTGGCCATCAGGCTTTCATAATTCATTCCGGTTCTGATGTACAGATTGTATTTCGGATCCTTAAATTCCGTAGCCGGACCCAGTACCAGATAAATGGCGACCGCGCCAACCAGCAGGACAATGGATAGGATTATGAGAAAAAGCTTTTTCAACTGTGATTGGATTAAGCATCAAAATAAACAAAAAAAGCCTGTCATGGGAATGACAGGGCACTTAATATTATTGTTCAAAGACTATTTTGTTGGCGGTGGAACCTGTGGAAAATTCCCTGACTGGGTGGAGGTGGGTGCAGCCTTAAGATCCCTGACCCGGTTTGTACCCGCTTTCGGAATGATCATGGTAGAGAAAATGCAGAACAGGGCCACAATGATGGCCAGTATCCAGGTACCCTTTTCCAAAACATTATTGGTTTGCTTTACGCCCATGAACTGGTTGCTGAAACCGGCCACATTTCCGGCCAGGCCGCCACCTTTGGGATTCTGGATGAGAATGATCAATCCGAGAAGAATACACACCAGTAACAACAGGATAACGAAAAAGATCATGATAAAGAGGCTTTTAACTGCTCAATTCTGGACGCAAAATAAGCACTTTTAGGGGGATAAATCAAACTTAATTTCTGGTAAAGGGCGATCGCATTTTCATACATTCCCTGTTTGGCCAGCACTTCGGCCATGGTCTCGGTAAGAATGTCCCTTTCCTCTATAGAATGGGCAGCAAAATGCCTGATGCGTTCCGCTTCCAGCTCATCGGTATTACCGGAAATGCTCTTGGCCGGGATTTTCTTCATCACTTTCAGCCAGTCCGTGAAACTCTTCAGCTGTTTCCCAAAACTGTCTTGTGGATTTTCCTCAAGCACCAGTTTTATTCCCTGGGAAGCGAAATAATCCACCATATGGTAAGGCTCGAATACAATGGATTCCGCTTTTTTTGTATCGAATACAGGTGCGGGTTGCGGGGTTATTTCAGATACCTGAACGGTTGATTGCTGATGGCTGATGGAGGGTTCGCCAATGAATTCTTCCGGACCAGGCTTAAACCCCCGACGGGATACCGGTTCAGCTTCCTGTATTTCTTCGATTGCCCGGTCATTGGCAATCATATCTGATGCTTCAGATTCGTTCACAAATTCCGCGGGTTCCGGATCTGTTTCCGGCATCATTTCAGACACTTGTGGTTCGACAGCAACCTCCGGATGCACCGGCTGCGGTTCTGGTTCCTGCACAAAATCAGATGCTTCATATTTTACTGCAGCTTCCGGATGCTCCGGTTCCCTTTCAAATGCTTCCCGTTCGTTCGTAACCTCCCGATGAACTCGCTGAGGTTCTGCGTCCTGTACAAAATCAGATGATTCAAATCCGACCGCAATTTCTGCAGGTTCTGATTCCGGTATCATTATAATCGTTTCCCATTCGGTCGTAATTACCACCGGTTCCGGTTCAACTAAAACCTCCTGTTCAGCAGGAAGATCTTCTGCCATTCGGGGTTCGTTTTCAAATGCATCATGGATCACCGGCACCGCGGCAGCTTCCTGCGCGTATTCTTCATTCACCGTAATTTCGGCTTCGGGTTCATGTCGGAATTCCTCATTGACGATGGGTACATTCTCCTGAACCTCGGAATAGGCCTTGTTCACCGTGTGCTCGTCTTCCGCCGGTCCATAGACTTCATTGATAACAGAAGGAACCGGATGCATATCCTCCGCGAGAAGCCACTGAAGCCAGATAGGGTTATTGAAATACAAGGCTGTTTTCCGTGTCTCTTCTTCATAAGCCGGATCATTTTCGAGCTTTAATTTCCTGGAGAGCAGGTAATGGGCAACATTGAAGGAAGGGAATTCCGCCAGTACATGATGGATCTCTTCCAGGGAAACTTCTTCCAGACTTTGTTTTCCGAAAATGGAATCTAGCAGCGATGGCATTCCGCTTATCATCTGAATTCGTATTACCAGTTAGAAAAAAGACGGTTAAAAATATCATCCGTCATATTATCCACGATCTGAGGGGTTAAAGCCGCCTGGGCATCATTTACGCTCTGCGAGGCCGGAAAATCAAAATTCCTGGTGATGTCAGTTTCAAAATCCGGTGTTCCCAGTTTCTGATCATTCAGCCGGTTCTTGAGCGCAATGTGCACCGTGACCGTTAACCGGTTGGTGGCAGCCGTTTGTGCAGATACGCCTGAAGTACTCACCGAATAATCCGAAATATAAGCCGTCACATCATAGTCCACGTTATCCGACTGCACCTGGGTGAGTTTTGTCTGGTTGTTGATTTTTTGTTTCAGTTTGTCGGTCAGTTGCGGACTCAACTGCGGATCCACTATACGCGCATGATTCTCAATAAAACCCAGCCGGATGGTTTTCACCTCCGGCGGAATGGATACATCCTTAAATGAATAGATTTTGCAGGAACTCCCCAGGAAACAGATCATCGCCAGCAGGATCCCGGAATAAAAAGCAACCCCGGTATTATTCAGTGATGTCATATTCCTTTAATTTTCTATAGAGTGTTCTTTCGCTGATGCCCAGATCGGAAGATGCGTCCTTTCGTTTTCCCTTGTGTTTTTTCAACGCCTTCACGATCAGTTCTTTTTCCTTATCCACAATGCTCAGGGATTCCTCCACTTCTTCATGCTGGTGGATATCGTGTCCGTTGTTTCCGTTGTTGTGGATCACCACGGGCTGCGTGTTATAGGATGGGGAGTTGATTCCCGGAGTATAATGTTCCTGGGGACTGATCTCTTTCATATCATGTACAAAAGGATTTTGTGTTTCCGCTGCAAGGTTAGGATTTTTCAATATCTCCAGAAACAATTTCTTCAGTTCGGTAACATCCTTTTTCATATCAAAGAAGAGCTTATACAGAATTTCTCTTTCGTTGGAAAAATCATTCTGCGCATGTCCGTTGGCAGATGGCACCACCATGGGAAGCCGGTTGCCGGAGGCTTCCGGTATGAAACGCCTGAGTTGCGCCAGGGAGATCAGCTTATCTTCCGAAAGCACAGAGATCTGTTCAGCAATATTCTTTAGCTCCCGCACATTCCCGGGCCAGCTGTAATTGACCAACAGATTTTTCGCCTCCTCATCCAGCTGCACCGGAGAAGTCTTATATCGTTCCGCAAAATCCACGGCAAATTTTCTGAATAGGAGCGGTATGTCTTCTTTCCGGTCGCGCAGCGAAGGCACGCGGATGGGCACGGTGCTTAGCCGGTAATAAAGGTCCTCTCGGAATCTTCCGCGCTCCGTGAGCAGCAGCAGATCCTTATTGGTTGCCGCTATTACCCGCACATCCGTCTTCTGTACCTTGGAGGAACCAACCCGGATAAATTCTCCGGCTTCCAGTACCCGCAGGAGCCTGGCCTGGGTGCCCAGGGGCAGTTCACCAATTTCATCCAGGAATATGGTTCCGCCGTTAACCGTTTCAAAATATCCTTTGCGGGAATCCACCGCTCCGGTGAATGAGCCCTTTTCATGACCGAATAATTCCGAATCAATGGTTCCTTCCGGTATGGCCCCGCAGTTGACCGCTATAAACGGATTGTGTTTCCGGCCTGAAAGCGAATGGATAATTTGTGAAAATGCCTCTTTCCCAACTCCGCTTTCTCCAAAAATTAAAACCGTCAGATCGGTATTGGCCACCTGGGTGGCAACGGTGAGCGAATAATTCAGCTCCGCTGAATTTCCGATTATACCAAACCTGTTTTTTATTGACTGAAGTTCCATATTTTATCCATTTAATATCCCCCGATCATCAGCATAGCCGACCGATCAGGGTTGCGCCGGTGCAATCCACGATCACTACCATGGCATAATCGCCTTTTGCGAGGCTATGTTGCTGTTTTGGAAATACCACCACTTTATTCTGGCTGTTCCTTCCCATCCAGTCTGCCGCACTTTTCTTTGAGTCTCCCTCAATAAGCACCCGGCTCACGCTGCCAATGTCTTTGCGGTTACTGGCCTGGGAAATCCGGTTCTGACATTTCACGATCTCATCCAACCTTCTTTTTTTCTCCGCTTCCGGAACATCATCGGTGTATCTTCTCGCAGCCAGTGTTCCGGGCCGCTCACTGTAGAAATACATATAACTCATATCAAACCGGGCCTCCGTGATGAGCGACAAGGTTTCCTGGTGATCGGCTTCTGATTCCGAACAAAACCCAGAGATGATATCAGAACTGATGCCGCAGTCCGGTATCAGCTCCCTAATCCTGCGCACTTTGGCCAGGTACCATTCCCGGGTATACGTCCGGTTCATGAGTTGCAAAACCCGGTTGGATCCGCTTTGCACCGGCAGATGAATATAGTTACAGATATTTTCATACCTGGCTATTACAGATATTACTTCATCCGTTATGTCTTTCGGATGGGAGGTGGAAAATCTAATCCTTAGATGTGGTGAAATACCAGCTACTTTTTCCAGCAGCATGGCAAAAGTCACATCCCCTTCGCTTTCAGAATACCAGTGATAACTATCCACGTTCTGACCGAGCAGGGTCACCTCCCGGTAGCCGGTTTCAAACAGAGCAGTGCATTCCCTGATCACAGAAGTCTGATCGCGGCTCCTTTCCCTTCCCCGGGTAAAGGGTACTACGCAAAAGGAACACATGTTATTGCAGCCGCGCATGATGCTCACAAAAGCATTCACCCCGTTACTGTTCAGGCGAACAGGGGATATGTCCGCATAGGTTTCTTCGCGGCTAAGCAGGGTGTTGACGGATTTTTGTCCCCCTTCCGCTGCTTCTATCAGCACCGGTAATGTGCGGTATCCATCCGGACCCACCACCAGATCTACCAGTTTTTCTTCTTCGAGCAGTTTTGATTTCAGCCTTTCCGCCATACATCCCAACACACCGATCAGCATACCGCGATTGGCCCTTTTAGCCTGCCGGAATATATGAAGCCGGCTGCGGATGGTCTGTTCCGCTTTTTCACGGATGGAACAGGTATTGATCAGGATCAGATCCGCTTCCGCATACACCGCCGTTGCATGGAACCCGCTCCCTTCCAGGATAGAGGCCACGATCTCACTGTCGGCAAAATTCATGGCACAACCGTAACTCTCTATGTAAAATTTTTTGGCCGGAGAACGGGCAGCCGGAATTTCCGGGACGTATACTTCCCCTTGCTTTTTTTCGTCGTGCTTTCTTATGGTCAATACTTCCATGGAACTCCTCCCGTATTAGCAGGACTGCAAAAATAATTAAAAGAAAGGAGAAATGACAGGATGACAGGGAGGAGTTTGGAGCGGAAGACGGGGCTCGAACCCGCCACCTACAGCTTGGGAAGCTGTCGCTCTGCCAGATGAGCTACTTCCGCTTATGGTAACAATTGGAGGGCTATCTTATGGACCCGTCAATTGTTTAAAAACGATGCGGTTTTTCAGCCAGCTCTTTTTAACCGGAATGATCCAGTTTTCCTCCAGTTCATTTTTGGTCTGAATGGTGTTGTTAAAATAAAGGGTATCCGCATGAATGAATCCATTTTCCACGGCATAAGCCAGCTGGGTATAGGGCAACAACTGAATTTTATCCTTCACCACAAAAGCCAGTGATTGACGGTCAAATAACCGGACCTCGAAACGGGTTTCGATCCATTTGATCAGCTTAACCGAGGAATCCGTACTGCAACCTCCGAGGGTAGTGGTCGTTTCATCGGCCATCAACAGGATGAATTGCCCGAATAAAACGCCGGCAAATCCTTTTACCGGTGCACCATGCGATTGCCAGCTTTCCACAAATGAATTTAAAACATCTTCCATTTCGAGTACTTCGGAAATGGAAAACAGGCGGTTGGACTGATAGATCCAAATGCGCGAACTGTCTGGAAAATCCACCGGTAAAAGGTTACGGTAATTGAGATTCATGGCACAAAAATAATCCTTTTGCACGGAATGCAAAGGAATGCTGAATTCCGCCCCACTAAATGGTAATGACCTCTCCGTTTTGTATTTGCATCTCCAGTTGAAGCTGTTTGATCACTTCCTTTTTGATCTGCATGTCGGTCTGGATCCTGTGTAATTCCGGTTGCAGCTTCTTTTGTTTGAGCTCAATCAGTTTCAGGCTTTGTTTTTTCAACAGCCTGAGATCCTCTTTATTCCGGCTGACCTGCTCCCTGAGTCTGATTTGTATCGCATCCGTTTTTAATTTGCCCACAGCCAAAAGGGCCCTTAATTTATTTTGCCGTAACACATCCGGCTGCAGGGTATCGATTAAAGGCATGTAGGAAAAACTGGCCGAAGGCACATAGGGTGTGCCATTCATATCCATTTCCAGCGGTAATTCGTGTTCCGCCGCTTTTTCGTTGGAGTAATTACGTACCTGGTTGCTGCCGGCATATTGCAACAGATCACCCGCGCTTTCTTCCGATAATTCCTGTTGAACCGCAGTTGACCCTTCGGCTACGGCCGCCGGAGGGATCTTTGCGGCCGGCGAATCAGGGACTTTCAGCCTGTACAAGGCCGCCATTTTCACCCGGTGTTCCGGAGAACGTTTTACCGGCGCCCATGATTCATGAATGATTACGGTTACTGCTGTTTTTACCGCCACGGAAACCAGGGAAGCAGGTATTGCTGATGTTACCGGTTTAGCAAAAACCGGAGCCTGAGCCTGTTTTGAAAACCGGGAAAAAGCATGTACCATAATAAATAGGCAAAATGTGACAACAAGACAAAAGGATAAGCCCGGTGAAAATGACTTTTTGTTTGAGGCGTGTTGCCCGGTCACACGGCGAATCCTTTCCATAAGCAAACCCGGGTTATCCCCGTTTGCGGCGAGGGAAAACGCATTGGGATTTTGTCTGTATTTCTCCAGATTGTATAAAGCTTCCGCATATACCACCGGTGCCGAAGAGTGCCACTGTACAACACCATCGTCACAGGCATTTTCCCTTTCAAGCGCCACAGTTTTGAAGAAAAGCCGGGCGAAGGGATTAAAAAAGAAGAGGGCTCGGAAGATGGTCATTCCAATATTGATGAGGTAATCATTTCGCCGGATGTGCAGCAATTCATGCAGCAGGATGGTTTCGGCCTGTTCCATGGAAAGCCGGTTCACCAGCGCCACCGGCAAAAGCACCAGTGGCTTAAGAAATCCAATCGTTTGCGCAGTATCCACCCATTCCACCAGCAGTACCTGCACCGGTTTTCGGATGTGCATGGCCGTAGAAACACGGTCGGAGAACAATTGAAGCGGTTCGGGATAAAATACATCGGAACGGCGCCTGTTCTGTTTTGATTCATAATAACCCTGCATGTAGCGGCCCGCCCAGGTCAATATCGTTACCAGGTAAAGAACCGACAACACCGAAAGCAGGGAGGAGATGAAGGTTGAAACGGAACCAGGATCCGGAAAAGCGGGTATCCGGAAAGGCAAATCTGCCGTATCCCCGTCTGCGGTCACCAGGCTGTATACAGACCAGGCAAACCCCAAGCCGGAGAAAATCAGCGCCAGGTTGTGACGCGCCAGCGCCGTTAGTCGTTTATTGGTCGCCGCTAGCATAAAATAAAAAAACCATAGAATGCCCATTTGCCAGATGCTGTTCAGGAGCGTCCAGCCGAGATTGGTCAGATTTTCCGCATTCAGAATTTGGGGCATGTGATTATTTCTTTTGGGGGTTTTGATTATTGTTTTTTCAGGTTATTAAGCAGTTGTTGGATCTCTTCCAGTTCTTCGGGGGAAGCCTTGTGATTTCCCAGGGCATGCAGCACCAGTTCCGTAGACGATCCGCCGAATAAATTGGTTATCATTTTTCCGATCAGGTGCTTTTGGGTTTTCTCCCTGCTCACTACTGGATGATAGATGTGGGTCTTTATGGAATCATCCCGCCCTACAAGGCCTTTTTCGTGCATGATCTGCATCAGTTTCAGGGTGGTGGTATACCCTGCTTCTTTGGTCTTGGACAGCTCTTCATGCACTTGCCGCACACTGGCCGTATTTCTTTCCCACAATATCCGCAGGATCTCCAACTCACTTTCTGTTGGTTTAATATATTTGGTGGTTACCATAGCTGTAAATTTTATACAGCAAAATACGATATTATTCGTAAAAGGGAATTCATTTTAACACAAAACTTACATTTGTGCATCCCGCCGGCTGTCGGCGGGGATATTAAATATATGTATATGGCAAACGAGATGGGTAAATATGCAGAGAAATACAGGATACCCGAAGGCAAATCCGTTTCCCTGAAGGACAGGCCAACGGATGAGGACGACAAACCCGTAAAAAAGGAGGAGGGCGACAAACTGCTGCAATCAGATATCGTCAAACTGACCGGGTTTCAGGGGAAATTATATGCCAATAGCCATTACAGTATTTTGATCGTGATCCAGGGCATGGATGCCGCCGGAAAAGACAGTGTGGTCAAGCACGTTATGAGCGGACTGAATCCTCAGGGAGTGAACGTTACTTCTTTTAAAACACCCACACACCAGGAACTGTCCCACGATTATTTATGGCGTCATTATATTGCTTTACCAGCCCGGGGCATGGTAGGTATTTTCAATCGTTCGCATTATGAAAATGTATTGGTCACCCGCGTTCATCCGGAATATATACTGAATGAGAATTTACCCGGTATATCCAAAGTGGAGGACATCGATAATTCCTTTTGGGAAAAAAGGTTTAAACAGATCAATCGTTTTGAAACAACGCTGGTGGAAAACGGGACCATGATCCTTAAGTTCCACCTCCATGTTTCCAAAAGGGAACAAAAAAAACGGTTACTGGAAAGGATCGATGATCCGGCTAAAAACTGGAAGTTCTCCGCAGGGGATCTGAAAGAAAGGGATCTGTGGAAAGACTACCGAAAGGCTTACGAAGATATGCTGGGGAATACCTCCCGGGAAATTGCGCCATGGTTTAGCATTCCGGCAGATGACAAATGGTTTACTCGACTCGTGATTGCCAACATCATCGTAAATGAACTGGGTAAACTGGATCTTCATTACCCGGTTTTGACCGTTGCACAAAAAACCGACCTGGCAAAATCCAAAATTTTACTCCTGGGTGAAGAATAAAAAAAAGTCCGGACTAAAGCCCGGACCCGGATAAATTTTTCGTTTTTTTATTTCGTAAAAGACGGCAGGGCTTTGCTGACCAGGACCACGGTCTTTTCCACTTTCTTCTGCGCCTTTGCAGCTTCGTCGCGTGTATGGTGAATCTGGGCAAGGGTAGGGGCAATGACCAGGGAAACGATGGACATCAGTTTGATGAGGATGTTCATAGAAGGTCCTGATGTATCCTTGAACGGATCCCCCACGGTATCCCCGGTAACGGAAGCTTTATGTGGCTCTGATTTTTTGTAATGTATCTCTCCATTGATTTCAACTCCCTTTTCAAAAGATTTTTTAGCATTATCCCAGGCCCCGCCTGCATTATTCTGAAATATGCCCATTAAGACACCGCTTACAGTGGCGCCGGCAAGAAATCCACCGAGGGCCTCAGGCCCCAAAATAAATCCAATGATGATTGGCGAAAGAATGGCGATGGCGCCAGGCAGCATCATTTTTTTGATGGATGCTTCAGTGGAAATGGCCACACATTTATCGTATTCGGGTTTCCCGGTTCCTTCCATGATCCCGGGTATCGTGCGGAACTGCCTGCGCACTTCTTCCACCATGGCCATGGCAGCCTCTCCCACGGCACGGATGGCCAGGGAAGAGAAAATAAAGGGGATCATACCGCCAACAAAAAGACTGGCCAGAACCTTCGCTTTATAAATATCGATTCCGGATATGCCGGCCACGCCCACAAAAGCAGCAAAAAGAGCCAGGGACGTGAGTGCAGCAGATGCAATAGCAAATCCCTTTCCGGTAGCCGCTGTAGTATTACCTACGGCATCGAGTACGTCGGTTTTTTCCCTGACTTCTTTGGGCAGTTCGCTCATTTCAGCAATACCTCCCGCATTATCGGCGATTGGCCCGAAAGCATCTATTGCCAGTTGCATGGCCGTTGTAGCCATCATACCCGCTGCAGCAATTGCCACGCCGTAAAGTCCGGCGCAGGCAAAGGATCCCCAGATACCGCCTGCCAGCACAAGGATGGGAAGGCAGGTGGATTCCATACCAACTGCCAGTCCCCCGATTACATTGGTGGCATGACCGGTAGAGGATTGACGGATGATGGAAAGGACCGGCCTTCTGCCAATGGCCGTATAATATTCCGTAATCAGACTCATCAGGGTTCCCACACCCAGTCCCACGCCAATGGCTCCGAGTACACCCCATTTGGTAAATTCTATTCCGCGAAGGGTCATGTTGTCCGGCATGATCCAGTAAACAAGTCCCACGGACGCTATGGCCGTTAAAATGATGGAACCCCAGTTACCCATGTTCAGCGCTTTTTGAACGCTGCCGGTATTCACACTGGCGTTTTCGTTGATTTTTACAAATAAAGTGGCCACAATGGAAAAGAGGATGCCTGCACCGGCAATCATCATGGGCAGCAGGATGGGTGACATGCCGGCAAAGGCATCGTCGGATACGGTTTCCTGTCCGAGCACCATGGTGGCCAGTACCGTGGCCACATAGGATCCGAACAGATCTGCGCCCATACCGGCCACATCACCCACATTATCACCCACATTGTCGGCAATGGTGGCTGGATTGCGAGGGTCATCTTCCGGAATACCCGCTTCCACCTTTCCCACAAGATCAGCGCCCACATCGGCAGCTTTGGTATAAATACCGCCGCCGACACGGGCAAAAAGCGCGATGGATTCTGCACCCAGAGAAAACCCGGTCAGGACCTCAATGGTCCGGAGCATCTCATCTGAATTCACAATCCCGTCCGGAGCAAAAATGGCCTTTAAAATAATGAACAGCCCACCCAATCCCAAAACGGCGAGACCGGCGACACCCAAACCCATCACTGATCCGCCGGTAAAAGAGACTTTAAGGGCCCTGCTCAGGCTGGTACGGGCGGCATGAGCCGTACGTACATTGGCCTTGGTGGCTGCACGCATTCCGATGTAACCGGCTGTTGCACTCAAAACTGCACCCAGAATAAAAGCAACGGAAATGGACCAGTTGGACTGGGGGTTGGTGCTGGCCATAAAACCCAGCAGCAACGCCATAATAACTACAAAATATCCGAGAATACGCCATTCCGCCTTTAGAAATGCCATTGCCCCTTCGGCAATATGGCGGCTGATCTCTTTCATACGGTCGGTGCCTTCTTCCTGTCTGGCAACCCATTTAAACTTCACAAAAGTGTACAGCAGGCCGACAATTCCCATGAGCGGCACCAGATAAATCAGTTTGTCCATGATGTATTAATCTGAGATTTTTAAGGGAGGCAAAAATAGTGGAAAACAGTTAAAATAAGGATAAATGCGTTCCTTATCTTGTGTGACACGGGTATAAATATCAGTATATTATTCCCGTATTTCTAAAAATTAATCATAGCTTTGCGCTCCATTTTAATGGCAGGTTCATGCCGGAAGCGGAATGACCTGATTGCCCAAATGGCCCCCTAAGTGATGTGCCCGTGCAGATCCGCCAGCAGGGTATCATTTTAAACCTCATCACAAGATGCCAAAGGTTAAAACAAACTCGAGTGCCAAAAAAAGATTCAAAATCACCGGCACCGGGAAGATCACTTTTCAGAAAGCTTTCAAAAGACACATTCTCACCAAAAAATCCAAGAAGCGGAAACGCCTCATGAAAAAGAAGGGCTTTATTCATCATGCCAACCAGGATTTTGTAAAGCGGTTGCTGAGATTGAAATAAACCCTGTATCGGGGCCGACTTCGCCAGGGCTGCAGCGTCCAAAGCATTTTCAAATTATCAAATTACCTAATTTTCAAATTATTTCTATATGCCACGTTCAGTAAATGCGGTTGCCTCCAGAGCCCGCAGAAAACGGATACTCAAACAGGCCAAGGGTTTTTACGGAAAACGCAAAAATGTATATACCGTAGCCAAAAATGTTTTGGAAAAGGGCCTTACTTACCGTTATGTAGGCCGCAAATTAAAGAAGAGGGAATACCGGGCCCTGTGGATCGCCCGTATCAACGCAGCGGTAAGGGAAGAGGGATTAACTTATTCGCGTTTCATCCACCTGCTCAACGAAAAAGGGATTACGCTGGACCGGAAAGTGCTGGCTGATATCGCCATGAACGAACCGGAAGTGTTCAAACAGCTGATTTCCTCCGTAAAATAAAAGCATTTCTTTTTTCCGGGGTTTCTTAAAAGTTCTGATTTACTTTTAAGGAACCTCTTTTATTTTGGGAACAGTTTTCAAAAAATTACTTTTGTGGCTTGAATTTCTTCACTTCTAAAACTACCAGCCATCATTAACCCGACTGAGTCCATGAACAATACGTATGCCGATCTGGTGAAACAGACGTTCAATTTTCCCCAGGAAGGCTTCGAGGTGAAGGAGAATTATCTCGAATTCAACGGGGTTGATATCAAGGCCCTGATCGATAAGTACGGTACGCCCCTGAAACTTTCTTATTTGCCCAAGATCGGCATGCAAATAAAAAAAGCAAAGAAGATGTTTGCTACGGCCATAGCGCGGCACCGCTATGGAGGCAAGTATTTTTATTGCTATTGCACCAAGAGTTCCCAGTTCTCCTATGTGGTGGAAGAAGCGCTTAACAACGACATCCACCTGGAGACGTCCTACGCCTACGATATAGACATCATCAAAAAGCTCTACGCACGCAAAAAGATCAGCAAGGAGACCTATGTCATCTGTAATGGATTTAAGCAGAAGACCTACACCAGCCGGATCGCCTCTCTGCTGAATACGGGTTTCAAGAATGTGATCCCGGTACTCGACAACAAAGATGAACTGCAGCAATATAAAAAATCTGTAAAAGTTCCCTTTAAACTGGGCATCCGGGTAGCTGCGGAAGAAGAACCGAATTTTCCATTTTATACCTCGCGACTGGGATTCAGGCCGCGGGACGTGCTGGAATTTTACGTGGACAAGATTGAAGGCAATGAGGACCGTTTCCAACTCAAGATGCTCCACATTTTCCTGAACAAAGGCATCAAGGATGATATCTATTACTGGAGCGAACTGAATAAAGTGATCAACCTGTATTGCCAGTTAAAGAAGATCTGTCCCGAACTCGATTCCATCAATATCGGTGGCGGTTTTCCCATTAAACATTCTCTAGGATTTGAATATGATTATCAGTTCATGATCAATGAGATCGTGGGCAATATCAAAAAAGCCTGCAAAAGAAGCCACGTACCCATGCCGCACATCTTTACCGAATTCGGTAGTTATACTGTGGGGGAGAGCATGGCGCACATTTACAGCGTGATAGGCCAGAAAATGCAGAATGACCGCGAGATCTGGTATATGATTGACTCGTCTTTCATTACCACGCTGCCCGATACCTGGGGAATCGGGGAACGATTCCTGATGCTGCCCATCAACAAATGGGATGTGGAATACCAGCGGGTAGTACTGGGTGGAATAACCTGCGACAGCCACGACTATTATGACTCAGAGGAACATATCAATGAAGTTTTCCTGCCTAAACTCAACAACGGCGAACCGCTATACGTTGGCTTTTTCCATACCGGCGCTTACCAGGATCAGATCAGTGGTTACGGGGGCATCAAGCACTGCCTGATCCCTTCGCCAAAACACGTACTGATGAACTATGATAAAAACGGCAAACTGGTGGACTGGCTTTATGCCAAGGAACAAACGGCGCAGAGCATGTTGAAAATACTCGGGTATAAATAAGGATTTCCGGCAGGAGCAGCGTCTAACGCCTTTTCAGTTTATATTTTCTGCTGACCTTTTTGCTGTTGAAGTATTCGTTCAGCTGCTCTTCCGTCATGTTGGAGGTTTCATCTATCGGTACTTCGATCAGCTGTATCTGGATCTGCTTCATTTCCCCTTTCAATGTATTTATTTTCTTTACTACATCGGCGTCTCTTTCGCCGGACAGTGAATTTTCATGCAACTGGTATTCGAGCCGTTTAATGGAGGACCGGACCAGGGAAGCCGAATTCTGTTCTGCCGTTTTGGTAGGGGCAACGGCCTCTTTTACCGGAACGAGAGCAACTCCCGCGCTCGGCAGGATCCGGCCGGTATTCTGTGCCGAAGGGCTACTGGCGGAAGAGAAAACGGTACCACCCAAAGCGGAAGAAGCGGTAGTAAGGTCAAAGGTGGTCCGGGTACTTTTGGTGTTCTTTACTTTTTTATCCAGTTGTACGAATGCGTATTTCAACTGAAGAATGTACATGGTCACGGCTTTTACCGTTCGCTGGTATTCCTGCAGCATAACCGGATAATTGATTGCATCCTTCACGTATATTTTTACGACGGCCGTGTCCTTGGCATAGAATTTATTGATCCCGACAAAGTTTAGTACAACCAGCTTTTGTTTACCGCTGTCCGTATCCTTGATGAAATCGAAAGAAGGGCTCCAGATGAAATCATCATCACATTTTTTTACAATCGTATAGTTTTTAAGCGGAACATTCGAATAAAAGCTGATGGATTCCACCGGGAAACTTCCTTCCTCACATTCCACTTTAAAATTTACGGTATCACCTTCTTCAATATAAAGGGTGCTGTTTACCGTCGGTTTTAAATGGGAAGGAATAATATCCGTAGTAAAAAACAATATGGTGAAAGAAGTATCCAGCCGTTCATTGGGATCATGCAGGTTCTGAACACCAACGCTTACCCTGTAGGGGTAATCATATTTCAGCCGGCCGGATAGGAAATAGGATTTATCTGCCTTGAAAGAAAGCAATCCGTTGTCCTTATTAATCTTCAGGCCCAGCGGCGAGTTTTTAAGATACCAGAAATAATGGGATGGGTTTTTATTGATCTCCAGGCCATAAGTCATGGTGGAGTCCACATGCAGCGTAAGATAGGGGTTCAGGTTGCGGATCCGTAAAACGGTGTCTTCCGCCTGGCGAAGGGAATCCAGCACCGTTTTCCTGAGGGAATCCATAATACCAACAGGCAATCTGGCGTCAGGGGTCTGACTAAAGCCCGAAATGCTTAAGAGCATTCCAACAACGATCAATGCGATATTTGTATTGAATCTGGCTTTATTCATGGATAATCCGCGGCAAAATTATGCCCGAAATTAACTAAGCAGGGTTATACTACAAAGTCATAAATTAAAATCCCTCCCCAAACGGGAAGGGATTGAACAAAACCAACTGACTGCAAATGCTTCTTAAAGTGGGGATTAGTCAATGTTGATCTGACGTGCACCTTGTTTAACTTCGTCCTTTTTTGGTAAGAGCAGTTTTAACAAACCATTCTCATATTTCGCCTGAATGCCGTTGGGATCAACCGTATTATCAACGGTGAAACTGCGTTTGAAGCTTTTGTAAGAAAATTCCCTGCGCAGGGTTTTGTAATCATCGGAAGCAGGGGCTTCTTCTTTCTTTTCATAACTGATGTTGATTAATCCCTGATCCACCTGAATTTTAAAATCTTCCCGGGAACGTCCGGGAACATTTAATTCCAGATGATAGGCATCCGGCGTTTCGTGAATATTGGTTTCAGGAAACTGGAGTGCATCCTGGGCAAAAGATTTTGTCACAGAAGGAAACTCTGTCAGAAAATCTCCGAAAAAATTTCCAAAGGGCCTGTTGTTAACTTTTACGAGTGTCATAATTTTTATCCTTTAAAGGTTAATAAATGATTTGGATATCCGGTAACGACAAAGGCTGTACCATACCCGGATTTCGATAAAATCCACGTCATTGTGTCTCTTCAGTTCATTATTTAATGACACAATTGCATTCTTCAACCGGATCTGTTGACAGAAGTGGATGAATTTGAATGAACTTTTTAACTATTTTTGTGTTATTAAAAAAAAGCAAATAATGTATCCTGCAGATATTGTCATTCCGATGAAAGAAGAGCTGACAGAAAATGGATTCAGCGAATTAAAGACCTCCGAAGCCGTTGCCAGTCAGCTGGATCAGAAAGGAACCACCCTGGTAATGATCAATTCAGTTTGCGGTTGTTCCGCCGGAACGGCCAGGCCCGGTGTGCTGCTGGCTGTGGCCAATGCCCCTAAAAAACCAGAACATTTAACCACGAGTTTTGCCGGTTTTGATATCGATGCGGTAAGAACCATCCGGGAGCGCTTGCTGCCCTATCCGCCATCGTCCCCTGCCGTTGCATTATTTAAAGACGGACAGCTCGTGCATATGATTGAACGCCACCAGATTGAAGGAAGGTCTGCCCAGATGATCGCCCACAACCTGATTGCTGCTTTCAACGAATTTTGTTAAGCAATTCGCATAAAATAAAGGATCCTTTCGTTATGGAAGTGATCCTTTATTCATGAAATCCAACCGTAAGTCATCCGTCAAAGTAAGTCCGGCATCCCGAAAACCGGAATCATTCCAGGCAACTTCTTTAGCCATTGGAAGAAAACTCCTCGAAATCAAAAGAATATCCGGCGCCGGCGAAATGACCGAGATTAACATTGCTTTGTTCAGGCATCTGAAATAAGGATCACCGAAAATGATCATATCCTTTTGAAACCGCTCGAAAAGACCATATTATATTATAATTGCCTGGCGGCGCGGATGAGTGTGTATTTTAAGTCTTCCAAAAAAAAATCCACGGCAGAACTGGGAAACACGCATGTGAGAAGGGACGGGCGGTTAGAAAAAACAAAAAGGCGGAATATTATTTATGCATTTGAATATTGGATAGAGAATCACGTAAAGTTTGAATGGCAGCGTTTTGTTGTTTTATTAATTGGATTACCTCTTGCTTATCTGATCTTTGCAATAACCATCCGATTGCTAACGAAAGCGTGGCCGTAAGGACAATGAGAATAAGATCATGCAACAGTCTGTGCCTGTTTACCCAAGTTTCAGGTTTATAGTGGTGTGATCGCTTGATCACCCATTTTTGGGTATGCGCATTTAAATCCTGGAAAAATTCTCCCTGCTCGCAAATTTTTGTAGTCAGTCTGTCTAAAGTATCCTTATTCAGATTGCTTGATGCAAAGTAATCCTGAAGGCAAATAAAGCCTTGAGCCTTTATTATAAGTTTTGCTTTCTTAATATACGACTCATCTTTAAACAGGTCCGGGGTACTCGATCTTGGATTCATGCCCGCGAATATACTTTGCATTTGCATTTTCGTGCGGGGTCTGACCACTTTTTTTCATGATCGGAGCTGACTGAAATGTTCTATTTTACATAATAGAAATTATAAGAAAATAAGTTTTTTTTCCTTTGACATCTTTAATCATTTCCAGTCTGCAAACGAATTGGCAGAAACTCGGTCCATAAGGCTGACATTTATAGTTAAGATGGAATCTGTATTTATCTGATATCCAATATACTAAATTAAAAAATATTCTTTAAAAATCTTAAAATGACCGCTTTATCAGTAGCACTAAGGGATACGGTAATTTTGACTTATTTTCACCGCAAATCAATCCTTTTTGAAACTTAAATCAGGATATTCATTCTGGATCCATTCTGTTTTTTTTACCCTGCTCAACCGGTTTTCTCTGATTGCCTTTGGCGTAATTGGCTATATCCTGCTGGCAAAAAAGGTATTCCCGACAACTAAGGAAATGGGCGTCTGGGCCCTCTTTTTAAGTATCCTGGCGATGATAGAAACCATTAAACAGGGGCTGCTCCGCAATCCCACGATCAAATTTCTCAGCGAACCAGAATATATCAATGACCGGAACAAGATTCAGACCGCCTCCCTCATCATCAACATCCTTTTTTCCATCCTGGCCATCGGGGTTGTTTTTTTCGGTGGTCGCCTCATTGTCAATTGGCTGAACACCCCCGAACTGTATCCTTTAATTGAACTGGGCATCCTCCTGATCATCTTACTGATTCCTTTCAATCATTTTGAAGTACTGCTGCAGGCACATTTTAAGTTCCAACCGATTTTCTATGGCTATTTCCTGAGGCAGGGCTTGTTCCTTTTGTCCGTGATCCTCTTATTACTGTTTCATAAATCTTCCCTCACCCTGATCAACCTCGTGAAATTGCAGATCCTGGCGATGGCCTGCGGAACTGTTGTTTTGCTGTATTTGTCAAGAGAATATTTTTACCGCAACTTCGACGTGGAAAAGAAAACCATGCTCCGCATGTTTCATTTCGGCAAATTTATTTTCGGCACGAATGTGTTTTCCGCTTTTGGCCGGTCGGCCGACCAGTTCATTACGGCCGGATTAATTTCCGCAGACGTAGTGGCCTATTATAATGTGGTGGCCAGGATCAACAACATGATAGACGTGCCCTCTCTGGCGGTCGCCGATGTCCTGTTCCCGAAAAACGTACAGGCCATGGCTATAAGCGGGGAAGAAAAAGTAAAATACTATTTTGAACGGATGGTCGGGACAATCATCAGCATAATCGCACCGGTTAGTCTGCTAATCTTTTGTGTTCCCCACCTTTTTATCAAATTACTGGCCGGCAGTAAGTACCTGTCGGCGGTTCCGATATTGCAAACGGTCATATTATTCAGTTTCCTTCGTCCGTTTTCGTATCAGTTCGGGGCCACTATGGATGCTATTGGAAAACCAAAGATCAATTTCTGGGTGAGCCTGCTGACCATGTGCCTCAATTATGGTTGCATGTACATCGGACTGCGGTATACCGGCTGGATGGGTGCAGCCTATGGCACCGTGGTGGCAGCCATTCTTTCTTTCAGCATCATGTGCGCAGTGCTTAACAAAACCATCGGGGTGAGCCTGACGGCGACCTTCCGGTATGTGGGTTTCGCATACCGGGAAATGATGGGTATCCTGAAAAAATTTCTTAATAAATCCACGGATGTATCTTCCTGATGCTTCCTTATTAATAGAGCAACCGGGTCTTGATGGTATTTTTTACGTCCCTTAACAATCCGATGGCCTTTGCAGACAATTTCTTATCCACGTCGAGTACCACATACCCGATGTTGTCATTTGTTTTTAAATACTGCGACAGTATGTTGATGTGGTTTCTCGATAAACGGGTATTGATCTCAGACAATACGCCCGGCACATTATTGTGTATGTGCAGGATCCGGTGCGAATCCGGATGCTGGGGTAAACTCAGTTCCGGTATGGTATGCGAACCGATGGTGATTCCCATTTCCAGGTACTGGTACAGTTTATTACTAACGTCTTCCCCGATATTTTCCTGGGCCTCCTCTGTGGATCCGCCGATATGGGGCGTCAGCAATACATTGGGCAGGTTCTGCAGCGGAGTACTGAAATGATCCCCGTTCTTTTCCGGTTCCAGCGGATAAACATCCACGGCAGCCCCGGAAATATTTCCATCTTCAATTGCGCTGGCCAGCGCATCCAGGTCAACCACTGCTCCCCGTGCATAGTTCAAGAGAATGGCCCCTTTCTTCATTTGTTTAATCACTGTTTTATTGATCAGCATCCGGGTTTGCTCCGTATCCGGCACATGAAGCGTAATGATGTCCGATCCGGATACCAGTTCCTTCATCGTTTTTCGTGCTTCGGCATTTCCCAGCGGAAGTTTAGTGACGATATCATAAAAAATCACTTTCATGCCCAGGGACTCCGCCAGCACGCTCACCTGGGTTCCGATATTGCCGTATCCGATGATACCCATGGTCTTCCCCCGCAATTCATAACTTCCCTTGGATTCTTTCAGCCAGATGCCTTCGTGGGCCGCTTTGCTTTTATCCGGGATCCTCCGGATCAGCATAATTGATGCGCCTATTACCAGTTCTGCCACGGACCGTGTATTGGAATAAGGGGCATTGAAAACGGCAACCCCGTGCCTGGTGGCATTTTTCAGATCAACCTGGTTTACCCCGATACAGAAGCATCCGATGGCCTGTAATTTATGGGCCGCTTCCAGCACCCGGGCGGTGACCCTGGTCTTGGACCGGATGCCCAGCAAATGAACATCCTGGATTTCACGGATCAATTCCTCCTCGGTCAGCGCTTTACCGAGCTTTTTAACAGAACTGTAACCAGCCTCGGAGAAGCGGCTGACGGCTGCATCGCTGATGTTTTCCAGGAATAAAATATTGATCTTTTCTTTGGGGTAACTGGTAATTTTTTTGTCGGCCATAATCTGGATACGGGTTTTTGCGTTATTTCTCTGAAACGATGTGCAAAATTCCCATTTAAATCGGAAACGGAAAAACAAAACTCGTTTTCAGGGAACCAAATACGAAAATATTTTATTTTTGCACCTACAAAACCATTAAATGTATACCTGTTGAAAACCATTTTTTGTTACCTGATGGCTGCTTCCTTTCTGGTATGTTGCGGCCAAACCGCTGCCCCGAAAACAGGTCTTAACATCCAGGCCACGATGCTGGTGACCTCCAAACATCCGGTACCCAAAGAGTTGCCGGCCGGCGAATACCATCATTTCAACAATGCCACCAGGCATTTTTACGATTCCCTTTTCCTCCACGGCTTTAACGGTGGTTTGCTGGTTGCCCGCGATGGCGAAGTGGTTTACGAACGATACAGCGGTTTCAAAAACCCCCGCAATAATAAAGATTCTGTAAATGCCCATACGGCTTTCCACCTGGCTTCGGTGAGCAAAACCTTCACCGCCATGGCGGTTTTAAAGCTTTGGGAAGAAGGAAAACTGGATATTCACGATGATATTTCCAAATACCTCACCGGCTTTCCCCAGGGAATAACCATTAAAAATCTGCTCAGTCAGCGAAGCGGCCTGATGAATTATGTTCATTTTATGGATAATTCCGGCTGGGACAAACGGAAATTCCTGACCAATAACGACCTGCTGCAATACATCATTCAGCACAAGGCACAGATCCAGCATGTACCACCGGGCCGCCATTTTGAATATTCAAACACCAATTATGCCTTTCTGGCCATGATCATTGAAAAGGCTTCGGGAGAATCCTATGCCGAATTCATCACCAAAACATTTTTTGAACCACTGCAGATGCATGACAGCTACGTATTCTCGCTGCAGGATACCGCCAGGGCCACACATTCTTATAAGATCAATGGAAGACCCTACCCGATGGAATACCTGGATGTAGTATATGGCGATAAAAATATTTACAGTACGCCGGAAGACATGCTGAAATGGGACATCGCTCTCCGCGGGAAGATATTGTTCAAACAATCCACCCTGGACAGCGCCTACACCCCTTACAGCCTCGAAAGACCCGGACGCCGTAATTATGGACTTGGCTGGAGAATGATCGTTTATCCCAACGGGAAAAAACTAATCTATCACAATGGCTGGTGGCATGGGAACCGGACCGTCTTTATCCGCATGATGGAAGAAAATGCAACCATCATCGCCCTTTGCAACAACGATAACAAAAGAGTTTACGCTTCCAAAAAACTCTGCGATACTTTTGGAAATTACCAGGAGGACCATGAGAGTCCGGATGAACCGGACAATGATCCTGAAGGGCGTGGTGGTGAAAAACGATAAGCCGCCGGCAAACCGGAATGCCCACTTCTTCCTATCTTCACAAAGATGAAAGATCTGGCCTCTTTCGTAAAAGGTTTTCAGGAACCTTATGTTCCTGTGGATCTGACCCTTGCCCGTTCCATATACAAACCGAGGGATCCGTTATCCAATAAGGGAACTTTTGGACACGCCCTGTTGCTGGCCGGCAGTTACGGAAAGATCGGGGCCGCCGTGATGGCTGCCCGAGCCTGTTTGTGCGCCGGAGCCGGACTGCTGACCACACACCTGCCCTCCTGCGGCTATACCATCATGCAGACTGCACTTCCTGAAGCCATGGTTACGGTGGACCCCAGCAGCCGGATGATCACCCGTTTCCCCGACCTGAAGCCTTACCGTGTAGTGGGTGCAGGACCCGGTATCGGCAGCAGCGAGCCGACCCGGGCCATGCTCAAAAAATTAATTAAAACTTCCCCCCATCCCCTGGTGCTGGATGCCGATGCGCTGAATATCATCAGCCGGGACAAAAAATTATTGCAGAAAATTCCTCCGAACTCAATCTTAACGCCACATCCGAAAGAATTTGACCGGCTTTTCGGGGATTCCGAAACAAATGCCCGGCGGTTCGAACTGGCGCATCAGCATGCGCGGGAATACCAGGTCATACTGGTTTTGAAAGGTCATTTTACAGGAATATTCTGTCCCGACGGTCGTGTTTTTTTCAACACCAGTGGCAATGCAGGCATGGCCAAGGGCGGAAGTGGCGACGTACTAACGGGCATGGTTACCGCCATGCTCGCCCAGTCGTACCCGGCCGCCGAAGCGGCAAAACTCGCTGTTTTTTTGCATGGTCTCGCCGGTGATCTGGCGGCAGAACTTCATTCCGAAGAATCCATGATGCCGGGCGATTTGATTGCCTGTATCGGAAAAGGATTTAAGCTGCTGATGACCGGTTGATTTCCATTGCGGCTGCACATCCAAAGCCCATCCGCTTAAATTAATGGCGCTTCAACTATTACTAATAATTTCCGGAACCTTTTCGAAATCCGTCGACTTATCCAGAAAATAATCGGCGCCCAGTGTCTTACACAGTTTCCGGTAATAGGCGCCGGATTGATTGGTAAGCATGATCACCAGGGTTTCCGGCCTTTTGATTTTGGCCATTTCCAGCAGATCGATGCCCGATCCGTCTCCCAGATTAATATCCAGAACGAGGATATCGGGAATGAGGTGGTTTAGAAATTGCTTTGCTTCAAACACGGTTCCGCAACAGAACAGCGACTGGATCTTCAAATCCTGCAACATAGACATCAGGCGCTCTACTATAAGCGGCGAATCATCCACCAGAAGAACCTTTTTGGAGATCAATGTTAAAAAATTTGCCGTGTCAATTTACAATGATCCCGGAGATACGAATATCGTATATCTAATTAGAATGCTGTAGCAGTTTGCCCGGTGTGATGTAGAATATATACTACAAAATCCTAAATGAGTTTGTTTTCTATGGCATACAGGGTTAGCTCCGCGTTTGTTTTCAGGCTCATTTTGGTCATGATCCTGGCCCTGTAGGTGCTGATGGTGGTGACGCTCAGCGAAAGCCTGGAGGCGATATCCGATACGGCCTGTCCCGCTGCTAACAGCTTCAACACCTCAAATTCCCGGTCAGACAGATATTCATGAGATGATTTTTCCATATCCTGATCCAGGGAATTAGCCAGTTTTTCTGCAATGGTGGGGGTTATGTATTTTTTGCCTTGCATTACCCGGTTAACGGCGGCCACGAGTTGTTCCGGTGCTGAATCTTTGTTGAGATATCCGGAAGCACCGGATTTCAGCACCCGGAGAGCATATTGGTCCTCCGAATGAACGCTCAGGATTAATACAGGTAATTTCGGATAATGTTGCTTCACCTGCTGAAGTACTTCCAAACCACTTCGCCCGGGCATGGAAATATCAGAAATAACAACGTCCCAGTTTTGGGTAAATACCATTTTCAGCATGCTTTCGGCATCCGTTACTTCTTCCACCACAGCAGAGGGAAATGCTTCCAGCAGAATTTGTTTCAGTCCTTTCCGGACCACAGTATGGTCATCTGCTATTAAAAATCGATACATGAATTTTTTTTGTCATCCAATAATATTAAACGGGATACTTACCTGAACTGAAGTGCCCGCCCCGCCGGAACTTTCGATGCTGAATTCGCCGCCCATCATCAACGCGCGTTCCTTCATGCCGAGCAAACCGAGTGTTTTCCTTTCCCCCTGGCGCTCGGGCTGAAAGCCCCTCCCGTTATCTTCTATGCAAAGACATATATTTTCAGGTTCCAGATTCAGGGTGATCCGAATTTTGGATGCCTGCGCATGCCGGGCAATATTGGTTAATGATTCCTGGCAAATACGGAACAGGCCAATGGAAACCCCGGCCGGAAAATGAATATGACCGGCATCGGTCGCAAAGTACGTGCGGACAGAGAATCTTTTTTGAAATTCTTCAGCCTGCCATTCTATCGCCGGAACCAGTCCGAGGTCATCCAGGATTCCTGGTCTGAGTTCCGTGGAGATCCGCCTTACTATTTTAATGGCCTGATCCAGTAATGAAAGGGAGTTGGTTATCCTTTGTCTGATTAGTTCATCGTCCTGGTTCATTTTTCTGGACAACCAGGAAAAATCCATTTTCAAGCCCGTCAGTTGCTGTCCGAGCTCATCGTGTATTTCCCTGGCTATACCGGCTCTTTCCTCTTCGCGCACGTCCTGCAGGTGGGAAGCCAGTTCCCGGATTTCCGCATAAGATTTCTTGAGTTTTTCTTCCGTTTTGAATTGTTCGGTGATATCGTTGGCGAGAACCAGCCTGGTGGGTTTACCGCCCGATTCAAAATCATACACGCTTACTTCCGTATGGATTGTTTCCCCATTTTTTTTTCGATGCAGCCAATGGCCCCTGTCGCCAACGCCCCGCAGGCGCAGCCTCCGGTCTTCCAGAAATCTTTTCTCTTCTTCCATGGGACGCATTTCCCGTGTATCCAGGGATAGGAACTCCTCGCGGGTATAGCCATAGTGCCTGAGTGCGGCATGGTTTACGTCCAGGGTACAGAACGTATCAAGGGAAAGCATCCACATGGGCATCGGATTACTTTCGAAAAGCAGTTTGTATTTCTTTTCAGACTCGATCACCAGGCGGACGTTCTCCCTGGCTTCCACTTCCAGTGATTCATTAAAATGCCTGAGCTGATTCTCCAGTTTTTTTCTTTCTGAAATATCTTTGCACACCATCACATATCCGTCCGGTTCTTCCCGATCGCTCAGGGTTTGACTCGCAGTTACCAGGATCGTCATTTCTGTCCTGTTTTTATGTACATGTATTACTTCCCCACTCCAGAATCCTTTTTCATCCAGTTCCGCCCGGAAGGATGCCCGGAGTTCCGGCGTGAGGCGGAGCAATAAAACTTCTTCAACGGGCCTTCCCAGCACTTCTTCTTTTTTATATCCGTATAATCTTTCTGAAGCCCTGTTCCAGCTTTTTAACCGAAATTCCCCGGTCATGGAAACAATGGCATCGCTGATGTCTTCCATCAGCCTGCCCGTATAAGCGAGCAGGTCCTCCGCTTTTTTTTGGTTCGTGATATCTCGGGTGATGGTGGAAAATCCCAACAGCTTTTTATCATTATCCAGCAGACGCGTGAAAACGATATTGGCCATGAACCGGGAGCCATCCTTACGAACCCGCCAGGACGTGCATTCATACTGCCCCTTTTCCAATACGGTTTTTATATTTTGGGTCGGCAGACTGTTCCGCCTGTCTTCCTCTGAGTAAAACATTTCATTACCCTTACCCATCACTTCTTCTGCAAGATAACCGGAAATCCTTTCTGCGCCCTGGTTCCAGCTCATTACGAGCCCTCCGCAGCTGAACATCACAATGGCATATTCCGTTATTCCGTCGGTCAGGGTGCTTAAGGAATATTCATCCGGAAAGGACTCGGGATTTTCGGATTTTTCCGGAAAAATTGTATCAACTGGCTTTTGCTTCATGCGGCTATGCCTTAAACTGGCATTACAAAAATAATTGCCATAGCATTCTAACGGATCATCAGATCCAATACAATTTAATCAATTTTTAATTGCACAACAATCTTTCCGGGGAGAAATACAGGGAAAGGACGAGACAACTAAGTGGAACCACTTAGCACTATCTATGATTATAAACTATACCGGACATAACCGTTCTTTGAGTTCATGACGTTTACGAGCGAGATGGAACTTTTTACATTCAGTTTTCTCAGGATATTGTGGCGGTGCACTTCAACTGTCTTTATTGATATATTCAGTTTATCCGCTATCTCTTTGGAACGGAGACCCTCCCGGATGCAATGAGAGATCTGGATTTCCTTATTGGTTAGCGATTCAACATAATCGGGATCGGATTCGGGTACTAAGTTCATGTCAAAACCCTGACTCTTTATCTCATCGCAAACAAACAATTGATTATCGTGTACTGATAAAATGGCCGCATACATTTCTTCGCGTCCTGAATTTTTGGTTACGTAACCTTTTGCGCCGGCAGAGAACATTTTTTTCACAAACAACAGTTCCGAATAAAATGACAGGGCAATCACTTTAGAGAGCGGCGAAACAACGGCAAATTTTGCGGTCGCTTCAAAACCGTTCAGCGGAGCCATGTTGATATCCATCAGGATCACATCCGGCTTTTCCATTCCTGCCAGTTCCACCGCTTCTTGGGAATCACTGCAGGCAGCCACTACGGCAAAACGGCTGTCGTTATTCAGAATAAAAGTCCAGGTTTCACGGATAAGCTTGTGGTCTTCAGCGATCAGGATTCGAATTTTTTGCATGGTACAATATTGAATTTCCAGGATTGGATGACAAGGTAATATTGAAAAATCACTCCTTATATAGAACAAAACCCCTATTTGAACTGTAAAAATTTCTTTTCCCCTGTAGAATTATAACTACATGGGAAAACCCGCAAAAAGGAATCAAAAATTAAAAAACCGTTCTTATGCTATTTGACCCCTTGCAGATTAAAAGTATCTTATTAAAAAACAGGATTGTAATTTCCCCGATGTGCCAGTATTCCTCGATCGATGGTTTTGCAAACGACTGGCACCTGGTTCATCTGGGAAGCCGAGCTGTGGGCGGCGCTGCGCTGATCATGCAGGAAGCCACCGCCGTCACAGCAGAAGGGCGGATTACGCCAGATGATATGGGACTTTGGAAAGATGAGCAGATAGAACCCTTATTACGAATTTCCCGCTTTATTCACACACACGGCGGCGTGGCCGGTATCCAACTTGCTCATGCGGGGCGCAAGGCCAGCAACACATCTCCCTGGAAAGGCGGCAAATCGCTTTCGGTAAAAGAGGGTGGATGGATAGGCAAAGCGCCTTCACCCCATCCATTCCGGGATACCGATCCGGTGCCGGATGCCTTGTCGCGGCAGGGTATTACGGAACTGGTTGGGCATTTCCGTTTGGCGGCCCGCAGGGCGCTGGATGCGGGCTTCCGGGTATTGGAAATTCATGCTGCGCACGGTTACCTGCTGCACGAATTTCTTTCCCCCCTGAGCAATCAAAGAACGGACGATTACGGTGGAAGTTTTGAAAACAGGACGCGTTTGCTCATTGAAACGGTTGCCGCCATACGAACGGTATGGCCGGAAAATCTTCCGCTGTTTGTGCGCATTTCCGCCACGGACTGGGCCGAAGGCGGTTGGAATGCCGATGAGTCGGTAAGGCTGGCGTCCATTTTAAATCAAGTCGGAGTTGATCTTATGGATGTTTCATCGGGTGGGCTGGTACCCCATGTTAAAATTCCGGTGGCACCGGGATATCAAACCCCTTTTGCCGAGCGGATCCGGAAAGAGACCGGCATGCTCACCGGGGCCGTGGGTCTGATCACAAAACCTTCCCAGGCCGAAGAGATCATAAGCTCCCGAAAGGCCGACCTGGTTCTCATTGCAAGAGAATCCCTGCGCAATCCCAATTTCCCGTTAACAGCAGCAAAGGAACTGCAAACGGACACGCCATGGCCACAGCAATATGAAAGAGCAAAATAAAAAAAATGGTCCCGGCACAACCGGGACCAGTAAATTTGGCCATTGATTTTTCGCTGATGGGATTTTGGACTACGGGTTTGGGACGGTTTGAAACCTGGTTTCGGTTAGTTTCACAGGGATCAGAAAATTTTCAATGGCCTTGGTTTTCATCGGGATTGGATAGGTTTCTAACTTATTATCAACGGTTTCGGCTAGCGGTTTCAGAGGTTGGTTATTCTACGTTTAAGGATAGCAGTGATTGATCTTCATAGGTTAAATAAAATTCCGGGTATTTTTTCAAATTCATAGGTCTTGTCAATAAAATAATCAGCGCCCATCCGCAGACTCAGTTTCCTGTAATAATTACCGGCCTCATTGCTGACAACAATGATTTTGGTTCTCAGATCGTTCTTGCGTATATGTGTCAGTAAATCCAGCCCACTTTTCACTGGCAGGTGGATATCCAGCAAAACCACATCCGGTTTATTCCGTTCAAAAAGGAATTTACCTTCCTCGAAATCGTGGGCATCTGAAAACCCGGAAATATTTTCTGCATGGCACAACAAGTGGCGTAGGCGGGCGATGACCAGGGACGAATCATCTACGATCAACACTTTTAATTTTTGCTTTATGTCGCATGCTTCAATCACAGCACAAAGAAAGATCAAAAGTGGCCCGGATAAAATAGAACCTTCTATCCTATTTCTATCGTTTACTTTACGGAAACTTGTACCATTCCGTACTACAGGGCTGGCCGAGGGAGGCTTCATCCGTCGTCATTCGGGAGTAAAAAAGAAAAAACACTTCCTTTTCCGGGCTCACTTTCAATTATCAGCGATCCGCCGTTGCGGGACAGAAACTCTTTGCAAAGCATCAAACCCAGGCCGGTTCCGCTTTCTTTTGCCGTTCCGTTGGTACTGAAATAATTGTTCTGGTGAATACAACGGATGGTATCGGCATCCATACCGATACCATTATCCCCAATGGAAATTTTAGAAAAGGCCCCTTCTGGTTTTAAACTGATGCTGATCTTTCCTCTGGCCGGAGTGAATTTAATTGCGTTGGAAAGCAGGTTTCTCAACACCAGGGTTATCGTGTCTTTATCGGCATTTACGATACATTGCCTGGGAACATCACAGCGGATGGAAATTTTTTTTGACGATGCCTGTAGTTTCTGCACATTCACTACTTCTTCAATAATGGATGATATATGCAGCGGATGCGGCAAAAGCTGCTCAGAATTCATCTGGCTCTTTACCCAATGCAGGAGGTTCTCCATAAGTCCGGTGGTATAGTTGAGATCAGTGACCACATCCGGTATGATGGCCTTGATCTCCTCCCCGCTCATATCCGATTTCTGCATGCTGCCAAAAAGGTTCCGCAAGGCATACATCGGCGTTTTCATATCATGGGAAATTACTGAGAAAAGCTTATTCTTTAAAGAATTCAGCTCCCCGAGTTCCACGGCTTTCTCTTCAATTTCCTTTTTCTGACGTTCAATCTTTTCGTTGGTTTCCTGAAGTGCCTTGTTGGAGGCCAGTATGCCGATCTGATACAGGTTGTTTTCTTTTTTTATCAGGAACAGGGCATAAAAAATAAACAGGATGGCCGTAATCTGGTTGAAAAAATACAGGAACTGATTGGTCAGGTGCAGCTGATAATCATAATGATTATTTAAAACCACGAGCACAAAATAACTGATCATGGTGAAACCAACTGAGAACAGCATCTGGCTGATCAGGGGAAGGAAAAAAACAGCCAGTATCCCGTTCAGTATGAAATACAGTTCCACACCCAGGTTCATGCCGCTCATGTAAACAATGGAGGTCACCAGCGGATACAGCACAAAATAACTGATCATGCCGGCTTCATACCGGTAATAGAAATTCAGATAAAGGACAAGCAGGCTGACCCAGGCGGGGAGACTGGCCATAAAAAAAGTACTCAGCGGGAAACGTCCACTTCCGAAAAGACAAATCAGGGGAACGATTATTCCGGTGAGGAACTGAAAAAAATTAAGCTGATTGAAAATGCTCAGTTTTCGCTTCTCCAGTTCATCCATGGTTTTGGTGAAACCGAAGGACTTAATCTCTTCCAGAAACTGATGTGATTTTTGAGAAAGTGCGCCCATCTTCGATGGGAAATTGCTGTGCCGGACATTGTTAGAAAGCTGCGGCCATTTTTTCCAGAGCCGCATCAGCGGATTGCCAGCAGGGAAAAGTTTATTCTTTTCCTGTAAGGCATTGGGGATACCGGAACTTTTCATTCAATATTGGTCTTATGAAAACCTGTTATCCAGGCACAGAACAATTTAGGAATTATTTGCCGAAACTACAAGAAGGCTTTTGAATTGGCCTGCGGGAAGATATTTCAAAGCAGTATTTGAACCGGTTACAGAATGATTTAAAATAAAAAGAGCGCCCAAAGACGCTCTGTAAAAATTGATGAATGACCAGGCTATGCAGCCGGTTTTAAAATCTTATCGTACAACAGCTGCCTTTTCTTTCTTTCTTGCTTTTTTCAATGCCGCTTCAATTCCTTTGCTCAGGTTATCAAAGGTGGGCTTGCCGCTAAATGGTTCTCCGTTGATGAAAAATGCGGGCACCGTGGTAACGCCTTTTTGGATTCCTTCGCGAAGGTCACCCTGAACCTGCCAGCCATATGTTGCATTCACCAGATGATCCAGGAATTTCTTATTGGAAATGCCAGCCTCCCTGGAGTGCAGTTTTAAACTGGTTGTTCCCAGATTGTGCCTGTTGTGAAATAAAATGTTGTGCATTTCCCAAAATTTACCTTCCTGGGCTGCAGCCACCGAAGCTTCGCCGGCTTTTAAACTGCGCTGGTGAATTTTGGTCAGCGGAAAATGACGGAAATTGAATCTGACCTTTCCTTCATATTCCTCCATGATTTTCTTTACCACTTCGTGTGCCTTGGCACAATCCTCATTTTCATACTCCCCGAATTCGACCAGCGTTACCGGAGCGGTTTTGGGTCCTACAAATACGTCCCTGGGTTCAATGATTTCTATGATCTCTTTCTTAAAAGCCATGATGTGTATTCCTTTTATTTATCTTCTTTAAATTAATTTTCTCCTTAGTATAACAGCCTTCAACTCCAAAAGTTGAAAAAAAAGCCTCTTAACCAGACGGATTGGCAGGAGGCGGCTAAAAATAGGTATTTTCCCCCGGAAATCTTACTTATTTTACGGTCATACCAACGGATAATAAATTAGTTAACAACTTATTAAGATGTTATGGCCGATTTCTCCTTTTCTTCATGCTCATTTCGGAAAACGACCAGTCCGTCAAACACATCCACCAGAACCGGGTGAACCCGGTCCACATTTCCAGATAAGATCTTTTTACTCAATGGATTAACGATCTCTTTCTGGATAAGCCTTTTCAGGGGTCTGGCCCCAAACTGGGGATCAAATCCGTTTTCGGCAAGATAGTCCAACGCATAATTACTGAACTTCAGTTCAATGCCGTTTTTAGTCAACATCCGGGAAAGATTCTCCAACTGTATCCGGACGATACCCCGAATTTCTGCTTTCAGCAGCGGCTGGAACATAATCACTTCGTCAATCCTGTTTAAAAACTCCGGGCGGATGGTTTGCCGCAGCAGGTTCATGACCTCCAACCTGGTTTTTTCCACTACTTCCTCCTTATTCTCCTCCGTAACATCTTCAAAGGCGGTCTGAATGATCTGGCTGCCGAGATTGCTGGTCATAATAATGATGGTATTCTTAAAGTTTACCACCCTTCCCTTGTTGTCGGTCAGCCTTCCATCATCCAGCACCTGGAGCAAAATATTAAACACATCAGGATGTGCCTTTTCAATTTCATCCAGCAATACCACACTATAGGGTTTGCGCCTGACGGCTTCGGTTAACTGACCTCCTTCATCATACCCAACATAACCCGGAGGGGCGCCGATCAGCCGGCTGACCGTATGTTTTTCCTGGTATTCGCTCATGTCTATCCGCGTCATCATACTTTCATCGTCGAATAAATAATCTGCCAGTGCCTTGGCCAATTCGGTTTTTCCGACACCGGTGGTACCAAGGAAAATAAAAGATCCAATGGGTCTTTTGGGATCCTGGAGACCGGCACGGCTACGGCGAATGGCGTCTGATACCGCGGTAATGGCTTCCTCCTGCCCGATTACCCGGTGATGCAGTTCCGTTTCGAGGTTCAGTAGTTTTTCTTTTTCCCCCTGCATCATTTTGGCTACCGGTATGCCCGTTGACTTGGCGACTGCCTGTGCAATATCTTCCGCATCCACTTCTTCTTTCAGCAATCTTTTATCCGTGCTGTGGTTGAGCTGTGCGGTATACTCCAAGATGATCTGTTCCTGCTCTTTAATTTTCCCATATCGGATCTCGGCCACTTTGCCATAGTCCCCTTCCCGTTCTGCTTTTTCCGCCGACAGTTTCAGCGATTCAATCTGCGCCTTGGCGTTCTGCACTTTTTCCACGAGTTCCTTTTCCTGTTTCCATTTGGACATCAGGGTATCTTTTGTAACGCTGAGGTTTCCGATTTCAGCACTCAGCTGGCGAAGTTTTTCATCGTCGTTTTCCCGCTTGATGGCTTCCCGTTCTATTTCCAGTTGCCGGATCTGCCTTTCCATCTGGTCCAGTTCTTCCGGCATCGAATTCATTTCCAGCCGTAATTTGGCTGCACTTTCATCTATCAGGTCAATAGCCTTGTCTGGCAAAAAACGATCAGTTATATACCGGTTGGACAATTCAACAGCGGCAATGATCGCTTCATCCTTGATCCTGACATGGTGATACGTTTCGTAACGGTCCTTGAGTCCGCGTAAAATCGAAATGGCATCTTCTTCATTTGGTTCACCGATCATCACTCTTTGAAAGCGGCGTTCCAGCGCCTTATCTTTTTCAAAAAACTTCTGGTATTCGTTTAAGGTGGTGGCTCCGATGGCCCGGAGTTCTCCCCTGGCCAGGGCCGGTTTCAGAATATTGGCCGCATCCATGGCGCCTTCTCCGCCACCAGCACCCACGAGGGTATGGATCTCATCGATAAATAAAATGATCTCCCCGCTGCTGTCGGCCACTTCTTTGATCACACTTTTCAGTCTTTCTTCAAATTCGCCCTTATACTTGGCACCGGCGATGAGCAGGCCCATGTCCAGTGCGTAAATGATTTTTGATTTCAGATTTTCGGGCACATCCCCGTTCACAATACGGTGGGCAAGTCCTTCGGCAATGGCCGTTTTGCCCACGCCCGGCTCACCGACGAGTATCGGGTTATTCTTACTCCGCCGGGAAAGGATGTGCAGGGTTCTCCGGATCTCCTCATCACGGCCGATCACCGGATCGAGTTTACCCTGCCGGGCAAGTTCATTCAGATTTTTTGCATATTTATTCAGCGCATTAAACTGTGTCTCCTGGCTATTGGAAGAAACCGTAGATCCTTTGCGTAATTCCTTTATGGAGCTGACCAGCCCTTTTTCCGTAAGCCCCGCATTCTTCAGCAATTTTGCCGTGGCATCGTTTCCCTGAAGAATGGCCAGCACCAGGTGTTCGGGTGTGATGAACTCATCATCGAATGATTTCAATACAGCCCCTGCCCGGAGAACCACATTATTGGCCTCCCGGCTGAGCGACTGTGCGGGATCAGTTCCGGAAACTTTCGGCAGTTTTTCAATGAGGTCATTTAATTTTGATTCCAACAGGTTCAGTGTTACATTATTTTTCTTCAGCAGGTATTCCACGGGGGAATCCTGTTGATCAAGCAACGCCTTCATAAGGTGTTCCGTTTCAATAGCAGGATTCTGTGAATTGAATGCCAATTGTTGGGCCTGCTGGAGCACCTCAGAAGCTTTTATAGTAAAGTTGTTTAAATTCATATCCTGTTTTTAAATCAGATACCATGTTTCAAAACTCAAACCAATCCCAATTCCCTGAAACTCTGTCATATAAACTCAAATCCTTATGCCGTCGCTGCAGCCTCTCCTGCCTGTGTCTGTTATTCTGGCTGGTAGGCAGTACGCAACCATCCAAAACCCTGCCCTCCACCTCTCCCTCCACCGATGCGTTTCTTCAGGCGAACCAGAAAACGCTGGGAACTAACCTCGTAGCGTTGGCTTATAAAAACGGGAAAATTTTATACCGGAAAGAACTGGAGAAAGAAATCGGTGATTTTAATGGAAGAACCCAGGCCCCGGCTGGAATTGCCAGCCAATGGCTGACCGCCGCAACGGTGATGGCCTATGTGGACGCCGGAAAAATTTCGCTGGACGACAAAGTGAGCAAGTACATTCCCATTTTCGCGAAGTATATGAAGACCTACATTACCATCCGGAATTGCCTGAGCTTTACCACCGGCATTCAGGGAGATGCGCCCGGCGCACTCAGACTTCTTCAAAAAAGCAAGTATCCCGATCTGGAGACGGAAGTAGATGCCTTTGCCTCGAAACGCGAAATTGAAACCAATCCGGGAACAGCCGTCAATTTCAGCCAGATCGGACCGGATATTGTCGCCCGCGTGCTCGAAGTGGTTACCAAAAGGACTTTCGACCGTATTGTGCAGGAAAAGATTCTCAGACCCTGCAAAATGAGGGCAACCAGTTTTACCAATGAAAACGGCGGGGCCATCAATGCTGCGGACGGTGCAGTAACAACGCCCAATGATTTCATCAATTTCCTCGGCATGCTGCTGAACAAAGGAAGTTTTGAAGGGAAACAGGTATTGAGTGAAAAAGCGATACAGGAAATGGAGACCCTGCAGTTCCCTTCCCTACCGGTAAAATATGTTCCCAAAGAAGCCACCGGATACAGAACCGGTCTGGGTTGCTGGATCAGCAGTGATGGCAAAGAAATCACCAGTCTCAATATGACCGGTTTTTATCCATTCATCGATCGTTGCCGCAACTATGCCGGTCTGCTACTCCCCGCAAAGACACTCGGTGAACCTAACCGTGCGCTATATGCGCAGTTTAAAGAAAACCTGGATGCTTCTTTCGGAGATGCCTGTAAATAATCAGATGTACTGATTGATGATATTTTCCAGCCATTCCTGTTTGCCGCTGATCTGTATGGGTTCGCCGATGGTGGCGGCAAAATTACGCAGATCTTCCAGCACCAGTTTTCCTTCTTCAAAATCCTTTCCCTTCCCGGAATCAAAGGATGCATACCTTTCTTTCCTGAATTTTTTATACGGCGATTGCTGAAGGATCTGATCAGCCGTGATCACGGCACGGGCGAAGGTGTCCATGCCGCCAATATGTGCCAGGAAAAGGTCTTCCAGATCTGTTGAGCTTCTCCTGGTTTTGGCATCGAAATTTACGCCGCCTCCGGCCAGGCCACCGGCCTCCAGTATAATAAGCATGGATTCAATCAACTCATTCAGCTGGGTAGGGAACTGATCCGTATCCCAGCCATTCTGATAATCTCCGCGGTTGGCATCAATACTGCCCAGCATACCGGCATCGGCGGCCACCTGCAGTTCGTGCTGAAAGGTATGGCCCGCCAGTGTTGCATGGTTCACTTCAATGTTGATCTTGAAATCCTTGTCCAGCCCGAACTGGCGCAGAAATCCGATCACCGTGGCACAATCGTAATCGTATTGGTGTTTGGTGGGTTCGCAGGGTTTGGGCTCAATAAAAAATGTTCCCTTAAATCCCTGCTTGCGGGCGTAATCGCGCGCCATACCCAGAAAACGCCCGAGATGATCCACTTCTTTTTTCATTTGGGTGTTTAGCAGCGACATATATCCTTCCCTTCCGCCCCAGAACACATAATTCTCTCCGCCGAGAGCAATGGTGGCATCCAGCGCGTTCTTTACCTGTAGTCCCGCATAGGCGAGGGCAGCAAAATCCGGGTTGGTTGCTGCGCCGTTCATGTATCTCGGGTTGGAAAAAACATTGGCCGTTCCCCAAAGCAATTTTACGCCGCTGGCTTCCTGCTTTTGTTTCGCATAGGCTACCAGGGTCTGCAATCGTTTTTCATATTCGGTGGCCGTGGACCCTTCATCCACCATATCAATATCGTGGAAACAATAATAGGGCGCACCCAGTTTGCTGATGAATTCAAAAGCTGCGTCCATTTTATCTTTTGCCGCCTGAACGGCATCCGCAGATTGGTTCCAGGGAAATTGTTTGGTGCCCGGGCCGAACGGATCTCCACCGGTATTACAGAAGCTGTGCCAGTAGGCAACAGCAAATTTCACATGGTCCTTTAATTTTTTGCCGGCAATCATTTTATTTTCGTCGTACCATTTAAACGCAAGCGGATTATCTGATGTGCGTCCTTCGAATTTGATCTGTCCGATGCCTGGAAAATACTCCCGGCTGCCTTTGATGATATTCATGATCGGTCTTTATTTTATTAATGTAAATAATCCTTCCTTCCAGCTATGATAAATGTCAAGGATACGTTCCCTTTCTTTTGTTTGCGGATCCACCTGCAGCACGATCGCCATCCCGTTAAAACAATCCCTGATATCCGTATGGTACCTTGCGCCAAAGCCCGCTCCCCTGGCCGCGCCCAGGGCGCCGTCCGTATTGTACAGCTCCACCGGACAGCCACTGAGATTGGCAAACGTCCTGGCAAACAATTTACTCAGGAACATATTGGCATATCCTGCACGCACCCGGTTGAGTTGCAATCCCATGGGCTGCATGATTTCCGTACCATAAATCAGTGAGAATACAATGCCTTCCTGAGCTGCACGGGCAATCTGGCTCCTGCTGTGGCGGTTGAAATCTATTCCCCGGATAACGGCGCCCGGATTTTTATTTTCCAGGATGCGTTCCGCACCGTTGCCAAAAGGATAACAGAAAATGCCATCGGATCCGGGCGCGGCAAGTTCCGCCGAAGCATTTATGTCTTCATAAGATGCCGCGCCGAAGAAATTTTTTCTCATCCAGCTATTCAGTATTCCCGTACCATTCAGGCACATCAGGATGCCATACCGGGGGGATTCCCGGCGATGGTTAACATGAACAAAAGGATTTACTCTGGACTGTGGATCATAAGATGCCCGGTCCGTGATTCCATAAACAACACCCGAAGTACCTGCTGTCGCCGCAATTTCGCCGGGCTCGAGCACATTCAGCGAAAAAGCATTGTTGGGCTGATCGCCGGCCCGGTAGCAGACCGGCACCCCGACGGCAATCTCCAGCAGGGCAGCGGCCGTCGGATTTAATTTACCCTGTTCCCCAAAAGTGGGCACAACAGGAGCCAGCAGGTCCATATCGATCCCATAAAAATCAAGCAGGGATCCGGCCACTTTATTTTCTTTGTAATCCCAGAAGATCCCTTCCGATAATCCCGATAGGGTTGTCACCGGTTCACCGGTAAGCTTCAGGGCAATAAAATCGCCAGGCAACAGCACCCGGAATATTTTTCTATAGATATCCGGTTCATTTTCCTTTACCCATTTTAATTTCGAAGCCGTAAAATTGCCTGGTGAATTGAGAAAATGTTCCAGACAGTAACCATGTCCGAGCTGATCAAATGCCGCCCGTCCGTAGGGCACCGCGCGGCTGTCGCACCAGATAATGGCCGGCCTTAATGGCTGAAGATCCACGCCGAGACAAACCAGACCGTGCATCTGGTACGAGATACCAATGGCCCCGATATCTTCTTTTGAAAAAGGATGTTTTGCCCGAAGCAACCGGGTGGCATGTATCAGTTCCTGCCACCACAATTCCGGATCCTGTTCTGCGAAGCCGGGTCGCGGCGCATGTATGGTCATTTCCGCAGCGGGGGAGAATGCCGAGGCCACTGGTTTCCCGTTTTCCGCTTCCAGCAAAGCCGCTTTAACCGATGATGATCCGATGTCGTAGCCCAAAAAATATTTCAATGGCAAAAAAATGAGGGCTGAAAGATAAGAAGATAATTATTATTTAGGGACCGATTATGACTGCCCGCCAAACTCGCTACATTTGGAAACAATTCGCAGACCATGTTTGAAACAAAAAATCAGCCCCTGGCGCCCCTCAGTGTGTTCCGGAGGCGGATCAGGAAAAGCCTGTTTATCGGAATTTGCATCCTATTTCTTTGTCTGCTGATAGGCGTTCTGGGTTATCATTACACAGCAGACATACCCTGGCTGGATTCCCTGCACAATGCGTCCATGATCCTGAGCGGAATGGGTCCGGTGGTGGAAATAAAGAGCACAGGAGGGAAATGGTTTTCTTCTTTTTATGCCCTTTTCAGCGGGGTCATTTTCATCACCAATATCGGGCTCATGCTCGGCCCGGCCATCCACCGGTTTTTTCACAGAATGCATGTTCCCGTAACAAAGGATAAAAGTTAACCGGAATCCTTCATGGTTAACATTTGACTGTTTTACGGGAACTGAAATCCTGCTTTTCCTTTGCAGAGAAGTAACTTTGTATGAACAGCTAATGGGTCAGCAGAGGAGGCCAACCAAAACATGTCATAAAATCCACTTGGTTTGAAACAAATTAACGATTAAAAAACAAAAAAAATTACGGATATGTATCCACTGGTTTATTTCCGCTTGTCATGAATACGGCCGAGACTTCTCAATTTATCCGCTCACTGGCATCGGCTGCAGGATTTGATCACTGCGGTATGGCAGCAGCAGCGCCACTTGACGAAGATGCACGCAAACTGGAAAGGTGGCTGCATCAAGGCATGCATGGCACTATGCATTATATGGAAAAAAATTTTGATCTAAGGGTTAACCCTTACAAGTTGCTGCCCGGCGCCCGGTCGGTGATCAGTTTTCTGATGAATTATTTCCCGGAAGCGCAACAGGAACAGGATACACCCAAAATATCCAAGTACGCCTACGGCAGGGACTACCACGAAGTGATCCGTCCAAAACTGAATGCCATTCTCGGGGAGATGAAAGATAAAATCGGCGACTTTGAAGGGCGGGGATTTGTGGACAGTGCGCCGGTACTGGAAAGATCCTGGGCCGTCCGCAGCGGATTGGGCTGGGTGGGGAAAAACGGAAACCTAATCCATAAACAGGCTGGCTCCTATTTCTTCATCGCGACGCTGATTGTAGATTTCGAGCTGGAATACGACAGGCCGTTCACCCAGGATTTTTGCGGAAACTGCACGCGCTGTATCGATGCGTGTCCTACGCAAGCCATCCACGCAGATAAAATCGTAGATGGCAGCCAGTGCATTTCCTATTTCACCATAGAACTGAAAGACCTCCTGATCCCGGATCAGGAGAAGGGAAAATTCGATAACTGGATGTTTGGCTGCGATACCTGCCAGGACGTTTGTCCATGGAACCGTTTTTCAAAACCCAACACCGAACCGGGACTCACGGCCTTACCCGAAATACTCCGGTTCAAAACGACAGACTGGGAGGAAATGACTGAAGAAGGCTTTAAAAAAATATTTTCCGACTCCCCTCTGAAACGTGCGAAATATCAGGGGATCAGGAGGAACCTGGCCTTTTTGAAACAAACTTGAATTCATGAACACGTCACTCAGCGAGCGCGATCAACAGGTAATCTGGCATCCCTACACCCAGCATCAGCAGGCTGAATTGCCGATACCCGTTGTACGGGGGAAAGCTGCCCTTTTGTTTGATGAAACCGGACATGCCTATATTGATGCCATCAGCAGCTGGTGGGTGAATATTCACGGTCATGCCCATCCGTATATTGCCGAAAGAATTTACCGCCAGGCGCTGGCGCTCGAACATGTGATCTTTACCGGATTCACGCATGAACCGGCAGTGCAGCTGGCAGAACGGCTGCTGCCCATACTGCCGGGCAATCTGAAAAAGCTTTTTTATTCTGACAATGGTTCAACGGCCGTTGAAGTGGCCCTGAAGATGGCCATCCAGTACTGGGGCAATAAGGAACAACCTAAAAGAAAAAAAATCCTGGCCTTCCGTCATGCTTATCATGGCGATACTTTCGGAGCCATGAGCGTAAGCGGTCGCGGGTTGTTTACCGATGCTTTCCGTGATTTTTTATTTGATGTGCTTTTTGTAGATACGCCAAATGGTGAAAATGAAGAACAATTAAATTCATTTATAGTTTCCCATGCAGATGATATTGCCTGCTTCATTTATGAACCCCTGCTACAGGCAGCGGGCGGTATGCGAATGTATGCGCCTGCCGGACTGGATGCCCTTCTCAAAACGGCAAAGGCTTGTCAAATCCTTTGCATTGCAGATGAAGTGCTGACCGGTTTCGGAAGAACGGGAACCTTTTTTGCCAGCGAGGCCCTTTCCCAAACTGCGGACATCATCTGTCTGAGCAAAGGCATTACGGGGGGTACCATGGCCCTGGGGGCCACCGCCTGTACGGAAGAAATCTTCGACGCATTTCTGAGTGATGACGGCCGGCGCACTTTTTTTCACGGACATTCCTATACGGCCAATCCAATAGCCTGTGCCGCTGGACTTGCCAGTCTGGATCTCTTACAGGGAAAAGCCTGTACCGATCAGATACAGGCCATCACAGCGTCGAACACGAATTTTTTAAAAGAAAAATTTCTACCGGAAGATCCGAAGCGGATACGGAATCCAAGATCCATCGGTACCATACTGGCCTTTGAACTGGGGAGCAGCCGGCACGAATACATGAACCAGACGGGTATGCTCATCCGGCAGGAAGCGCTGAAACAGGGCATTTATCTGCGCCCACTCGGCAATACGGTGTACATCATGCCGCCTTATTGCATTAGTCCGGCCCAGCTGGCCACGATCTATGAGTTCCTGTTATCGCTTCCGGAACTCATCAGGAAAATTGAACAGGGATAGTCAGTTTGGTCTGATCCCATTCAATGATCATTTCATTTGCAGGCAAACTGATGGTAAGCTGTTCCATCACCTTATCCGTTTTTTTAACCGGCACCTCCGTGTGGAGCACGTCCTTATCCTTATTCTCCTCATAGCCGTAGGCACCCCATTGTCCGAGCTGACTGTTCAGGATGATCGTCCAGCTTTCTTTATTTGGGATAACAAATAAAGTGTAGGTGCCGGCTTTGACGGATTTGCCGCCAAAGCTGGCATCCCTTTCAAAAGTTACCGTAGTGGCTGAATCGGCACCGCAGCGGTAAACCTTTCCATAAGGAACGAGGCCTCCGAAAATATCACGGCCTTTCTTATAAGGACGGCCATAACGGACGGAAATATCTTTGCCCGTAACGGTTTCATGGGGACTAACCACTTTCTCCTGACCGCATGCCGTAAGGCCTAGAAACGCAACAAATGAAAACAGTAACATCTTTTTCATGACACCGTATTTTAATTGAAAATGAATAATTGATCAGGGTAAAGATAGCGTACAAAGCCCAACATCAGGCCGGTTCCAGCGTTTTACGCAGATTCAGAAGCGACTGTTCCATGAGCGGTCCCAGTTGCTTATCGTAAAACATGCTGGCCAGTTTTTCCCAGGGATACCAGCGGAGATGAAATGCCAGGTTCCATTGTAAAATAACCTGACCATTGGATTCCGTGATCAGGTAAAGACCGGTAAAGGATCTGCCGGACCTGTCCTGCCATTTGGTGATTATGGAATCGGCTGCCTTTTTAACAAGACTCACCGTAAGATCTCCCGATATCAGCCGGCTGGTATCAGCGGACGGAACGGCCACGAGCTTGACGTCTTTGCCATCCCGGGAATCCCGGATCAACATGTTCCATGCTGCCCAGGTTCTCAAATCAGTAATTTCCCGGAATACCGAATCAGCCGGGGCATTGATCCGGACAATCCGGCTGACCGAAATAGTTGAAGGGAACAGGGCGAAAAGAAAAAATACCACTCCAAACAGGATGATTATGCTGGCGATGAACAATTTCAATATAAAGGATTGGATGATTTGAAATTTATTCCCATTTAAAGGTCTTGATCGTTACCACATAAATGGCAATGCCCCAGATCAATAAGATGCCGATCTGCTTCCAGCAATCCATCAGTGTCGCTCCCTGAAACGCCACATTGCGGAACGCATCATTCAGTTGTTTGAGGGGCAGGATCTCACAGAACCACTGCAGCCATTTCGGAAAAACATCGGTAGGAAAAAAGGTGCCCCCCAGTAAGAATGAGGGCAGCGTGAACATATTGGCAAAAGGGGGAATAGAACTTTCATTTTTTGCCAGGCTGCTGATCACAAATCCGAAACCCATAAAAACGATCAGTCCGATAAAACTCAGCACCATCATATCAAGAAACGTAATTAATCCGTGGATCAGCGTGAAATCAAAAAGATAACGACCAACAATGATGATCACCACCGAGGTCATCAGCTGGAACAGGATCCGGCTCAGGGCCTCTCCAAAAACAATGTTTTTGCGGTTGATGGGGGTTGCAAAAAACCGTTTGAGCACCAGGGTCTGTCGCAGATTGAAAAAAACAAAGGCAACGCCAAATACCGCTGAACCCAGCAGGGAAAATCCAAGCATGCCGGGAAGAATGAAATCGATCATTTTATATTCACGACCCTGTAGCTCGGGCAATTCCTGTACGCTGATCAGTTTAAACTGATCCGGAATTCTTTTTTCCTCAATGACCTGAATGGTTTGCGCCAGAGCCATTTTTAGTATGGGAAACTTATCTGATGCCGCAGAGGAGCTCTGCATCTTTATTTTATATTGGGTGAACCCGGCGGATGACCTGGAGGAATCCAGCCAAACAATAGCGGCGATATTGCCCTTTTGCAGGTCAGTCCGCGTCGCCAAACTGTCTTTTTCCGGCAGCAGTTTGATCACCCTGGATTGCAAGAGAGCGCTGATCACATAGTTGGAAGAATCCGGCGGATGACCTAAGGCGATGGGAACAGATATCGTGCTTCCGCCTATAAAACCGAAAACAAGAATAAATACCATGGGAAAGCCCAGGCTGAAAATAACTGCGGAAGGACTGCGAACGATGGCCTGGAGGCTTGCCCGGGTTATGGCAACCATGGCCCGGAACTGACTATAGGGACGGCTCATGAACTGAATTCAATTTTATACGATGCATATTTAGGGAAGGTTATTCAAAACAAAAGGCATTCTCGTTTGGGGAACACCGGTCATGGATTGTAGAGAAGACATGGTTTTATACCATTTCAACCCCTCACTTCCCAGATCATCCCGGATGGATTTCATTTTAATGGTTTCTTTATAATCATTGAGCAGCAGTTCCAGAAAATTCTTGGGTTCGGGATACTCCCTCAGCCGGTAATCTGATGTTTTCGCGATTCGTGCCGCATAGTTCACTGCATCCTGAATGCCGCCGATCTCATCCACCAGACCGATCTTCAGCGCTTCCGCTCCTCCCCATACCCTGCCCTGGGCAATGCTGTCAATATAACTGATGTCTTTTTTTCTACCTTCGGCCACCCGGGATTTGAAATCAAAATAAATGCTGTCCACATCATTCTGCAGATATTTTTTTTGCAGGTCTGTCAACGGCATAACCATGGTCATGGCATCCGGCTGTTTGGCTGTTTGAACCGCATCAAAAGTTACTCCCAGCTTATTTTTAAAAAACGATTGGGCGTTGAAGATGATGCTGAATACGCCGATCGAACCGGTGATGGTCATGGGATCAGCAAAGATCCGGTTCGCATTGCAGGATAAATAATAGCCACCTGAAGCGGCCACATCGCCAAAACTTATCACTACCGGCTTTGCCGCTTTCGCCAGACTCAGCTCTCTCCACAGATTTTCGCTCACCAGGGCGGATCCTCCTCCGGAATTGACGCGCAGCACAATGGCCCGGGTATCTTTGTCCAGTCTCGCTTTGCGTATCATATTCCGGTAAGCTTCCTCCCCGATCTCCTGCTGATCATTTTTTCCCCCCACGATATTCCCCTCTGCATAGATCAGCGCGATCCGGTCCCTGCCATTGACCTTCATCTTATTTTTAACCGATTCATAATATTTCCCCAGGGGCACAAAGTTGATGTCGGTGATGGAATGGCCTTTTACTTTCGGAAGGATTTCCTGGAGCACTTCATCGTTGTATTTTGTTCCATCGAGTAATTTATAAGCGATCGCGTTGGACGGTTTCTGGATAAGTTGCTGATCCACACAACGGCGCAGAACGGCAGTATCCTGTTTGCGCACCAAAGCGGTCTGGTCCAATACATGATTAAAAATATCCCCAAGCAGTTTTGTTAACTGAAGGCGGTTGGCATCGGTCATTTTAACCGCCCGGAGCGGTTCCGTGGCGCTTTTGAATTTGCCGGCATAAAATATTTCCGGCTGAATCTCCAGCTTATCAAGGCTTCCTTTTACAAAGGCCATTACGCTGGTAAGTCCCCGCCATTCCAATCCGCCTTTTGGATTGCAGTAGATGCGGTCCGCCACATTTGCCCCGTAATAAGCTTTGAACGAAATCACGTCGCCATAAGCATAAACGAATTTGCGGGATTGCTTAAAGTCAATCAGTGCGTTTCGTATCTCTTCTGTGGTGCCCAGACCGTTCGGATTGGATGTTGCCTTAATGTATATACCCCGGATGGAGCTGTCGGACTTCGCATACCGGATGAGCCGGATCACATCATAAACACCGGGCGTATTATATCGGGTGTCGCTGAAATTAGCCAGGGGATCTTCAATTCCCTTTTCTCCGAATGCCTGGCTGAGATCCAGTACCAGCACGCCATTGCTGCCCACATCTTCGTGCTGGGAACTGGCTACCCTGCCGATAAAGCCCAGCGTAAAAAAAACGATGATCAGCACAAAGGCAATCAGTGCGAGCAGGCTCGCAAAAAATATCTTAAAAAAGCTCCGCATGCGCTTTCCTGTTTATATAATTTAAAATTAAAGATCTTTGGGCCGGATAAAAGGGATTATTCATGAACAAAGCGTATCTGCTGATCGGCGGCAATGAGGGTGACAGGCTTCTTCATATGCAGCAGGCACGGGCAAATATAGAACTTATTTGCGGTGCAGTTGAACAAGTTTCCTCCCTCTATATTACCGCTGCCTGGGGCAAAACAGACCAGGCCGATTTCCTGAATCAGGCTCTGCTGATCAATACCGGCATGGACCCGCATACGCTGCTGATCAGTATACTTTCCATAGAAGAAAAAATGGGCAGAAAAAGAACGGTAAAAAATGCACCGAGGATCATCGACATCGACATCCTTTTTTATAACCGGCTGATCATGGCTGATCCCGGCCTCATCATTCCCCATCCCCGCATACCGGAACGCCGGTTTGTGCTGGAGCCCCTGGCCGAAATCGCACCCGGGTTTATCCATCCGGAATCCGGCAAAACCATACTACAGCTGTTGCGGGAATGTACGGATACCCTGGCGGTAAAAAAAATGTGAACAGTCCGGGATAACCGCCCCGGATTCCGGATATTTACAGCTGCATGAACTATCATTTTATTGCTGTAGAGGGAAATATCGGCGCAGGGAAAACAACACTTGCCCACCTCCTTGCCCGCCATTTTAATTCACGCCTGATACTGGAAGCCTTTGCGGAAAATCCCTTTCTCCCTAAATTTTATGAGAATCCGAAGCAATATGCTTTTCCGCTCGAGCTTTTTTTCATGGCGGAACGCTACAAACAATTAAAGGAACTCGTTCATACCAAAGACCTTTTCCAGAGCGTAACCATATCCGATTATGTGTTCAGCAAATGCCTGCTCTTTGCTAAGGTGAATCTTCCCGATGAAGAATTCTATCTCTACCAGAAGCTGTTTGACATCATTTACCAGCAGTTGGTTCAGCCGGACCTGCTCATTTATCTGCACGCACCGGTGAGTCATCTTCAAAAAAATATCCGGAAACGAAACCGGGTTTATGAGCAGGCGATCTCGGACGATTATCTTTTCCGTCTGCAGGAAACCTATACCAGCTATATCCGGCAGCACAACATCAAAACACTTTTCATAGATGCCTCGGATGCCGACTTCCTGGGAAATGAAAAACATTTCCGGATCATCCTGGATGCACTGGAAAAAGATTATGAACCGGGACAGCACTATTTTACATTGCCCTGACCGGCGGAATAATATCTTTACATCCAATGGAAAATGAGTCGCCATCTTCCTCTCCGCTGGAAGCGGTCCGGATTTTCGAATTCAGGAATCTGGTCATCGGTCGTTTTTTATTTATCATGGGTCTGCGGATGATGAGCACACTGGTGGGATGGTGGATTTATAATCTCACAAATGCCCCGATAGCCATCGGCATGGTGGGTCTCTCGGAATTTGTTCCAGCCGTCTCTTTTGCCCTTTATGCCGGTCATGTGATCGATCTCAGTGAAAAACGAAAAATGCTTTTGCTGGGTGTATTCCTCTATGGACTGGCCGCTTTGCTCCTGCTGGTGCTGTCCACCTCCCTCGGATCACGGAATTTTCATCCGCACAACATCGCGCTGCTCATCTACCTCATCATCTTCTGCACGGGCGTGGTAAGATCCTTTTCCGGTCCGGTGTTCAATGTGGTGCTCGCCCAGGTGGTTCCTAAAAGATTATTGCAGAATGCCACCACCTGGAACCAGGGGGCCTATTTGTCTGCCTCGGTGACCGGCCATGCTCTTGGCGGCTTTTTAATTGCGGCACTGGGAAATGCCGGAACACTCACCGTGGTATCCATACTGGTGTTTTCCGCCTTTACAGTGTTGCTAACCTTAAAACCCAAACCGCCGCTGAATGAACGGGGAGAGAAAAAAACCTGGGACAGTGTAAAAGAGGGACTGGTATTTGTTTTCAGGACCAAAGAATTGCTGGGCGCCATTTCCCTGGATCTGTTTGCCGTATTATTCGGTGGTGCAGTGGCCATGGTTCCTGTATACGCCCGGGATATTTTAAAAGTGGGCGCCCGTGGTTTCGGATTTCTTAACGGCGCCTCGGACATGGGATCCATCTGCGTGGTGATCCTGCTAACGCTCTTTCCCCTGAAACGAACCCAGGGAAAAAAATTAATGCTGGCGGTTGCCGGCTTCGGAATCTGCATCATTGTTTTCGGCCTCTCCAGGATCTTCTGGTTGTCTTTTGGGGTGTTGCTGATCAGCGGCATACTGGATGGAATCAGCGTGGTAACCCGGGGAACCATCATGCAACTGAAAACGCCGGACAACATGCGTGGCCGGGTGATGAGTGTGAATTCCATGTTCATCAATTCCAGCAATGAACTCGGTCAGTTTGAAAGTGGCGTCATGGCCAGGCTGCTGGGTGTGGTTCCTTCCGTGGTGTTCGGGGGATGCATGACCCTGATCGTGGTTGTGACCACTTGGTTTAAAGCGCCATCACTCAGAAAAATGCAATACTGAAAAATACAGTATCCTTTATGGAAAATCGACCATACCGGATTAACTTAACACAAACATCCGGAAATGAACAGACGATCCTTTGTGAAAAATTCCAGTCTCGCTTTCGGCGCGATACCTTTGTTACGCAAAGACTGGTTGACGAAATTTATGCAGGAAAACCCCTATAAAATGAGGATGCTGCGCAACGGAGTGGGCATATTTACGGAAAAGGGCGGTACCATTGCCTATTATCTGTCGAAGAAGAACATAGCGGTTGTAGATGCCGAATTTCCGGAACAATCCAAACACCTCATCGATGCCCTGCAAAAGGATCCGGGAAAACCATTTGAGATCCTGATCAATACGCATCACCACGGCGATCACAGTTCCGGAAATATTTCTTTCAAAGGCATTGTAAACCATGTTGCCGCGCACTCCAACTCCCTGCTCAACCAGCAACGCGTGGCGAAAGAACAAAACAAGGAAGATCAGCAACTGTATCCGGATATCACGTACGGTGAAAGATGGGCGTATAATAAATTGAAAGAGAAGATCAATACTTTCTATTTCGGACCGGCCCATACCAACGGGGACAGCATCATTCATTTTCCGCATGCCAATATCGCCCATCTGGGCGATCTGGTATTTAACCGCCGGTGGGCATTCGTGGACCGCAGCGCCGGGGCCTCCGTCAAAAACTGGATTGTGGTACTGGATAAAGTGCAGCAGACTTTTGACAAGGACACCCTCTTTGTATTCGGACATGCATTTGATCCGGTTAAGGTAACCGGTTACAAAGACGACGTAAAAGCCATGCAGGATTATCTTTCCAGTCTTCTCGATTTCGTGGGTAAACAAATAAAAGCGGGCAAAACCAGGGCTGAAATTTTAAAGACGGTGTCCATTCCGGGCGTTACGGAATGGCAGGGAGACGGCATTGAACGTGGCTTGCAGGCGGCGTATGAAGAACTGATCGAGGGCGTTATTTAACCGTTCCGAGCAAACCTTCCAGCACAGAAACCACAATGGGGCAGAATGCACTGTTCTTTTGCGTGAGTGCGGGTCTTTTCAGGATCACATCTTCATCCGTATAAGGGAACCGGTGACAATCAGACGGCCTGTGTTCATAAATGGAACATTTGTTATCCTTTCCCAAAAAAGCACAGGGAACAGATTGCAGCACATAATCCCCTTCTTCATCAATTCGCAGGAATTTTTCAATGAAAGAACCCTCTTTCATGCCCAGGAGCCTGGAAATCCTTTTGATATCCGGAGTTTTGAAACGCGGCGAATACCTTTTGCAGCAATGCGCGCATTGCAGGCAGTCGATCTGTTCAAATGCCCGTTCATGCAAATCCGGCAAGGCTTTTAACACTTTATTTTTATCTGCTCTGGCCAGGAAATTTTTATATATTTTTTGGCGTTCCCCGGATACCTTCTCCCAGTTTTGTAACGTTATTGTTATTCCCGTATTCATTTTAAACAAGTTAGTTAATTTCGCCTATGACCGGTACCATCCGAGAACAGTTCCTCATCCTCATCAGCACGCCGGTGTACATCATCATCATCGGTCTTGAACTCCTCCTCAGTCACCTGCAACACCGCAAATCCTACAGCTGGAAAGATACGGCAAGCAATGTATACCTCATGCTGCTGAATGCAGTGATTGACCTTTCTTTCCGGGCGATCTATGTGGCCATGCTGATTCTCCTATACGAACACAAACTGGTTTCCTGGAAAACAGGTGTTAGTTACTGGCTGCTGCTGGTGCTGGCAGAAGATTTTTTATATTACTGGCTGCACCGGTTTGATCATGAAGTGCGCCTTTTCTGGGCGGTACACGTTACCCATCATTCTTCAGAGTTCATGAATTTTACCGTGGGATTCCGATCTTCCGTGTTTCAGCCCCTGTACCGGTTCCTCTATTTCATGCCCCTGGCCTGGCTGGGATTCAAACCCCTGGACATTGTATTCATCTATTCTGCCACACAGATATGGGGCATTTTCGTGCATACGGAAATGATCACAAAAATGGGATGGCTGGAATATGTGCTGGTGACGCCATCCCATCACCGGGTGCATCACGCTTCCAATCCGAAATACCTTGATAAAAATATGGGCATGTTCCTGATAGTCTGGGATCAGTTGTTCGGCACTTTTCAGCCTGAGTTGCCCGATGATCAGTACCAGGAAAAAAAATACGGCCTCACCAAACCTTTCCACGCCTCCTCACCTGCCCATCTGGTCTTTCACGAATGGCAGGATATCCGTAAGGACATGATGCGTAACGATATATCCTGGCGGGAAAAATGGTTCTATCTTTTCGGACCACCGGGATGGAGCCACGACGGGAGCCGTTTGACCAGCCGCCAGTTGCAGAAATCCGAAGCACTATCCCCGGAACCGGAAGAGATTCTGCAAAGCCGGTAAAAGCGCTGAACCGCTCCGCTGGTTATTGGTCGGATTCATACTAACTTTGCGCATCTTTTTTGATTAATTATCCTCCTTAGTATGAATTTATTTGAAAAACAGGTGAATGAGTTCGCGCGCCGGCATATCGGCTCGAATGAAACTGAAACGCAACAGATGCTGCACAGCATTGGTGTGACATCACTGAATGAACTGATCGATAAAACCATTCCAAAAAGTATCCGGAATCCGGAACTCCTGCAGGTAACTCCTGCCCTCAGTGAATTTGAATATCTGCATACACTCCGGGGGATTGCAAAACAGAACAAGGTATTTAAAAGTTATATCGGTCAGGGCTATTACGACACCATCACACCGGCTGTGATCCTCCGGAATGTATTTGAAAATCCGGGATGGTACACCCAGTATACGCCCTATCAGGCGGAAATTTCCCAGGGCCGCCTGGAGAGTTTATTGAACTTTCAAACGATGGTCAGTGATCTTACGGCACTTCCACTGGCCAATGCTTCTCTCCTTGATGAAGGCTCCGCCGCCGCGGAGGCCATGATCATGTTTTATAATCAGCGGAACAAGGATCATCAGCAGGTGGCCGTTCCCAGATTTTTTGTGGACAGCGCCATTTTTAAACAGACCCAAAGCGTGCTGGTCACGCGTGCCGAACCCCTGGGCATCGAACTCATTACCGGTAATTTCACTCAAGCCGTTTTTGATTCCACTTATTTTGGCGCCATCGTTCAGTATCCGGATAACCGTGGCAGCGTTCACGACCACCGGTCCTTTATTCGTAAGGTGCACGAGGCGGGTGGTTTTGTGGTGATGGCCACGGACCTGCTGGCACTCACCCTGCTTACCCCTCCCGGGGAACTCGGCGCCGATGTGGCCGTGGGTAATACACAGCGTTTCGGTGTGCCGATGGGATTTGGCGGGCCGCATGCTGCTTTTTTTGCGGCAACGGAAGATTTTAAGCGCGCCATCCCCGGAAGGATTATCGGCGTGAGTGTGGATGGTCAGGGCAAACGGGCGCTCCGGATGGCACTCCAGACCAGGGAACAGCACATCAAACGCGAAAAGGCTACTTCCAATATTTGTACGGCCCAGGCGCTGCTGGCCAATATGGCGGCGATGTATGCCGTATATCATGGAGCCGGGGGATTAAAGGATATTGCGACCAGGATCAGCATTCTTGCGCAGGGACTGGCACACGGAATGGCCAACCTGGGTATAGAAACCCTGCATAAACATTTTTTTGATACCGTTCAGGTGCGTTCAGGCCATGCAGCTAAACTCCGTGAACTGGCTGAAGCCAGGGAGATGAATTTCTTTTATGGAGAAAATGACCTGGTATCGGTTTCCCTGGATGAAACCACCACCCAGCGCGATGTGCTGGATATACTCAGCGTATTTGCCAGGTCCCTGGATCTGGATGAAGCAGCCACTCTTTTTGAATATGAAACGCATCCGGGGAATATACCGGTGACCCTTACCCGAAATTCAGCGTTCCTTTCCCACCCTGTTTTCAATTCTCACCACAGTGAAACAGAAATGATGCGTTACCTGAAGAGCCTGGAAAATAAGGATCTTTCGCTGAATACCTCCATGATACCCCTGGGCTCCTGCACCATGAAACTCAACGCAGCCACGGAACTCATTCCGGTAAGCTGGCCCGAATTCAGCCGGATCCATCCATTTGCACCCGCGGATCAATGGAAGGGATACCGGCAGATCATCCGCGAACTGGAAGAATGGCTGAGCATCATCACCGGATTTGCAGCCACTTCGCTGCAGCCCAACAGCGGCGCACAGGGAGAATATGCCGGCCTGCTCGCCATTCGTTCTTATCATGCCTCCCGGGGGGAATCTCACCGGAAGGTGATGCTGATCCCCATATCCGCTCACGGTACCAATCCCGCCAGCGCGGTGATGGCGGGAATGAAAGTGGTGGTGGTGAAAAGTGATGCTGAAGGCCATATTGATTTCGCCGATCTGAAATCAAAAGCGGAACAATATAAAAACGAACTGGCGGGGCTGATGGTCACTTATCCTTCCACGCATGGGGTTTTTGAAGAAGGTATCAAAGAGATCTGCAGGCTGATCCATGAAAATGGCGGCCTGGTTTATATGGATGGCGCCAATATGAACGCCCAGGTAGGTTTAACCAGTCCGGGTTTCATCGGCGCTGATGTTTGCCATCTGAATCTCCATAAAACATTTGCGATCCCCCACGGCGGTGGCGGCCCGGGTATGGGACCGATCTGCGTGATTGAAAAGCTCAGGGGTCATCTGCCGGGCCATTGGACAAATACCGGTGATGGGTTATCCGGCGCCGTTAGTTCAGCTCCCTTTGGTTCGGCGAGCATATTACTCATCAGCTACGCGTACATTAAAATGCTGGGGTCAACCGGCATCACGGAAGCCACCCGGTACGCCATCCTCCATGCCAACTATATGAAATCGCGGCTGGAAAATCATTATCCGATCCTTTTTTCCGGTCCCAACAATACCTGCGCGCATGAATTCATTGTTGACCTGCGGCCGTTCAAAGCGCAGGCAGGCATTGAGGCTGAGGATGTGGCCAAACGGCTCATGGACTACGGGTTTCATGCGCCCACCCTGAGTTTCCCGGTTCCCGGAACCATCATGATCGAACCGACGGAAAGTGAAGACAAATCCGAACTGGACCGTTTCTGTGACGCGATGATCTCCATTCATCAGGAGATCCTGGACATATCGCTGGGCCTGCTGGATAAAACAGACAACCCGCTGAAAAATGCACCACATACCCAATCGGAGATTTGTGCGGATAGCTGGAACCATGCATACGGAAGAGAAAAAGCGGCGTTTCCGCTGGCTAATACCAGAACTAACAAATTCTGGCCATCTGTCGGAAGGGTTAACAATACCTATGGCGACCGGAACCTCATTTGTACCTGCGAACCGGTGAGTGCTTATGAAGAACTGCTGTCGGAAAGCAAAGTAAAAGTCTAACGATCATTTCCCGATGATATCGGGAATGGGTTTCAGTGCTTTACGCACCTTCCGGTTTATCTTTATTCGTTTGGCAAAAATAAGCCGGTAATTACCCGTAGCCACCCCATAATTGTATTTTGAGGTTGCTCCCGCCACATTGAGCCGCGTATTGACCCAGAGTGCGCTCAAACACCAGTTCTCCGTATTGTAGCCCAATCCAAGGTGGACGATGTGGTTGGGCGTGAAGTCAATCTGCTCCTCCAGTTTTCCGCCGGCATGGGATATTTCGCTGGATAGCCTGATGGCGAGATTTACGGTTACCGAAGCCAGCACAAAGAAGTGCTTCTGAATAACCAGCGTATAGGCATAACCGATACCCGGTCCGATTTCAAAAAAATGCAGTTTTTCGATATCCAGTTTCCGGTAAGCAGAATCCAATTTTCCCGGCACCAGCACACTATCCGCATGAATAGCCCCGTAATATATTTCACCACCAACCAGTATAGATCCGGCGGACCGCTTCTGCCATTCATTTTGTAATAAACCGGCCTGATAGGAAAAGCGCCGGTCGTTCAGGCTCCGGTAAAAAGCAATGCCGATCAGATCCAGCTTGAGGTCATTCCGTTTATAGTAAGATTCTCCGGGAGGAGCCGCCAGTCCTTTCGGAGTAAGGTAGTATCCCCTGTAAAACTCTCCCAGCAGATCAATGTTCCATTTACGGGCGTAGAAATGACCTTGCAGATCCAGGTATCTGGTTTTGCCACGGATTTCTGAGGGGTTAAATTTATTGATTCCAATGCCTATGTTAAGGGTGAAGGCATGATACGTTGCGCCCAGACCAAGATTGAGACTGGTATTGGGATGATAATCAAAATCGGGAAGCGATCCATTCGGATCGAATCTCAGTGCGGTATATTTACGAGAAAGAAAAGCGCGCCCCGTTATCCGGTCGCGATAGGTGTCGTAATAACTCGTGTCGTGATCCGGAACCCTGTTTTGAGCGATGGCGGAAGAGGCTAATAAACAAAAAGCAAAAAAGAAAAAGTAAAAAGATCCCCTGTACATCATTCTTCTTCATTTTAATCTGGTCCTGATCGTCAATATCACTCAGTACCAATAAAAGACCCCATTTTTACTTCACTACGTTGTGTTCATCTATTTTCTGAAGATCCACAATGGTGGTTCTGCCATCGACACTTTCATGATACATCTGAACAAACTTCCGGTTAAACACGATCTCTTCGTAGGTATAAGAGGTTCGCTGCTGAACCACATTGGAATAGACATCATCAAACGCCCTAACTGAAACATACAGTTCCACATCTGCCTTTTTAAGTTCTTCAGTCGTGTGGCTATTCAGCGGGCTCTTTTCATTTATCGGATGTACAATGGTCCAGTTCATGGGCAGGCTTTCCACACGACTCCTTTCCAGATCCAGGTCATAAAATTTATTTACCCGTTTCCCTTTTTCATCCAGCTGCATGGCAATGTTGACTCTAATCTCCAGGTTCGTCAGGGTGTGATTATCCTTGTATGCCGCAAAACGGAACATCAGCGCGGTCCCATCCTGGTAAGGACTAATGAGCGCCTCTTTGCTGAACACAAGGAATGCCCTGGGTCTCGAAAAACGCCCGTAAAGCAGACCTGTTGCTACCGCAAAGGACAGGAATCCAAGCATGGATTCTGCTGCGGCCACTGAATTTGCGCCATCACCAACCGGATTCACCCGACCATATCCCACGGTGGTAAATGTTTCCGTACTGAAAAAGAACATCTCTTTAAAAATATTAAAAAATCCGGCAACCAAAATGCCCTGGAACTCGGTTTTGCCAATAAAAAAATAGATCCATGCAAAAAGAAAATTTACGGTCAGGTAAAAAAGGAAAAGTGTGCCAAAAAATTTCAATGCCGGCATATTCAGCATGGAATGATACAGGCTGAATCTTTTCAAAAAAGGAACACCTTCTTTTCGAACATTGAAGCTGCCGTCCTTGTTTACGAAACGCCCCCCGTAATTATCGGGGTTTGTTCCAAATCCGGTATTGTCGTTGGCCGTGAGCCGGGGAGCCGTCTGCTGGCTTGCCATGGTAATAATTTTGGCAAATCTAAGAAGAACCCCTTCGGTATCAGGGTCATTTAAAAAAATGGTCCCAGAAATTTTCATCCCGGGACCCTCTCAGTTACCGCCTCACAGAAATTAAAAATTAAAAGGAAAAAAGCGTCTCTCCGGATTCTAACCCTGAAAATTCTCTCCAAATTTTCAGAAACCATTCGCTGGACATCACCAGGCCTTTTTTCTTTTAATTATTAAATTTTAATACGCTTCAACCTTACTTTTTACCTGCAATAGACTGAACGGAATCCAGGTGTTTTTCAAGGGTCGGTAAGGTATTGGATGCAAAAGCCTTGATGCTGGAATCGGAACAGTTGTCCGCACATTTTCTAAAATCGGCGACATCCTTTTTATGATCATCCAGCATCATATCCACATAAGCCTTATCAAAATCCCTTCCTTTTTTCATTTTCAGCTTGTCTATTTCCTTTTTGGTATCATCACTTACCGAATCAGGCAAAGCAATATTCAGGTTGGAAGCAATTGTTTTTAACCGCTCATTGGCCTCTGAATGGTCCTTAACCATCATAGCGCCAAAATCCTTAACCCGCTGACTGACTCCTTTTTCCTGGGCAACCTTACCCAGTTGCACCTCCATCATACCCCCGTTAGCTGCCGCAACGGCAAAATCCGAGGCATCTTTCTGAACCGGTTGAACGGTTTTATTTACTGTTTTGGCGCTGTCCACCGCATCTTCATGGGAAGCGGATTCTGTATTATTATTACAGGATTGAATGGCAAAAAGACCCGTGGCCACGCACAAGCCAAGTAATAGTGATTTCATAATTTTTTCTTTTTAATGATCAGATACCTTACCCTATTCAAACTACACGCCATCCTTTTTAGCCTGATAAATGCCGTTTTTTTCTAAAATTGGGTATAAAAGGCAACATTATTCACAGGGCAAAAAAATTGTTAAAATATTTATCCCACATTTAGCCCTGTCACTTTGCAAAAAAAGATTCATTGTTCTAATTTTATGTCATGGTAATGCAGTTAAACAACCCCGGGTCGCGGGAAGAGAGCGTGGCTGATATCGATATCCTTACCGATGCTGAAGAACCGTATAGTTTAATCGTGTGGAATGATGAAGTGAACAGCTTCGACTGGGTTATTCAAACATTGATGGAAGTGTGTAAACATACTACGGAACAGGCCGAACAATGCGCGATGATCATACATACCCAGGGGAAATATGGGGTGAAGCGGGGAAGTTACGAGGAACTGAAACCCATGTGTGATGCCATTACTGATCGTGGCATTGGCGCTACGATCGAGGTCCTTTCCACCTCCTGACTAAACCACCCCGCCTTCTTTCCTACATCAATCATATCTGAAATCATATCTGAGTATGTCCCTTTACGTCCTGGATCAGGATTTAATATTTCCACCGGCAGAACTGGCGGATGAGGACGGGCTGCTGGCCATTGGCGGGGATCTTTCCATGGACAGGCTGTTGCTCGCCTACCGGAACGGCATTTTTCCCTGGTACGAAAGCAAATACATACTTTGGTGGTGTCCTGATCCCCGTTTCGTCTTATTCCCCGGCGAATTGAAAATCAGCAACAGCATGAAGCAGGTATTGAAAAAAGGTGATCTGAAATTTTCCATGAACCGAAATTTCAGCGGCGTCATCAGTTCCTGCAAAAGCATATCAAGACATGATCAGGAAGGAACCTGGATCACCGAAGACATGCGCAATGCCTATATCAACCTGCATCAGCATGGTTATGCCCAAAGCGCAGAAGCCTGGCAGGAAGGAGAACTGGTGGGCGGACTATACGGCCTCCGCCTCGGAAATATGTTTTTTGGAGAAAGCATGTTCAGTAAAGTAAGCAATGCCAGCAAATTTGCCTTCATCAAATTTGTTCAGCAACTCGTGGCTGAAGGGGTAAACTTAATTGACTGCCAGGTATACACAGCCCACCTGGAAAGCCTGGGGGCGAGGATGATTTCGAGGAAGGAGTTTTTGCACTATGTGCAGTTATATAGGAGTTCGGATGACGGATGACGGACTTTTATTGCAAACCCGCACCTGATATCGGTCATTGGTCATCCGTCAACTGAACTCTTCATCAGCATTTTCTTTAAAGGAAACTTCTCCGCAAACCCGTAAACCAGGCCGCGCATATAATCATTTTCAGGATAAACGGTGAGATGCTCTTTCAACGAATTCAAATTGAGTATCTGAATGGTCTTGTCGAGATAACCCATGCCATAAAACCGCCCATTTTCAATCAGGATGAAACTTTCCTCTGCTGCGTGACGGCCCCTGTCCTTTACAATAAATGATGGAAGCACTTGTTGCAGTGAATCCAAAGCCTGATGAACCCGGCTGTTGTATACGCCAGGCTCCTCTTTTCCCATACATACGCCCGAACAATAATAATCGCGGACACCAACGCACACATCATCCCCCATCTGCAGGAAGCAAAGTTTTGGGCAGAGCCCGAACTGGCGGACAAGCTTGCTGATGATTTGCCTGCCCTCGAAAAGCGTATGGAAACTATAATGAGCGGACAGATGTCTTTTTTTCTTTTCGATGAAGACTCGTAGAAAACCGTTACTGTCCTCATAGGAATACAATCCATAGGCCTGTTCAAAACGTTTCAGGCTGTTGTTGTATCTGGGCCAGAGTCTTTTGATTTCGACACATTCAAAAAGAAAGGCCATCAGTTCCGTGCCACAGTCCTGCCAGGAAACCGAAAAAATATTCCGGAGAAACTCCTGCTTCCGCAAACTGGTGTGGTTGTTTGAAAAATGGCTGCAAACGCGGTTCCGGAGGTTTTTGGCTTTGCCTACATAGATCACTTTCCCTTTCTGATCGTGAAAATAATAGACCCCGGAAGTAAAGGGGATCCCGACAATCTGTTCGGCTGGAAGATTTGGAGGAAGGTATTGTTCCCGGCTGCCGTTCTTCAGCATTTGCTGCACATGGCCCTGGGAGTCCCGGAGCAGGATTTTCTCAAATAATTTTACCGTGGCATCAGCGTCTCCTCCGGCACGGTGGCGGTTTTCAAGCGGTATTTCCAGTTCCCGGCACAATTTCCCCAGGCTGTAGCCAGGCAGTCCGGGGAAAAGTTTGCGGCTCAGCCGCACCGTACAGAGTTTCCGGCTGTCCAGCCGATAACCGGCAACATCCAGGTGATGCCTGACAAAGGAATAATCAAAATTCACATTGTGGGCAATGAAAACGGCATCCTTTAGCAGACTGTATACCCGGGCGGCAATCTCGCTGAACAGCGGAGCCTGTTCAATCATCCGGGGTTGGATGCCCGTCAGCACCTGGATGTATCTGGGAATGGGCATCTGGGGATTCACCAGGCTTTCAAAACGATCCACAATCTTATTTCCATCGTAAAGCACAATAGCCAATTCAGTGATGCCGTTATTAGCGGCATAACTGCCCGTTGTTTCAATGTCCACTATTGCATACATAACCGGTAGCGCCCCGAACCTTATTTGCTAATAAAGTTAGGAATAATCACCATTCAGTTACCATTTCACTTATTGATTTTTAGATATTATTCAATCCGCACCCTTTGAAAGCGCCCTGAAATCCGTCCGTATGGTAGTATTTCACCTTTAAATTCAACTCCATGAAACACATGCAAGCCTTTCATGTCGGAGAAGAAACAACACTGGCTGTGATTATCGCGGTTCTGTATTTCTGCTCCATCATGTTATTTGCCTACGTCTTTACCCTAACCTAGCGGATGGGCAAACACCTGCTTCGTTAACTCCGGCTATTGGGCCGGAGTTTTCTTTTGGGGAAATTTGGGGAAAATATTGCAAATTTTCCGGGCAAACGCTAGCACTCCTCAAAAAATCAGTATATATTTGTTTTGGATCATGATTAGCCTGTCATGATCAGCAACTTCAAGGCTCCTACCCAAATCGTAAGATAAACCTACCCTTGTTGATTTCGAGTCTCTTTGAAACAGATGTTTTTATTTAACATGGTTTCATCTTAAATTTTTCATTTATGAAGAGGACATTACATTCGTTTCATGTGGGAGAAAACGTAAAGACTGGTTTATTCGCCTTTGGTTTTCTCGCCCTGGTTATGCTGCTTTCTTATTTGTATTGGTTTGCATAACCTCCCGCTTACCTGCTGAAGTTAAATTCAGAACCTCCATGCCCAGGATATGAGAGTACGTTTTACATGCACTCTCCTAAGACAAAAGTTTCCTGCTAAAGGAAACTTTTTTATTTGCAGGATCCTGTTTTTTTGTCCTTTCCCGTTTTCCATCCATTAAGCGATTGATTAACTTTGCATTCTTTAAAAAGATGCACCGGATGGAATTGAGTAAACACTATGATCCTGCTTCCGTAGAAACCAGGTGGTACGCCCACTGGACGGCGAACCATTACTTCAATAGTTTCCCTGACCAGCGGAAACCTTTTACGGTGGTGATCCCCCCTCCCAATGTGACCGGTGTATTGCACATGGGTCACACCCTCAACGAAACGGTTCAGGATATCCTCGTGCGACGGGCCCGCATGAGCGGCTTCAACGCCTGCTGGGTGCCTGGCAGCGACCACGCTTCCATTGCCACGGAGGCCCGGGTGGTTGCCATGCTGAAAGAGAAAGGCATTGACAAAAACAGCCTTTCGCGGGAAGCTTTCCTCCGGTATGCCTTTGAGTGGAAAGACACTTACGGCAATATCATCTACGATCAGATTGCCAAACTGGGGTGCAGCGTGGACTGGAACCGGACCAGTTTTACCATGGATGATCATTATTACCAGGCGGTGATGCGCGTGTTTGTGGATCTTTACCGCAAAAAGCTCATCTACCGCGGCGCCCGCATGATTCACTGGGATCCGGTTGCGCGAACCGCGCTCAGTGATGAAGAAGTGGAGTACCGGGATGTGGAAGGCATTCTGTATTATATAAAATATGCGGTGGCCGGGACGAATGAATTTATAACTATTGCCACCCAGCGTCCCGAGACCATCATGGGCGATACCGGCGTTTGCGTGAACCCGGGAGATCCTCGGTACCGGCAACTGAAAGGGAAACAGGTGATCGTACCCCTGGTAAACCGCGCCGTGCCCGTGATTTTTGATGATTACATCGACATCCGTTTTGGTACAGGCATCCTAAAAGTGACGCCCGCGCATGATATCAACGACTATAACCTGGGGCTGAAACACGGATTACCCGTAATTGAAACCCTGAATGAAGACGGCACCCTCTCTCCTGCCGCGGAGATATTCGTGGGCATGGACCGGTTCGAGGCCAGGAAAATGGTGGTCGCTCAACTCCGGGAACAAGGCCTGCTCCTGAAAGAAGAAACCTATGCCACCCGCCTCGGTTATTCCCAAAGATCCCATGCCGTGGTTGAACCCCGCATTTCCACCCAGTGGTTTGTAAGCATGAAACCCCTGGCCGCCCCCGCACTTGATCAGGTGGTTTCGGGGAACATCCGCATCCATCCCGGAGAGAAATTTCTCGCCACTTATAAATATTGGCTGGAGAATGTAAAGGACTGGTGCATTTCCAGGCAACTCTGGTGGGGACAAAGGATCCCTGCCTGGTATGATGATAAAAAGAATTTTGTGGTGGCCGAAAATGAAGAGGCCGCCATAATAGCGTATGCCCTCGAATTCGGTCTCCTCAAGGCAGGCGAAAAATTAAATCAGGATGAAGACGTGCTCGATACCTGGTTTTCCTCCTGGTTGTGGCCCATGGAAGTATTCCGTGGCATAACGGACCCGGACAATGCAGAAATTAACTATTACTATCCCGGATCGGTGCTTGTAACGGGACAGGACATTATTTTTTTCTGGGTCGCCCGAATGATCATGGCTGGCATGGAATTCAAAAATGAAAAGCCCTTTTCCGATGTTTATTTTACCGGCATGGTGAGGGATAAACAAGGAAGGAAAATGAGCAAGAGCCTGGGCAATTCGCCTGTCCTGCTGAAACTCATTGAAAAATATGGCGCCGATGCCGTACGGTTTGGAATCATGATTTCTTCTCCTGCAGGCAACGACCTGCTTTTTGATGAAGCCGGATTGGAACAGGGAAGAAATTTCAACAATAAACTCTGGAACGCGCTGAAGCTGGTGAAGAGGTGGAGTGAAAAACAAAACTTTCCCGAAACAAATCCCGAAGGGCCCGGTTCAGCAGGCATAGACCCCGACCAACATTTCGCCGTGCAATGGTTCGGGTCCAGACTGGATCAGGCCAAACAGGATATCCATAAACTGATCTCCGAATTTAAGCTCAGCGAGGCATTAAAGAATCTTTATTCCCTGATCTGGGATGATTTCTGCAGTTGGTATCTGGAATGGGTAAAACCCGGATATGAGCAGGCCCTGTCCCCGGCCTTATGCCAAAAAACCATTTCCTTTTTTGAGGACCTGTTGCAATGGCTTCATCCTTTTATGCCTTTTGTTACGGAAGAAATATACCATTTATTGAAAGAACGTAAACCGGGTGATGACCTTTGTATCAAACAATATGGTATGGTAAGAAACCCCGATACGCTGGCCCTGCAGGCAGGTGATGATCTTCGGTTGCTGCTTACAGTTAGTCGCGAGTTCCGTCAGCAGCAGCAGATGAAAAACAGCGAACCCATCATAAAGATTATCCTGCCCCGGGACGTCTTTGGGGGAAGGGATAGTATCTATGCCATCATCCGCAAACAGCTCAATGCCGCCACCATCGATCTGGAAACAAAAACCCGGGAGAATATCAGTGGTACCCATTGGATACCATTCAAAGGTTATCAGGTTGGATTTGAAACCGGTGTGCAACCCAACCGCTCCAATCAAAAGCAGGAACTGGAAAAGGAACTTCATTATTACCGCGGATTCCTGGAATCCCTCCATAAAAAACTGTCTAATGAAAGATTCATCCGGAACGCCCGGCCCGAAGTGATTGCCCTGGAGAAAAAGAAGAAATCGGATACGGAGGAGAAGATCAGGGCGATTGAGCTTACTTTAAAAGGTTGATGGTATATGGTTGATTGTTGATGGACTTTTTTCGCGAATTCGAAACTGAAGTCCATCAACAATCAACCATATACCATCAACAAAAATATTAATCAGAAATTAATATCAAGCTTCTGCAGTTCCTCATAATGCACCGGTACCGTAAATCCGACGCCGCTTCTTTTCACTTTTACAATTCCTTCCAGCCGGATCTTCACCATGTTGTTATTCATCAGCATTTTCAGGGCACTTCCCAACAATAAACGCGGATTCAGCCGGAGGTTCAGCGGAATCAGAAAACTATCTTTTCTCGGGATTGAAATGGTGGAGTCCATCACATAGTGATTGGCCAGATCATCGTTGAGGTATACATTGATATCCGCCCTGGTCAGCTGCATGTTGAAGGGATTGGGATTGTAGAATGCCAGGTTGGTATGCAGCAGGGATTCATCCATACTGAATTTTTCAAATACCAGATCCCGGAAACCAAGATATTCCGGCGCAATAGGTTTGCTGCAGGAGATCGCGCCCAGGACCCACAAACCGGTAAAAATTAGCAGGGGGAGTTTCATTGTCATCACAAGATAATATGTTTCCGAATGCCTGCGCCCAACAATCCATGCGATTGTGTTAATTTAGACAACGGCGGGCGGAGGATGGCTTTCATTCTCACCCGGCTTCGCCCGAGTTTTGGTTGTAAAAAATCTTCGGTTTAATGCGCCATAGCTTCAGCGACGGCGCGCGGTCAAACCATTTTCAAGTTATCAAATTACTTCCCCATGTATACGCTGGAAAACGATTTCCTGAAAGCTGAACTCTCCTCCAAGGGCGCAGAGCTCCAGAGGCTGTTCCATAAAGTGCATCAGCTGGAATATCTCTGGAATGCCGATCCGGCATTCTGGGCTAAACATTCTCCTGTATTGTTTCCATTTGTCGGTGGCCTGAAAAACAATGCTTACCAATATCAGGGTAAAACCTATCCGATGAACCGCCACGGGTTTGCCAGGGAAAAGGATTTTGTGGTTGAAAAGCAATCTGCGCACGAAATTGTTTTCCTGTTGCGCAGCGATGAAGAAACGAAAAAAGTTTATCCTTTTGATTTCGAATTCAGGATCCGGTATTCGCTGGACGGGGATGAAATCAGCACGGAGTACCTGATAAAAAATACGGGAAAGTCCGTCATGCTTTTTTCTGTAGGCGGCCATCCGGCATTCCGCCTGCCACTCACCCCAGACACGGTATTTTCGGATTATTACCTACGGTTTGAAGAGAAAGAAAACCTGTCCCGGTGGCCCATTTCACCCGATGGATTAATAGAAACACAACCCATCCCTTTGTTAAACGATACGGACAGGCTGAACCTGCTGAAACCGCTATTTTATAAGGACGCGCTGGTTTTTAAATATCCCGCATCTTCGGAAATTTCCCTACTCTCGGCAAAAACAAAACACGGCATCAATGTCCAGATGGGTGAATTTCCGTTTTTAGGGATCTGGTCATTCAAAGACGCCAATTTCCTTTGCATCGAACCCTGGTGCGGCATAGCCGATAGCGTGACCAGCAACCAGCGACTGGAAAACAAGGAGGGCATGGAAAAAGCCGCTCCCGGAAGCACTTTCAGCCGTCAATGGCGGGTCAGGCTTTTTTAACAATCTTTCCGGCGGTTATCGGGAGGAATGGCTGGGTAATTACCTGAAATTGTACGATATTTAATGCTTAATTCAAGAATCTGGCACGTTCCCTCAATATCATTCTGACCAGCCTGAGAATGGCCATCACCGAATTCCGCTCCAATAAACTGCGGACATTCCTTTCCCTGCTGGGAATAACCTTTGGCATTTTCTGCATCATCAGTGTGCTGGCCACCATCAACGGCATGAAAACGGCCGTACAGAACGACATCAAGGCGCTGGGAAGCAATACCGTGTTCATTGACAAATGGGAATACATGAACAGCAATGATTATCCGTGGTGGCGCTTTGTGAAAAGGCCTTCTCCCAAATTTGAAGAGGTCGCTGAATTAAAAGAAAGGGTTCCCATCATTCAGAACGCTACTTTCCTCACGCAGGACAATTCCGTAGTCGAATTTGAAAATGATATTCTTTCAGGTATTAATTATTACGGCGCCGGAGAAGATTTTTCCAAAATAGAACATTTCAGTATATCGGATGGCAGATACCTGCAGCAGACGGATTTCGACCGGGGCACCAATTCCCTGGTGCTGGGATTTAACATAGCTGAAAAATTATTTTCCAAGCCCGAACTGGCCGTTGGTAAAACAGTCAGGCTGAAAGGCGGCAGACCCGCCATTGTGATTGGCGTAATTGAAAAACAGGGTCAGAGCATGATGGATATGTGGGGTTATGACAACTGTGTGATCATGCCCTATAAATTTTTAAGACAGCTCACCCGCGATGAAGACGCACAGCCAAAGATCATCGTGGAAGGAAAAGAAAACATCAGCATTCCCGCCCTGAAAGAAGAACTGACCGGGGCCATGCGCTCGATCCATAAATTATCACCAGGACAGGAAGACGATTATGCATTGAACGACATCGAGTCCTTCAGCCGGGAAATGGATAAAATTTTTTCCAACATTAATAAAGGCGGATGGGCCATTGCCGCACTCTCGCTGATTGTCGGCATGTTTGGTGTGGCCAATATCATGTTTGTCACGGTACGTGAACGGACAGGCCAGATCGGATTAAAAAAAGCACTGGGCGCCAAACGAAGGACCATCATTTCGGAATTCCTGCTGGAATCCTCCTTTTTATGCATCATAGGCGGCCTGATCGGCCTGGTGGCCGTTTTCATTCTGGCGATGATTGTTTCCTCTTTTCTCAGCTTCAAGGTTTTTATTCCGGCAGAGATCATCGCCATGGCCGTTGGCATTTGTCTTTTTGTCGGCATCGTGGCAGGCATCATTCCCGCGATGACGGCCGCTAAACTGGATCCTGTAGTAGCCATCCGCTCCACCACCTGAGTTCTTCCTGCTTTCCCTGGTCTCCGGTATCTTTGCGCTGAATTAAATTCTTTTCTTTGTCCATTACACTGCTGGCCATTGAGTCTTCCTGTGATGAAACGGCGGCATCGGTTTGCCGGGATGGTCATATTCTGTCCAACATCATTGCCTCCCAGGATATTCACAGCCGTTATGGTGGCGTGGTGCCTGAACTGGCCAGCCGTGCCCATATACAAAACATTGTTCCCGTAGTTGACCAGGCGTTGAAAACCGCGGGTTGCGAACTGTCTGCCCTGAATGCTGTTGCTTTTACCCAGGCGCCGGGACTGATTGGTTCCCTGCTGGTGGGTTCTGAATTTGCGAAATCATTGTCGCTCTCCCTGCATATACCACTAATTGCCGTTCACCACATGCAGGCCCATGTGCTGGCCAACCTGATCAAAGGATCTACGGATCAGGATGCCTTGCCACAGTTTCCATTTTTATGTTTAACGGTCAGTGGCGGACATACCCAGATCGTGATTTGCCGTTCGCCGGCAGAACTAAAAGTGATTGGCGAAACAACCGACGATGCGGCGGGCGAAGCATTTGACAAATCAGCCAAAATGCTCGGACTTCCCTATCCCGGCGGACCATTGGTTGACAAATATGCCGCAACCGGCGATCCGTTGCGGTTTAAATTTCCCGAACCCAGGATACCCGGCCTGAATTTCAGTTTCAGCGGACTAAAAACGGCCATACTCTATTTTCTCCGCGACGGGAAGGATAAAGATCCCCTGTTCATTGAAAAAAATCTTCCGGATATATGCGCGTCCATACAGCGACGCATCATTTCCATTCTGATCAATAAATTAAAAAAAGCGGCCGGAGAAACCGGCATTAAAGATATTTGCCTCGCCGGCGGCGTTGCGGCAAACAAAGGACTGAGAGCGGCTTTCCGGGAAACGGGTCAGGGTCTTGGCTGGAATACTTTCATTCCCCAAATGGAATACTGCACGGACAATGCGGCCATGATCGCCATCACCGGATATTTTAAATTCCTGGAACAACAGTTTTCCCCACTAACGGTCACGGTCAGTGCCCGTGCTACCTGGTGAAAAAGATCTTATGCCCAACTCCTATTTTCAATTCAGGCAATTCACCATTCAACAGGACCGGTGCGCCATGAAAGTATGTACAGATTCCTGCATATTCGGGGCATGGACGGCCGCCAGATTAAATGCTTCGGCAACCGTGCTGGATGTCGGCGCCGGGACGGGCCTGCTTAGTTTAATGCTCGCGCAGGAAAGTCCGGTAAAGATTGATGCGATAGAGCTGGATCAGGAATCTGCCCAACAGGCAGCCGAAAATATTGCGGCCAGTCCATGGCCCCACCGCATCCATCTCATCCATCAGGATGTCCGGCATTTTGCTCCAAGACATGACTATGATTTCATCATCAGCAATCCCCCGTTTTTTGAAGGTGATCTGCTCTCTCCTTCTTCCGGAAAGAATAAAGCCAAACACGCAGAAACTTTAAATTTAGAAGAAATCATTTCGACAATACAACAGCTGCTGAATACCCGGGGCGCTTTCAGCATACTCGTTCCCTTTCACCGCACGGATTATATTGAAAAGCTGGCAGCCGCAAAAGGTTTTCATCTCCGGGAAAAAATGCTGATCAGGCAAACCCCGTCGCATGCCCCATTCCGATCTGTTGTATTATTTAGCCTAAAGGAATTTCCCCCAATTGGCGAACAGGAAATAACCATCCGCGATGATCAGGGAAATGAAACAGTTGAATTACTGCATCTGATGAAAGCCTATTATATACGATAAGGTCAGTGTTACCTACATTGTCAACTGTCCATTGCCAATAGTCCATTGGCGTACGCCCTCAAATATTCAAAAGGCCCGGTAATCTTTCCTCTCTCCACCATGGTAGCCCGCGTTATGACGGGAGAATCCACTTTAAAAAGATCTTCCAGCACATATTTGATCAGTTGTTCCCCGAAATACCGGGAAGCATCGCGGGGAAGTTCATTGGGCAGATTGCCAACGGCCATAATATCCACAGAACCGGGCAGATAGGGAGCCGTTCTCCTGCCTGTAATTTTATCCACCCCGTAGATCGGATCTTCCATAAAAGCGTCACCGAGGTTAAAAGGGATCGAGCCGTCTTTATCATCGGTGATATCGGCTACGGTTTTTATGTGAAAGTCCGGCTGTCGGAGGTCTTCCCATTCTATTAACCGCGGCATTTTGGGTTCCCAGAAAATACCATTCAGGAGAATGTCCGTGGTTTTTGTAAACGGTTTGAAACCGCAATCATAGTGATCAGGGTTCAGGTGGAAGTCTTCGCGCTGATAGTTGCCCTTCACTTTATGATAATACAAAATATTTCCCTTGAGCTGCGTAAAAACAGGATAAGTAAAATTCCGGGAAAGATATTCATCGGGTTCTACCTCAATGATGCCCATGAGGTTCATGATCTCCAGCAATCCATGGGCAACGCGGCCCGAACCCGTGATGGCCACTTTGATATTGGGTAACCTTAGTCCGAAATAAGAATGGATCAGCTGGCGGAAATTGGGTTGCAGGTAAACCCGCGGCAATGTATATTTCCCTGTGCGGTTGCCATAGGCCATGATGCCATTGTGTGCGCCGACAACACCCGCAAAAAATCCAAAACCCAGGATGCGCTGTCCGTCCTCATGCTCCATGCATTCATAGTCGATGAGGGTGATCTTCTTTTCCAGGATGGCCTGAAAAAGGGATTGATTATAGCGTTGCATTTTGCGGGTATGGGAAAAAAAAAGATAACTCTTTTCCGGGATCAGCTGGTCGGCGTTCACTTCCTTGATCCCCAGCAAAAAATCGCACGCACTAAGATCCTCCATTATTTCCACACCGGCCAGGCTGAATTCCTTATCGGTAAAACAGCGGTCCCGGGAAGGCTGAACCAGGATCTTAAGCGAAGGAAAATTTTTCTGCAGCCATTTACACTGGGACGGGATCAGCGCAACGCGGTTGTCCGCCGGAATTTTTGTCTCTCGGATTAAGCCAATGCGAGTCATTAAAGCCTTTTTTTAATTGGGCAAGTTAATTAATTATAAATGCGCCTTACCCGCTTATACAGGGGCGGTAAATATAACTGCCAGTCCGGAGGCCCGACGATAACCCCCTTTCGCATGGAAAGAAAGGACTTGTCCCATTTACAGTAATCAATTACATTTGCTCCCCGCATCGCTGTTTTCCCTGCCCAGATGGCGGAATTGGTAGACGCGCCAGACTCAAAATCTGGTTATCGCAAGGTAGTGGGGGTTCGATTCCCCCTCCGGGCACTTGTTGAAATAAAAAAGAAGCTGTCTCAAAAGAAAGGCAGCCTTTTTTTTAATCCCAATAACCACAAGCTACCATCAAAACCGATGATGGCACAATAATGGAACCATCCTGACCAATCTATCCGGGAACTAAAGCACAGATAATAAGAAAATATGTACATCACTTTTCACGGTGCCGCACGGACTGTTACGGGAAGCAAACACCTGATTACACTGGAAAGTGGGTTTCAGATCCTGCTGGACTGTGGGATGTTTCAGGGAATGGGCGCGCGGACCCAAAAGTTAAACGAGGATCTCGGGTTCGACGCCTCTAAAGTTGACCTGCTGCTCCTGTCCCATGCTCACATCGATCATTCCGGGCTGATCCCGAAATTGGTGGCCGAAGGATTTACCCACAAAATTCTCTGTACGCAGGCGACGCGGGAGCTGACCGAGATCCTGCTGATTGACAGTGCGGACATTCAGGCCCGTCAGATGAAGGATTCCGGACTGCCTCCCTGTTATACGATCGAGTCGGTTATGCGCTCGCTGGAACAATTCCGGATCGTGGAATTCGATGAATGGAACATCTGCACGCCGGAAGTTAGTGTTATGTATTCAGAAACAGGACATCTTCCCGGGAGTGCCGCCATTCATTTAAAAATTTCAGAATCAGGCAAAGAAACGACCATCAGTTTCAGTGCCGATGTCGGCCGCGCCCGCCATCCGCTGCTCAAACCCGCCAGCCCTTTTCCGCAGGCTGAATACATCATACTCGAAAGTACCTATGGAGATAAACACCACAATCTGCACACGAACAATATCGACCAGCTGCTGGAATGGATCCGGAAAACCTGCCTATCGAAACAGGGAAAACTCGTGATCCCTGCTTTCAGTGTAGGAAGGACTCAGGAACTTCTTTTTATGCTGAATCAGCTCGAGCTCGAAAAGAGACTGCCAGATCTGAGATATTTTGTGGACAGCCCCTTAGGTTTTAAGGCCACAGAAACCATCAAAACCCACGTCCATGAATTTAATGACCGTATTCAAAAGATCCTGGAGATAGACGCCGATCCGTTTTTATTCCAGGGCCTGAAATATGTGGAGTCGGTCGAAGACTCCGTCCGTTTGACGGAATATGAAGAACCCTGTGTGATCATTTCTTCCAGCGGCACGGGGGATGCAGGCCGTGTGCGCCACCACATCGGAGCCTGCCTCGGCAATGAAAAAAATACCATCCTTTTTTCCGGTTATTGCGGTCCTGATTCTTTGGGGGGACAACTCCTCGGCGGCGCCCGCGAATTATCTGTTTTTCATTCACCGCAGCCAGTAAAAGCAGAAATCAATCAGCTGAAAGGTCTCAGCGCTCACGGCGACTCAGACGACCTTTGTCAGTTTATCGCGTGCCAGGATCCCGGACTGGTCCGCGGCATATTTTTAGTTCACGGAGAATACAAGGTGCAGGAAGCGCTCGCTTCCCGCTTGCTCGCCAGGGGATTTTACCCGGTCATGATTCCCGACATGCATGAAAAAATAGAAATGAACCGGGTTTTGTCAGCCACGGCATCCGTTTCTCCGGCCTGAGCAGCCTGACGGCCAGCTGTATCTCCCAATAAACGCCCGACATGGTCGTCTTGATTACTTCAAAAAAGCGATCTTTGACAAAATAATATTTATTCTGCGATGAAGCTTTCACCGGGTCACGGTTCAATGCTTACTGTCGATTAAATATTTCATCAGGCACTTATCTGAAGGTTGAACGCGATGAAATATAAAAAGATACCGGAAGTTATATTTAGAGACCGTTAGTACGTCATTTAGGAGGATGAATTTTATAACCAAACTTTAAAATGAACACTGATGAAACTTGACCGAAGGATTAAGGTACGGAATGGTCTGGTGGTATTATTTGCCTGGATGCTCTGCGGCTTTCAGGCGTCAGATGCACATATTACAGAATCCGCCGGCGTTGCAGCGACTTCAGATCCGGGGCTGGCCAATGCAGGCTTTTCCCTTACAACCGATTTTTCGGCACACATTCACAAGGATATGCAGCAGGGCTGGGAGGTTTTATTCGACGGGACCAATACGGACAAATGGCGGGGGAAGAACAGTGACAGCTTCCCGGCGGAGGGCTGGGTGGTCAGAGATAGTATGTTGTTTTTATCTAGGAGAGGCGCCGGCGACATCATTACGCGGGAGGTGTACGGAAATTTTGAATTGGTACTGGATTTTAACCTCACCGTCAATGCCAACAGCGGTGTAAAATATTTTGTCGGCGAAATCAAAAATAGGAACACCGGCAAGCTCGTGGTAAACGGACCTGAATACCAGATTATTGATGATTTTAATTATCCTGAGGTTAAGGACCATCGCCATGAAGTGGGTGCTACAGCAGCCTGCTATTTATTGTATCCTCCCGAAAATAAGATCTTGTATCCTGCGGGTAAGTGGAATCATGTAAAGATCATTGCCAGGGGTAAACACGTGGAGCATTGGTTAAACGGGATCAAAGTACTGAGTTATGAAAGGGGAAGTGCGGATTTCCTGAAAAGAAAGGCCACAACAAAGTTTGCTGATCTTGTCAACTATGGCGAGTTACCCGAAGGGCATATTTTACTTACCGACCATGATGATACCGTGTATTTTAAAAATATCAGGATCCGCAGGTTGTGATCTACGGGATATCGGGAAGAAACCAGTGAATCATTATCAAGTCCTCCCAATCATGGAATCGAATCTATAGGGAGCAAAGATACCTGTGCTATCGATTTGTAAATCAGGACTCTACACGCCACCAGGGGTCTGCCCTGTCCGGAAATGGGTACATGCCGGTGTCCGGTCTTAAATACACGTTTCCCGGGTTACATTTCCCTTGCAGCGGTTACTAAAGCAGGTTCATTCTTCAAATAAATCCTCCGTATGAAAAGTACACTCCTTTTGTTCAATATTGTATTTCTGCTGCTGCTGATAGTCGCCCCGGCTTTAAAAAAGATTAACCGCGCCCGACTTTTTACCATGGTCATGCTGCTGCTGTACAGTATCGGCATTATAAAACTGGTCTTCCTGTTTCCGGTACCCTGCCTGTCTTTATTGGGTCTCGGCATGCTGACCGTTCTGTCCATCGCTTTTCTATCCAGGCAAAAACCCGTACACCGGGCGGTGAAGGGACCTGATCACAAAATACAATGGTCGAATTGGCAGCACCATGATATCCGAATATATAACAGGGCCATAAGCTTCAAAAAGGAATGGGAAATTACATGAAAGCAGGATTTGCCGCACGCTTATTTGAAAATCAATAATGACGTAAAGTCTTGTTTGCTGTTCCTGACCTGCGAACAAAGAATTGTACCAGCGGCTTGTGGAAAAACTTATACACAGCACTTTTAAACAGCATAAGCTTTACCAAACGAGATACACCGCTATTTTTATCATCTTGGAAAGTTCAACGGCAATCACGAACTTTCCTCCAGATAAAAAACCTTTATGCCGCTGCCGGACCAGATTATTGAAAAACTCCTTTTATCCCTGGTAGTGGGCGGACTCATTGGTGCAGAAAGAGAATACAGAAGCAAGTCGGCCGGTTTCCGCACGCTGACTTTGATCTGCATCGGTTCCACCCTGTTCACCATTTTCTCCCAACTGATCGGTGCAAACGGAAACCCCGACCGCATTGCCTCCAACATTGCCACCGGCATCGGGTTTGTGGGCGCCGGTGTGATCTTCAAAGGCGACTATGGCGTTGACGGCATCACCACTGCCGCCATGATCTGGGCCACAGCTGCCATGGGCATGGGCATTGGAGCCGGTTACGAATCGGTCTCCCTGATTGCCTGCGCCCTCATCTTAGCGATGATCCTGGTGTTCGGCCGGCTGGAAGGATGGATCGACCGGGTGAACCAGACCCGGGATTACCGGATTGTTTGCGAATACCAGGCTGAAACCCTTCACCATTATGAACAGCAATTTGGAAAGCACCACCTCAAATTCAAACGGGGTCGGGAAGTCAAATCAAACAACCTCATCTCGAGTGATTGGATCGTACGGGGATCAGAAAAAAATCACCTGGAATTTGCAAAAAGTATCCTGCGGGATCCAGCGGTAAAAACGTTCGAATTTTAATTAAGCCGGCAGCAGATGATCTTTCAATAACCGGCTGATTTCTTCGGACCGGCTGTACACCATCAGGTGTTCGCCGCCGATTACTTTTATCGCCTGCATGCGGTCGTTATAGGGTAGGATCCTGTCGCGCGTGCCATGAATATGCAGCAACTGCTCCGGCTTCCAGTCATTCTTCCAGGTAAACATCCGGTTCAGCGACCAGCGGAAAAAATCAGGATCGGTATCCGCGAGAATCTGCTTCAACAGCGTCCGCTCTCCTTTCGTATGAGCGCCGAATAAACGGAACAGCAACGGCGAAGGGGTAAGCAGAAAGCGAATGGGGATGATCCGTTGAATTTGCAGTTTGCCTAAAAAAGTATATACACGGCCTGCTTCTTCCGGGCGACTGATGCTGGAAATCAGGATGGTCTGTACCGGTTTGACTTGTTTGGACATTTCGATCGCAATAACACCGCCGAATGACAAGCCAATCAAAATAAAAGGCTCCGCCAGGTTTATCTGGGTAATGAGTTTTTCGCAATATTGCGAAAGGGATTCCTCGGGAAAAACCGGTATCCATTCCAAATAATGGATGATGAAGGATTCGGGAATAATTAATTTTTGAAATACTCTTTTGTCCGCACCCAGACCGCTGATAAAGTACAGATTCATGTTTTATTTTTTTCGGCTATAAGGCTGGCGTTCTGCCTCCGTCGACTGCAATGTTAGTACCGTTAACATAAGATGCCGCCGGGGAAGCAAGAAATCCGATAACCTGCGCAATTTCTGCTGGACTGCCAAACCGCTTCATAGGAATGCTGCGCATCATCTGATTTTCTATTTCCGTTTCCGTAGTGTTTGCGGATGCAGCTGTTTGTTTGATCAGGCTACTGAGCCTTCCGGTGGCGGTGAGCCCCGGCAGTACGTTGTTGATGGTAATATTAAATTCGCCTATTTCATTGGATAAACTTTTCGCCCAGGAGGCTACGGCCAGGCGAATCGTATTAGAAACGCCCAGATGCTGAAGGGGCGTTTTAACCGAGGTGGAAATGATGTTGATGATCCTTCCGTATCCTGCGGACTTCATTCCGGGAACAACATGCTGAGCCAAAATCTGATTGCAGACCAGGTGCTGACGAAATGCTTTTTCAAAATCTCCGGCACCGGCATCCAGCACGGGACCGGCTTTGGGACCACCGCTATTGTTTACCAGGATCTGTACGTTTATTTCGCGCGTTATTTCTGCTATCACTTCGAGAACCTGATCGGGATTGGTAAAATCCGCAACGGCACTGCGGTGAACCTGTTCCCCCGCAACAGGGAGTTCGCCAACCGCTTTCAGCAGCGCGTCTTTGTTTCTCGCTATCAAAATACAGTTGGCGCCGAGATCAGCAAGCACCCGCGCTGTTGCCAAACCAATACCCTGAGTACTGCCACAGATGACGGCGTATTTTCCCTTTAAAGAAATATCCATATTCGTTCATTAACTTTTAAAATTATTTGCAGGACCAAAGTTACGGGCTGCAAAACATTTCATCGATCTTTGGTCCATAACCATCCTTCCATGAAAAAAATCAGGATACTTTCTATTGATGGCGGCGGGATTCGCGGCATTCTTCCGGGAACCATCATCGCTTACCTGGAAACCGCCATCAATAAGATAGATCCGAAAGGACCCCGGAAAATCGGGGATTATTTCGATATGGTTGCCGGTACCAGTACCGGCGGCATTCTCGCCTGCCTTTACCTGATGCCGGATGAAAACGGGAAAGCGAAATACGCGGCCGTTGATGCGCTGAACCTTTATCTGGATCACGGCGAATCGATATTTAAAAGAACCCTGCTGGAAAAAATCTCCAGCGGTGGCGGCGTTTTTCATTCCAAATTTCCCAGCACCACCCTCCAGGCCCTGCTGAAAGAGTATTGCGGAGAGACCACGCTGGCAGATCTGATCAAGCCCAGTCTGATCCCCTCCTATGAAATGACGGACCGGAAAGCCGTTTTTTTTACCAGCAGCGATGCAGGGGAAGATCCGATCTATAATTTCAAGGTGAGGGATGTTGCCCGTGCCACAGCCGCGGCACCCACCTATTTTGAACCGGCGCACATTACGTCCCTGTCCGGTCAGATCTGGTCGTTGATTGATGGCGGCGTTTTTGCCAACAACCCCACCCTCTGTGCCTTTGCGGAAGCCAGGAAAACCCCTTTTTCCGCTGTGCTCCGCAATGCGGAAAAACCGGATTCCCCATCAGCTTCACAAATGCTGATCGTTACCATCGGCACCGGTTCAGTTAAAAAACCCTACCACTACGCACACATGCGCCGTGCCGGAGAAATCGGCTGGCTGGAACCCGTGATCGATATACTGATGTCGGGCAATTCGGAAACGGTCGACTATCAGCTTCGCCAGATGTTCCTCTCCCTGGATCCAGCTGACCAGGGCGACTATTACCGGCTGGAACCGGGATTAAAAGAAGCCTGTTCTGAAATGGATGTGGCTACACCGGAAAACATCGCGCATTTGTACCAGGCAGGTCTTACCTATGTTACCGATCATGCCGATATGTTGAATGAGATTGCCCGGAAGATCATCCGCCACGACTGAGGAAGTTTTTTGGCCAGATCGAAAGGATTACCTGATCAGCACCATGATTCCGTTTTTAGTGACCGTGGCTCCGGTATAATCTGTTCCCTGCACCATCCAGACATAACCGCCGGCGCCTTGCGGCACGCCGTTCAGTGTGCCGTCCCAACCCTTACCCATAGACGAAGTATTATAAACCAGCTGACCCAGCCTGTTGTAAACCCGGAAAAAACGGAGCGAGGATATGCCGACCGGTATTGGACGGAAGAGGGAATTTACCGCAAGGCTCGGCGTGAAGGCATTGGGCACAAAAATATCGGGTTTTGTTTTGAATATTTTCACGGTGATGGAACTTTCGCCCGAACATCCTGCAGCCGTAGTGGCTTTAACAGTGTACCGGATGATGTTGTCATTTAGGGTATACGTGGCCGTTGGATCCGGAATAGTTGGATCATTGAGATTCGTTACGGGCAACCAGGAAAACACATCCGGACCAATATCACTCGAACTGGCCTGAAACTGCAGGGGTTCGCCGGCTACTACCGATGTATCCCGGCCCGCATCTACAATGATTTTTGCCAGCACGTTGATATGGAATGTATCCAGCAAAGGATTCGGGCAGCCATTGTTCTGCACACGCAGAACATAATCAGCCGAAGCGGCGGGAAATACCTGACTGGCAAAACTAAACGGCGTGCTGCCGATATTTCCGCCATCATTGATGGCAGGCACCCAGGCATAGCTGGTTCCGATGTCAATACTGGCATGTAGAGATGCCGCAGTGCCAAAACAAATCGTTGTATCGGCGGGCTCCGTTGATGCCCTGGGATAAGCTACCGGATTAAATGTAATGGCGGCAACGGAGCTGGTATCCGCCGGGCACACACCGTTTTGATCGATAAGCCGGTATTGGGTAGATTGCGTTATGCCCTGAACCATGATGGAAGCCGATACACTCGCGGGATTAAAGTCTGACCAGTTTGTTCCGTCCAATGAAAATTGCCAGTTGCGCACAAATCCGGTATTGCCGGAAAGATTCAGGATCTCTCCGGCGGTTTGCCCGAAACATAATATGGACTGCGACGGATCAATTTGTCCCCCGACCGATAATTGATCTACGGCTATTTTTGCTGCGGTGCTGGAATCGGGGGGACAAACCGTTCCTTTTCCAACAACCACTTTATAATAGGTTGTCTGTTGAAGATCTTCCGCCAGATACCGGGTGGTATTATTGGGAATGGAGGACCAGCTGAGGCTATCAGTAGAAGACAGCCAGTTTCCGATGCTACCTGAATAATCACGGAGGTTCAGCGTACTGCTGTTCCCCCCGGCACAAACCTCTGTAGATCCATCCAGTATTCCACCAACAGGTGATGGCAGGGTTTTTACCTGTATCGTGTCCGTAAGATTGGCACAACTGTTTTGCTCCCGCACACTTACGGCCCCGCCAAAGGCAGTTGATTTTACCTGAATGATGCTGCTGTTGCTTCCGCCAAGAACGGTCCAGGTGGGCGGAACGATCCAGTTGTATGTGGCCCCGGCCAGCGCAGGCACCGAATAGCTAATGGCAGTATTGTAGCAGACCAGGGAATCTCCACTGATCGCCAAACCGGCACAGCTGTTCCGGATGGCAACATAGGCATAGGCAAAATGTCCCCCTGGCACACAGTTATCAGCTTCGATGGTCAGGCTCACTTTCTTTCCCCGATAAGCAGAAAGATCGAAAGTAACTTCGGTCCAACCCTTGGTCCATACATCCCGAAGGAATCCTCCTCCTCCGCCATTCTGGTCAAAATTGGCATTGGGTGTGGGCAGGTTGCTCACGGAGAACCCATTTCTGATGGCCGTCGCACTGTCCAGCGTGGCGCCGCGCACCCCTTCGCTTACATTGCCAAAAGTTGGGAGAAAATAACTCGGAGAAGCGCAGAGGATCACACTGTCCGGTGTTTTCAGGGTTGCCGATATCACCGGCTGCTGGCTGGATACATGGGTTCCGTTTTCCAGTACCATGGCATACGCATAGGTCATGGTATAAGGTTCCGTGGCGGGGCCGGCCGGCACATTGATGCTATAACTGACTCCACGCACGTATCCACCACCGCCGTTTCCGGTATTGCCATTACCCCGGGAAATGGATGTAGAGCCCAGCAGGATCGAATAATTATAACTGTAGCCATTGATGGTGGGGATGGTGGAAAATCCGCCAAAGGGATCGTTGCTCCTGGCGGTGATTACCTGTATTCCCTGGACGCCGGTAAGCCGGTATTCCTGTAAACTTTTAACCCCAACGGTACCGTTCGGCGCTGTTGCAGTGGAATCATATTTCTGTAAGATGGCCAGCGGGCCATTCCCTGATGCGTTATTACCGGTATACGCATACCAATGGGTGAGATCACCACTGGCAAAATTGATATTTACCGGACAAGTCTGTGTCTGGGAGAATAACCGGCAGTACATAAACAGCAACAAAACACTCAATCTGCACTTCATCAGACAATGTATTGTTAGGGCCACATGGTGAATGGTAGATTTCCAAAGGAAAAATAGAATTTGAACCCAATGCCGGTTAGTACTACGTAATTTACGATAAAAAGGTTGCGGAAATGCAAGGCTCGTCCATTCTTCCGGGGAACAGCAGGATTGCGGGAGATGAAAGGGTTATCCGAAAGTATTTCAATGGATTACACCAGGGTATTTCGCGACCTTTTTAAAAGTAGATCCAGATATACCGTTTTTTAG
>JBEPUT010000009.1:0-124381 GCA_041691395.1 Chitinophagaceae bacterium
AAAAACCCTGGAAGAACTGGGAATAGAGCTTTCTGGAAATTCCGGATTAACAACCAAGCTGCCAGGGCAGTAATAAAACAGATCTTTTAACCACGGCCTTTGTTCAGCCAAATACAGCGACAATGAAGTTTAGCCTGATTACATTAACAGTTATCTTTCTTGCCAAATACAGCGACAATGAAGTTTAGCCTGATTACATTAACAGTTATTTTTCTTGTTCAGTCAGCCACAGCGCAGGACACGGCGGACTCCGTAAGTGCAAACAGGGATATTCCGGATAAGGTGATCCAATCAACCCGGGAATTCAGGGAGCGTCTCCTGTCTGACCCATACCGCCCTGCCTATCATTTTTGTCTTCCGGAAGGGGATGGGAGTCCGGGCGATCCGAACGGCGCCTTTTACAAGGATGGTTTATATCACCTGATGTATCTGTATAACAGCGTCGGAAGGGGATTTTGCTGGGGACATGTTTCCAGTACCGATCTGTTACACTGGCGTCATCATCCCGATGCCCTGATACCCGGTAATGGCGATGAAGGCTGTTTCAGCGGAGGTGCTTTTGTTGATGACGATGGTTCTGCTGTTTTATCCTATTGGATGCTTTGGGGTGCAAAAGGCATCGGCCTCGCAAAAAGTAAAGACGCCAATTTTGATATCTGGAAAAAATCTGAAAATAACCCGGTGATAAAATCATCTGAGTGGGGCATTACCGATATGAAAGACGCATCGGGAAAAGTATTTCATACCGGCTCGGCAGATCCGTCAAACATCTGGAAAAAAGACGGTCGTTATTATATGCTGACGGGCAGTCTGCTTGTTCTCAGAAAATACGGATCCCGGGGAGCGGGATTGCCGGCAAATTTTGAAAATGGACCCGCACTTCCGGCCGATTCTGTCGACTATCAGGGCGATCATTCCTATTTGTATGTTTCGGATGATTTGAAACAATGGAAATATCTGCATGAATTCTACCAATCGGATCGTCGCTGGACGAGTAAAACAGAGGATAACATGTGTCCGAGCTTTCAACCCTTGCCATCTGGTCCCGATGGTGGGAAACCCAGTGGAAAGCACCTGATGCTTTTTATCAGTCACAATATGGGTTGTCAGTATTATGTCGGCACTTACAAAAACGACCGGTTCTACCCGGATAATCACGGACGGATGACCTGGGTGGATAATGCTTATTTCGCACCGGAAGCCCTGGTTGACGGCAAAGGCAGACAGATCATGTGGGCCTGGATATTCGATGACAGGCCGGATAGTGTAAAACGATTTTATGGATGGACGGGCACCTACGGACTTCCCCGTTCATTATGGGTTGGCCCGGATGGAACGCTCAGGATGGCGCCCGTAAAGGAACTGGAAACCCTGCGCCGCAAGGAAAAGGTAAAAAATAATTTTGTTGTTAAGGCGGGTTCAGCAATAAAGCTGACTGATTTGGGCAGCCAGTTGCTTGAGCTGGAAATTACGATACAGCCCGGAAAAGCTTCCCGTGCCGGCGTACGGGTTGATTGCTCCGATGATGAAAAGGAACAAACTTCCATTTATTATGATGCTCTGGGAAAACAATTGGCCTTCGATGCAACCCGGTCCAGCACGGACATGGGACGCAGGAATATTGAAACTGCGCCATTTGAATTGGAGAAGGGCGAAAACCTGGTGCTCCATGTATTTGTTGACAAAGGGATAGTGGAAGTATTTGCGAACGACAGGCAGGCTATTGCCCGTTGTGTATATCCCAAATCCGGGGGAACGGGTGTGAAGCTTTTTGCAGACGGCGGCGATATGAAGGTATTGTCAGTAAAAGCCTGGGCGTTGTCGCCGTCGAATCCTTATTAAGGGGATACATCCGTTATAGGTTTAAGATCAACGATTTATATTAATAAAAAAACCTCTTTTATAGCTTGTTAAGATGGCAATGAAGGGTGTAGAATGCTGTGTTTTTGGCAATAATATTTGTATATTTAGTTAGCTTTGCAATCCATGTTTGAAACTGATAACGATACTACAATCACTATAACCCCCAAAAATCCAGACTCACGTTGGGTTACTTTGGATGAGGATAATAACATTATTTCGGAAGGCAAGACGCCTGGGGAAGCCATTGAGGCTGCAAAGAAAACAGATAAAGCCTTCACGGTCATGTTTGTCCCATTGGAGGGCAATACCTACATATTTTAATGGCTATCCACATCTATCCGTTTTTTAAAATTTCAAGTGAACTGTTTCGACCTTGGATTCCAATTAGTATAATCAATCCCGCAAATAGTAAGCACATTAATGTAATGGCACTTCTGGATACAGGCGCTGATCATTGCGTCTTTCCAAAATTAGTGGCAGATCAGTTGGGGTTAGATCTAAAAGGTGCTGCTTTAAGCGGCGAGGTCATGCAAGGGTTAGCCGAAAATAAAATAGAGGTATGGAAACACAATTTTAGGATTGAACTTCAATCCGCTGATAGAAAACAAATTATTTGGAGGGGAAAAGAAACAATTATCGGCTGCGTTGAGCACGACAAGATACCTCCAATTTTAGGCTTTAGTAATTTCATGTGCAATTTTAAGATAACATTCAATCACGCTACCAGGAAGATTTTAATTGACGATCACACTAAGTTGTAAATCCGCATTGGTATACGCTGAATTATAAAAAATCCTGCTTCATTCAAACCGGTCGATCTTTTTCCGCGAATTTTTGATCTGCGATTTTTTCTGTTTGGATTCTTTCTTTTTCTCTTTCGAGGCAAAGCTCGGTTTGGTCGCCCTGCGGGGTTTGGGTTTGATGAGCGCCCGCTCAATCAGGTGCTCCATTTTTCTCACTACCTCATCCTTATTCTCCAGTTGCGACCGGTGCTCCTGGCTTTTGACCAGCAGAAAACCCTCCGCGTTGATTTTAGAAGCCAGTTTCTGCTCTAAAATGGCCTTCTGTTCTGCGCTCAGCAACTCAGAATTGCCGATATGAAAAAAGCCCAGCACCATGGTTTCCACCTTGTTCACATTTTGGCCGCCCTTGCCCCCGCTGCGGGCGGTACGGAAACTGATCTCTTTTGAAACGGGGATGGTCATGGGGCGAATGTAGGAAAATGTGTTAATGTGTAAATGTGTAAATATGGAAATATGGAAATGTGTAAATGTGTAAATGTGCTAATGAATTCCTGTTCATTCTTCACGATTATTAGCCCGCATGCCTTAATTTACACATTTTCATATTTACACATTAACACATTCGGCCTTGCGTGCCATCATCCAACGCGTCTCGCATGCCAGCATAACCGTCGACGGTTTGCTGAAATCATCCATTGGCCCGGGGCTGCTGGTATTGGCGGGTATTGAAGATGGCGATGGTTCCGAAGATATTCAATGGCTGAGCAATAAGATCGTTCAGCTCCGGATCTTTGATGATGAGTCAGGCGTAATGAACCGCTCGGTCGCGGATACCGGCGGAGACATATTGCTGGTGAGCCAGTTCACCCTGATGGCTTCAACAAAAAAAGGGAACCGGCCGTCTTATATCCGCGCCTCAAAACCGGAGATTGCTATTCCACTGTATGAATCCCTGATCGCGCAAATGGAAAAGGACCTGGGAAGAAGAATTCAGACCGGCGTTTTCGGCGGGGATATGAAAGTGGAGCTGCTGAATGACGGGCCCGTAACGATCCTGATCGACACGAAGAATAAAGAATAGCGCGCGGCCACCCGATGCATTTATTAGGATTAATTTTGCTATGGTCATTTTGACTATATACACCGGCTCGTTCCCGCCGGCCCATTTAATTCTTCCTGATGATGAATCTTAAAATTTATATTGCCAATGCATTTGCCGACAATCAATTCGGCGGCAATCCGGCGGCGGTGGTGCCTTTGGAGAAATGGCTGAGCGAATCCCTGATGCAGCAGATTGCGGCGCAGAATAATCTGGCCGAAACCGCATTTATTGTTCCGCAGGACGAAGATTATGCCATCCGCTGGTTTACACCCACCGTGGAAGTGGCGCTTTGCGGCCACGCCACCCTGGCTTCGGCCCATATTTTTTTCAATCACCTGGGTTATCACCGGGACCGGCTTATTTTTCATTCCAAAAGCGGCCCTTTGCATGTTTCCAGATCCGGAGATCAGAAGATCACGCTTGATTTTCCCGCCGACCGGATTACAGCAACAGATGCTCCGGACCTGATTGAACAGGGATTAAATGTGAAACCTGCGGAAATCTATAAATCATCTTTTGATTATGTGGCGGTGCTGAATAACCAGGAGGAGATTGAAAAGTTGTCCCCGGACTTCAGCGTACTCGCCAAATTGCCTTCCCGCGGGATGATCGTCACTGCCCGGGGAAGCAGTTCCGATTTTGTATCCCGCTGTTTTTTTCCGCAATCGGGCATTGACGAGGATCCCGTTACCGGATCGGCGCATACGGCCCTGGTGCCATACTGGGCGGAAAAACTGGGCAAACCGAAATTATCCGCCATTCAGTTATCCAGACGGAAGGGGTACCTGGACTGCGAGCTAAATAAAGACCGTGTGCTGATGAGCGGCCGTGCATTTACCTATCTTGTCGGCGAGATAAGTATATAAACCGGAACCAGCATTGAATCGGTATTCAGCATTATAAATTTATCCGGCAATCAGACAGTAATCCATCTGTTGGCAGGAACCAGCATTCAAACGGTATTCAGTATACAAATAGAAACATAAAACCGCCATGTCAACGCCAGAAATATCCATACGTCAGGCCCAGCAGCAGATTGATGAATGGATCAAAGCCACCGGCGCCGGGTATTTCAGCGAGCTCACCAACATGGCGATCCTCACAGAGGAAGTGGGAGAAGTTGCGCGGCTCATGAGCCGCATCTACGGCGATCAGTCTTTTAAAGAATCCGACAAACAAAGAAATCTTCCCGACGAACTCGCCGATACACTCTGGGTGCTCCTGTGCATCGCCAATCAAACCGGCACGGATCTTACGGACGCGTTGCAGAAAAACCTGGAGAAGAAGAATGTGCGGGATGGGGGAAGATGGGGGAGTTAATGTGGAAATGGAGTGATGTGGAAATGTGGAAATGTGGTGATGTGCTGATGTGGTAATGTGAAAATGCATTGTGTGCAACGGCGCAATTAAAAATTCACATCGCGCTGCCTTTAATTGGCACATCAGCACATTTCCACATCAGCACATTAACCTCATCACCACACCACCTCACTGTCCCTGCGCCAGACTATACGCCCGTTTTCCGCCGCGCATGTTCAGCAGTTCGCTGGAGCTGATTTTGAAATCGCCGCTGAGGCTCACATAGAGGCCGAGTACATCCTGCTGATTCAGCGGGGAACCGTCGAGGCTTTCAAAACGGACATTGTATAAATTCACGAGGTTGGTATATTTTGAACCGGTGGGCCACACCTGGGTGCCGCGGTTGCTGATGCTGATCAGGTTGAACTTCACACCGGCGTGGCGCTGGCATTTTTTGGCGATGTATTCCGGTTGTTCGGAACTTTCAATAAACATGTCCACACCCACGATGTATTCTTTGAGTGTTTCTTCGGAAACCATCATGTGGTTATGGTCCAGTTTGAAAACAGTCGGGGTAACGTGCATATTCGGAATCACCGTTTTGGCGCCATGTTCCGGCGTTTTACCGAAGTGGCTGATGATGGCCTGGGCGAACTCGGTGGTATTTTTTCCGGGAATGGATTTATTTCCGAAGTCCCCGGTGTGTATGCCCTGCTCCAGGGTATAGAGCAAAGCATTTTCTATCACGGCCGCGTTCTGCATATAACCGAGGTGCCGCAGCATGGCGATGCCGCTCAGCAACAGGGCCGTGGGATTGGCAATATTTTTTCCGGCAATGTCGGGTGCCGTTCCGTGCACGGCTTCAAAGATGGCTATGTGATCGCCGATATTGGCCGAAGGGGCAAAACCGAGTCCCCCGACCAGCCCCGCACACAGATCCGAAATGATATCCCCCTGCAGGTTGGTGAGCACCACCACATCAAATTCCTGCGGACGAACCACCAGTTTCATGGCGAGATCATCCACGATGATGTCATCAGACTTCAACTCAGGGTATTGTTTGGCCACTTCCTGGAAACATTCCAGGAAAAGACCGTCGGTGAGCTTCATGATATTGGCTTTATGTCCGCAGGTGATCCGCCGCGCCCCGTTCTTCTTCGCCATTTCAAAAGCATATTTGATCACCTGCAGGCTGCCGGGACGGGTAATGAACCGCCGGCTCAGGGCCACATCATGGGTGGGCATGTGTTCGATGCCACCATAAGTATCTTCAATATTTTCCCGGACGATGGTGATATCAATGGGTATTCCGGCCTTGGAAAAAACGGTATCCACCCCATGCAGGGAAAGAAAAACACGTTTGTTGGCATAGGTATTCCAGGTTTTCCGGGCGGTGACATTCACGCTTTTTACCCCTTTTCCCTTAGGGGTTTCCATGGGTCCTTTAAAAAGAATGCCCAGTTCCTCGATGGTATGCTGGGCCTCTGGGGTCATCCCGTTGGAAAATCCCTTGTCGAACACCCACTTGCCCATATCCACCACTTCATATTCTAGGGGAACTTCATTGGCGCTGAAAATAGAAAGCACGGCGTCCATGATCTCGGGACCGATGCCGTCTCCCTTGGCTACTGCGATTTTCATGATAAAAGATTGGTAATTGCTTTGTGGGGCGAATGTACGATAAATGGGATGACGGTTGACGGATGACGGTTGACGGTCAACTCGTTCTCAAATCATTTCCTTAATTTTACCCAAATTAACTCCATGGCGAATAAAATTTCAGAAGGGGTTGAAATTGACGTCGAGACTTTTTACCAGCCCGACTACAGCAATCCTGTTGCGGGGGAACACATGTTTGCCTACCGGATCACGATATGGAACCACAATGATTTTCCGGTAAAACTCCACCGCCGCCAGTGGCATATTTTCGACAGCAACGGAACCCACCGCGAAGTGGAGGGGGAGGGCGTTGTGGGCGTGCAGCCCATCCTTCAGCCGGGAGAAAAATATCAGTATGTCAGCGGTTGCAACCTGCGCACCGAAATGGGCAAAATGTACGGCAGCTACAACATGGAAAACCTCCATACCAAAAAGGTGTTCGAGGTGAATATTCCGGTGTTTGAAATGGTGGTTCCGTTTAAGATGAATTGATAATTTGATAATGTGAAAATGTGATGATTTGAAAATTTGAAAATGGAAGACAAGACCGCCTGATTTTGGTATGTAAATATCAGGCGCTCACGATCTGCGCATTTTCAAATTTTCAAATCATCAAATTTTCAAATTATTATCCTCACTCATCCGCCTCCGTCGCTTCCACAACCACTTTATTCAGTTTTTTCGTTAACGGGAACAGCAGCAGGCCCGCGATGATCGCGGCGGTGGCGCTGATGCCAAAGAACAATGCCTTGTTGTCGAAATTATCCCAGAAGCCGGCCATGATGCCGGAGATCTTGGCGCCCAGTGAAGTGGTGAGGAGCCATCCGCCCATCATCAGCGCGGTGAACCGTCGCGGGGAGACCTTGGATACGAGGGATAAGCCCACGGGGCTCACAAAGAGTTCGCTGATGGTGAACACACCGTAACTGCCGATGATCCATGCTGACGACACCTTGTGTTCATAGATATTGACCGACAAAGCCGCGATAACCATCACCAGCGCGGATAATCCGGCGATGATGGTTCCCCAGGCAAATTTCCCGGGAGTGCTGAGTTCCCTTTTCCTGGCTTTCAGGAATCCGAATAGCCCGACGATGAGGGGAGTGAGCACAATGATCCAGAAAGGATTGATGGATTGATAGATTTCGGTGGAAATGAGTTTGAGATTTTCTCCCTGGGCAGGCCACTGGTCCTTCGGAATGTTCTGCAGATAAGGATCCGTGCCGGTATGGGTGATCACTTTTCCATTGGATTCCGTTTTTGCATGAAAGTGTTCATCCAGTACCGGTACTTCTTTCTCTTTCGTATTTACGGTTTGAAGAAAACCAAAAGGTTTGATTATTTTTTCTATTGCCGCCGGGGCCTCGCGTTTGGTATAACTTTCAGCCCAGATGGTGAGGGAAGTGGCATTCTGGTTGTAGATATTCCAAAAGATAATGGCTACGCCAAAAAGCGTAAACAACGCGCCCACGCGTCGTCTGTCTGCGCCATTGCAACGGCGCCAGATGTTATAATAAAATATGACGATGGGGATGCAGGCAAAAATAAACGCGTCATTGGAGTCGGAACCCATGAGGTTTCCGGGGATGAACCAGCCGATGATGCCGGCGCCAATGGCGGGCAGAAACACATAAGACACAATCTTCGACAAGGACATATCTTCTTTCCGGACCGGCTTGATCACGTCGGCGTGTTTGATGAATTTTTGCCCGGAGGCGAAAAAGATCATGGAAATGACCATGCCGAAACCGGCGGCAGCAAATGCATAGCTCCAGGAATAGTTGATTCGCAGATAGGCTGCCACGAAATTGCAGACCAGGGCGCCGATGTTTATCCCCATATAAAAGATATTGTAGGCAATATCTTTTTTCGGCTTTAGTTCTTCCTTATTATAAATATTGCCGAGCAGGGTGCTGATGTTGGGTTTGAAGAACCCGTTACCGATAATCACGCAACCCAGGGCGGCATACAGCAGGGCGCCGCTGTGCGGCACAGCCATGAGAAAATAACCCAGGGCCATCAGGGAGCTGCCGATAAAAATAGACAGCCGGTAACCGAGGTAGCGGTCCGCAATCAGCCCCCCGATAAACGGCGTCATGTAAACCAAAGCGATATAGGTCCCGACAATATCAGCGGCCAGGCCCGTGTCCAGACCTCTTCCGCCATTGTTGACGGTATCATGTAAAAACAAAAACAGGATCCCAACCATCAGGTAATAGCCGAAGCGTTCCCACATCTCCGTAAAAAACAAAACATATAAACCGCGGGGATGTCCTTTTTGTGGCAGGGCTGTGGTCATAGACTAATGCGTTTCTGTTTTGGGATAGATAAGCAATGCGGAACCTAAAGTAAGATTTATTTATACAAACCGCAGCAGACGGTAATTTAAGCATGCCGGAAAATTATTTTTCCGCATGTGCTTCTGAATCGGGAATTTCGGGCCTGATCCACTCTGAAAATGAATATTTTAATCTTAGGCGGCGGCGGACGGGAACATGCTTTTGCCTGGAAAATTTCCCGTAGTCCGGATTGTTCCGGCCTGTTCATCGCTCCAGGCAATGCAGGCACGGCAGCGCTCGGTACCAATATTGAACTGTCCCCGACCGATTTCCCCGCCGTTAGAAAAGCCTGCCTGGCCAATCAGATCGACATGCTGGTGGTGGGTCCCGAAGAACCGCTGGTGCTGGGCATCGTGGACTTCTTTGCTGCGGATCCGGAACTGGAGCATATTGCCGTAATAGGTCCCTCGCGCGACGCGGCCCGGCTGGAGGGCAGCAAGGCCTTTTCGAAACGGTTCATGCAGAAACACCGGATACCAACGGCCGGTTATCGCGAGTTTGACACAACCAATTTTTCCGAAGGATCGGCATATCTGGAATCCCACAGCCTGCCCATCGTGCTGAAAGCCGACGGTCTCGCTGCGGGCAAGGGCGTGATCATCTGTCACAGCCATGTGGAGGCCATGGCCGAATTTGAACTCATGCTGCAGCAGAATAAATTCGGGGAAGCGGGAAAAAGGATCGTGGTGGAGGAATTCCTCGATGGCATTGAACTGTCCGTTTTTGTGCTGACTGACGGTGACCATTATGTGCTTTTGCCCGAGGCCAAGGATTATAAAAAGATCGGGGAGGGGGACAGGGGACCGAATACCGGCGGCATGGGTGCGGTGAGTCCGGTGCCCTTTGCCGGCAAAGAATTCATGAAGAAAATAACGGAACGGATCATAGAACCCACGATACAGGGATTAAAAGAAGACGGGATCGAATACCGCGGGTTTATTTTTATCGGGATCATCAAAGTGAATGACGAGCCGGTGGTGATCGAATACAATTGCCGCATGGGCGATCCCGAAACGGAGGTGGTGCTCCCGCGTTTGAAAAATGACCTGATGGAACTGTTCAAAGCCGTTGCTGAAAAAACGCTGGATCAGGTGAAAGTGAGGCTGGATCCCCGCTCAGCGGCCACCATGGTGGTGGTGAGCGGCGGTTATCCGGGCAGTTATGAAAAAGGGTTTCCGGTCAGCGGGCTGGACCATAGTGCAAAAGACAGCCTGGTTTTTCATTCCGGAACGCGGATCGAAAACGGGCAGGTGGTCACTGCCGGCGGCCGAGTGCTGTGTGTGACTTCTTTTGCCGACACGCTGCCGGAGGCCATCCGCAAATCCATCGGGGTATTGCGTCAGATCGATTTTGAAGGCATGTATTTCCGTCGCGATATCGGCTACGAGTTCCTTTAACACCGGAGCCATGCAGAATACCGTATTTTCCGAAGGAAACAGGCACCGGAACGCTCCCTTTTCCGGGCCGACAGCCATGCGTGTCTTTTTATCACGATTTATCTGCGATCTGCGCTATTGCACTTACCTTTCCAACGGCTGAATCAATTGCTGATGATTGTGATTTGCTTCAGAATAAAGATGCGTTTTTAGGAAATATCCGTGTGGAAATAGCGTTCAGTGCAGGATATCCACGATATTAATAATCAGGGATGTTCACTTTGTTAATTCGGATTATTTCCATCAATTTTGCATGCATCGTAACAGAATTTAAATCTGACCTTTTAAAATGGGATTATTCAATTTCCTGACGCAAGAGATTGCCATGGATCTGGGGACCGCCAACACCCTGATCATTCACAATGATGAGATCGTCGTAAACGAACCGAGTATAGTCGCCCTGGACCGCAATAATCCGAAAACAGTGCTTGCTGTCGGAAAGCGCGCCCTGATGATGCATGAAAAGACCCATGAAAGCATCCGGACCGTCCGCCCCCTGAAAGACGGGGTTATTGCCGATTTCAATGCCGCTGAGCTGATGATCCGGGAAATGATCAAGATGATCTATCCCAAAAAACCGTTGTTTCCGCCCAGCTGGCGTATGATGATCTGCATCCCTTCCAGCATTACCGAAGTGGAAAAGAGAGCGGTGCGGGACAGTGCCGAACAGGCCGGGGCCAAAGAAGTATATCTGATTCATGAACCCATGGCAGCCGCCCTGGGGATAGGCATAGACGTGGAAGAACCCGTGGGTAATATGATCATCGATATCGGCGGTGGAACCACCGGTATCACGGTGATCGCATTGGCCGGTATCGTGTGCGACCAGTCCATCCGCATTGCGGGGGACGAATTCACCGCAGACATCATGGAAGCCCTGCGCCGTTATCACAGTCTGCTGATCGGGGAACGGACGGCAGAACAGATCAAGATCCAGATCGGCGCGGCGCTGAAGGACCTCGACAATCCGCCGGACGACATTCCGGTGAACGGGCGGGACCTGGTTACCGGTATTCCCAAGCAGATCCTTGTGAGTTACCAGGAAATTGCCGAAGCATTGGACAAAAGCATTTTCAAAATAGAAGAGGCCATCTTGAAGGCCCTGGAAACGACGCCTCCCGAACTGGCCGGTGACATCTACCGGCGCGGCCTGTACCTGACCGGCGGCGGTGCCCTGCTCCGGGGGTTGGATAAAAGGCTCAGCCAGAAAATCAAACTTCCTGTACATATTGCGGATGATCCTTTAAAAAGTGTGGTCAGGGGAACGGGGATCTCTTTAAAAAACTACGACAGGTATCCTTTTGTTATGCGGTAGTTCTGATCATGCTGTTTTATTATTATAAATCATAGCACCTGTGCGCAATGTTTTTCTCTTCATCAGAAAGTACGCCAACTTCCTTTTTTTCCTGGTGTTGCAGATCCTAGCGCTTTCTTTCCTTTTCCGTTACAACAAATACCACGAAGCCGTTTTCATGAATGCGGCCGGTGAAATCACGGGCAGCCTCGACCAGCGTTACAGCACGGTAGAATACTATTTCAAATTAAAAAAGATCAATGAACAGCTCGCTGCGGAAAATGCGCGGCTGAACCAGCGACTGAAAGAGAATTATGAAGGTCCCGATACCGGCGGAAAACAGGTGTTGGATACCGTTCAGGTGGATTCTCTCCTTCAGATCCGGAAATTCACCTGGCTCGATGCCCGCGTGGTGGGAAGTACCGTGAGCACCAGAACCAATTTCATTACCATTCACCGCGGTTCCAACCAGGGCGTTCATCCGAATATGGGTGTGGTGAGCCCGCAGGGCATTGTAGGCACCGTAGTGAATGTGAGTGAAAATTTTTCCAGCGTGATGACCCTGCTGCACACGCAGTACAAAGTGGTGGTGAAATTAAAAAAGGGAGGGGACCGCGGTACCGTGGAATGGGATGGCGTGAGCCCGGCCTATGTTACTCTGAAAGACATCCCCAAAAGCGCCAAAGTGCAGATGGGGGATTCCGTGGTCACCAGTCCGACGTCCTCGTTATTTCCCGGAAACATCATGGTAGGCACCGTGGATGAAGTGATGGACGATAAAAGCAGTAACTTTTATACGCTGAAGCTGAAACCAGCCACCGATTTTTATAATATTGAATACGTGTATGTGATTTCCAATGCGCAGCATGAGGAACAGCAGCGGATGGAAGATTCCACACACAAAAAATTCTAATGAGCGAACTGCTGAAAAATATCATCCGGTTTTTGCTGTTCATTTTTGTGCAGGTGTTCATCCTGTTCAAGATGCCGCCGCTGCACCGGTTCATCACACCTTATTTGTATTATCTCTATATCCTGTGGCTGCCCTTCAGTATGTCCCGCGCCGGATTGATGAGCGTGGCTTTCTTTTTCGGCCTCTCGCTGGATTATTTCATGCATACTCCCGGACTGCATGCCGCAGCCTGCGTATTAATCGCTTATCTGCGGCCCTTTGTCGTGAATATGCTCATCAGCCAGGAGGGTGCGGATAAAAACTACCTTTCACCATCCATTACCAGCATGGGGTGGGCGCCTTACGGAACCTACGTGTTTATACTTACGCTGTTCCACCACGGATACCTGGTTTTTCTGGAATGGCTGAGTTTCGGTTCTTTTTTGTACTTTATCGGTAAGGTAATTGCAACAACCGGTATCAGTATGTTGTTGATATTGCTCACGGAACTGTTATTCTTCCGGAAAGAAAAATTCAGGACGAATACCGTTTAATTTTAATTCCCTATCCGGAGATGCCTGTTTTTAATCAATCGCGCAGTAATATCATTCGCCTCATCTTTGCGGGGATGTTCCTGATCATTTTTGTGCAGCTGTTCCACCTTCAGGTCTTTTCCGATAAATATAAAAAGTGGGCGCAGGAAAACGCGCTTTTTCCCAAACGCGTATATCCCACCCGCGGCATCATCTTCGACCACCACAACCGCGCCATCCTCAACAATACCATTATGTATGACCTGATGGTGACGCCATCCCAGGTTAAGAATATCGACACAGCCTATTTCTGTCAGCTGATGGAAATAGATTCGGCGGAATTCCGGTCCCGCGTGATCGATGCGCGATACAAGAACGGTCCATTCCGGCCCACCATTTTCGAAGATCTGCTGCCTCCGGATCTCTATGCCAAACTGGAAGAAAATATCTGGCGTTTCCCCGGATTCAATCTTCAGGAAAGGCCGGTGCGAGTTTATCCTTATGATGCCGGTGCGCACATCATGGGTTATGTGGGCGAAGTGGATTCCAACATCCTGCGGCGGTCGAATTATTATTATCAGCTGGGTGATTATGTGGGCAGGAGCGGACTGGAGCAGTTTTATGAAAAGCAACTCATGGGTCAGCGTGGCATTGAATATTGGATCAAAGACAATAAAAACAGGCTGGTGGGTCATTATGCCAATCGCGACCTGGATACGCCGGCCATTGCCGGAAGGAACCTGCACACTTATCTCGATATTGAATTGCAGCAACTGGCGGAAAAATTACTGGCCAATAAAGTCGGCGCTATTGTGGCGATAGAACCCAAAACCGGTGGCATCCTGGCCATGGCTTCCAGCCCGGATTACGATCCCAATTCCCTCACGGGACCCGATAAGCAGAAAAATTATGGCAGGCTGGTACTGGACGTCAGGGCGCCGCTGCTGAACCGCGCCATCAAGGGTCTATACCAGCCGGGATCAACATATAAACCACTGGCGGCCCTGATCGGCCTGGATGAAGGCGTGATCACACCAGCCAGCGGCATTGCCTGCACCGGATTTTATTACGGCTGTAACAGAGTGTATAAATGCACGGAGAAAGCCCCGGGACATGCTGCCAACCTGCGCCTGGCCATTGCCAACTCCTGCAACTCTTTTTTCTATAACACATTCAGACTGGAACTGGATAATCCCCAGCTGCACGGACCGAGAAACGGATTGATGAAATGGAAAGAATATGTAAACAAATTTGGATTGGGTGAACGCATTGGCGTGGATCTTCCCAGTGAGGATGCGGGAAATATTCCAGACACAACCTCGTACGACAGAGAATATCACGGTTCCTGGAATTCCTGTACCATGGTAACTATGGGCATCGGGCAGGATAAAATGCAGGTGACGCCGCTACAGATTGCGAATGCCATGTGTATTGTGGCCAACAAAGGATCTTTTTACATTCCGCATTTCGTTGAAAAAGTGGACGGAGAATCTCCCGATGATTCCATCCTGGATAAATACCGGCAAAAACACTCGGTGCTGAGTCATATTTCCGACGCTGACTATGAAACGGTGATCAGCGGCATGCAGGATGTAACGGAAATAGGAACCGGGCGCATTGCCCGTATACCGGGCATCAATATATGTGCAAAAACGGGAACGGCGGAAACCTATTTAAATCTTGAGGGCCGCCGCACCAAACTGAATAATAATTCGATTTTCGTTTGTTTTGCCCCCCGTGAAAACCCGCAGATCGTTGTGGCGGTGGTTGTGCAGAATGCAGGTTTCGGAGCCAAGTGGGCCGCACCCATGGGCAGTTTCCTGCTGGAAAAATACCTGCGGGATACGCTCACTGCCGAACGCGTGAAACAGGCAACGGTGATTGCCAACACCAACCTGGTGCCCGGATATTTTGTCCGCCTGCAGTTCCTCACCGATTCCCTGAGAGGCGAGTCATGGGCAAAACAAACCGGCGACAGCAGCCGGCTGAAAAGATTTCTCGACAGGTCCCTGCGCAGGGAAATGCTGGATACGCTCACCCGCCAGTCCGTCCGCGTCACCATTCCCTTTGGTCCCCGCCCCCAAATAGTGGCGGCCCGTACCGACAGCGCCAAACAAAAAATTCAGGATAGTCCGCTGATCAGAAAAGTGGAACCGGCCCGGATAAGAAAAACAGACTCATTAAGACTACACAGAGCCGATTCCCTGCGGATGCACGGAGGCGATTCTTTAAAACAGCACCGCACCGGATCACCGGGCACACACGGAACCGATTCTTTAAAGCCGCACCGGACCGATACGCAGGGAATACATAAAAACGATTCTACAGGAACGCATAAGCCAAAACCCGTTCCTGCACATAAACCGGATTCAACAAAAATTATCGGGGCCGAAACACGGATAGAAAGAAAGCATTTGATCATGCCTGGGAAAACGGCCATCACAGACAGGGATTCGGCACCGGTACCGGCCGGCAAAAAGGGAAATGGCCTCGCGATAATTCCCGAGGAACAAAAAACCGTTCAGAAAAACGGTCCCAAAAATAAAATCTCATGACCCAACGAAACGCATCCCTGGTGAAAGGGGCCGACCGTTCGTTGGTCCTGCTGTGGTTCATCTTAAGCGTCATTGGCGTGATCAGCATCTTTGCGGCAACCTACCGCGATGGAGAAAATATTTTGCAGGGATTCATCTCCCTGAAAACCGATTACAGCCGGCAGGGGCTGTTTTTCCTGCTGAGCGGGGTTGCGGGCATATTTATTTTGCTCACGGACAGTAAGTTTTTTACCGCCACGGCCAATCTCTGGTATGCCTTTGGCATCCTGCTGATGTTGCTGGTGTTTCCCTTTCACTCCAACATCAAGGGAACGGAATCCATCATCAAACTGGGCAGCGCCGTGCAGATCCAGCCCGCGGATATCTGTAAAATATTTGTGAACCTGGCGCTGGCGAAGTATCTGTCGCGCGTGGAAACCGATTTCGCCAAACCCCGGTCCCAGATTATTGCGGCCATTATCGCTCTGGTTCCCGCCGGCCTGAGCATCATGCAAAAAGAAACCGGGCTGGCACTCGTTTATTTTTCTTTTTTCCTGGTGATGTTCCGGGAAGGTCTTCCGTCCTATGTGCTGATCATCGGATTTTCCTTTGCGGTGCTGGTGGTGGCCACCCTGTTACTGGATCCCAACCTGCTGGCGCTGATTCTTACGGGTATCGCGGGGCTGGCCATTTATATTCTGAGGAAACAGGTTAAACGGCACCGCAGCATATTATTTATGATCGCCAGCGTTTGGTTTGTGTGTGTGGGCATCCAGCGGTTTGTGGTGCCTTTTGCCTTCGACCACGTCTTTCAGCCCTACCAGGTAAAACGCATTTATGATGCCATCGGCAAAGACTACGTTCCGAAGAATGCGGAAGCCGCCCTGGAGATCGAACAGAAAGTAGGCGGCAAAAAGAAAACCAGCAGCAATTACAATGTAAAGCAGAGCAAGATCGCCATCAGCAATGGCGGTCTGCTGGGAAAGGGATTATTGAGCGGCACCCAGACCCGCTACGATTTCGTGCCTGAGCAAAGAACAGATTTTATATTCTGTACCATCGGCGAGAGTTTCGGATTCACCGGCAGCGTGGTGTTCCTCACCATCTATGTAATTCTGCTGATGCGCATCGTTACTATCGCGGAGCGACAGCGAAGCGTATTCAGTCGTGCTTATGCCTATGGCGTGGCCTCCGTTTTCTTTTTCCACATTGCCATCAACATCTGCATGACCATTGGTCTCGCCCCCGTGATCGGCATACCGCTCCCCTTTGTGAGTTACGGGGGAACATCTTTGCTTACCTTCAGTGTAATGCTTTTTATTCTGGTGAAACTGGATGCTGACAGGCAAATGGTGTTGAGGTAGATAGCCATTAATTATCATCTTAACGTTTTTTATGAAAACAGCTTGCGGAAAATTTTTGCTAACGATGGGTTTGATTATTTGCGCGACGGTTTCCGGCAATTCACAGCAGGGTACAGGTAATATCCGCGTTATCATGATTGGAGCTCATCCGGATGATTGTGATGAATCGGGTGGCACCGCTGTCCTTTTTGCACAGATGGGTTGTGCCGTAAAATTTGTTTCTGTAACAAATGGCGACGCCGGACATCAGACATTAAGAGGGAAAGAGCTTGCAAAAAGAAGATATGCGGAGGCCCAGGAAGCCGGGAGACGCCTGGGAGTTACTTATGACGTGCTCGACAATCATGATGGCCTGTTGATGCCTACGCTGGAGGTAAGATTGGAGATCATAAAAAAGATAAGGGAATGGAACGCTGATGTTGTGATTGCTCCCCGTCCGAATGATTATCACCCCGACCATCGTTATACCGGCGTGCTGGTGCAGGATGCAGCCTATATGGTTGCGGTCCCGGATATAGCGCCCGGGACGCCTGCGCTGAAGAAAAACCCGGTATTCTTATACTACGAGGATGATTTTAAAAGACCAAATCCATTTCGCCCAGATATCGTGGTGGATATCACCCGCACGTATGAAAAAAAAATTTCCGGCCTTGATGCGCATGTATCCCAAATGTATGAGTGGTTGCCGTGGATTGGACACTACCTCGATCAGGTTCCTAAAAACACGAAAGATCGGATCAAATGGCTTTCCAGGATACATGAACACCCTATTACACCCGAATCAAGAGAGATCTTAGTAAAATGGTATGGAAAAGCGCGGGCTGATAAAGTACAATATGCGGAAGCATTTGAAATATGTGAATATGGCGCACAACCCACGGATGAGGAGATTAAAAGACTATTCCCTATGCTTGGTCAGTAAAAAACTTTCCGGCTGCCGCAAGCCTCAGTAATTTCCCGGCTGTTCAAAATGATTCGGCTGCGGTCCGGCACCTGTTCTTTTTTTATTGAACATCTTAATGCTTCCCGCATTGCCTTTAATTTACACATCAGCACATCAGCACATCAGCACATCAGCACATCAGCACATCAGCGGCAATTTCACATGATCCTTTCATTTCCACATTTGTACGCTAATTTTACAGCATGCAAATCATCCCGCTCTCCGAAGGCGCATTCACCATAGGAAAATCCAAAGAATTCATTCCTTTTGATGTGGCGCATGATGATCTGCAGCAGCGGTCAACGGGGAGTTTGCTGGTGGAGATCCAGCCCTTTGTTGTGGTGACCCAAAAGGATGTGCTGTTGCTGGATACGGGTCTTGGATTTGAGAAAGACGGTGAGCTGCAATTGCATCAGCTGATGAAGGGTGCCGGTATTGATCCAGGGTCAGTCACCAAGGTCTTAATGAGCCATTTACACAAGGATCATGTGGGCGGAATGGGCAAAAACCAGCCGGATGGCAGTCGCGTGGCCGCTTTTCCTCAGGCAAAATATTATGTACAGCAGCAGGAACTGGAATATGCATTTGAAAAAAGATCCTCCGGTTATGCCCCGGAATCATTGGCGTTTTTGAATTCGTTCTCCAACCTCGTAAAACTCATGGGCAACGGAAAAATTGATGATCATATCCGTTACGAACTAACGGGTGGCCATTGTCCCTTTCACCAGGTTTTCCACTTGGAAGAAGACGGACAGCATTTCTTTTTTGGCGGCGATGTGGCGCCGCAATTGAACCAGATGAAAAGCCGCATGGTAGCCAAATATGATTATGACGGCAGAAAATGCATGGAACTGCGCCAGCAGTGGTGGGAACAGGGCAGGCAGGAAGGGTGGACGTTTATGTTTTATCATGATATTAAGGCAGCGGTGTTTGGTGCGTAAATGTGGGAATCTGGGAATGTGCTAATGTGGGAATGTGCTAATGTGGAAATGAAAGGCAATGCGAAAATATTCTTCAGATAATTATGCAGATACACACAATGCATTTCCACATCAGCACATTTCCACATTTCCACATTATCTCAGCACTCCTTTCAACACCCTCAGCCTTCCGTCAATCTTATCTCTGTATGGCAGTTTGAGGATCCGGGCGATGAGGGGGAATACATGGATGTTTTCAAAGCCGGGAATCCGGAGATGTTGTTTGAAATCGGGGCCCCAGGCATAAAAGCAGGCATGCATCTCCGTGAGTAAGGGGTCGAAGCCGTGTTCGCCGGGGTTGAGCCGGTGTTTTCTGAAATTAAAAACCATGGGGGGATGGCTCACCAGGATGATGTCGCCGATGCGGTTGTAAACATCATCTGCTTTGCTATAGTGCCATACTACGGGCAGTTCATCTGACAGGTAAGCATCATAATCCGTGGCCTGGGATTTAATGGCAATTTCCGTGGCCAGGATGTCTTTTTGATCACGGGCATACAAATGGGCCAGGGCCAGGGAGTTCGAGATCCTGAATTGAGTGGTATCGAGTGAAGGCGGTATGCCGATGTAGTTTACGGTATCAATGTTCAGCATGCCGTGATCCGACAGGAATATAAAATCCACGGGCAGGTGCAGGGAATCCACCGAGTTTACCAGTTTGCCTATACTTTCGTCCACGTAGGCGACGGCTTTCGCAGTTTCCGGTGAGCTGACGCCATGCAGGTGTTCCTGGTGGTCCACGTCCGCTATGTAAAAAGTAATGAAATGTGGTCTTCTTTCTTCCGGCAGGCTGAGCCAGTCGTGCACAACCCGGATCCGGGAGTCCATAGATATTTTCGTGTTGAATTTATAATAATAGGTGGGCCTTACGCCCTGGATGGCCGCTTCCGATCCCACCCAGTAAAAGCTGGCAGACAACATGCCCTGTTTTTCCGCCAACACCCAGAGGGGTGTTCCGCCATACCAGGAACTGTCCTGCACCGTCCGTTTATTTCCAATGGAATAGGAGGCGTCTTTGGCAGGGTCGTAGAAGGAGTTGTCCACCAGTCCGTGGTGTGCGGGATATAATCCGGTGACAAGCGTATAATGATTCGGAAAGGTGAGGGAGGGAAAAGAGGATTGCAGATAGGCAGCTTCCACGCCCTCTTTCCGTAGCCGCAGCAGGTTGGTGGCGTGGTATTTATCCGCCAGGTCGTACCGGAATCCGTCGGCCGAAATAAGGATCACATAAGGTTTTTTAAACTGATCCGGCCGGTTGAATCTGCCCGGAACAATTTGCTGCGTGGTATCCTGTGCCTGCAGTGCGCCCGTGAAGAAAAAAAGCGCGGATAAAAAAACGGGGATTTTCATCATGCTAAGATATGGTCTATAAAAAAGGCCCGCTCTTGAAAGAGCCGGCCGTTGCTAACCTATGAAAAACACCAATCTCAAATATCGGCATTGCAGATTTTTTATTTTAAAGAAATCGGTAAACTGGGGAAATGTCGGGGTCTATGGTCTGTTTCCGTTGCGTCTTTGCGTTCGGAGTTCGCGACGCTCCATTTCTTTTTGGACAAAAACGCCAAATTCCTTTTCTGATTTGAAAAAGGTATTCACTTTTTCGGCCGAAAGAACCTGGGTGAACTGGCCATTGTATTTTTTCCGGATGCCCAAAATAGCTTCATCCAGATCTATCTCGCTTTGATTATTCCTTGTGGCATTTTGACGCGTCTGCCGGAGTTCGGCGGCGTACAGGTTGTAGATCGGCCAGAATTTCTGGGCTTCTTCCGGACTGAGATCCATTTTTTTGGTGATGTAAGCGATCTTGAGCGCCTCCAGCCTGTTGCCATTCTGCGCCTGAACCCCGAAACCTGCTGTGATGAAAAAAACATAAAGTAAAAATTTCTTCATTCCGTATTAGTTTATGGTCTGTTTTTGGACCGGCAGATCAGGACGGTATTGTTCCAGTTCCGTATCCGAAATATTGCTCAGCAAATCACTGATGTCGTTGTCATTGAAATCCACGGATGCCGTTGCCGGCGTGGCGCCGGGTCCCCAGTGCACATCGTGGGAATCCAGGTAATTCGCCATTTCCTGATCACTCACATTGGTCAGTGCGGTTAAAGGATCCGTAACCGTTTTTTGCAGGGCAAAATAAGTGGTTGTGCCTACTACGCCAGCTACGAGCGCGGCCACGGCATATTTCATCAGACGGCTGCGGAAGGGAACCAGCTTTGCTTTTGTGGCAGTTGGTTTTATGGAATGAATGGCTGTTTGTTGAGTTTTTGCCCTGAAATCCTGAAAATAATGATCAGGAATATGGTAAGGCGTTTTTTTGTCGTGTCCCGCCAGCAGGGGTGAAAGGGATGCCAGTTCAGCCAGCGGATTTTCTTCCGTAAAATCTGCTCCGGTATTAACCGGGTTAAGATCCTGTAAATCAGCGGACCCCGATAAGGGATGCGCGCTCTGATGAATGCTGGCCATCAAAAGCTCCGGAAAGTGCTCAAAATAGCCTGCCGGAACGCCATACGGCTGGGCCGTGGTTCCGTGTTTACCCAGTATCGGTGCGATTCCGGATAACTCAGTTTCTATTTCGTTTTGCCTTTTCATGGGTTCCAATAAGACTCAGTATGAGCCCCAAAGTTTAATGATTCAGGATAAAATCCTCAATTTTTTTCGCGGCATGATGATAAGATGCCTTCAGGGCTCCTGCCGAAGTTTCCAATACCCTGCTCATTTCTTCGTAGGGCATTTCGTCATAGTATCGTAAGTTAAATACAATGCGCTGTTTGTCAGGCAGTTGCTGAATAGCCAGCTGTAATTTCCATTCGAGTTTACCGGCATCAAAATCTTTATCCGCCCTGATTTTATTGCTGAGTCCGCTTTCTACCTCGCTCAGGGAAACCGAAGCGCGCTTTTTTTGTTGTTCCAGGAAAGTAAGGCATTCGTTGGTGGCGATGCGGTAGAGCCAGGTATAGAGCTGGGCGTCTTCCCGGAAATTGGCCAGGGCATTCCAGACCCGGATGAACACATTCTGCATCACGTCGTTGGAATCATCATGATCCACCAGCATACGGCGGATATGCCAGTAAAGCCGTTCCTGGTATTTTTTGACAAGGATATTGAATGCTTTTTCTTTGGTGGCCTCCCCGCGGAATAGGGCCAGCAATTCAGTATCCGTTGTTTGTTCCGTCATCCGATAGATCAGGTTAGTAACTGTATACGGGAAATTGGACTATTTATTTTTCCGGGAGATGGCTTTTTCAGCCGCCTGAACGATGTGCGCCGCATCGAGCCCGTATTTTTCGAGCAATTGGGCCGGCGTACCGCTTTCTCCGAAAGTATCCTTCGTACCTACGTATTCCTGGGGAATGGGATTATTTTTTGCGGCTACCTGCGCAACGCTGTCGCCCAGTCCCCCGATGATGTTGTGTTCTTCTGCAGACACGGCGCATCCGGTTTTCTGAATGGACTTCAGAATGGCATCGGCATCCAGGGGTTTGATGGTATGGATGTTAATGACCTCGGCGGAAATGCCTTTTTCTCTCAGTATTTTTTCCGCTTCCAGGGCGATCCAGACCAGGTGCCCGCAGGCGAAGATGGAAACGTCTGTTCCTTCCGTCAGCTGCTGGGCCTTACCGATTTTGAATTCCATACCGGCCGTAAAAATCGGCCATACCGGTCTTCCGAAACGGAGATATACAGGACCCTCGTAATCGGCGATGGCTATGGTTGCCGCCCTGGTCTGCGCATAGTCACACGGCACGATCACGGTCATTCCCGGAACCATTTTCATCATGCCGATGTCTTCCAGGATCTGGTGGGTGGCGCCGTCTTCACCCAGGGTGAGACCCGCATGGGATGCACAGATCTTTACATTCTTTCCGGAATAGGCCACGGACTGCCGGATCTGATCATACACTCTGCCCGTTGAAAAATTGGCAAAGGTGGTGGTATAGGGAATCTTGCCTCCGATGGTCATCCCGGCAGCGATGCTGATCATGTTGGCTTCCGCTATGCCGCACTGGATAAATCGTTCCGGAAATTCTTTGATGAACTGATTGAGTTTAAGGGAACCTGCCAGATCCGCAGTGAGGGCCACTACATTTTCGTTCTTTCTGGCTATTTCCACGATGCCGTCTCCAAATCCGCTTCTGGTATCTTTTTGTCCTGTTACTGTGATCATTGTTTTTGCTGGTTGTAAAATAGTATGGTTGTTAGTTGAAAATAGGCATGAATACCGGCTGCAAATAAAAATGGTTGTTCGCTACGTATCAGTTCAGTTCGGAAAATTTGCTGTTGTAAAATGTTTCGTCCATTTTTATTTTCTGTTCCCAGCGCCAGGCGGTGGACAGCATGTCGTCCAGTGTAAATTTCGGGTTCCAGTCCAGTTCCTTGCGGGCCAGTTCGTTGTTGGCATAGATGGCCACCACATCTCCCTGCCGGCGCGGGCCGATGGTATAGTTCAGTTTCAGTCCGCTTACTTTTTCAAATGCGTGGATGGCCTCCAGTACGGTCACCCCATTTCCACTGCCGAGGTTAAAGACCGCGCATTGTTGGGTCGCCTTGTCGTCAATGAGGTATTGAAGTGACAGCGTATGGGCATGGGCGATATCGCAAACATGGATAAAATCCCGGAGGCATGATCCGTCGCGGGTCGGATAGTCGTTTCCGAATACCTGCATCTGGGGTAGTTTGCCGATGGCTGTCTGGGTAATGGCAGGCACCAGGTTGGCGGGTCTGCCGATGGGCAGTTCCCCGATCAGGCCGGAGGGATGGGCGCCCACCGGATTGAAATAACGGAGGAGAACGGCCTTCAGGTCCACGGATTTATAAAATTCGTTGATGATCTGTTCCCCCATTTGTTTGGTATATCCGTAAGGCGATTCAGCCGGTTTTGGCGGCGTGGTTTCCGACACCGGTATTTCGTCGGGATTTCCGTATACGGTGCAGGACGAAGAAAAAACAAAATAGGGAATCTTGAATTCCTGAACGCATTTGAGCAGGTTGATGAGGCTCTGCAGGTTGTTCTCGAAATACATCAGGGGATTTTCCACGGATTCCCCGACCGATTTAAAAGCCGCGAAATGGATGATGCCGGCAATGTCGGGATTCTCATGAAAGATGGCGTAGCTGTCGTCAAAATTGCAAAGATCCACTTTGTAGTTCTTCACTTTCTTCCCTGAGATCTTCTGCACGCCTTCGAGGATGCGGGGAAAGGACCGGGAGTTGTTATCCACGGAGATCACGTCAAATCCATTTTCGAGAAGATCGATGATGGTGTGGGAGCCGATGTAACCGCAGCCACCGGTGACAAGAATTTTTTTCATGGTTAGCGTGTAAATTAGGTGTTGATCAAATCCAGCAGGTATTGTCCATACCCGCTTTTCAGCAGGGGTTGAGCAATGGCTTTTACCTGTTCTTTCGAAATAAATTTTTTCCGGTATGCAATTTCTTCAATGCAGGCGATCTTGATGCCCTGCCTTTGTTCTATCACCTGTACAAACTGGGTTGCCTGCATCAGGGAATCAAATGTTCCCGTATCAAGCCAGGCCGTGCCCCGGTCCATAATAGACACTTTCAGTTTTCCCCTTTTCAGATATTCTTTGTTTATATCGGTGATCTCATATTCTCCGCGCGGGCTCGGGGTGAGTTTTTTGGCGATTTCCACCACGGCATTGTCGTAAAAATAAAGACCCGGCACGGCGTAACTGCTTTTTGGTTTTGCGGGTTTTTCTTCTATGGACACTGCTTTCATGTCCGCATCGAATTCCACCACGCCATAACGTTCCGGGTCGCTGACGTGATAGGCATAAACGATTCCGCCGTCGGGATGGGTATTTGCCATCAGCTGATCCCCGAGTCCGGACCCGTAAAAGATATTATCCCCCAGCACCAGAGCCACGCAGTCTTTTCCGATAAAATCCGCCCCGATCACAAAAGCCTGGGCGAGTCCGTTGGGGAGCGCCTGCTCGGCATAGGTGATGGTTAAACCCAGCCGGGAGCCATCTCCGAATAATTTAATAAAAAGGGGCAGGTCATGCGGCGTTGAAATGATCAGTATCTCCCGGATTCCGGCCATCATTAAAGTGGACAACGGGTAATAGATCATGGGTTTATCGTACACCGGCATGATCTGTTTGCTGATGGCAAAAGTGATAGGGTGTAAACGCGTTCCCGATCCGCCGGCCAGAATAATTCCTTTCATAGAAACCCACTGTTTAAAACCGGCGCAAAGTAGTTAAAAAACGGCATATCCGTCAACCGTCATCCCTATCTCCGGATCAATACCAGAATATAATAAACAATTGCCGAGAAAAGCGCACTCACGGGAATGGTGAGGATCCAGGCCCAGAGCAGGTTGATGGTTACTCCCCAGCGTACGGCGGAGAGGCGCCTGGTGGCGCCCACGCCAATGATTGATCCGGCAATGGTATGGGTGGTGCTCACCGGAATGCCCAGTTTTTCCGTGATGAAAAGCGTTATCGCTCCTGCGGTTTCGGCGCTCACCCCTTCCAGCGGAGTCACTTTGGTGATGCGGGTGCCCATAGTCTTCACGATCTTCCATCCCCCGCTGAGCGTTCCCAGGGCAATGGCGGTAAAACTGGCCAGGGGAACCCACATATTATGATCCACAAATTGTCCGAAGCTGATGTCGACGCCTTTGCTGTGCTGGTAAAAGATCATGGCCGCCCCGATGATGCCCATTACTTTTTGGGCGTCATTTCCGCCATGTGCCAGGCTGAGTAAGGCGGAAGATACCAGTTGAAGTCGCCGGAACCATTTATCCGCGCGGTAAGGATTCGCATGGCGGCAGATATTGACAATGGAAATGGTGATGATCAACGCAATGATCATCCCGATTATCGGTGCCAGAAAAATGAACAGGAAGGTCGGGATCACTTTGGCATAGTTGATCACATCCATGCCGTGTTTGCTGAGGGCGCCCGCATGAGCCAAAGCGGCGCCGATAAACCCGCCGATCAGGGTATGCGAGGAACTGGAAGGTATGCCGAACCACCAGGTGAGCAGGTTCCAGGCGATGGCACCGATCAGTCCGGAGAAAATCACTTCCAGCGTAATGAATTCCTTTTCTACCGAAGTGGCAATGGTGTTCCCGATCCTGAATTCCCCGATGATGTATTTCGAAATGAAGAAGGCGATGAAATTGAACATGGCGGCCCATAAAACCGCCTGGAAGGGCGTCAGCACCTTGGTGGAAACTATGGTGGCAATGGAGTTTGCGGCATCATGAAATCCATTGATAAAATCGAAAATGAGTGCGAGGATGATGATGATTACCAGGAAGGTCATCGTTAATTTGAAAATTTGAAAATTTGAAAATGTGCAAATGGAGGAATTCCTGCGGTCAGAAATGGATAATTTTCATGTTCAAAAACCAAGGTGGATGCTGCGTCGTAATTTTCAAATTTGCACATTTTCAAATTTTCAGATTGCCTGGCCTCACGAATATTTAATGATGATGGACTCAATCACATTCGCGGCATCCTCGCATTTGTCGGTCACCACTTCCATCACCTGGTAGATCTCTCTTTTTTTGATCACTTCCTTGGCATCCGGTTCTGTTTCAAACAAACGGTCGATGCTCATGTCAAACACATCATCCGCCTGGTTTTCGATGCTGTTGATTTTGACAAGGGCGTCGGTGATCTTGCGCATGTCCCGCATGTTCCGCAGTTCGCCGATGGCCTCCCGGATCTGGATGGTCCCTTCCTCGATGAGGTCTGCCAGTTTCTGAATACCGGCATCGCTGGGATTTACTTTATAGAAATTGATCTTTTTGGAGGTAGAATAGATATAATCGCAGATATCATCCAGGGCGCTGGCCAGGTAATGGATGTCTTCGCGGTCGAACGGGGTGATGAAATTGCGTCCCAGTTCAGTGAATACCTTGTGGGTGAGATCGTCATTCACATGCTCCTGATCCTCCACCAGGGAGGCCAGGGCTGCTCTTTTTTCAATGTCGGGCTCGTTGACCACACTCTTCAGCAGCTTGCCCATTTTGAGCACGCCGTCCGCCACTTCCTCAAAGAGAGAATAGAAGATCCTGTCTTTGGGCATGAAAATCCTCATGATCGAATTCAGAGCCATGCGCAGAGTTTGGACAAAAGTAAATGTATTAATGTCCCGTTCCGGGGAAAGCCGTTTGGTAATAATTTCTTAACATTGGAATTTCCCATACTTTATTATGTCCTGATCATCAGGGATTGCGTATTGATCAGTCCCTTCTGGATTCCAGTGTAAAGCCGATGGATGTGCCTACATCCGGTGTGCTCCTGGCGTGGATGGCCTGACCGTGGGCTTCGATGATGTGTTTGCAGATGGCGAGACCCAGTCCGGTGCCGCCTTTATCGCGGCTCCTGGCGGAATCTGTGCGGTAAAATCTTTCAAAGATCCGGGTGAGGTGTTCCTCTTCAATGCCGATGCCGTCATCCGTGATTTCCACCAGTACGTGTTTGCCATCCGTATTATACACGCTGGCTATGATGCTGCCCTGGAGTTTGCCATACTTGGACGCATTCTCTACCAGGTTGAGCAGCACCATCCGGATCTTTTCTTTATCGGCAAATACAAAAATGGGATATTCGCATCCTTTCTTGATGCCGGTGCGAAGGGCCTTTTCCCGCATCGTTATAGAGAGGGATTCGAATACTTCACGGATCAGGTCCTGCACGATGAAGTTTTCTTTGAACAGCAATTGTTCGCCGCGTTCCAGTTTGGAAATTTCGTCCAGGTCATTTACGAGGTTCACCAGTCGGGCCACGTTCTTTTCCGTATTTTCCAGGAAGCGTTTACGCACGCTCAGATCATCCATGGCTCCGTTCAGCAGGGTATCCACATAACCCTGGATGGCAAAAATGGGGGTCTTGAATTCGTGCGAAAGGTTCTGCAGGAATTCTTTGCGGAAAGCCTCGTTCTTGCGGAGCAGTTCAATTTCTTCCGTCTGCCGGTTTCCCCATCTTTCCACGTCTTCCCGCACTTCGTCGATGCTTTTCTGCGGAAGGATATATTTAAAATAAACTTCTTCTTTGCGCGTGGCCTTGGTTTGATAAATGAATTTATAGATGAGCTTGATCTTGCGGTAGATGAACTTTTCCAGCGTGAACTGGATCAGGGCATAACTTCCGAGGAATACCAGCAGTAGTGCGCCGAGGCCATATTTCCAGTTGGATGTAAGGATAAAGATCCCGAGCGCCACCAGCACGGACAGCACCGCCGCGGTGAAAGCGGAAAGTTGTTTGGGAGAAAGATTCTGCGCGCTGACCATTTCTTTAATTGACAAACTTATATCCAACACCTTTTACGGTATTGATGCAGTAGAGACCCAGTTTCTGGCGGATCTTGCGGATGTGCACGTCTATGGTACGGTCCCCCACGATCACATCGTTCCCCCAAACCTGGTGGAGGATCTCGTTCCGCAAAAATACTTTTCCCGGCCGGGACGTGAGCAAATGCAGCAACTCAAATTCTTTTTTCGCCAGCACCACCTGGCGATCATCCACGGTCACTTCGAACCTGGAGGGGTCAATGGTCAGGTTTCCCCGTTTCAGTACTTTTTCTGAAGCGTCTTTATTCGACCTGCGCAGCAGTGCGCCCACCCGGCTGATCAGCACTTTCGGGCTCACGGGTTTGTTCACATAATCATCGGCGCCGTTTTCGAGTCCCTTGATGTGAAAGCTTTCGTCATTCAGGGCCGTGAGCATCAGGATGAGGGTTTCATGGAACATGGGCTGGGTGCGGAGGATCTCGCAGACTTCCATGCCGCTTTTTTTTGGCATCATGATATCCAGGATGATCAGATCGGGTTGTATGATCTTCGCCTTGTTCAGGGCATCGTCCCCGTCTTTGGCCGTAGTCACTTCATATCCCTCCCGGGTCAGGTTATATTGGAGAACCTCCAGAATATCCGGCTCATCATCCGCAATCAGGATTTTCTTGCCTTTGCCTTCCATTAACACATAATTTACGCAAACCTAATCGAAATATAGCGTTCGCCCGGGGAATCCGCCCGAGTTTACAATTTTTTAATATTAACACCCCGGAACACCTAATTTTATTCGCTTTACCGGGAGCCTTGCGCTTACCGGAAATGGCTGTATTTTTGTCTGTCCCTGCTCAGTGGCCTTAATATGAAAAAAATCATCCGGTTCGTCTTTTTTTCCTTTTTTCTCTTGCCAGTCCAGCTGGTCCGGGCCCAGACGGCCCGTCCCCCATTTAAGATTCAGCAGGAGCGGAAGCTGTGGCACGACAACATCGACCGGGAGCAAAAGCGTTTGCTGGCGCTGGACGGCAAGGCCGACAGCATTATCCAGGTATCAAAAGACGAGAATGTAAACCTGGAAATGGCCGACGTGATGATCCGGCAGGTGGATGAATTGCAGGAAAATATCGAGCTGGATTCCAACCTGAGCGGGCAGATGAAAATCAAAAACCTGCGTTCCCTCGAAGCCATGCTGAAGGGGTTTAATAATCATTACCGGCAGCGCGATTTTCCCACATCGATGGCGCCGGCCCTGTTCGAAGCATTTAAAACAGCCATGATCCTGGACAGGGCCAATAAAAGCATTGAACCGGCAATAGCAGATAACTCGTATGGTATTGGAAAGATATTGGTGGAGTGTTTTCTGCTGCCGACTGAAAATGTGGGCGTGAAAAATTCCCGCAACCTGCTCATCAGCAAATATTGCGAACTCCATCCCGACCAGATCTTCACCATTCTCAGCAGTAATCCCACGCTGCCCTATGCGGACAGCCTCATCGTTATCGGTGGAAAACACAATATCCGGAAACTGTATGATTATGCATCGGGCAACACGGCACTGTCTTCCCGCATCCGCAACAGCAGGGATTCCCTGATCCGCATGGTAGCGAAGATTGCGGGCAGTCGCAGCGGCCAGCTTTATCTGCCTTTCCTGGATGACCTGATCCATCACCGGATCACTGTTGCCGAAATCAATATAGTAAAAGACGACAACCTGAATTATTACAGGCTGCTGGTGAAAACCCGGATGAATTATGTAGAGCGTATGCTGCCTCCGCAGAACGATACGGCCCTCGAAATGGAAGCGCTGACCACGATGCTGGAGAACAAGGGAAAAGATGTGTTTGTCAGGGAGATCAATGCCTTGCACGACAAGCCGGCCTCCGTACGGTTCAAGGTGCTGGACCAGCTTACCCCCGCCGAGCTGTATTACCTGGTGGTATTGAGCGAAGATGAAATATACACCTCCAGTTACCTGGGTGTGTACGACCGGATTTTCCAGCGCATGAAGGTGCCGCGGGGCGACAGCCTGATCCTGGCCATGCATGGAGATTATTTCCGGAAATTCATCAAGATGGCCGCTGCTTATAATAAGCTGGATCATTTTCTGGGTACGATGGACAAAGACAATGCCGCCACCATCATGAAAGCCTTTATCATCGGGCTCGAAAGGGCCAACGAAGAAGATGCGGTGGATGTGGCCGATTCCTACAGCAGCATTTTCGATAAGAATCCGCCGCTGGCCGCTTTTGTACTGAATGAAGTGAAATGGAACTACAAACGCAACCTGCTCAACAACGACAAACGCGGAACAGTGATCTATCACCTGATGGAGGCGCTGTTTGAATCTGCGGACACGACCAACCAGGAGGACCTTTCGGCCAAACTCGGCATAGCCCCCGTTTACAGCATCAGCTATGACTCGCTGACGGACGACAGCGGACGGGTGATACAGCAGGTGTTCTTTTACGGGGATGAGGATAAGGACGGACAGCATTCCTACGAGGATTTCCTGCGGCTTTTTATAAAGAAACCGGAATGGAAGATCACCATGAACCCGACCAAAGAATGGGTGACCATCAAATCGGTAAAAGGGAAACCCGTGTGGATCTTTGCAAACCGGCCGCTGTACGGCGAAGACGATCCCGATGATAAGGCACAGCATCACCTGGACGATTACCTCTATGATAATAAATTAAAACCCACCATCTATATCCACCGGGGCCACAGTTATCATGTACGCTACAGTTTAAAACAGATCCAGCCCTCCGCGAGAATTGTGGTGCTGGGTTCCTGCGGCGGATACAACAACCTCAGCGAAGTACTCAGCATCAGCAGTGATGCGCACATCATTTCCTCCAAACAGGTGGGAACCAAGTCGGTGAACGAACCCATCCTGCAGGCCATTAACAATGACCTGCTGGAAGGGAACAATATCGACTGGCTGCCGATCTGGAAGGGGCTGACGGAAAAATTCAGCAAGGACCCGGTGGCCCGCGAACGTTTTGATGACTATATTCCACCATACAAAAACCTCGGCGCCATCTTCATCAAGGCATACCGGAAGGCGATGGGAGAAGATGAATAATTAAAAATTTTTACTTTTTGATGCCTTCTTCCAGGAAAAAGATTTTTGATTTCAGCCAGCTGCGCAGGATCCTGCAGTATGCCTCTCCTTATAAAAAATGGTTTTACGGCTCCATCGTTTTGTCCGTTTTGCTGGCCGTGATTTCGCCCCTGCGGCCCTACCTGATCCAGTATACGGTGAATCATTATATCCGGGCCGGCATCACCGGGGACCTGGCTGTACGGGAACAGATGATCCGGCTAATCATCACCATCACCATCCTGCAGATCGGCCTGCTGCTGATAGAAACGATATTCCGGTTTTTCTTTTCTTTTCTCACATCCTGGCTCGGACAAACCGTGGTGAAGGACCTTCGCATTGCAGTATATAAACGCATCCTCGGACTGAATCTGTCGCAATACGACAAAACGCCGATCGGAACCCTCACCACGCGCACCATCAACGATATTGAAGCCATCAACGATATATTTTCAGAAGGACTGATACCCATTGTATCCGATCTGTTGTCGATTATTTCGATCCTGTCTTTTATGTTTTATTCCAACTGGCAGCTGACGCTGATCTGCCTGATCCCTTTTCCCCTGCTGCTGGTGGCCACTTATTTTTTTAAAGAAGCAGTGAACAAATCGTTTATCCGCGTGCGCAATGCCGTGGCTGCGCTGAATGCCTTTGTACAGGAACACATTACGGGCATGCAGGTGGTGCAGGCCTTTGCCGCAGAGGATCAGGAATACAAGCGGTTCAGCAAAATCAATTCCGAGCACCGCAATGCCAACATCAGAGCTATTTTCGCCTATTCCGTTTTTTTCCCCATTGTGGAAATCGTGCTGGCCTTTTCCACGGGCCTGCTGGTGTGGTGGGGGGCGGGAAGGGTTCTCGATCTTTCTCCGAGAGCCGCAGGCGAACTCACCGGGGAGATCATCGCGTTTTTTTTATACCTCAATTTATTGTTCCGTCCCCTGCGCGTAATCGCGGATAAATTCAATACGCTGCAGATGGGCATGGTGGCCAGCGAACGGGTATTTAAGGTGTTGGACAATGAGGACCGGATCACGAAGGAAGGAACCTATGCGCCGGCGAAGCTGCGGGGAAAAATTGAATTCGATCATGTCTGGTTTGCCTATACAGATGACCGTTATGTGCTGAAAGATATTTCCTTTCTGGTTCAGCCGGGGGAAACGCTGGCCATCGTGGGCCATACCGGCAGCGGAAAAACATCCATCATCAGCATCCTGAACAGGCTCTATGCCATCCGGCAGGGGGAGATCCTTTTGGACGATCATCCCATTGACAGTTTTAAACTGGACGCACTTCGGTTGTCCATAGGCGTTGTATTACAGGATGTATTCCTGTTTTCCGGATCCATTCTCGAAAACATCACCCTGCGCAACGAAGAGATCCCCTTTGCCAAAGTGGAACAGGCGGCCAGACTGATCGGCATGCACGATTTTATTCAGGAACTGCCCGGTGGCTATCACTATAATGTGATGGAGCGGGGAAACACGTTGTCACTCGGCCAGCGCCAGCTGCTCTCCTTTATCCGCGCCTTATTGTTCGACCCTTCCATCCTGATTCTGGATGAGGCGACTTCTTCTGTGGATACCGGTTCCGAACGCCTGATCCAGGAAGCCATCGGCAAGCTCATTGCGGGCCGCACGTCTATCGTGATCGCCCATCGCCTGTCCACCATCCGCAAAGCCAGCAAGATCCTGGTGCTGGACAAGGGCGAAATCCGGGAAATGGGTACACATGAAGAGCTGATGATCAAGGAGGGATTTTATTTTAAGTTGCACCAGATGCAGTTTGCTTAAAAATGTGGATGGTATATGGTGGATGGTGGATGGATTGCAGGTGCGAAGCCATGACTAAAGTCCGTCCACCATCCACCATATACCATCCACGATTAATCTCCGGAAAATCTGCAATAAAACGGCATTTCCTTCTTGCAAATTCCCCCTCCTCCCTTATCTTTGCGGCAAATTTGGATACCGCATGATGCAGGGAAGGTTCAAATCATTATTGGTGGCGGGTTTCAGCGTTTTTTTGCTCCTTTTTTCGGGGGTATTAAGGGCCCAGGAACAGCCCGCGGAAAAGAACGGGGAAAAGCATCGGACTTTTGATGCCAACGAGGTCATATTTGCGCACGTGCTGGATGCGCATGAATACCATTTTTTCACATATAAAGATTCCGGCGCCGGCGAGCATGAAGTGGGTATTTATCTCCCGGTGATCCTGTACTCCCCCCAGCGCGGATTTTCGGCATTCTCCTCTTCCAGGTTCCATCATGGCAAGGAAATTTACCAGGGGTATAAAATGGAGGGACGAAGAATCAGTGCCGTGCAGGCGGATGGCACGCCGGATACTTCGGTTAAATTATTTGATATTTCTCTCACCCGCAATGTGGTGCAGATGTTACTGGCCCTGGCTCTGCTGGTTTTTCTGATGGTTAAAATAGCCGGAAAATATAAGCGCGGAACAGGTACAACTAAAGCGCCTACGGGTTTCCAGAATTTAATGGAACCGGTGATCACCTTTGTGCGCGATGAAGTGGCCATTCCGAATCTTGGAACAAAATACGAGAAATACCTGCCCTACCTGCTTACGGTATTTTTCTTTATCCTGATCAATACCATGGTCGGATTGATTCCCGGTTCGGCCAATGTGACCGGAAACATTGCTTTCACACTGGTATTGGGTGTTATTTCTTTTGTGGTGATCACCCTCAGCGGGAACAAACAGTATTGGGGACATATCATTAATCCGCCGGTTCCCTTCGGGATTAAATTTATCATGATTCCGGTAGAGATTCTGGGTATATTCACAAAACCCTTTGCCCTGATTATCCGTCTTTTTGCCAATATGGTGGCAGGGCATATCATCATCATTTGTCTGGTTTCCCTGATCTTTATTTTTGGCGAACTGAACAAGGGGATTGGCTGGGGTTTCTCACCCGTGTCCATCGGATTTGCCGTATTTATCTATCTGATTGAGATCCTGGTGGCATTTATCCAGGCATTCATATTTGCGAACCTGACTGCGGTTTTTATCGGGCAGGCCATAGAGGATCATAACACGCACAGCGGCAATGGTCATGATGACGCCGTGATCGTGTAACAACAACGGGCTTTTTAAACCAATATAAATTAACAAGTATGGATTTAGCAACCATGTTATTAAGTACAACTCCCTGGGCGAATGCAGGAGGTGCTATCGGTGCTGGTCTGGCTGCCATAGGCGCCGGTATCGGTATCGGTCAGGTCGGTAAAGGCGCGGTGGAAGCCATCGCCCGTCAGCCGGAAGCATCCAACGACATTCGTGCCAACATGATCCTCGCAGCAGCGCTGGTGGAAGGGGTTGCACTGTTCGGCGTCATTGCCGGTATCCTGGCGATGTTCGTTTAGAACATTCTTCATACTGTATCCGAAGTAAAGGACGGAGGATGCAGTATATTTTTTTTCACAAGCATATACGGCACATAAAACTATTTTCATGGATCTTTTAATTCCTTCTTTCGGGCTCATTTTCTGGACGCTGCTGGCTTTTGTGATTGTGGTGATGGTATTGAAGAAGTTTGCCTGGAAACCCATCCTGCAATCCCTCAACGACCGTGAAAAGACTATTTCCGATTCCCTGGCAACAGCCGAAAGGGTAAAGGCCGAAATGGCGCAGATGAAAAGTGAGAATGAAGCGCTCCTGGCCAGGGCCCGGGAAGAAAGGGCGCTGATGCTGAAAGAAGCGCGGGATACGAAAGACAAGATCATCACCGAGGCGCGTGACCAGGCAAAAATTGAAGCTGGCAAAATCATTACCGATGCGCAGGTAGCCATTGAACACCAGAAAATGGCGGCGCTCACGGATGTGAAAAATCAGATCGGCAACCTGGTAGTGGAAGTCTCCGAAAAGATCCTGCGTCGCCAACTGGAAAATAAATCAGAACAGGAAACGTATATCAGGCAGCTTGCTGCTGAGGCGAAACTAAACTAATCGATGTGGAAATATGTAAATGTGCTGATGTGAAAATTCTTTTTATGCCGTTTCGGAATTGTTTTCAGGTTCCTTCATTTACACATTTACTCATTTCCACATTGTCAAATTAAACAAATGCCCAATCCCCGCCTGGCCGCACGGTATGCAAAGTCGCTGATAGACCTGGCTGTAGAAAAGGACCAGCTGGAGTCCGTTTACACGGATATGCTGTACATGCATGGGCTCACGGAAGCCAGTCCGGAACTGGTGCGGGTGCTGAAGAGCCCGGTGATCCAGGGAGAAAAAAAAGAAAAGATCCTGGATGCGCTCACAACAGGAAAACTCGGTGTGATCAGCAGTTCCTTTAACCGGCTGCTGGTGCGGAAGGGAAGAGAATCCCATCTTCCGGAGATCGTATCCACTTTCATTAAGCAGTATAAGGATTATAAGGGGATACACATCGTTACCCTCACCACCGCTGTTGCCCCCAGTGAAGAAGTAAAATCCATCATCACCGGCAGGCTCATGGAAAACTCGGATTGGAAACAGGTGGAATTAAGGTCCGTCGTTAATCCCGACATCATCGGCGGGTTTGTAATTGAAGTGGACGGCCGGATGATAGACGCGAGCATTCTGTATGACCTGAGCGTGATCAGAAAACAATTTGAAAGCAACGATTTCATATATAAGATCCGGTAAAAACCAGGCACCGGTTTACCATCCGGTAAAAACACAGCATCATATTTAAAATGATTATATGCCAGAAATAAAATCAGATGAAATATCAGCGATACTCCGCCAGCAGCTGAGCAACTTCAACGTGTCGGCAGACATGGAAGAAGTGGGAATCGTGCTCCAGGTGGGAGATGGTATTGCCCGGGTGTATGGTCTCAATAATGTCAGCAGCGGGGAACTCGTGGAATTTGAAAACGGGGTAAAGGCCATTGCCTTGAACCTGGAAGAAGACAATGTAGGTGTGGTGTTGATGGGAGACAGCGGCAATATCAAGGAAGGTGCAAAAGTGCGCCGGACCGGAAAGATCGCTTCCATCCAGGTGGGAGAAGGCATGCTGGGAAGAGTAGTGAATACCCTGGGTTTGCCGATAGACGGAAAGGGGCCGATCTCCGGGGGTAAACATGAAATGCCGCTGGAACGAAAGGCGCCCGGCGTAATTTTCCGGGAACCGGTAAAAGAACCGCTTCAAACCGGAATCAAGGCGATTGACGCTATGATCCCCATCGGACGAGGACAACGTGAGCTGATCATCGGCGACCGTCAGACCGGCAAAACCGCCATCGCCATCGATGCCATCATCAACCAGAAAGAATTTCACAAAGCCGGCAAGACGGTGTTTTGTATATATGTTGCCATCGGACAAAAAGCGTCTACCGTTGCCGGCATTATGAAAACCCTCACCGATCAGGGCGCCATGGATTACACCGTGATTGTTGCCGCATCGGCTTCGGATCCGGCTCCGCTGCAGTTCTATGCTCCGTTTGCCGGCGCGGCCATTGGAGAATTCTTCCGGGATACCGGACGCCCGGCCCTGATCATCTATGATGATCTTTCCAAACAGGCCGTTGCTTACCGCGAAGTATCCCTGCTGCTTCGCCGTCCTCCCGGACGCGAAGCGTATCCCGGTGACGTTTTCTATCTCCACAGCCGCCTGCTGGAACGCGCAGCCAAGATCATCAGTGATGATGCCGTGGCCAAAAACATGAACGACCTGCCGGAATCCCTGAAGGGACAGGTGAAAGGCGGCGGATCGCTGACTGCATTACCCATCATTGAAACCCAGGCCGGAGATGTGTCTGCCTATATACCAACGAATGTGATTTCGATTACCGACGGACAAATCTTCCTGGAAGGAAACCTGTTCAACTCCGGTATCCGCCCGGCCATCAACGTGGGTATATCCGTAAGCCGTGTGGGAGGAAATGCCCAGATCAAATCCATGAAGAAAGTTTCCGGTACGCTGAAACTCGACCAGGCCCTTTACCGGGAAATGGAAGCCTTCTCCAAATTCGGCGGTGACCTGGATGCCACTACCAAACTGGTACTGGATAAGGGAGCCCGTAACGTGGAGATCCTCAAACAGCCCCAGTATTCACCCGTTGCCGTGGAAAAACAGGTGGCCATCATCTACCTGGGTACACAGGGTCTTCTCCGGGAAGTGCCGGTAAAAAGGATCAAGGCATTTGAAGAACATTTCCTCATGGAAATGGAAAACAAATTGTCTGATGTACTGGCAGAATTCAAAAAAGGTAACCTGACAGACGAATCCATACGCAAAACCGTGGCATTGGCCAATGAGCTGATTCCGCAATACAAGTAGGGGAGTTACTTTGAATTTATTTGTTGACCGTTGACGGATGACGGTTGACCGGCTCTATGTGCGAATCGGCAATAGAAGTCCGTCAACCGTCATCCGTCAACGGTCAACCCTTTCATCCCCCAACTATTTGAAACAATATTTCCCCAAACACTTGCATTTCTGAAAAACGCTTGCAATCTTTGTCCTGCAAGTAATCCGCACCAATCTCCTGATTAACTTCCCTTTCCAATTTTCCTGAATCCATTTTTACTGTTCGTTTTTCGTTATACTTTTTCCAATCCTTAGGAAGAATAAGCCTTTGTTTCCAATAACTATGGGATCATGATTATATCCCCATGTTCAAGATAAGTATGAAACAAATTGGAAAGCGTCCGGAGAGCACAGCGAAGGGACGATTTTTTAAAAATATAGTCGCAGTTCTTATTTTATTAACCACCGGTATGTGTCTTCACGCACAGTCACTAATTCCTGAGCCTTCCTTCCTGAACCCGGAATTAAAAACAGGGCCGGGTTGCAAAGCCGCCGGGAAGGACGGAGCAGTTTATGTATTCTCCAATGTGGGTATGGGTGTTGATGCCGTGCTGACAATTCAGGGCAGGAGCAGTTCCCTGGTTACCTTATCGGACATCGATCTGAAAGGTCCTGATCAGGATCCGGAACACGGCACGGGATACGACAACGCCTGGCAGCCCAGGGTTTGTTATGGAAACGGCAGTGCAGCCGCACACAGCAACTGGTGGATGGAATTTAAGATTTCGTTTGTAAGCCATGATCATCCGGAAAGGTCCGTATCCGTCAATCAGTTCTTTGTATCGGGGCTCGATATAGACGGCGACGGGCAAAAGCTCCACGAGTACCAGTCTTACTACCAGGTGCATGATTTCTCCATGGTGAGAAACACCGTGATGACTTTTTTACCGGTGAAAGGCTGCCTGGCCAATCCAGCGGAAGAAGGCAGGCGGTTCGATGGCACAACAAAAAATTATGCGGGTATTGCCACCAGTGCGGATGAAACCACCGTCGACAATTTTTACCGCAATACCAGCAGCCTCATCGTGCGGGTGGGTGCAGAAACGGGCAGTTCGGGAAGCGATGCGGCAAACAGGATGTATGCCCTCTGGTTTAAATCGCTGATCTATGGTGTACCGGTGAATGATCCCCTGCCGATTACGCTGGTGGCTTTTAATGCGGAGATGGAAAATAACCGGGAGGTGAAGCTGGACTGGTCAACGGCCATGGAGCAGAACACCAGTCATTTTACGCTGGAACGCAGCCTGGATGGCATTGAGTTTAATGAGGCGGCCCTGATTTTTACAGATGAAAGCTGCGCGGTGAGGAAGGATTATCATTTTACGGATCATCTGAAAGAAGTGAAAGGAGATCAGGTCTGTTACCGGTTGAAAATGGTTGACTGCGATTCCAGGTACAGCTATTCGGATGTGGTTAAGCTGAGGATTCACCGTGACGTACAACCGCAAATGCTGCAGCCTCCCGATCCGGTGGTGCGGGAATCGCGGATCAGGATCCCGGTATTCCGGCAAAACAAAATGGTGGCCATTAATCTGAACGATTCATTCAAAAATTTATAAAGCGCATTTTTAAGTTTTAGTTTTAAAGGGTACGATCAACAACGGCCGGGCTTTTCTAAGCCTGGCCTTTTTGTTTTATCCGTCATTGCATCGGATCTTCGGGCCTGTTCAATAAAAGGTTGCCTGATGAAAAGAATTATTTTATTAATTTCTCTGGTTGTTTTTGGATCTGCGGTTCTTGCCCAGAACATGGTCGTGAAATACATATCGACCCGCGATGCGCGCCAACACTTTACAAGCAAAATAAAACAGGAAGCTTTTCTGCTTTTTCCCGATCACCGGGAGGCGCCCATCCAATGGTTTGATTCCTTAAAATTAAAATGGCTGGATGCGGGATATGATGCCGGGGATTTTTCCCTGCTGGCACAGCCCGGTGAATATGCTGTTTTCCAGACGGGCATCTGGGCCATCCGGAAAGACCTTAAAAATATACGCGTTATTTTTTCTGACCTCCAATCGAAATCGGGTAAACAGATAAGGTCCGGAGAAGTCACCTGTTTTAATACCGAGGGCATCAATTACGAGGGTAATCCGTTCGGGCAAAAGGTAAACGTGCCATCGGGCGCGTTGCAGGCCCTGTGGATGGGGATACGGATACCGGAAGCAGCCAAAGGTGAATATTCCGGACAGATGACCATTCAGGCATCTGTGGCAGCAAAAACAGGGACCCTTCAAACGGTATCAAAAAAAATAAATATCCGGTTAACGGTAAGCGGGGAGCTGATCGCGGATCATGGATTTAATGAAGGCAGGCGGCTGAGCCGGATGGCCTGGTTAAATGCAACCGATGGAATGGATGGGCGGGTACCAAAAGGCTTCCTGCCGGTAAGCAGGAAAAATCAGGAGCTGCATATTTCCGGGCGGTCATTGGAGATAGGTGAAGACGGACTGCCCGAAAAAATATCCACCTATTTTACGGCATCAAACCAATCGCTCTCGGCTCAGGGTGAACCGTTGTTAAATCATCCATTTCATTTTGTAATTGTAAAAGATAACGGGGAACTCATTCACCTGAAACCCGGCAAAATCAGCTTTATTCAAAAATCTGCTGCTGTCGTATCCTGGAACGTAACCAGTACGTCTGATGACTGTGTGCTCCTGTGTGAGGGGGAATTGCAATTCGACGGGTTTGCCGGGTATCACCTCACCCTGACGGCAAAAAAGAATCTGCACATCCGGGATATCCGGCTGGAACTGCTGTTGAACAAAGACAAAGCGACCTATATGATGGGCCTGAATAAGGCGGGTGGAACAAGGCCGGAGCAATGGGCATGGACCTGGGATACCACAAGGAACCAGGATGCGCTGTGGCTGGGAGCGGTCAATGGCGGCCTGCGGATAAAATGGAAGGCAGAAAATTACCGGCTGCCCCTGGTGAATATCTATTATGCGTTCGGCCCGCTGAATCTTCCGCCATCCTGGGGCAATGGCGGCAAGGGCGGCGTGCACGTCAATGAACTGGGAAAAGATGTGCTGGTGAATGCGTATTCCGGATCCAGGGAAATGAAGCTGAATGAAAAGCTGCATTATGATTTTGAACTACTGATCACGCCATTCAAAATCATGAATAGAAATAATCAGTTCAACGACCGTTATTTTCATTCGGGACAGCAGGAAAGCAGCCAGTTCCTGAAACAGGCCGATTCAATAGGTGCCAACATCATCAATGTTCATCAGGGCAACGATCTGTATCCCTTCATCAATTATCCCTATTCGGATATTAATAAAAAGGAACTTAACCAATTCATTCGAACGGCGCAGCAGGATAATAAAAGAGTAAAAGTTTATTACACCACGCGTGAACTCACGGTGAACCTTCCGGAATTTTTTCCTTTTGTCAGTCTCGGGGGTGAAATCATTTTTCCGGGTCCGGGGGCAACGGCAAAAACGCTGATTCATCCCGGCGGCCCTGATCCCTGGCTGCTGGATCAGCTGCGCGGAAGGAAATATATTCCGGCCTGGGTCAGTCCCCTGTCCACCGGCCGTTATGCCGGTCTCCGCGATCTTTCGCTGATCACCACACCCAACAGCCGGTTGAATAATTTTTACATCGCCGGGCTGAACTGGATGGTAAAGCATATGCACATTGACGGGATTTATATTGATGACTGTTCTCTGGACCGCGGCACGCTGAACCGGGCAAGGAAGATCCTGGATGATAACCGGCCTGCCCCCCGGATCGACATGCACAGCTGGAACCATTTCAATCCCGAAGCGGGTTATGCGAGTTGTCTGAACCTGTATATGGACCTGCTTCCGTATATCGATCTGGTGTGGATCGGTGAAGGCAGGAATTACAATACAGCACCGGATTACTGGCTCACGGAAATTGCGGGCATACCCTTCGGTGTTCCCGGACAGATGTTGCAGGACGACGGGAATCCCTGGCGGGGCATGGTTTACGGAATAACCAACCGGGCGGGCTGGGGGAAAACGATGCCTGATGCCATTTGGAAATTCTGGGATGAAACCGGTCTCGCGAAAATGACCATGATGGGTTACTGGGAAAAGCATCATCCGGTCTCGGTGGATAACCCGGCCATCCGGGTCACGCTGTTTAAAGGAGATACCAGCAGCGTGCTGGCCCTGGGTAATTTTTCAGGACAGGATCAGGATTGCAGTCTCGGAATAGATTATACCCGCCTGGAGACGGGCGCTTCATCGGTGGTGTTCGATATTCCACGCATTGAAAATTATCAGGAGGAACAAAAAGACATTTCACCCCGCCATATCCATGTACCCGCGGGAAAAGGTTTTCTGATTGTGATGAGAAAAAAATGAAGCAGCTGCTCAAATAATTAGTGCAGTGCCAGAGATACGCCCGACTTATTGGCTTCGGGAATGGATTCTGGAAAGAGAAACCAGAACAGGCCAAGGATCATACAGGCGTATTTTTCGTAATACGCCGTACAGGGTTTTTTATCCGACGCTGAAAAATGATCCGTTTCAATGGTGCAATGAAAATTGTGGTTCAGGAATTTATTGGGAACGAAAAAAACATCCCCCTCAGGATTCAGGGGTATTTTAAAAGAGATTTTCTTTTTATCCATTTGAATATACCCATCGAGGTTTTGGGTGTTATCAAAAGAGATCTTGCCGATCTCCACCCCATACTCATTTTCAAACAGGAATTTGTTTCCCCGGATACCCGTCTCTTCCATAAAAAAGAGAAGCTGATTATGGCGGCGTTCCAGCCTGCCGGAATGCTGAACCGGATTGTAGCGAAGCACCATTTCGGGAGAAGTGCCGTCAAAAAGTTCAAAACGCTCTATGGTATGCTTTTGATTGTTTGTGGAACTCCAGTGCATGGCAATCTTTTAAAGGACAGAATTTTGTTATGACACCCAAAATTAACCGGTCTCCTTCAGCATGGCCAGTGTAGTTGTACACTTATTATTACCAAAAGCCTGCCAGGAGTATTTTTTGGTTTATAATATAAACTACTTTATTTTTGTTTTATCCTGCCCGGGATCGTTCATTTTAATCTTAAATTGTTTTTATGTTTCCGAGCTATAAGATGCAAGTTATTAATAATCAGTGGATTAAAAAAATGTTCTGTTTTGGAACCTTTTTTTTCTGCATACAGGTGGTGATTTGTCAGACCGGCATTTCCGGGAAAGTGAAAGACGGCAGAGGGCATCCGGTACCCGGGGTGAGTATCACCATTAAAAATAGTTTTGACGGGGCCACATCAGATTCTTCTGGTAATTTCCGGTTTTCCGCCTCAGATACCGGAAACCAGGTGATCAGCCTGAGTTCCATAGGATATCGTACCCTGGAGCAGCCCATCCGGCTCAGCGGCAGTCCCATTGAAATGATCCTGCAGTTAAAGGAAGAGCCGAATGAGATGAAGGCCGTCACCATCACGGCCGGTTCCTTTTCTGCCGGCGATTCCAAGCGGGGGGCGGTGCTCAGTTCGCTGGACGTGGCCACCACGGCGGGTTCAAATGCGGATATCACGGCGGCGCTCAAAACACTTCCCGGGGCACAACAGGTAGGTGAACAGGAGGGTCTTTTTGTGCGGGGCGGAACGAGCCAGGAAACCAAACAGTTCATCGATGGGAGTCTGGTGAATAATCCTTATTATTCCAGCGTTCCGGACATTTCCACCAGGGGACGTTTTTCCCCTTTCCTGTTTAAAGGGACCGTCTTCAGTACCGGGGGTTATTCGGCGCTTTATGGCCAGGCACTTTCTTCCGTGGTATTGCTGGAATCCATTGACCTGCCCGAAAAATCGGAGGTGGATGCCTCCATCTCACCCATTGTGGCGGGCGTAGGGACCCAACAACTGGCAAAGGATAAAAAATCTTCATGGGGTGTTTCCTACAACTATGTGAATGTGGGCCTCTATTTCGGCCTGGTGAAACAGGCACCGGATTATTTCCGGCTGCCCGAGTTTCATTCCGGCGATGCCAATTTCCGCATCAAAACAAAAAATGGCGGAATGATCAAATACTATACAACCTTTAATTATAACCAGCTCGGATTGCGCAGACCGGATGTAGACAGCGCCTATCTGAAAAACGCTTTTGACCTGGGCAACCACAACTGGTACAATAACCTGAGCTGGCGCGAATTGCTGCACAATGGCTGGAAAATGAATCTGAGCGCCAGTTACAGCACCAACCTGGACGATATCCGGCAACAGGTGCAGGGGGCCGACAACCAGCCGCGTTCCTATCCAAACAGCATCATCTGGATGTACAATAAGAATTTCCTTTTGAAGAACCGGCAGGACCTGGCGCAGACAAAAGCAGTGTTTGAAAAAAAACTCGGCGGTCTTAGCGCCTTCCGGTTCGGTGGCGAATACTGGTATAACGACAATGTTTTTGTTTACCAGGACACTTCACGCAGGCTGAAAGACAACCTTTATGCCGCATTCGCTGAAACGGATATCTATCTGACCAACGAGCTGGCCGCAAAAATTGGCGTGCGGTATGAATATTCCTCCGTGATCCGAAAATCCGATCTCGCACCACGTATTTCCCTGGCCTATAAAACCGGTAAGGACGCCCAGATTTCGGCCGCTTACGGCATCTTTTATCAGAAGGCAGAAAACCAGCAACTGTTCTATACATCGAATCTGGGATTCGCGCAGGCAACCCATTACATCATCAATTATCAGAAGATGACGAAGGATCAGATCTTCCGGGTGGAAGCCTATTATAAAAAATACAAAGACCTCATCAAGACTGTTCCCCTGAATTATTATTATTTTGATTATAACAACAACGGCAGTGCGGATGCAAAAGGGATTGAATTTTTCTGGCGCGACAAGAAAACATTTAAAAATTTCGACTACTGGATCAGTTATTCCTATCTCGATACCAAACGCGATTACCTGGATTACCCGGGAACGATAACACCTAATTTTGCATCGAAAAATACAGTTTCCGTTGTGGCGAAGCGGTTCATCACGGATTGGAAAACCGGTTTCAATCTCACGTATACCTATGCCAGCGGACGGCCCTATTATGATTTCATGATCAACAGTTCCGGAAAATATTATACGGCGGACCAGGGACACACCAAGGATTACAACAGCCTTAATTTCAGCATGGAATATGTGCCGTCCATAGGGAAAAAAAATGCGAAAACCTTTGTGGTGCTGTTTGCCAGTATGAGCAACGTGCTTGGCTATAATGCGGTGTATGGATATAATTATTCTTTCAACGGACAGGAAAAGCAGGCCATTGTACCCCCGGCACAGCGGTTTTATTTCATCGGTTGTTTTTTGAGCTGGGGTGTGGACAGGACCCAGGATGCCATCAACAACAACCTTTAATTTGTCACTTAATTGTCTTTATATGAAATCAATTCTCTTTTCTCTTTTTATGCTGGCCGGTCTTTGCGCAACGGCACAAAGCGACCGCTATAACGAGGCCATGAAAAAAAACCTGGCCCTTTTTGGCACGGCCAAAACAACGGCCGATTACCAGGCAATTGCCAATACCTTCGAACGCATCGGCGATGCTGAGAAAACCCAGTGGCTGCCCTATTATTATGCCGGGCTTGCCCTTTCCACCGCAGGCTGGAACGATCCGCAACTGGACAAAGACGCCAATTCAACGCGCATCAATGCACTTTGTGATAAGGCGGAGGTCATTGAAAAAAATGCTGAAATATACGCGCTCAGGAATATGTCCGCCACCCAGCAAATGATGGTGGATCCCCAGACCCGCTGGCAAACTTACGGCCAGCAGGCTTCTGCCGCACTCGCCAGCGGACTGAAACTTGATCCGGACAATCCGCGGTTATATTATCTCCAGGGCGAGAGCATCATGAATACCCCGGAAGCGTTCGGTGGGGGAAAAGCAAAGGCAAAACCTGTTTTTGAAAAATCTATCGAACTGTTTAAAAAGCAACAGCACAAACCACTTTATCCGGATTGGGGTCAGGAGAGGGCGGAGGAGGAGTTGGTGAAATGCCAGTGATGATTTTATGAATTGATGACGGTTGACGGATGACGGACATCAGGTGCGAATTCGCAACAAAAGACGTTCAACCGTCATCTCCCAATCAACCCTCAAAAATATGTTCAAAGACCTCGACCCCGTTCTGCATTCTCAACTGCGACTGGCCATTGTTTCGCTGCTCATGAGTGATCAGGAGGCGGAATTCACCTCCATCCGCGAGCGGACAAGGGCCACGGCCGGCAACCTGAGCGTGCAGATCAATAAATTGAGAGAAGCCGGATATATTGACGTGGAGAAGGATTTCAAGGACAACTATCCACACACCCTGTGCAGAATTACCACAGCGGGAAGAAAAGCTTTTGATAATTATGTGAAAAGCCTGCAATCCTACCTTTCCGTCAAAGGCAGCAGTTGACGGACCGCAGGAAGCAATGGCAAACGGGGGAATACATGAACTAAAAAGAAGCCCTCCGCTTTGGTAAAGGGAGGGCTTTGCATTATCCGGTAAAAGCGGTTACCGGAAACTATCCTTTCATGAGTTTCATAACCAGTTTCTCACGGCTGTTTACAGTCACTTCGAGGGTATAGAGCCCTTTCAGCAGATTGTGCGTATCATTCAGTGTGTAGGTACTTGAACCGCTGGAGGCGTTGCCACTTTCTTTCAGCATCACGTGACCATCCGCATCAATCACTTTCATCACGACAAATGAATTTTCATTCAATTGCACATTCACCAGGATATCATTGGCCACGGGATCCGGCGTTACACTCAGGGAAGCCAGTGACTTCGTATTGTACATTCTCGCGATCAGTATTTTGGAATAACTGAAATTTCCATCGGCCTCGAATTGCTTTAGCCGGTAATAAAAATCATTGTTGCGGGCCGTAACAGACTTAAAATGATCCCGGAAAATATACTGCCCTGCTTGCGTAAGATCGCCGGATTTAACGTTTCCGAGTTTTTCAAAAGTCTGCCCGTCCAGACTTCTCTCAATTTCGAAATGATCGAAGTCCCCGGCAATGGTGTTCCAGTTCAGTTCAAAATAATTTCTGCCGTAGGCGGCATTAAAAACAGCAAGGCTCCCGTGCAGGGTAATGCTTTTTGTGCTGCTGGCGGAATCCGATGTGTGGGAGGGAATGGCGTTGGCATACAATCCCCCTGTAGTTGCCAGTAATAATGGCAAAGCGAACCTGATAATCCTTTTCATTTTGTAAATTTCAGATAGTGAACAATGTAATGATGCCTGGCTGTAAAGGGGAACAGAGGTCATTCAAAAGAAAGGGATCGGATAATGAGAATCTGTGAAAATGTTCACATAGCTATTGGAGAGAATCGCAAATGATTAGTTCAGTTGGGTAAACGATCAGGTATCAGGGGAGGGTGTTTCAAAGATATACAGCGGTTTTGGTATTTGCAATAGGGAGGAGGAGATAATTTGAGAATGTGCTGATGTGGGCATGTGCTGATGTGGAAATGGTTTAATGTGCTAATGTGCTGATGTTGAAATGTGTTATAATTTGAAAATGTGGGAATTTGAAACGGGGTCGGAAGAGGTAACCGCTGGGCTGAATGGGGGATAACTATCTGGTAATTAATAATATAAAACTTCGCGAAAGCTTCAATTGCGATGCCATTGTTTCTGTAACCATGGGCAGACAACGCATTTCCACATTAACCTTCATCAATCTTTTCATCTTCAGCGCCGGCGAGCACCACGGAGCCCATTTTCTTCAATGGATTCTTGTGATTTTCGTTAAAGTCGCGGCGCTTTTCAATGATATCGATGCATCCGAAAACGGCCGCCATGAAGGAACCGGGATCCGCTTTATCTTTTCCGGCAATGTCAAACGCGGTTCCGTGATCGGGGGAAGTGCGAACGGCCGGCAGGCCCGCGGTAAAGTTAATTCCTTCGCCAAAGGCCAGTGATTTAAAGGGGATGAGTCCCTGATCGTGATACATGGCCAGCACGGCATCAAATTTCTGCTGCTGGTTGCGCGCAAAAAACGCATCTGCACTGTAGGGGCCGAAAACGAGCATGCTGTGTTTGGCATCCTTGATGGCCGGTTTCAGGATGTCTTCTTCCTCGCGTCCGATCAACCCTTCATCGCCTGCGTGCGGATTGAGGCCCAGTACGGCGATGCGTGGTTTGTCAATTCCGAAATCCCGGATCAGGGAATCCCGCATGATGTTTAATTTGGACAGGATGGCTTCGCGTGATATTTTTGTTGCCACCTCGCTTAAGGGTATGTGTTCCGTTACCAGCCCGACCCTGAAATTTTCTGAACTCATCAGCATCAGCACATCTTTCATGCCGAAGGCCTGTTGAAGATAGGGGGTATGTCCGGTGTAGTCGAAAGAGGCAGACTGGATATTCTTCTTATGTATAGGCGCTGTAACAAGGCCCTGAATTTTTTTATCCTTCAGCGCGTCTACGGCAGCTACGAGCGACCTGATAGCATATTTACCGCCGGTTTCATTGAGCGTTCCGGGTGTAATGCTCACTTCTTCTTCCCAGCAATTGAGGATGTTCACCTGTTTGGGATAAACACGGGTCAGATCTTTTATGTTTTGATAGTTAAAAACGGAATCGGGAATGGATTTGCGATAAAAATTAATGAGCTTATTGGAGGCAAACAGCACAGGCGTGCAGAGTTCCAGCAAACGGTTGTCGGAAAAGGTCTTAATGATGAGCTCGGTACCAATGCCATTGATATCGCCTATGGAAATGCCGATTACGGGTCTTTGTACAGGAATACTCATGACTCAATTTTTTCGAGCATTAAAAATACGATTAATAGCCTGACCGGATCGTTTATTTTTGCATCCATGACCCATTTGCCGTCTTCACTGAATTTAAGGAAATCCCTGGGACAACATTTTTTAATAGATGAAGCCGTTTGCCGGAAGATAGTCGATGCCCTTGCGGAGAATCCTTTTACCCAATTACTGGAAATAGGTCCGGGTGCGGGCGCCCTCACCAAATACCTGGTCGATTTGAAAGGCGTCCATTTCAAAGCCGTGGAAATAGATCCGGAAAAGGCGGCCTATCTTAGGATCAGGTATCCTGTGCTGATCCCGGAAATTATCGAAACCGATTTTTTAAAGATGGACAGCCCCTTTGAGGGACAATTCACCGTGATCGGCAATTTCCCTTATAATATTTCCACCCAGATCCTCTTTAAAATTTTGGATTGGAGGCAGCAGGTGGAGCGCACCATTGGCATGTTCCAGAAAGAGGTGGCCCAGCGTATTGCCGCCAGGGAAGGGAATAAAATATACGGCGTGATCAGTGTGCTGATCCAGGCGTTTTACAAAGTAGAATTTTTATTTGAAGTCAGCGAGCAGTCATTTACGCCGCCCCCCAGAGTAAAGAGCGGCGTCATCCGGTTAACCCCGTTGTCGGATCCATTGCCTGCCAGAACGGAGAAGATGTTTTTTTTACTCGTGAAAACGGCCTTCAATCAAAGAAGAAAGATGTTGCGCAACGCCGTGAAGGGTCTGTTTACCGAAGAGGTTTTGCAGGAAGCGATATTCAGCCGGCGTGCGGAACAGCTTACGATACGCGAGTTTGCCGATCTGACCTGGAAAATGAAGGGCGTATAATGCGGAAGCGGTCGTTTGCAGATGTGGACAGGTATTTTATATTTTTTTAACCAGACCATTTGAATGAAAAAAGCACTTGTTACTGCCAGGGTTCATGACTATCTGATCGAAAGGCTCACAAATAAAGGATATGAGATTGTTTATCTTCCGCAGTTAACCTATTCGGAACTGGAAACGGCTGTAGTGGACGTGGAAGGTTTGATTGTAACAACGCGATTGAAAGTGGACCGGAACATCCTGGAGCGGGCAAAGGCATTGAAATGGATCGGCAGGCTGGGCAGCGGTATGGAACTGATTGATGTTCCTTTTGCAGAAACAAGGGGCATTCAGTGTGTAAGCAGTCCCGAAGGCAACCGCAATGCGGTGGCAGAACACGTGCTGGGCATGTTGCTTTCCTTAATGAATAAAATGCCCGGCGCCTTCCGGGAAGTGCATGAAGGGAAGTGGATCCGCGAAGCCAACCGGGGAACGGAACTGAGCGGAAAGACCGTTGGCATTGTCGGTTTCGGGAACACCGGTTCTTCATTTGCCAAATTGCTTTCTTCCTTTGATGTGACCATTCTCGCCTACGATAAATATAAATTCGGATTTGCCAAAGGGAACATTAAGGAAGCTAATATGGATCAGTTGGGCCGTTATGCCGATGTGATCAGTCTTCACGTTCCTTTAACCGATGAAACCCTGCATCTGGCGAATGATCATTTTTTTTCATCTTTAAAAAGAGCGCCCTGGTTCATCAACAGCAGTCGCGGAAGGGTGCAGGAGAATGAGGCAATTATCCGTGCCCTCGAAAAAGGGCTGATTTCCGGCGCAGCCCTGGATGTGCTTGAAAATGAAAAGCCGGAACGGTACACGGTTGCCGAAAAAGAACAGTTGAACCGCCTGCTCTCTTTTGATAATGTATTGATTACCCCGCATATAGCGGGGTACAGTCAGGAGGCTTTTTACAAGATGGCCAAAGTGGTGCTGGATAAGCTCGGTTTATAAGGATGAATTGACTATCAGGAAGTTCGGCTCCGGAAGCCCATTTTTCCGCGTATTTTTTATAAATAGAATACCCGGTTTCCCAGATCGCTGAGGCTCCAAAACGGGCCATGGACCTGTCTTTTGTAAATGGATTCCTTATCTTTGTACGAATGCAACGCCTCCCCGGGGGCGTTGTATTTTTTTTCTTTTATCTAAACAATAAGGAGGATTTTATGAGTGAAATCACTTATCTGACCAAAGATGCCTTACTACATCTGAAAGCAGAACTTCAGAAAATGAAGTCTGTGGATCGTCCGGCAGCTTCACACGCCATCGCGGAAGCGAGGGAGAAGGGCGACCTTCGGGAGAATGCCGAATACGATGCCGCCAAGCAATCGCAGGGACTGCTGGAAGCCAGGATCCAGAAGTTGGAATCGGATCTGGCGAATGTGCGTATTCTGGATGAAGAGCATATCGATACCAGTAAAGTATCCATCCTGACCAAAGTGACCGTTACCAATCTGAATAATAAAAAGCAGGCCACGTACCATTTGGTATCTGAAAAAGAGGCCGATCTTAAACAGGGTAAAATTTCCGTTTCTTCCCCCATTGGAAAAGGACTGCTCGGTAAACAGATCGGAGAAGTAACAGAAGTGGATGTTCCCGCTGGAAAATTGAAATTTAAAGTAGAAAATATTACTGTTTAATGCCGAAATGAAAATGTCCATCTTCTCAAAAATCATACAGGGAACCATTCCCAGTTACCGGATCGCGGAAGACGATTATTTTCTGGCTTTCCTGGACATCAACCCCTTGCGTGAAGGTCATGTGCTGGTGATACCCAAAGTGGAGATTGACAAATTCTTCGACCTGGATGAAACCTATCTTTCGCGGATCCTGATTTTTGCCCAGCCCATAGCCCGCGCCATAGAAAAATCTTTTTCCTGCAACCGCTGCGGGATTGCGGTGGTCGGCCTCGAGGTTCCGCATGCCCATATGCACCTGGTTCCGATCAACAACATCGACGACCTCAATTTCAACAGGCCCAAATTAAAGTTTTCAGAGGACCAGTTCAGGAGTGCGCAGGAGAAAATTATCGGGAAGCTGAAGGCAGATGTGTAATTGTGATAATGTGTAAATGTGTAAATGTGCAAATGTGAAAATGCCTTGAATGCATCATCATAACTCCGTCAATTTCTGATTTTGCACTGTATTTCATTTACATATTTACACATTATCAAATTAGCCCGTCACCTCGCCCTCCCCGGGTTTCTGGCCACAAAATCTCCCCAGCCGTTCAGTTTTTTTTCTTTGGATACAGGATGGCCACCCTGGAAATGGTGACAAAGGGCGACCGCGAGGGCATCCGAAGCATCCAGTTGATCGATCTCCTGGCGGATATGTAAAATCTGTTGCAGCATTTTCCAAACCTGTTCCTTTCCCGCATTGCCATTACCGGTGATGGATTGTTTTATTTTGCGGGGGGCGTATTCCGTTACGGGGATGCCGGATTGCATGGCCGCGGCAATCGCCACACCCTGGGCCCTTCCCAGCTTCAGCATGCTCTGTACATTCTTTCCGAAAAACGGGGCCTCGATGGCGAAGTCGTTTGGTTTGTGCTGAACGATCAGTTGCTGCACCGTAAAATAAATGAGTTCCAGGCGCTGGTAGGCATCCAGCCGCGCGGGCACACGGAGCGTATTCATTTCGATCAGTCGCATTTGCTGGCCCTCCGCAAGGATGAGTCCGTAACCCATCATCAGGGTGCCCGGATCAATACCCAATATGATTTTGGAATTCTTTTGCAAGAGGAACGCTATTTTTGAATGTGGCGTTGAACAAAAATATCAAATTAATCCTCAACTATGTGGTTGGACCGGCGCTTATCCTGTTTCTATTTTATACCGTATCCAGACAACTCCAACAACAGCGCGGATGGAAAAATTCTCTTCATCAGATCGGCGAAGCGCTTACCGGGAAACAATGCTGGAAATTGTACTGCATGTTTGCACTGATGGGGGTGAACTGGGGACTGGAAGCAGCCAAGTGGCAGATCTCCATGTTGCCCATCCAGCGGGTGGGCTATCTGAGGGCCTTTAAGGCCATACTGGCTGGCGCCTGCATTGCTTCTTTCACCCCAAACCGCGTGGGAGAATATCTCGGCAGGATGCTTTATGTGGATCCCGGCAACAAGGTCAGATCCGTTGCGCCGGCCATTGTATGCAGCATGGCCCAGATGCTTATCACCCTGCTGGCCGGATCCGTTGCATTATTTCTTTTCGCGCATTATATTCCTGCATACCCGGAAGTACTGCCCTTTGCACCGTATTTAAAAGTAATGCTTCTCATGACCCTGTTGTCCGCCGTCCTTCTGGCCACCCTCTATTTCCGGTTCGATCCGTTGGTTCACCGGGTAAACCGGCTGCTGATAAAATACAACAGGGCCATTTATATACCGGAAAATTTCAGTAACCGGATGCTGCTGAAGATCCTTTTCATTTCTCTGGTCCGGTACGCGGTATTCCTTTTGCAATATCTTCTGTTGTTTTCCCTTTTTGCTGTAAACGTTGACGCATTACAGGTATTTGTGGGCGTTGGGGTGATGTTCGTGGTGATGGCCATGGTTCCTTCGTTAACGTTTTTAACAGATCTGGGACTCCGGTGGGAAGCAGGTATCCAGATCTTCCGTGTATTTACATTCAACACAGCAGGCATCCTGGCAGTGTCGCTGGGAATATGGCTGATCAATTTAATTATACCTGCTTTGATCGGGAGTTTATTAATTTTAAGGATCAAATTATTCAGCAGCAGATGAAATCTATTACCGGGATCGGATTGCTTATGTTGATGGCCGTTTCTTTTCCGCTTCGGGCGGGAGATGATCTTTGCGACATGAAGAATACGGCATTTCAGGCGAATGAAACCATCGTATACCGCGTTTACTATACACTGGCCGGGGTATATATTGCCGCAGGCGAAGCCACGTTCAGCACGGTGCTGGAGCAGCTGAACGGGAAGCCGGTTTTTCACGTCACCGGCGAGGGCCACACCTATAATTTCTACGATAATTTTTTCAAGGTCCGGGATAAGTATGAATCCTTTATCGACACGACCACCCTTCAGCCTTATAAATTTATCCGGAACGTGAATGAAGGGACTTATAAGAAATATGAAAACAACAGTTTTAATAAAAAGGCCAATACAGTGATCACCAATGCCGGCGTTTTTAAAACACCCGCCTGCATACAGGACGTGCTGAGCTCCCTGTATTATGCGAGGAACATAGATTTCAGTAAAATGCAGCCGGGAGATAAAATCCCCTTTTCCATGTTCCTGGATAATCAGGTGTATGATCTATACATCCGCTACCTGGGCAAAGAAATCATTAAAACCAAATATGGTAAGTTCCATGCCATTAAATTCAAACCCCTGCTGATCAAAGGGACCATTTTTGAGGGTGGTGAAAAAATGACCGTTTGGGTCAGCGACGACCCCAATCATATTCCCGTACGTGTGGAAAGCCCCATCAGTGTCGGCACGGTAAAAGTGGACATGATGGATTTCAGAAACCGCCGTTCTCCCCTGAGCTCCATGATCAGCATACGGTAAAAAGTATTATCTTTCTGCGGGAGATTTTACAGTAGATGTGTCGCCCGGCATAATCCCAACCAATTTGCAACAAAACAGATATTCTGCGAACCATAAGGAGCTAACTATAACCAATCATTTTTAACCCGCATTGACATGAAAAAAATCCTGAAAGTATTGGGCATTTTAGTGCTCATTGTTATATTACTCCTGGTGATTGTTGCCGCGTATGTTAAGATTGCTTTACCGGATGTAGGCCCTGCGCCGCAGATCACGGTTGAAAGAACGGCCGCCAATACGGCGCGTGGGAAATACCTGGCACACAGCGTGATGGTCTGCATGGATTGCCACAGCCTCCGGAATTTTTCCCAGTATGCCATGCCCATGGATCCGGCCACGCTGGGTGAAGGCGGACAGCGGTTTGACAAGTCCGAGGGATTTCCGGGTGTTTATTTTTCTGCCAACATTACCCCGGCAGGCATCGGTTCCTGGACGGACGGTGAAATTTACCGCGCCATCACCACCGGCGTAAGAAAGAGCGGGAAAGCCATTTTCCCGGTGATGCCCTATCACAATTACGGACACGCAGATCCCGAAGATATCAAGGCGGTGATCGCCTATCTCCGCAGCATTCCACCCATTGAAAACGCGGTGAAGGAATCCAAATCCGATTTTCCCATGAACATTATCCTGAATACCATTCCCGAAAAAGCCACGCCGGAAAAAATTCCCACAGATAAGAACGATTCTGTGGCCCAGGGTAAATATCTTTTTACCATCGCATCCTGCCACGATTGCCATACGCCGCTGGAAAAAGGGAAATTTGATGAAAGCCTGGCCATGGCCGGTGGCCGTGAGTTTAAAATGCCCGGGTCCGTTGTACGTTCCGCGAACATCACGCCGGATAAGCAAACTGGCATTGGCAGCTGGACAAAGGAAATATTTTTACAACGTTTCTTCCAGTACCGTGATAGCGCCCAGGCCCATCGCACCCTTGCTCCGGGGGAGGCGCAAACCATCATGCCCTGGACCATGTATGCCACCATGAAGGACGAGGATCTGAATTATATTTATGCTTACATCAAAACTTTGCAACCCATCAGTCATGCGGTGGTGAAGTTTGTAGCGGAGACGGCGGAGAAATGAATGGGTTAATGGTTAATGGAATCCGGTCGCGAATCCGAAATTAAATTCCATCAACCATTAACCTTATCTCACGAACTCTTCAAAAGAGCCCTCTCCATTCCCATACTCCTCGAACCTTTCACCAGGAAAAATGTATTTTGAAAATTTTTTGATTTCAGCCACTCGCCGGCTTCGGTGGCCGTATTAAAATTCCGGTGGTTGTTTTTTATTTTTAAAAAATCGCCGCCGACCAGTACTACCTCCTTCCATGGGTAGGCAGCAATCTGCTGCAGTATCTCTTCATGTTCCTGCAGGCTGCCGGGACCCAGTTCAGCCATGGCGCCGAGAACAAGTACTTTATCACCGGAAGGTAAAGAAGCGAAGTTTTCTATGGCCAGCTTCATGCTGGACGGATTGGCATTATAGGCATCCAGCACCACGGTATTGTTATTCCACGGCAGGATCTGGGAGCGGCTGTTGGACGGCTGATAAGATTCCAGGCTCGTTTTAATCAGGGACGGATCAACTTTAAAATAGGTGCCCACGGTTACGGCCGCCAGTACATTGGGCAGGTTGTATCTGCCTGCCAGCTGCGTTTGAATGCTGTTATTGTGCGCGCCATGCGTTAGCCTGACCCGGAGCAGGGGACCGCTTCCATCTGCAATTCCGGTAACAGTGGCGTCAACGGTTCCATAGGAAACGATCTCCGTGATGCCCTTGCTCATTTCCTGCAGGTAATCGTAGTCCCACATCACAAAAGCCGTTCCCCCCCGGGCACGCAGCCAGTCATACAATTCACCCTTGCCCTTCCGCACACCCTCGATGCTGCCAAATCCTTCCAGGTGGGCCTTACCGCAATTGGTGATGATGCCATGGGTCGGTTTCGCATACTCACAGTAGCCCGCTATCTCCCGTAAATGGTTGGCGCCCATTTCCACGACGGCCATTTCCGCATCGGGTTTAATTTTCAGGATCGTGAGGGGAATGCCGATGTGGTTGTTCAGGTTTCCTTCCGTAGTATACGTGCGGTAAGTGCCGGAAAGAACGGCATGGATCAATTCCTTGGTGGTGGTCTTTCCGTTGCTTCCGGTGATGCCGATAAATGGTATTTTAAACTGGTCCCGGTGATAACCGGCCAGAGCCTGCAGGGTTTCCAAAACATTTTCAACCAGTATAAACCGGTTGTGTTCCGTTTCCGGCTTTTCATCAATCACCGCATAGGCGGCACCTTCCTGAAGCGCCCGGACGGCAAACAGGTTTCCGTTGAAATGCTCACCTTTAAGGGCAAAGAAAAGGTCACCTGATTTCATTTTCCGGCTGTCCGTGCAGATGGAAGAATGTTGAAGAAAAATCGCGTATAAACTTTCGATGGACATCATGGGCACAAATGTAATTAACAAAAAAGCCACCCGGCATACACAGGGTGGCTTTTCAATTCTTTGAGATAAAACTTATTGTTTGCGGGCGTTCTGTTTTCTTTGTTTGTAGTTGATACCGGTTTTTCTACCGTTACCGGCGGCACTGCCCACACGGTCCATGGCGCAACGGAAACCAACGGTTGAACTGGCCTGATCTTCTTCCATGAAACGGCGTGTACCTGGTCCTAACCAATAAGCCCGGTCGTTCCAGCTTCCGCCTTTGATAACCCGTGACTTATCGCTGATCAACGTGGTTTTGCCATATCCATAATTTATACCCGCAATCAGGGAGTCACCATCCAGATAGTTGATCACATCACCTTTCTGATAGTTGCGGCGGCCTTTGCTTTCTTCATCTGTTACGTTCCGGTATTTGATCCTGCCGAGGCTGTCTCTTTCCGGTTTGTTTTCCTTGCCCAGATCCATGGTGGTAAACTGGTTACCACGAAATGGCGCTACATCATCCACATCCTGGGAAGAAAGGGGACGATAAACATCCTGCACCCATTCGCTCACATTACCGGACATATTATACAATCCGAAACCGTTGGGATAAAAAGAAGTGACATCTGCTGTGTATACGGCGTTGTCGTTTAAACCACCCGCAACACCCATGTTATCTCCTGATCCGCGTTTGAAATTGGCCAGGAACGTACCCTGCCAGCTTCCACGGCGGGAATCACGCAATCCGTTTACATTCTGGCTCCAGGAATAAACCTGTTTGTTGGCAATCAGCTCTTCCCCTCTTTTCTTGTCGTTCTTGCTCGGAGCCGGGTTCTGATTGATCAAACCAAGGGCTGCATATTCCCATTCTGCTTCTGTGGGCAAACGGTAGGAAGGCAACAGGATACCATCTTCGAAAGTAACCTGGGTGCGCGGCGTTCCATTGGGATTCCGCAGTTCATTTTTCTTTGATTTGGCAGCTGCTCCGGGAGTGGCCTGGTATTCTCCCATGAGGTAAGATTTCGTATTGAAATTCTCCTGGCCAAGACCCTGAATATTTTTTAAAGAATTCTTGTTGATGAATTGACGGTCAACCAGGGCCTTTTCGTTTACACGGTCGGTTCTCCATAAACAAAAGTCCTGGGCCTGTTTCCAGCTCACCCCAACCACCGGATAGTAGTTATAAGACGGATGACGGAAATAATATTCAACCAGAGGTTCATTATAAGCCAGTTCACTTCTCCATACCAGAGTATCCGGCAGGGCGCCTTCCCGAACAGCCTTATATTCATCCCCTTCAAATACATTGTCGATCCAGTACAGATATTCCCGGTAGTGCACATTGGCTACTTCGGTTCTGTCAATATAAAACGAGTTTACCGTAACCCGGCGCGGAATGTTGTTCCAGTCGCTCATTACATCTTCTTCCGTGGCGCCCATGGTAAAGGTACCCCCCTGAACGAAAACAAGACCTGGCCCAGTTCGTTCTTCCTTTTCCTTGGAAACCTGGTAGCCCCCCATATTCTTATCATTGTAATTCCATCCGGTTACATCAGAAGATTCCTTCTTTTTGCCGAATAACTTACCATCTTTGCACGAACTCACCACCATGGCGCAGCAAGCAAGGATAACGAGATTTTTGAGATTCATAGAAAACGCATTTAACCGTGATATGTTAAGTGAAGAAACGCTCTTTCAAAACAAATATTGTCATTCAAGACCGCGTATAATGCACAATACGAGGAGAACGCGAATATAGTATGCTTTGGGGGAAAATTCCCTCTTTGGGAATGTTAAAACCGTTCCCGGCCGGCGTGGGTAAATGCGAAGTTTAAAGCATACCGGAATCCTTTAAATTGCGCAATAATTAGGAGGCTATTCCGTTCGAGAGCCGGTATAGCTTATAGCACCTTTTCCGAATTGTGTGAAAGAATAGACGCTGTTATTATAACTCATTTACAACCACAACCTTAGCTATTGAAAATTTCTACCCTCTAAAAGCTGAAATGATCCCGGGGGCAACTGTTTTGCTGTCTTTCGGGTATCATTGATGTGGTCAGTGTCCTTTTAAGCTAAAATAAATTACATGAAAAGACTGTTTTCTCAACTAACTGCTTTACTGTGCGGTGTGTTTTCCACAATGTTCGTGAGTGCCCAGACTACCGGTAACGGAAACGTGAATGTCGTAACAACGGCCGTTCCATTTTTGCGTATTTCACCCGACGCCCGGGCAGGATCCATGGGTGAACTCGGACTGGCGACGTCCCCCGATGCGAATGCTTCTTTTTACAACCAGGCCAAAACCCCGTTTTCCCAGTATAATACCGGGATAGGATTGACTTATACTCCCTGGCTTAAGGACTTGGGACTGAACGATGTATACATGCTGACCGCTGCCGGATACCACAAACTGGATAATCTGCAGGCCATCTCTGCTTCGATCCGGTACTTCAGTTTGGGCAGCATCCAGTTTTCAGATTATAACGGTAATAACTGGGGAGAAGGAAGACCCCGGGAATTCTCAGTCGATTTGGGATACTCCAGAAAGCTGTCAGATAATTTGTCTCTGGGGCTGGCCCTTCGTTATATCAATTCCAACTTAACCCTTGGAGCGGCTGCTGCAAGTGGCAGTATTTCAGCGTATAAGGCCGGGAATGCCGTTGCGGCCGATCTGACCCTGTACTATAATCTGACCGACGCCAACAAACAGGGCTGGGCATTCGGTGCATCCTTGTCCAACCTCGGCACCAAAATCGGTTATACCAATGATGCTACCCAAAAAGAATACATTCCTGCCAACCTGGGCATCGGCGCCACCTATACCAAAGTGTTTGACGATCAGAACAAACTCAGCTTCGGTCTGGATCTGAATAAATTGCTGGTGCCCGCGCCTCCTTCGTATACCGGAATTACGGAAACGGACAGCCTCGCGGTGGATAAATATCATAACCAGAGCGTAACCAGCAGCTGGTTCAACTCTTTTTCCGGCGGCAGCCAATTGCAGAAAATCAATGCTTCTATTGGTGCTGAATATACCTACAATGAGCAATTCGCTTTCCGGCTCGGATATTTTTACGAGGACAAGAGCCAGGGGGGAAGACAATATTTCACCATGGGTGTTGGCCTGAAATACAATATGCTCGGATTGAATTTTTCTTACCTGGTTCCTTCCGGCAGTGGCATCACGCGTAACCCCCTTTCCAATACGATCCGGTTTGGGCTGACCTTTGACCTCGATGGCGGGGACAATGCACCGAATACGACCAACGATCAATAAAAGATTTTACAGAAAACCGTTTCAACAGTGGATTGATTAATTTAGCCGCTGCTGAAGCGGTTTTTTTATTAATATTCATGAAGCATGGCGTACCGGATTGGTTTCGGAAACGATTATCATCAGCTTGCGAAGGGAAAGAAATTCTGGCTGGGGGGTATCCAGATCCCTCACGAAAAAGGATCGGTCGGCCACAGTGATGCCGACGTGCTGCTGCACGCCATTTGTGATGCCCTCCTCGGTGCGCTGAACCTGGGGGATATCGGGATGCATTTCCCGGATACTGACGGAGCGTATAAAGACATTGACAGCAAGATATTACTGACTAAAACATTTCAGCTGGTTCGTGAAAAGGGGTTTTCCGTCGGGAACCTGGATACAACAGTTTGTCTGGAACGGCCGAAGATCATGCCGTACGCCGATAAAATGCGCCAGGTGATCTCCGGAATATTGGAAATCGATGAAGACGCGGTTTCCATAAAGGCCACCACCACTGAAAAGCTGGGATTTGTGGGCCGGGAAGAAGGCGTTGTTGCCTATGCGGTTGTATTGCTGAAGAAACCGGATTAATTATCTTTGCGCCCATGCCATCACTCGCGGTTAAGATCATCAACAAATCATCCAATGCGCTTCCTGGCTATGCAACGGCTGAGGCCGCAGGAATGGATCTCAAGGCAGATATTCCCCAGCCGGTAACCCTGCGTCCGCTGGAACGGCAATTGATACCTACTGGTATATTCATCGAGCTTCCAACGGGCTATGAGGCCCAGGTTCGTCCACGCAGCGGGCTGGCCATCAAACAGGGCATCACCTGCCTGAATTCACCAGGCACTGTGGACGCCGACTATCGCGGGGAATTGAAAGTGATCCTGATCAATCTGTCGGACCGGGACCAGATCATTCATCCGGGTGACCGGATTGCCCAGATGGTGATTGGCTCCGTTGAAAAAGTAACCTGGGAAGAGGTGGAAATCCTCCAGGAGACGGACCGAAACGAAGGCGGATTCGGTCATACCGGAAAAAGATAATTATGATTAAAATAATCAGAGTGAATTTCGTTTTGCTGATCGTGATAGCCGCAGTGCTGGTAGCCGGGTTTTCGGTTGTGGGTTGCCGTTCCGCGAAGAAAATCACCACCGCCATCGCCAAAAAAGACACCCTGGTTGTAAAAAGGGCGGATACTTCCATACCGGTGGACCTCAAAGCGGATTCCATCCGGTATATCCGGGCTCTGTATGGCCACATCAGGAGCAACCTCATCGACTGTAATACTTTTTCGGCGAAAATAAAAGTGCATTACGAGGGGAGCGATGGAAAGGATTACGAATTCAATGCCTTTCTCCGGTTGCAGAAAGATAAAATGATCTGGGTTTCCATCAATGCCTTGCTGGGTATCGAAGCATTTCGCGCGGTGATTACGCCGGATAGTGTGAAAGTGCTGAGCAAACTGGATAAAGTTTATCAGCTGCGGTCCGTCAGTTATCTCCAGGAGATCACCCATCTGCCATTCGATTTTCAAACCCTGCAGTCTCTGCTTCTGGGCAACCCGATTTATCTGGACAGCAATATCGTGTTTTACCGGAAAGATGATCAGGGAATTTCTCTGCTGGACGAAGGACAAATTTTTCGGAATTACATCACGTTGAATAAAGAGGATTACAGCATCAAGCACAGCAAACTGGATGATGTGGACAGGCTGCGTGCGCGGTCCTGTGACCTCACCTATGGGGACTACGAAAAAAAAACGGGCGTACTCTTTTCCACCTACCGTAAAATTGCCGTTGCAGAAAAAGCACGGTTGGATATTGAACTCACTTTCAAGCAATATTCTTTTAACGAACCTTTAAACTTTCCCTTCAGTATTCCAAAAAATTATAAACAGAAATAGCCGTTATACAGTAACTTTCACCCTTACGTTCAAGACGGCTATGCGAAAACCGGTATTCCTTTTTCTCTATTTGCTTTGTTCCGCAGCGGTGTCATTTGCCCAGACTCCTGCACAAACCCGCAGCGATCTGGAAAAAGAGCGGGCTTCCATTCAGCATCAGATTGAAGAAGTAAAGCATTCACTGGACGTTACCAAGAAAAATAAAAAAGAAACACTGGGCCAGTTGGCGCTATTGCAAAGACGGCTCCGGTTAAGGCTTGCCGCCATTTCCAATATAAACCAGCAGATCAATTACATCCAGGCCGACATGAACAATTCCTGGTCGGAGATCCTGAAGCTTAAAAAGGAACTGGATACCCTGCGTAAACAATATGCGGAAAGTGTTATTTATGCCTATGAAAACCGGACCAACTACGACTACCTCAATTTCATTTTTGCCGCCAACAATTTCAACGATGCTGTGAAACGGGTGGCCTACCTGAAATCGTACCGTACCTACCGCGAAGAGCGGGCCGCCAACATCCAGAAAACACATGATCTTCTGCAGAATAAAATTGATGGCCTGAAAACAAAGCGTCTGGAAAAGGATGAGGCCCTTACCAAACAAAATAAAGAAAAGGAGGTGCTGGAAGTAGAAAAAAAGGAAAAAGACGAAGTGGTCAGCGGTCTGCAATCCCATGAAAAGGAGCTCAAAAAGGAAATGAATCTGAAACAAAGACAGGATCAGAAATTGGGCAACGCCATTGCCGCCGCCATCCGGCGTGCCAGGGAGGAAGCCATCCGGGAAGCCAAGAAAACGGCGGCTGCCAATGCAGCGGCGAACCCACCCGAGAAAACGGAGAATACGAAAACGAATCCTTCCGCAGCCGTTGCCAGCAATGCCGCGATCAGGCGACCGGCAGCCAAACCGGGAACTACTTTTAATACCACAGCAGATGTTGCCCTGTCTGATGATTTTGAGAAAAACCGCGGGCACCTGCCCTGGCCGGTTTCTGCGGGTAATATAGCGATGCGTTTTGGTCCGCATGAATACATCAAGGGCATTATACATGATAATCAGGGCATCACCATTGAAACCCCGGCAGGCACATCTGTTAATGCCGTATTCAAAGGACAGGTTCAGAGTATTTTTAATGTCGGGGATGTGATTGCCGTCATGATCCGGCATGGAAAATATTTTACCACCTACAGCAACCTGGCTTCGGTTAGTGTTTCCAAAGGCCAGCAGATCAGTACCGGTCAAACCCTGGGTAAACTGGCGGATATCGGTCAGCTCGATTTTGTACTCTCAGACGAAAAAGATCATCTCTTCGATCCGGAGAAATGGTTGAGAAGATGAGGCGCATTCAGGAACCGGTCGTATAATTGCTCATATTGGGGAACGATCTGGTTGATATCAAATCTCTTCGCCTGTTCGGCAGCATTGTGTTTGAATGCATCCAATACGGCATCATCACTCAGGATGGAGATGGCATTGCGGCTCATGGAATGAACATCACCAACTGCACTCATATAACCGGTTTTCCCATTCACATTGATTTCCGGTAAACCGCCGGCATCGCTGGAAATTAAAGGGACGCCAGCCGCCATGGCTTCGAGCGCCGCCAGTCCGAAACTTTCATATTCGGATGGCAGGATAAAGAGATCTGCCACGGCCAGGATTTCTTCTATCTGTTCCTGCTTGCCAACAAAACGGATTTGGTCACACAGGTTTAGTTCCCGGCAAAGGTTTTCCGTTTCCGGCCTTTCCGGTCCGTCTCCGACGAACAGCAGTTTGGAAGGTATCCTTTTATTTATTTCTGCAAAGATGCGGACCACATCCAGCACCCGTTTTATTTTCCTGAAATTGGAGGCATGCACCAGGATGCGTTCCCCGTTGGGCGCAATTACTTTTTGAAAAGCATCTATCGGTTTTTTACGGAAGCGGGTGACGTCCACAAAATTGTAGATTACTTCTATTTCTTTTTTAATCTCGAAGATCTTATAGGTTTCGTCGCGCAGGTTTTGAGATACCGCAGTAATGGCATCGCTTTCGTTGATGGAAAAAGCCACTACCGGGGCCAGCGTTTTATCGCGTCCCACCAGCGTAATATCTGTTCCATGCAGGGTGGTGATCACCGGGATGTTTTTGCCACGCGTGGCCACGATTTTTTTTGCCATGTAGGCGGCCGATGCATGCGGGATGGCATAGTGCACGTGCAACAGGTCAAGTTGGTGGTTATTGATCACATCCACCATGGTGCTGGAAAGCGCAGTTTCATAAGGGGGATATTCGAAAAGCGGATAGGTGGCCACCCGCACTTCGTGATAAAAAATATTGGCACTGAATTCAATCAGACGCACCGGCTGCTGGTAGGTGATGAAATGAACCTGGTGCCCTTTTTCTGCCAGCGCCTTGCCCAATTCGGTGGCCAGCACGCCACTTCCTCCAAAAGTCGGGTAACAAACAATGCCAATCCGCATGGGTCCTTACATTTTGATGATCGAAGGTAAACACAATTTTTTACGCATCAGAAGCCAAACAGAGAAATGAAAAACATATTTTCGCATGGGAGAGTGATGGGGAGGCTTCATGCCCATTGGGGCGGGGCCGATGTAAGCCCGTTGGCCGCGTTGGTTTACCTTGCAGACAAACACGGATTATAAAACCAAACAATTATGAAAAAATTCCTGACCATCTTCATTTTAATCCTGGTTGTCGGAGGAGGATTGTTTCTGTATTGGCGTTTTTTCTGGGTTTTTGGCGAAGGCGTTAAGGCCGGCCAGCTGAATAACCTGATGAAGAAAGGATATGTTTTCAAAACTTATGAAGGAAGATTGATCCAGGCTGGGTTTCAGGGCGGCCAAACAGGTTCCGTGCAATCCTACGAGTTCCGTTTTTCCGTGGTGAATGAGAAGGTGGCCAATCAGTTAATGTCCAACAGCGGAAAAGAATTCGAGTTGCATTACAAAGAGTATATGTCCACCGTTCCCTGGCGAGGAACTTCCGTGTATGTGGTGGACAGTATTTTATCCATGAAAGACGCCCGGACAATGCAAAATCCATACAGCCCTTAATTTTCTGCGTTGATCAGGAAAATGGCGGGTTGCCTGGGCAATATGGGATTTTCCTTGCGCCAGGCCTCCATGGTTTTCGTTTGAACCGACTCCGTTTTTGCGGTCAGATTAACGGCCACGCACAACCGGGTTGAAGACTTGCAATTTGTCAGCAGGGCGTTCAGCAGCACCTGATTTCGGTAAGGGGTTTCAATAAAAATCTGGGTGGAAGATTGTTTCTGGGAAAGTAATTCCAGTTCCCTGATTTTCTTATTCCTGGCCGTGGCGTCTACCGGAAGATAACCGTTGAACTGAAAGTGCTGGCCGTTCATGCCACTCGCCATCAGGGCCAGCAAAACGGAGCTCGGTCCCACAAGTGGCTTTACTATGGCTCCCGCTTCATGGGCGGCAGCTACCAGCAACTGGCCCGGATCTGCGATACCGGGGCAGCCGGCCTCGCTCAAAATGCCGATCTGTTTTCCCTGTTTCACCTGTTGAAGGAATTCCGCTACGGCACCGTCTTCCGACTTATGTATAACGAACCAGGCATAGCGGTCGATCTCCATTTCCTTCCATAATTTTTTCAGGAACCGCCGGGCACTGCGTTCATTCTCCACAAAAAATACCTCACAGGCTTTAACGGCCTGCGTAATATAATCCGGCAATACCTGAAGCGAATCTTCTTCGAGGAAGCTGGGAATTAAATAAACGGTGGCGGGTGTTGTCATTCCTCCAGATTCTGATGATAAAGACTGATCGTAGCGGCAACCAGGGCATAAGAAGGCGCCAGTACCCAGCCAACAAACGGGACAAAGTGCATCAGGTAAAAAACCATTCCGTTACCCACAGCCAGGCCCCGCCGTTTACTGATGTACAGGATGCTGGCCGATGGAGAGAGCCCGTGCCTTTCGCAACTGTAATCCAGCATGGAGAAGCCGTAATAATAACATTCCACCAGAGATGAAATTAAGGGTGTGATCCAACCCACCAGGGGAATAAAGGACAATATGAGGATGGAAACGGTATACACGGTTTGCCAGAGACAGTTCCGTAAGGCCAGTTTAATGCCCCGGGCAATGTCTTTAAAAATGGCCGCCCGTTGAGGAATGAATTCTTTTTCCTCCATGATGGACTCAGTTTTTTCACTCAGATAGGCAAATACCGGTGAGCCTATGATGAGGAATAAATATTTAAAAAGTGAAAAATAAAAGAAGATCATCGTGAGCCGGACCATTATACCGCCCATCATGAACAAAAAGCTCAGGCCAGCGTTGTGCTGATGGCGCAACCAGCGGTCAATCCCGATGAACTGACTGAGGTGGGAGACGGCACTGTCAGCAGAAATCCAGAAAAAATAGATGCCTGCGCTGAACAGGATCATGTAACAGAACCCCGGGATCAGGATCCATTTCCATAAATTATGTTTGCCGATGAACAGATGGGCCTTCCGATAGGCCTGAATGGCAATGACAATTTCTTTAAACAAGCCAGTTTTTTAAAGCTGTTGAATATAGCACTAATTTACGCTTTAAGCCAGGTATATGTCCCGAACAACAAAAAAACTCGATGAATCCTTTTATGACAGAACCGATGTGTTGAAAATTTCGCGTGAACTGCTGGGTAAAATACTGGTGACGCGTTTTAACGGGGTGATCACATCGGGTAGGATCGTGGAAACGGAGGCCTATGCGGGCGAAGGAGACAGGGCCTGTCATGCCTTTGGCGGAAGGAGAACGCTCCGTACGGAACCCATTTATGGTTCGCCGGGTACCATTTATATTTATATCTGTTATGGCATGCATCATTTATTTAATGTGGTCACCAATAAAAAAGGCATCCCGCATGTGGTGCTGATCCGCGCCCTTGAACCGGTAAAGGGTATACCGGTGATGCTGGAGAGAACCGGAAAAGAAGTATTGGATCACACCCTCACCAGAGGTCCCGGCAATGTGTCCCGTGCGCTGGGTATGAACAAATCGCATTCGGGAAGCCATCTGTTATCCGGTGAAATATACATTGAAGACGATGGCTTTACCTACAAAAAGGATCAGATCCTCGTCACCAAAAGGATTGGCGTGGAGTCCGCAAGGGAAGATGCTGAACGTCTCTACCGGTTCATCGTAAAGGGAAATCCCTATGTGAGCGCAAAGAAATCCTAGAACTTCGGACAGGGGATCGATTTTGTTCCTTCTGACGGTTTTTTAATATAGATCAGGGAGATCTCAATGCCACCCTGACTCTGGGAAGCGCTTTTCAGCGATGAAACATTCACATCGTACGACATGCCTACGGTGAAGGGCCCGGCATCCAGGCCAATATAGGGAATGATGGCATCGGTCAGATTGCTGAACCTGGCCCAGACGCCCAGGTAGAAGTTGATGGGGCTCGCATCATTACCGCTCAGGTTGTTGGACCAGGCTGCTCCCAGCATGGCATTGGTGGCGTTGGCCTGTTTGCTGAACAATCCGCTGAAATGCATGAAGTTGTCATTATTACCGGAAGATAACGGGAATGAATACCCGCCGTGAAGGGTAATGCGGGGATGCAATACGTAATAGGAGTTTCCGGTAAAGGATTCTTTAGGCTGAATGATATGATATGCCGAGGCGCCTAAGTAGAAATTATTATTGCCGTCTGTGGACCCGTTATACAGCGCGCCTACGTTCAAATCAAAATAATTCAGGTTGATCTGGTGGCCGTCAATCACTTCCTGGCTGGGTATGGTCCAGCCGCCCTGCTGGTCGAGTTCATCTTCAAAATGCAGTTTGGAACCATCCAGCATTTTATTCGCATAGGTACCCTGGAATCCGATGCCCAGCTGGTTCCAGCCATTTTCGTCCAGCGCTTTCTGATAAGCGGTGGATACGGAAAAATAATTGCTGGTAAGTATGCCGTTCGCTGTTTTATCGGTCATGGCCAATGCGCCGATACCCCAGGCATCACCCGCAGGCAGTCTGCTTCCGAGGATATTACCGTCGACGGAAACCGTGGAGGTGATGAACGCGTTGTTGATCTGGGGCCATTGGTTGCGGTAATTTCCTGCCACACGAAGGGAGCCGTTGAATTTACCCGTAAGGGCAGGATTCAATGAGAGGGGGGATGCAAAAAACTGGGAAAAAGCAGGGTCCTGAGCCGCTGCTGATCCGGGTACTAAAGATGCCCCCCAAATAAAGGCTAAAACAATTCTTCTCATATGCACATGCCTTTTTCTGACAGGTAAGTCAACTAATTTCATAGGAAGTGATTTGCAAATACCCATGAAAATAAGTAAAAAACCCGATACGTGAAAGTGGACTCACATTTGGGTCTTACTGCCGAAAGCGAGGTCCCCGGCATCACCCAGTCCGGGTACGATATAACCCTTCGCCGTCAGTTCGTCATCGATAGCTCCGCACCAGATTTTGCAGGCTGGTTCTTCCCGGCGGACGTATTCAATCCCCACGGTACAGGCTATGGCCGTTACGATATGGATCTGGGAAGGGCGGCCCTCGGCCCGCAGGTATTGGATGGTTTTGACCAGGGAAGAGCCAGTGGCCAGCATGGGGTCGGAAAGAATCAGTACCCGGTTCTCCAGATCCGGACAGGAAATATAGTTGAGGCTGATATCAAACGACCCGTCGTGCCTGTGTTTGCGGTATGCGGCGATAAAGGCGTTGTCCGATTTGTCAAAAACATTCAACAGACCCTGATGAATCGGAATTCCTGCCCGCAGAATGGTTGCCAGAACCGGTTGCGATTTCAATAATCTGGATGTGCTGATGCCCAACGGTGTCTGAATTTCTTTTTCTTCAAAGGGTAGGCCCCGGCTGATTTCATAGGCGGCGATTTCACCCACCCTTTCCAGGTTACGGCGAAAGCGCATTCTGTCCTTTTGCACCGTCTCATCGCGCAATTCCGCGATCCAGTCACAGAGTATGGAATATTCCCGGCTCAGATTTATCAGCATATATAAAAATTAAAAATCCGATATTCGAAAACAGGCCGGAATAAAACTAAACCAAAAGATTGATTCAGAAAATCATTTTCCATGCAGTATAAAGTGATCGGTTTGATGAGTGGCAGTTCACTGGACGGACTCGATTTGGCCTATGTTCATTTTGAGGAATCGGGAGGGCAGTGGCATTTTGAAATCCGGCAAACGGACTGTGTTCCCTATTCACCTGCTTTACGGGAGAGGCTCTCCGGCGCCGGCGCACTTTCCGCCAGGGAATATCTTTTGCTGCACACGGAATACGGGCATTACCTGGGCACAGCAGTGAATAGCTTCATTGAAAAATACGGATTGGCCTACCAGGTTCAGCTCGTCGCCAGCCACGGACATACCAGTTTTCACCTGCCGGAAAAACAAATGACGGCCCAGCTGGGGGACGGGGCGACTCTGGCTGCAGTTACAGGCATTCACACCATAACGGATTTCAGGGGCACGGACATTGCGCTGGGGGGACAGGGTGCCCCGGTGGTTCCCATTGGAGAGAAATTACTGTTTGGGGAATATGACCTCTTCCTCAATATCGGCGGCATTGCGAATATCTCGGCAAAATTACCCGCTACGGCAGGTTTTGATGTGTGTCCCGCAAACCGCATATTGAATCTTCTTGCGCAGGATACAGAAAAAGGATATGATGAAGACGGAGTTCTGGCATCCGGAGGATCCGTACAGGATCAGCTTTTAAATGAACTGAATGGGTTTGCTTATTACCGGAAGCCTTTTCCAAAATCTTTGTCAAATGATTTCGGACTGAAAGAAATTTTTCCTCTTATTGAAAAAGCAAATCTCTCCCGGGAAGATGCGCTCCGAACCTACACGGAACACATCGCCATGCAGGTAGCCGATGCGATAAATAGTTTACCTCCTGCGGGCCACGCGGCGGCTTCCCTCAAATTACTGATCACCGGTGGCGGTGCGCATAACCGCTTCCTCCTGGAACGGATAAAAAAATTTCTGGCAGGTACATATATCGAATCGGTGGTTCCGCCAAAGGAACTGGTAGATTATAAAGAGGCGCTGGTGATTGCCCTGATGGGCGCGCTTCGCTGGCGCGAAGAAGAGAATGTTCTTTCATCTGTTACCGGTTCCGCCAGGAACAACATCAACGGTGCCATCTGGAGCAGCTAAAGGCCAAGCACCGATTTAAGCTTTACATAACCTGCTTTGCTCACAGGCACGCGCACGCCCGATCTCAGGATCGCCAGGTGGTTTTCTTTTTCATAGGGATCGATGCGGGTGATCTCTGAAATATTCACCATATAGGAACGGTGTGTTCTTACGAACTGATCTTTAGGGAGCACCGCTTCAAAGTGGCCCATGGTTTTGTTTTTCAGAAAGAATCCCCCTTTGGTGTGGATCTTTACATAATCATCCGCGGCTTCCAGGTAGTGGATCTCTTCCACCGGGATTATGCTGATCTTACCGGAAAGTTTAACCACTACCCGCTGCTGTTCAGCCGGAGTTCTGGCGGCTGAATCCAGGAATGGGGTCAGACTGGTCCTGGCTGTTCCGCTGTTTTCCTGCCCAAGCAACCTGCTCATGGCCTTATCGAACCGTTCTCTGCTGAAGGGTTTGAGCAGGTAGTCGACGGCGTGGCTTTCAAATGCTTTGATGGCGTATTCATCATAGGCCGTTGTGAAAATTACAGCGGGGTGTTGTTCGATGAGTTCCAGCATTTCAAATCCATTGATCTTCGGCATTTGAATGTCGAGAAAAACAAGGTCCGGCTGATGCTGCTGAATGGCTTTCACCCCTTCAAATCCATCATTGCATTCAGCAAGCAGCTGAACGTCCGGATGATGAAGCAGATATTCTTTGATGATGGAACGGGCCAGCGGCTCGTCGTCTATGATAATGGCTTTCATCTTTGCATGTTGTTGAAGAAAGTTCATCCCTGTTGAGGGATTTTGATGGATGTTATAAAGGTATGATCCGCTGATTCGGTTTGCACCAGGTCGTTCCGCGCAAACAAAAGATAAAGCCTGCGTTTAACGGAGTTCAGTCCAAAGCCGGTTCCCTGTTTCGGGGTGGCCGTTTCCAGATCGAACGGATTTTTAATCACTACTTTCAGATAATCATTTTCTTTAGTTATAAACATGGAAATGGTCACTTCCTCCGTGGTATCGTAGAGCCCGAACTTAATGGCATTTTCCATCACGGGTTGTAAAAGCATGGGTGGCAGATGCATTTGCAGGCAGGTATCTTCTTTTTCGATGTGGGTGGATAACCGGTGTCCGAATCTCACTTTTTCTATCTCGAGATACAGCTCGAGTGTTTGCAGTTCCTCCTCCATCTTCACCCATTGTTCTTCTTCTTTTCGGAGGGTTGCCCTTAAAAAATCCGATAACTGGTAGATCATTTTCCGGGCATGCTCAGGCTGGATGCTGATCAGGGCGCTGATGGAATTCAGGCTGTTGAATAAAAAATGCGGTTGCAGTTGCTGGCGCAGTTTATACAGTTCGGCTTCCCTACTGAGCTTTTCCGCGTCTGCCTTGCGCTGCCGGTTCACCTGCTCTTCGTCCACTGTATACCACAGCACGCAGATGATGATCATACACCCGATCAGCAGAAAGGCAATGCCCATGCGGATCCAGAAGGAATTGGACAGGAAAAGCAGATACCCGGAATTTACAGGACCGGCATAAGCGTAGGCTAGTGTCCATTTGGCGGAGGAGGTTACCATCAGGCTCAGGAGTATGCTCAGAAAAAGGATATACCATTTTCTATCCTTTTCCGGCATATAGAAACGGAGGATGTTCGATACCATCCAGCAGGCGGCCAGCAGCAGGTTATTGGTGACCACACTGTCCACCACGGATATTTCCAGGGAATACCCGTAATTGTAAATCAGCAGGCCCTGCAGTATGGACCAAACCACCCACCATCCGAAAAAAGTGTTGCGGAATTTGCTGACAGTAATCGGCGACCTGACCAAAGGGAATGCGTTAAATAGTTTCCAGGAATTTGTGTTTGCTGTTGTTCAGGATATGGGCCGCTTTTTTATTGGTCAGCTCAATATACAGATCAGCATTATCTGTTTCCTGTATCCGGGAATACAATTCCGCACCATCCAGTAAACCGCTCAGTTTGTACAATTCCGCCACGTTGATGAATTTCCACTGAACCAGTTTCTGTTCCTGGTTGAAAAATTGATCCTGTTCGCGTTCCCCTAAGGCAACGGCTTTTTGATAGGCTTCTTCCGAATGGCCAGCTTCTATCAGGCGAAGCTGTTCATCAAATTGGGCGGTATGGTTCCCCTGACCGCAGATGATCCTGTACACCAGTTTTGTCAGATACCAGTTCATGGTTTTGTTTTAAGTATGATCAGATAAATTTGTTTTGGTCTAGTAGTTTCTTATTTCAATGCCACCGAATACGGAACTTCCGTCAAGGATGAGCAGTTTATCAGGATTGGATGTGCCCACCTGCTGTCTTTTGTCTTCCACGTTTCCGAAAACAGAAGTGAGCTGGGAGCGGATTTCCCAATGGGGGGGAACAATCAGTTTGGTTCCACCCATTACCTGCGTGATATCGAGCCTGGCCGTTCCCTGAATATCCGCCTGGCTCAGATTGATTTCGGTTCCGCCCATGAATACGGTGATGTCACCGCCTTTAAAATCTTTGGATACCACGTTTTTATGAATCCCTCCAAATACGGTAGTGATGTCAATGAAATCTTCCGAAGAGGAATTTTTACTGCCTGATTCAAAATTAGAACTGGCGGAATCTAAACCGGGATATCCCCTTCTTTCCCGCATTCTCTGAAACCGGCGCTGGCGCCGTCCGGAACAGTCATGGCCTGCCCAGTGCTTTCTTTTTGGCCTCAACAGCATGAATAGGCCGACAGCAATCAGCCCGATTGGCCATAAATATTGATGGAAGGAAACGCCGGGTACCATTTGATCCACCAGGAAAAAACTACCCACCAGGATCATGACAAGCCATCCACCACCCCGGAATCCACCGGCCAGCCCGGAAAAAATTCCGATGCCGATCAGCAGGAATTGCCAGGTGAATAACCAGTCGGGGATCTGGGCGCCCATTTGTCTGGCCAGCATAATACCCCCGATGGCTATGATGCCCAGCGGTACCCAGAACCGGCCGCCGCGTTTGAGGGGGACCCCGCCCTGTTCTTTATGTTCATCCGGATTGTCCATTGTTTTAAATTTCAGGTAAAACTATGGTGCGTTCCCGGGCTGTTCAAGGTCATATAGGTGATCCGGCCCGGGAAGGCGGTAAAAGCCCTGCTTTTTCCGGTAAAGCCCCTTGTTTACAGCAGGTTGAACCGGTCGCCGTCAAACAGGCCCAGGTTGCTGAGTTTAAGGTGGGGAATAACGAGCAGAGCCATGAACGACAGGGTCATGAATGGAGCCCGCAGGCCGGATCCCAATTCTTTGGCCAGGGCATCCAGATCCGTATAGTTCTTTGCCGTCTGGTATCCGTCGGAGGCGGTCATCAGTCCGGCTACCGGCAGCGCCAGTTTCATTTCACGACCCAATCCCACGGCGCTGATTCCGCCTTTTTCTGATATGACGAGGTTTGCCGCACGGGCAATATCTCCATCCTGAACACCCACGGCCACGATATTATGACTGTCATGCGCAACCGAAGATGCGATAGCGCCGGTTTTCAGCCCAAAATTTTTAATGAAGGCCCTGGCAACGGGCGCCTTTTTATACCGGTTGATCACCACGATTTTCAGGATATCCCGGGAAATGTCGGTTTCCCAGTTACCGTATCGCCATTGAGGCTGATCCGTGGATTTTCCGGTGATCAGCTGGCCATCCAGCGCTTCTATCACCGGATCAGGATAAATGGCCGTGGTTGCCGGGCAGGGCAGCATGTCTGCAGACACCGGATCGCACTGAAAGTGGTTGATGTGGCGGGTAAATACTGGGGATTGGATTTTTGTTTTCCCGTTGTCTGCCACGCATTCTCCGTTTACAAAGGTCCGGAGCACGTCAAATTTTTCCAGGTCTTTCAGAATAATAAAATCGGCCGCATCCCCAATCCGGAGCTGTCCAACATTCAGCTTGTAATGATTCACGGGGTTTACGCAGGCAACCTGTAACACTTTAAATAAATCGATTCCTCTGTTCACGGAACGGGCACAAAGCTGATTGATATGACCCTGCACGAGGCTGTCAGCATGTTTATCGTCGCTGCAGAACATCATGTTTTCCCAGTGCTCATGGAGCAGCGGAACCAGGGCCTCAAAGTTGCGGGCCGCACTGCCTTCCCGGATGATGATCTTCATACCGTATTGCAATTTCTCCAGGGCTTCTCCGGCCGTAAAGCATTCATGATCGGTGCTGATGCCGGCGTCAATATATTTTTTTGCATCTGCTCCGCGCAATCCGGGCGCATGTCCGTCTACCGGCTTTTGATATTTTCTGGCCGAAGCTATTTTTTCCATCACTTCCGGGTCCCCGTTTAAGACACCGGGGAAATTCATCATTTCGCTCAGATAGAGGATTTCGGGCCGGCGCATCAGCTCATCTATTTGCTGCGTGTTCAGGGCAGCTCCTGCGGTTTCAAACAGCGTAGCAGGAACACAGCTGGGTGCTCCGAAGAAAAAATGAAACGGTACTTCCCTTCCGTTGCGGATCATGAAATCCACGCCATCCAGTCCGCAGACATTGGCAATTTCATGGGGATCGCTCACGGTGGCCACGGTGCCGTGCACTACGGCGAGGCGTGCAAACTCTGCCGGAACCAGCATGGAACTTTCAATATGCACATGGGCATCAATAAATCCGGGACACAGGTATTGCTGCGGCACGGTTTCGCCGGCAGGCATTTCCCGGATCGACGCGATTTTTTTATCGTGCAGCCGCAGTTCTGCCGGGTATATTCTTTTCTTTCGGATATCAATAAGCTGTCCGCGAATGATCATGATGCATTTTTCAGTCCTTTAGCAATCCCGGCCTTCTTTCTTCAGTTTTTTTCATGGATTCTTCCTGTCGCCAATCTGCAATCTTTGCCGGGTCCCCGCTGAGCAGGATATCGGGTACTTTCCAGCCACGGAATTCAGCGGGCCGCGTATACACCGGCGGTGCAAGGAGATTGTCCTGGAAAGAATCAAAAAGGGCCGAGGTTTCGTTGTTGAGCACGCCGGGCAGCAGCCTGCCGATGGCGTCCACCAGTACGGCGGCGGGAAGTTCACCGCCGCTCAGCACGTAGTCCCCGATGGAAATTTCCTTACTGATGAAATGTTCACGAATGCGTTCATCGATGCCTTTATAATGCCCGGAAACGATCAGCAGGTTTTCTTTGAGGGAAAGGCTGTTGGCCATGGATTGATTTAGCAGTTCCGCATCCGGCGTCATGTAAATAATCTCGTCATACTTTCTTTCTTTGCAGAAGAATTCAATGGCATTGGCCAGGGGTTCGCACATCATCACCATGCCGGCGCCGCCGCCAAACTGGTAATCATCAATCTGTCCGTATTCGTTAACGGCCCATTGCCGGAGGGGATGGACAAATATCTCCAGTAATTTTTTTTCCTTTGCGCGTTTTAAAATGGAATGGGCGAAAGGGCTTTCCAGCAATTCGGGCAATACACTGATGATGTCTATGCGCATGATAAAGGGATGGGTGCAAAGATAGATTTAAGGAGCTTCCGGTTCCCCATCGCTGAAATCTTCCCATTCCCTGCGCAGTTTTTTGGTGGGCCTTCCCACTTTGCTGAGCCGTTTGCCGGTATGAAAACTGGCCGCCTGGAATTGCAGCCTTTCGATTTCCTCAGATGGCGTAATGTCCAGGTAATAGGTGATGGCTTCCGGATGGGATACCCGGTGATCCAGCAGGCCGGTAATTTTTATGCGCCATCTCTTGGCTTCTGTTTTTACTTCGTATTCGTCACCGACGTTTACGTGACGGGACGGTTTTACCTGGCCTGAATTGAATTTTATTTTTCCTTTTTCGCAGGCCGTTGAGGCCAGGGTCCTTGTTTTAAAAAGCCGGATGGCCCAGAGGTATTTATCGAGCCGCAGCTTTTCTTTTTCTGGCATGGGGAGAATAATGTGTAGATGTCGAAATGTGAAAATGTGAAAATGTTTCAAAGTTCAAGTTCGAATGTATATTGTCCTGTTCCTCATTTTTAAATTTTCAAATTCTCTAATTTAGCACATTTCCACATTTCCACATTTTCACATCATGTCCGCAAAATAACGGTGAAAATAGGGAATGGTCTCCATGCCCTTATAAAAATTAGCGAGGTCAAATTTTTCATTGGGGGAATGCAGGTTGTCGCTGTCCAGCCCGAATCCCATGAAAACGATCTTGATGCCTAGTTCTTTTTCCAGCAGGGAACAGATCGGAATGCTTCCGCCGCCGCGCACGGGCACCGGTTTTTTGCCGAAAGTGGTTTCAATGGCTTTTTCAGCAGCCAGGTAAGCTTTTGAATCCAGTGGCGTGAGATAGGGTTCACCGCCGTGCAGTTCGAAGGCCTTAACGGTTACGCATTCCGGCGCGATGCGCTTAAAATAATCCAGCAGCATGTGGGCTATTTTTCCGGACGACTGGTTGGGGATCAGACGCGCTGAAATTTTAGCAAAGGCTTTGGATGGTAAAACCGTTTTGGAGCCTTCTGCCTGATAACCTCCCCAGATGCCGTTCAGTTCCAGAGTGGGTCTTATTCCCGTTCGTTCATTGGTGGTATATCCTTTTTCTCCCCAGAGTTTCTGCACGCCCAGGTCGGCCATATATTCTTTTTCGTCAAAAGGCGCCTGCGCCATTTTTTTTCTGTCGGCGGCAGACGATTCCAATACATCATCATAAAAACCCGGAATGGTAATGTGGTTGTTTTCATCATGACAACCCGCAATCATCCGGGCCAGGATGGTAATGGGGTTGCCTACAGCTCCTCCGTATACGCCGCTGTGCAGATCCCGGTTGGGCCCGGTTACTTCCACCTGGATATATGCCAGCCCCCGCACGCCGGTATCAATGGAAGGTGTGCTCAGGCTAATCATGGATGTATCGCTGATCAGGATAACATCCGCTTTCAGCAGGTCTTTATGCGATGCGATGAATGCCCCCAGGCTGGGGGAGCCGATTTCTTCTTCGCCCTCAATAATGAATTTGATGTTGCATGGCAGTTCGCCGGACTGATGCATGATCTCCAGCGCCTTGATATGCATGAAAAATTGTCCTTTGTCGTCGGCGGATCCGCGGGCAAAGATTTTTCCGTCCCGGATATCGGGTTCGAACGGGGCGCTTTTCCAGAGTTCCAGCGGGTCGGCCGGCTGAACATCATAATGCCCGTACACCAATACTGTGGGTTTGGCAGGGTCTGTGATCTTTTCCCCGTAAACAACCGGGTGCCCTTTGGTTTTATAGATCTCCGCTTTGCCGGCACCGGCCTGGAGCAGGGATTTTTTTACGGCTTCCGCACAGTTCTGCATGTCGCCCCTGTGGTTGTCGTCCGCACTCACCGACGGGATCCTCAGCAATCCGATCAGTTCTTCCAGAAATCTGTCTTTATTTTCTTCCTGATATTGTTTCCAGACTTGCATAACGGGTTAATTTGTTGTGAAATCGTGTTTTTTATTTGGAATGACATTGTTCATTGTCCATTCTATTTTTCTGCTGAAAGGATGCTGTCGCACCGCACAATCCGTTTTGATGCAGATGGGGCAGCAATCCGGTATACAATCGTCTGCATGCACAAAGAATTCCACTGCCGGACCGAATTGCTTTTCTATGAGTTTCCGGAGCTCGTCCACTTCGGCATGCGCTTCGCGCACGTTGAAATACCAGGGTACGGTCATGTGGCAGTCAATGTGCAGGATATTACCGAATTTGATCACCCGCAGGTTGTGAATATCGATCCAGTTCTGTTGCCGGTTGTGGTTCAGCTGGTCGACCAGTTTCATCAGGATCTTGTCATCCGCTTCGTCCATGATGCCGGCAACGGATTTCCGCGCGATACGGTAGCCGATGAACATGATCACGAGCGACATGATGATGGCCACGATGCTGTCCATCCGCTGAATGCCGGTAAAGTAAATCAGCAATAACCCGGCGATGATGGCCAGCGTGGAATACGTATCTGACTGCAGGTGTTGGCCGCTGGCTTCCAGTGCTTCTGACCGGTTAGCCCTTCCTTTTTTTATGGCCAGGAAACCTACAATAAAATTGATGACGGCGGAAATCGCCACCAGGTAAATCCCTTTAGTCAGGTGCTGCAGCTGTTGTGGATAATAAAGATGGTAAATGGCCTCGTAAATGATAAAGATCCCCGCCAGCATGATGAGGGTGCCTTCAATGGCCGCAGAAAGGAATTCAGCCTTGCCATGGCCATAGGGATGATTGAAATCCCTGGGTCTGTGGGCGATGGATAAACTGTACAGTCCCACGAAGCCGGCAATCACGTTCACTATACTTTCCAGGGCGTCGGTGAGTATGGCCACGGAACGGGTAAGATACCAGGCCAGGATTTTGATGCTGAACAGGACCAGCGCAATGATCACGATCCAAAGTTGCAGCCGGATATTCTGTTTGCCTTTATCCACAGAAAAAAATTGTCAGCAAATGTAAACGGAATTGGAAAGATCCCACCGGAAAAAAATAGTTCGGCAGCGGGGATCACGCCTGCTCTTCCGTTTTTTTCCGGGAGGCCCTGAATTTCCGGAAAAAACGATAATAAAATTCCTTGTTGAAAAGTTGGGAGTCGTTCATGGCCTTGTAGGTGAGGAAAATACCCAGTGGCAGGAGGGTATAGGTGGCCATCCACATCCCGGCGATGGGCTGCATCACATCCTCTTTGACAAATTTCCGTCCGAAATTATTAAGGAGGAAAAAGATGACAAAAAAGATAACGGCAAAGATCAGCGGCATACCGATTCCACCTTTGCGGATGATGGATCCCAAAGGGGCGCCGATCAGGAACAGGACCAGGCATGCGATGGACATGGTGATTTTTTCGTGCCAGGCCATCTGATGCAGGCGCAGGTTGGCACGATCATTTTCATAAGCGATGGAGGACAGGTCAAAATTCGATTTCAGGTTGTTGATGGTATTAAAAACCCTTTCCAGCACGGGCCTTTTAGCGGAATCGGGAAGTATATTCTGAAAAGTATCTGTTTTAAGGACCAGGGCCTGGGCCTTCCACGGACTGTCCAGGTAAGTAAGCGTTCGTAAAACTGATTTAAATGTGCCCAGGGATTGTTTTGAATAGGCGCCGGTAGTGTGTTTAATGGAGTCGATGGTGGTGCCAAGCTGCCGCATATTCAGCATCTGGTAATTATTTTTAAAAGCGCTGTCGTCCGTCTTATTCAGTTTAAAGGAACTCAGGTCGAAAACTTTTTTGTATTCGACAAACCCCATGCGGATCAGTTCGGTGTTGATGGAATTGCGCGGGCCCTTCACCTGGTAATTCCAGCCGTTCTTCAGGTTGAATTCCAGGAATTTTTTGTCGGGCGAAATAGTCATTTTGCCACTTTCTGCTACGGTTGCGAAATCCTGGAGCAGGGTATAGTTGTGCTGAAAGATCAGGATGTCCCTGATGGTGGAGCCGTCTTTTTCTTTTTTCCCGATCTTGATGATGTATCCGTCGATTTTGTCGTAGAATACCCCCTCCCTGATATCGAATGCGGGTTTGGAAACGATGATGTCGTATTTCAGGGTCTGCATTTTCAGCTGGGCCACGGGGATAATGTAATTATTAAACAGGTAGGCGATGCCGCAGATGACGAGGGACGTGATAAAAAGCGGGCGCATGAAACGCAACAGGGGGATGCCCGCCGATTTAATGGCCACCAGTTCAAAGGTCTCTCCCAGGTTTCCGAAAGTCATGATGGACGAGAGGAGCACGGCCAGCGGCAGAGCCAGTGGTACAAGTGTCGCGCAGACATATAAAATGAACCGGGCGATGGTGAACAGGTCGAGGCCCTTTCCTACAATATCATCGATGTACAACCAGAAAAACTGAAGGACGAGAACAAACAGCGTGATGAAAAAAGTGGCAATGAAAGGGCCGATGAAGGCCCCGATGATGAGTTTGTCGAGCTTTTTTATCACGCCAATAATTTCCGGTTACAATAAATTAGGGAAAGGCAAAAATAGGGTATTCGCCACATCAACCGGGGTCAGGCACCGGAACCGAAACCTAATCCGCAGTTAAAAAATCAATTTCCGAGACGGTGAAAAAGATCCTTCACCTGGTAGCTCCAGAGTTGGGTCTGATCCTTGATATCTTTTTTATCTGCAAAATCTTTGATCAGCAATATGGTCTGGTTGGTGATGTCTGATTTTTCGATCCGGAATTCAAAAAATTCTTCTTTGGGTGAATCGGACCAGTGAAAACGGATGAATTTTTCTATTTCGCTTTCCATTACTTCCGCCTTAGTGGTGGAACCGTTCCAGGAGAAGCTGAATATATTATCGCGCTCGTCCACCTTATCGGCAAACCATTCCTGAAGGCCGGCCGGTGTACTCAAAAATTCGTATAAAATGGAGGCTGGACATTTTAATGAATATTCCAATGTGAACTGCTGTTTCTTACTCATCTATAGTTGCTGTTGATCGTGGGCTGCAATTATAGATAAATATTTCAAGCCCTGAAATTTTTTTTAATTGTCCGAACGCGTTGATAATGAACATATCATGAATTATAGAATAGGGAATAGGCTGAGAACCAGGCCTTTACCAAGAATGTGGTTTGGCGTTTTGCTTCCAAATGGTTATATTGTTTAGCTGAAAGTGAATCTTCTGAAAAGTTAAATAAGAAAAGATTCATTTATGCGTTTTTACTGTTCACGAATCTCGCAAACCCTTTGAATCTAAAACCTTTAAAAAAAACCTGCCTATGAGTATGCGTCAACTCAAGATCACGAAGAGTATTACTAATCGTGAATCTCAGAGTTTGGAAAAGTACCTGCAGGAGATCGGAAAAGTGGAATTGATCACACCGGAAGAAGAGGTAAAACTCGCTGTCCGCATTAAGCAGGGTGATCAAAAAGCCCTCGACAAGCTCACCAAGGCCAATCTTCGTTTTGTAGTTTCCGTAGCCAAACAGTACCAGAACCAGGGATTGACTCTGCCGGACCTCATTAATGAGGGTAATCTCGGATTAATCAAGGCCGCCCAGCGTTTCGACGAAACGCGGGGTTTCAAATTCATTTCTTATGCCGTTTGGTGGATCCGCCAGAGCATTCTGCAGGCGCTCGCCGAGCAGTCGCGCATTGTGCGGCTTCCACTGAATAAGGTGGGACTGACCAACCGCATCCAGAAAGCCTATTCCCTGCTGGAACAGCAGTTTGAGCGGGAACCTTCTCCGGAGGAGCTGGCGGAAGTGCTGGAACTGGATATTGAGGAAGTTTCTTCCACCCTGGGCATCGGTGGCAGGCACATCAGCGTGGATACGCCGCTTTCGGAGGGGGAGGACAATACCCTGATTGACGTAATGATCAATCCGAATGCTGAAAGTGCCTCTGTTAATCTGGATTACAACGAATCCTTAAAGACAGACATAGACCGCTCGCTCAGAACGCTTACGGAGCGCCAGAAGGAAGTGATCTGTTTTTTCTTTGGCATAGGAGTGGATCATCCGATGAGCCTGGAAGACATCGGCGACCGGTTCAGTCTGACCCGGGAGCGCGTTCGCCAGATAAAAGACAAGGCGATTACCAAGCTGAGGAGCAATTCAGGCGCCAAGTCGCTCCGGAACTATCTCGGTATTTAATCCTGAAATCAGTTCATTTGAGATAATATTACACTTCATTTTCTTACTTTTGCCTTTCTGAAAAACGTGGATACAACAGGTGTTTATTCACGTTTTTTGCGTCCATCCATCATCGTGATTCCAGGAATATGTTTGAAAATTTAAGTGAGAAACTCGACTCGGCTTTTAAGCAGCTCAAGGGCCAGGGCAGGATCACCGAGCTCAATGTGGCCGCGACCGTCAAGGAGATAAGGCGCGCTCTCATAGACGCCGATGTGAACTTCAGAATCGCCAAGGAATTTACCGATACCATCAGGGAAAAGGCCATGGGGGAGAAGGTGATTTCGGCCGTGAGCCCGGGACAACTGATGACCAAGATCGTGAAGGACGAACTGGCCCGGCTGATGGGTGGTGATGAAGCTGTATTCAATGCCAAAGGAAATCCGGCCGTGATCCTGATCGCCGGGTTGCAGGGCAGTGGTAAAACCACATTCAGCGGCAAACTGGCCAATTACCTCAGAATACAAAAAGGATTTGCGCCTATGCTGGTGGCGGCTGATGTATACCGGCCCGCTGCCATGGAGCAATTACAAATTTTGGGGGAACAGATCGGCGTGGACGTATTCACGATGCCGGACAGCCGGGATCCCGTGACCATTGCCCGGCTGGCTGTAGCCGAAGCAAAAAGCCGCAACAAGAATGTCGTGATCGTGGATACCGCGGGCCGCCTGGCGGTGGACGAGGTTATGATGACGGAAGTGGCGGATATTAAAAAAGCAGTCAGTCCCCAGGAAATTCTCTTTGTGGTGGATTCAATGACGGGGCAGGATGCCGTGAACACCGCCAAGGCCTTTAATGACCGCCTGGATTTTACAGGGGTGGTACTCACCAAACTCGACGGAGACACCCGGGGCGGCGCCGCGTTGTCCATCCGGTATACCGTAAACAAACCCATCAAATTCGTCAGCAGCGGGGAGAAAATGGAAACCCTGGATGTATTCTATCCCGAAAGGATGGCCCAGCGAATTCTCGGCATGGGGGATATTACCACCCTCGTGGAAAAGGCCCAGGCAGGCTTTGATGAGGTCCAAGCCAGGAAACTGGAAAAGAAGATCCGGAAAAACCAGTTTGATTTTGAAGATTTCCGGATGCAACTGGATCAGATCCGGAAGATGGGCAATATCAAGGACCTGCTGGGTATGATTCCCGGCGTTGGGAAAGCAGTGAAGGACATAGACATCAGCAATGATTCCTTTAAAGGGATTGAAGCGATGATCGGTTCCATGACGCCCTTCGAACGTGCTAATCCGGACGTTATTGATCAGGGCAGAAGAAAGCGGATCGCATCCGGAAGCGGCAAGGATTTACAGGATGTAAATGCCTTCATGAAGCAATTTGAACAGATGAAACAGATGATGAAAACCATGAATAAAATGCCGATGGGCGGCGGTTTTGGTATAGGCAAACGTTAAATTCACCGGTCATAAAAAAAACGGGGTAAAGTATTCGCCATTTTATACCTGATGTGTTACATTTGCGGTATAAGATTGCTTCTTGCAATCATCAGGATTAAACCTTATTTAATAACGCATTTAAATTTTTATTTAAGATGCCAGTAAAAATCAGACTCCAGAGACATGGGTCTAAGAAAAGGCCATTTTACTTCATCGTGATCGCCGATGTAAGGGCGCCGAGAGATGGTAAGTTCATTCAGAAGATCGGTACGTACAATCCATTAACAGTTCCTGCATCCGTTCAGCTCGACCGCCAGAAGGCGCTTGACTGGCTGCATAAGGGGGCGCAGCCAACCGATACGGTTCGCCGCATACTGTCTTATAAGGGCGTGTTATACCTGAAACACCTGTTGCGCGGCGTAACGCTTGGCTTGTTTGATGAAGCGGCGGCCATGGAAAAATTTTCCAAATGGCACAGCGAGCACGAACTCCAGGTTAAAAAACGCCAGGAAGATCACCGCAGGGCAAGACCGGGCGGAAGGCGTGGACCCGCTCCCGCAAGAAGAGTGGAAAGAAAACAGGAGAACGAAACACCCGGTTAAACACAACTGAAAAAATCGTTTGAGAGGCTATTCCCATTCCGGAATAGCCTCTTTTTAATTGGGCGGAGCCCTATTTACCCGCATGGATAATCATTACAGAAATATCGGGAAGATTGTTTCCGTTTTTGGGCTCAGAGGGGAAATGATCCTGCAGCATCATCTGGGAAACAAGGTTTCTCCTGCAAAGATCAAAGTCATTTTTCTGGAACAGAAAAAAGAGGAACTGCTGCCTTTTTTTGTAGGATCCGCCCGTAAAAAAAAGGAAGATGAGCTTTTACTGAAGCTGGAAGGCGTGGAAGACAAAGAAACCGCTGCGAAATATTTACGGCACGAAGTATGGATTCGTGAAGAAGAGCTGAATGCGCATACCGCAAAGAATAATCCCATCGGATGGGTCGGTTATCAGGTATTCGATGGAAACAGGAACCTCGGCCAGGTGCTGGAAGTGATCGAACAGCCCCACCAGGTTTTGTGCCGGCTGGAAATGCAGGGTCGCGAAGTATTGGTTCCTGTAAATGAAGAAACGTTGCACAAAATGGATCATGCTGGTAAAAGGCTGTTGCTCAATCTCCCCGATGGATTATTAGCGGTTTATCTGGAATAGAAATGTTAAGATCAGGCATCCCGTTCCGGCTGCAAAATATAAGCGCCGGAGAAGCGTTCCTCCTTATATGATTTTTATTCACAAAATCAGGATCGGGGTATGGGGGATTTGTTTTTTTCTCCTGGTTTGCACTGCCCGGTCACAACCCATTACCGGCATCTGGAAAGGGAAAATGGGATCTTCGCGGGTGGAACTCAAACTGGTCCGGAAAGGGGACAGCCTTACCGGAACCTCTTATTATTACGATTCCAAAAGTGATTACCGGCGCTATTCCGTAAAGGGATATTTTGATGACCGCACCATGGATGTGGTCTGGTGGGATGATGTATTGCTGGAAGACCACAGCACCCGGCGGATTCTCAGTTCCGGTCCGGGCGATGCGCTTATGGCAGTGGCCGATTTTAATTGTCCAGGCGAGGGTATTATGAAACTGGACGGAAAAAGTTCGCTGCGCGATAATGAGCACAAAGGAAATAAAGATCTCCACCTGGTAAAAGGTCCGAATGATCCCGTATTTCCCGATGAATGGGATTTTATTCTGAAAAATTATGCATACAGTGTAAGCAATCCGGGCATCATTGACAGCATTGAACAAATGACATTTGCCCCCGCACCCGTGCCGGCAGGTTATGAAGAAGCGCCGCTCCCGGCTATGGTCAGGAATGAAAAATTGCCCGCGATTCCTGTTCAGGCGCTCACCAACGAACAAAAATTCAATAGCAGAACGAAAATATTGCAGACCGTTATTCCGGTGAAAGGAGATTCCATAGAACTCCGTTTTTACGATAATGCGGAAATAGACGGGGATTCCATCGCGGTTTTTTTAAATGGTCAGATGTTGCGTGAGCACATCCTGCTTTCCGACCGGGCCTACAGTCTCAAGATCCCTGTGAATGATCTGCAGGCCGATAATGAACTGGTGATGGTGGCTGAAAATCTCGGAACCATTCCGCCCAATACTTCGCTCATGGTTGCCGTTGTGGGGGATAAGGAGTATGAAGCGCACCTTCAGAGTACGGAAGGCAGCAGCGCGCTGGTGCGGTTGGTGAAACCATGATCAGATCCAGCGCCGCACCGTTTTTTTGTAATCGGAATAACTGTTCAGAAATCAAGGCTCATGGGGAAATGCCGGTTCAATAAATGGAAAGGAAAAAGATTGCCGCATAAAAAAGCGGCGGGGTTATAAAAACTCCGGGTTTATTTTTGGCATTCATGAGAGAAGGTCAATGATTATACTACTATATTAATCATTTTATTCTTCACATAAATGATTTTCCTGGGCGACTTGCCATCCAGCCATTTCTTTACGGAGTCGTCTGCCAGAACCAGTGCCTCCACCTGCTCCTGGGTGGCATCCAGGCTGATATTCAATTCCGTTCTTGTTTTACCGTTGATGGCCACCGGGTATTGTTTTTCAGTTTCTGCCAGGTGTTTCGGGTCCGTCAGGGGATAGGGCGCATCCAGAATGCTGAATGCATTTCCCAGCAGGCTCCAGAGTTCCTCACAGATGTGCGGGGCATAGGGTGTAAGGAGGATGAGGATTTTTTCGAGCACTTCCTTTTTATGACATTTCAGATCGGTGAGTTCGTTCACAGCAATCATCATGGCGCTGACTGCTGTATTGAAGGAAAACCGTTCCGTATCCTCATCCATCTTCTTTATCGTTTTGTGCAGCACCTTCAGCTCCGCATCTGTTGCCGCAGCGGTAGTCCACACTTTTCCTTTGGCTTCATCATAAAACAAACGCCAGAGTTTCCGGAGAAAACGGTGCACCCCTTCAATTCCCTTGGTATCCCAGGGTTTGCTTTGTTCCACGGGGCCGAGGAACATTTCATACATGCGAAAAGTATCGGCGCCGTATTTTTCAACGAGACCGGTGGGATCGACGGTGTTGAATTTTGACTTGGACATTTTCTCCGTTTCGGCACCGCAGATGTATCTGCCGTTTTTTTCTTCCCGGCGATGATTTGGCGAATCGATTTTGAAATCTTCAAAGATGAAAGCAGCCTGCCCGTATTCGTCTTTCGACCTTTTAAATGCTGCAATATCCAATTCCGTTCCATCCACCAGATTTACATCAACATGGAGCGGATTGAACTCCACCTGGTTTGAAATCATTTGAATATCCGGGTAATTGGCCGCTAAAATATCCCGGAGCGATACCATCAATTCTTCCTGATCCGGACTGTCCTTACTGCTGATCCGGTCAATAATTCCTTTGGAAATAAATATTTGCGGCAGTTCCTTAATTCCGTTTGCTGCATTCATCTCGTGTCCGAACATCACCGGGCTCACCCGGTACACAAACCGGCTGCTGCCCTGGATCATGCCCTGGTTCAGCAGTTTCCGGAACGGTTCATCAAATCCGATCAAATCCAGGTCGAATAAAAATTTGGTCCACATGCGGCTGTACAAAAGATGTCCCACCGCGTGTTCGGTACCACCGATATACAGGTCAACCTGGCCCCAATAATCCGACGCCTTTCTGCTGCAAAATTCCTTTGCATTGTGCGGATCCATATACCGCAGAAAATACCAGCTGCTGGCGGCATAGCCGGGCATGGTACTGGTTTCCAGTTGCCGGGAGGTCCATTCCGGTAAATTCGCCAACGGTCCCTCGCCATCGGGCCCGGGCTTGTAATTTTTTACTTCCGGCAATAATAAGGGAAGCTCGTTTTCGTCCAGCGGATACGCTATTCCGTTTTTCCACCTGATCGGAAATGGTTCGCCCCAATAACGCTGACGGCTAAACGCCGCATCACGCATTTTATAATTTACTCGGCGGTTTCCGATGCCCAGGAATTCCAGACGGTCGTTTACCAGGCCGATGGCTTCTTTCATGGCGACGCCGTTCAGGAAATCACTGTTTTCCAGAAGGGCCTCCTTGGTGGGATTGGCCTCTTTCCCGTTAAAATATTTTCCGATGATGTTCGTAACGGGTATCCCGAAATGTTGCGCAAATTTAAAATCACGTTCATCGCCGCAGGGCACCGCCATGATGGCGCCCGTTCCGTATCCGGCCAGTACATATTCCGAGATCCAAACGGGAATACGTTTTCCGTTAAACGGATTCAGGGCATAGGATCCGGTGAAGCAGCCCGAGATCTTTTTTTCGGCCATGCGTTCCCGCTCGCTGCGGCTGTTCACATGAGCGATGTATTCCTCCACATCTTTTTGCCGGTCTTCTGTTGTAAGCCGGGGAACGAGTTCGTGTTCCGGCGCAATCACCATAAAGTCGACGCCGAAAATGGTATCGGGACGCGTGGTGTATACCCGCAGTTTAGGCAAGCCGCCGGTTTGTTCCTGATCTGCTGCCAGGTCAAAGTCCATTTCCGCACCAAAACTTTTGCCGATCCAGTTGGCCTGCATTTCTTTCATCGCTTCGCTGAACTCCACTTTCTCCAGTCCTTCCAGCAGGCGGTCCGCATATTCCGTAATGCGCAAATACCATTGACGCAATTTCCTTTTGACCATCGGATAACCCCCGCGTTCGCTGACGCCGTTGATCACTTCGTCGTTGGCCAGCACGGTTCCGAGGGCTTCACACCAGTTCACTTCTCCGTAACCGCAATAGGCCAGGCGGAACTCCATTAAAATATCCTGCTGCTCTTTCTCCGTAAATCCTTTCCATGCTGAGGCCGAAAATTCCGAAAGCTGGCGGTATCCGGAAACGACGGCGCTTCCGGCGGTTTCAAAAGAGGATATCAGGGATTGGATGGGAACTGCTTTTTTTTCCGACCGGTTATACCAACTGTTAAACAACTGCAAAAAAATCCACTGGGTCCAGTGATAATATCCGGGCTCCGCGGTGTTCACCTGACGGCTCCAGTCGAAACTAAAACCAATCCTGTCCAGCTGATCCCGGAAGTTTTTAATATTCTGCCGGGTGCTGTCTGCCGGATGCACCCCGTGGTCCAGCGCATATTGTTCCGCGGGCAGGCCAAAAGCATCATAACCCATCGGATGAAGCACATGAAAGCCTTTCAGCCTTTTAAACCGGGCGAAAATATCGCTGGCGATATAACCCAGAGGATGCCCCACATGCAACCCGGTTCCACTGGGATAAGGGAACATGTCGAGTACATAATATTTGGGTTTGGGGCTGTTGTTATCTACCCGGTATACCTGACCGGCCGTCCATTTTTCCTGCCATTTCTTTTCAAGTCCGCTGAATGAATACTCCATATGAACCAACAAAAATACGCATCATGCGGGTAAATCTTCTATTTTTGCCCCTTACTATCGTAATATAAAAAGGAAAAAGATCAGCTATGGCGAATACCCGGAAAGGATCACACAAACGCTCCGCCCCTTCTTATATCATGGCCATCGTCGGCGTGTCCCTGGTGCTTTTTCTGCTGGGCATTTTGGGTTGGATAGTGATCAATGCCAATAAACTCGGACAGTATTTCAAAGAGAATATTGCGATGAATGTGTATATCCGGGAGAATGTTTCCGCCAAAGACAGCGCTACCCTGGTGAATTATATCTCCGGGAAACCTTATGTGAAATCCTATGAATACGTAACCAAGGATGTGGCCAAACAGAAATACCTGCAGGATGGCAATAAGGACTGGGGAACGCTGCTTGACCGGAACCCGCTTCCCGCCAGCATCGATTTCAAAATAAATAAGGAATATGCGTCCACCGATTCCCTCTCCAATATCAAGAGTGACCTGTTGCAGAATATTGCCGTAAGCGATGTGCTCTATCCGCAATCCCTGGTCACCAACCTGAATAACATCATTAATAAGATCAGCATCATCCTGCTGTCGGTGATCATCATCATTTCCATACTGGTGATATTCCTGATAGACAATACGATCCGGCTGGCCATGTTCAGCAACCGCTTTCTCATCAAAACCATGCAGATGGTAGGCGCCACCCGCTGGTTTATTTCCAAACCCATGGACCTGAGGGCCTTTTTCAACGGGCTGATCAGCGGATTGCTAGCCGTAGGCGGTCTCATTGCCGTGATCATTTTTGCGGAGAACCAGCTGCCTTATCTGAAGGCGCTGCGGGACTATCCTTTGCTCATCATGCTGTTTGTAGTGATTATTCTGCTGGGTATTTTTATCTCCTTTTTCAGCACACACCGCAGCGTACTCAAGTACCTGAAGATGAAGCTGGATGAATTATATTGATTTTAGTATATTGCAATCTATACCGCGTTATGGCAAAACAAGTTAAAACATCCGCCCCGTCCAGACAATACATTCCCTTATTTGGAAAGGAAAATTACCGCTGGATGCTCATTGGTCTGGCCGCCATCCTGCTGGGGTTGTTGCTGATGATCGGCGGAAAAAGCAAGGATCCCAATGTATTTGATCCTTCACAGGTGTATAGCTTCAGAAGGATCACCGTTGCCCCGATCCTCATCCTGGCCGGCCTGGCTCTTGAAATCGTAGGCATATTTAAAAAACCGAAAGTTCATAAACCGCAATGAGCCTGATCCAAGCCATCCTCATTTCCATCTTGGAGGGCCTTACTGAATTTCTTCCCATATCGTCCACTGCCCACATGAAGTTCGCCAACCCGCTCCTGGGCGTAACCGAAAATGCGTTTACGGATCTGTTTGAAATTGTGATTCAGCTGGCGGCTATTCTTTCCGTGGTGGTACTCTACTACAAACGATTCTTTGATTTTAAAAAGATCGGATTTTATGTCAAGCTCATCATAGCGCTCATCCCGGCCATCATTGGCGGCGTTTTGCTGAAAAAACACATTGATTCCCTGCTGGGCAATCTGGTATTCATTGCGGTGGTGATGATCGCCGGAGGTATTGTATTGTTGTTTATTGACAACCTGTTTACCAAACCGGCCATCCACAGCCAGGAATCGGTGAGCAATAAAAACGCTTTTGTGATCGGCTGTTACCAGGTATTATCCATTCTGTTTCCCGGTCTGAGCCGCAGTGCGGCTACCATCATCGGAGGCCTTGCCCAAAAGCTGGACCGGCGCACAGCGGCGGAGTTTTCTTTTTTTCTGGCCGTGCCGACCATGCTGGCCGCATCGGTAAAAAGTTTCTGGGATGTGCACAACGACCATCCGGAAGTTTTCTCGAAAAACAGTATGACCCTGCTGGCCATTGGCAGTGTTGTGGCGTTTATTGTGGCGCTGATCGCCGTCCGGTTCTTCATTACGTACCTGCAAAGGCATGGATTTAAATTGTTCGGGTACTATCGCATCCTGGCCGGTTCCGTGATCCTGCTCCTGGTTTGGAAAGGAATAATCCATCAATAAAAGCATTAACGGTTATGCAGACAGCCTCCAAAAAAGTAATTCGTGGATGGGCTATGTACGACTGGGCAAATTCTGTTTATAACCTGGTTATTACCACCACGTTTTTCCCGATTTATTTTACTGCGGTAACTAAAAAGCAATTCGGATCCGAAGTAGTTCCTTTCCTCGGCAGGAGATTCATTAATTCCTCCTTATACGATTATTCGCTGGCCGTTGCCTATCTGTTTATCGCCCTGCTTTATCCGGTGCTCACCGCTATTGCCGATTCCCGCGGCAACAAGAAAACCTTCATGAAATTCTTTTGTTATATGGGGTCCGCCGGATGTGCCATGCTGTATTTTTTTAACGGCACCAACCTCTGGCTGGGTATTCTCTGCTTTATGATGGCCGCTATGGGTTACGTGGGGAGCGTTGTTTTCTACAATGCCTTTCTGCCGGAAATTGCGGCACCGGAGGACCGGGACCGGGTAAGCGCCAAAGGATTTTCCTACGGCTATATCGGGAGCGTGATCCTGCAGGTTGTTGGATTCTTGCTGGTCATTTTGATCACCTCGAATCCTTTTCTGGCGCCCAGGATCACCTTCCTGCTGGTAGGTGTGTGGTGGGCCGGATTTGCCCAGATCACTTTTACGGCCCTTCCGGAAACAAAGTCAGCTGCACCTGTCCGGGCCAGGATCATACAGGAAGGCTTTTCGGAAATGAAAAAAGTGTACCGCGAAATTAAAAAGCTGCCCATACTTAAAAAATTCCTGCGCGGATTTTTCTTTTACAGCATGGGTGTGCAGACCGTGATGCTGGCGGCTACGTTGTTTGGCAGTAAATTGCTGCAACTGGCCGATACCAAACTCATCATTACCGTGGTCATCATCCAGCTGGTAGCCATCCCGGGCGCCATCTGGACGAGCCGGCTCTCTGAAAAATTCGGAAACCTGCGTGTGCTGATTGGTATGGTGATTTTCTGGATCCTGATTTGTTTAGCGGCTTATTACACGGCATTGTTCAAGGAACGCGGAGGTGACCCGGAATTCGGTTTTTATGGATTGGCCATCGCGGTGGGCGTTGTTATGGGCGGCATTCAATCCCTCAGCCGGTCCACCTATTCCAAACTGATGCCCGAAACCAGGGACACGGCTTCCTATTTCAGCTATTTCGATTTTACGGAAAAAGTCGCCATCGTGATCGGCATGTTCAGCTTCGGGCTGATCGAAGAACTTACCGGCAGCATGAAAAATTCGGTCCTCTCTTTGATTCTGTTTTTTGTTGTGGGGCTTTTTTGGCTGCTTGATGCGTTAAAAAGATCGCGGCGAATTAGTTGATAGTATATGGTGGATGGATTTCAAACACGAATCCCGAACAAAAGTCCATCCACCATATACTATCAACAAACTAATCACGCTATATATTATGAGTATAAACCTTCACGTTATTTCCGACGGATTCTTCAAGCTCGACGGCGGAGCGATGTTCGGTGTGGTTCCCAAAAGCATCTGGAACAGAACGAATCCTGCAGATGAAAATAACCTTTGCTCTTGGGCCCTGCGCTGCCTCCTGGTGGAAGCGGGGAACCGGCTGATCCTGGTGGATAACGGGATCGGCGATAAACAGGATGCCAGGTTTTTCAGCCATTATTACCTGCACGGCGATGAACGTCTCGGTGATTCCTTAAAGAAAAAAGGATTCCGGAAGGAAGACATCACGGATATATTCCTGACTCATTTGCATTTTGATCATTGCGGGGGAAGTATCATCCGCAACGGTGACCGGCTGATACCGGCATTTCCCGGAGCAACGTATTGGAGCAACGAAAACCACTGGCAATGGGCCGTGGAACCGAATGAACGGGAGAAGGCTTCTTTTCTGAAGGAGAACATTCATCCCATCCGGGAAAGTGGACAGTTAAAGATGATCCCCGTTCCGGAAACAGCATCAGGGGATCGGTTGCCCATCGCGGATTTTTTACCCGGTTTTCAGATCCGGTTTGTTGGCGGACATACCGAAAGCATGATGCTTCCACAGCTTACTTATAAAGGAAGAACCATTGTTTTTGTGGCCGATCTTTTCCCTTCGGCCGGCCATCTGCCGATTCCTTACGTGATGGCCTATGATATGTTTCCCCTGAAGACGCTCCGGGAAAAGAAATCTTTTATGGAGGAGGCCGTGGAGAGAGATTTTGTTCTTTTTTTCGAGCACGACCCGGAAAATGAATGTTGTACGGTACAGCAAACGGAAAAAGGGGTGAGGGTGAAAGAAGTATTCCGGTTGGAAGACCTTTAAAATCCGGGATGTAGTATATAATATTCCTTACAATTCTGCGTTATAGGAACTTACTAACCCCCATCACATACAGAACAGGCCGGGATTTTTCCTGGCTTTTTTATTTGTACTATTTGAGCGGATCTTCTTTTTTCAGAAAGAAGTCCTCAGAGGAATAATCGAAAGTTTTTGTAGGGGCCGTCTCATAATTTTCATCATAGCTGACAAAGAAATACAGATAGAGGGCCCGGCTGACCCGCATGAACCAGGGTTGCATGACCAGCAGCAAAACCCCATTTATGCCAAGCCACCAGAAGAACCGGTCGTCCTTCAGGGAAAATCCGATGGTCAGCCACCACAGGACAAAACTTATTCCGGAGAAAACCACAGTGAGCAGATAACTGACATAGGCGGTTCCAAACCAGAAGCCGACTTCAAGCTCAAAAAGCTGACCGCATACCGGACAGTGTTGCGGCATTTTCGTCATTTCTTTCAGTTTCCAGGGATTAGGGTTGGTAAACATGGCGCCCCGCCGGCAATGAGGGCATTTTTGGGTGAGAATACTCCATATCATTCCGGGTCTGCCAGCCATAGTTAGTTATTTAGCCAAAGGTAATCCTTATTACGCCTGTGTTTTTTGCAGTTGATACAGTTTCGCGTGTTTGAGGAAAGTGAGGTGGGCAATCTGAAACGCGATCACCAGCCCCGCAAATCCGTCCATGAACCCGGCCCTCAGCCAATAGCTTTGTACAAAGGCCCAGAACGGATTCAGCATAATCTTCCACACCCGCGTTTTTTTACCTTTTTCATACAGCAGCCGGGCCGAAAGCGTACTGTATTTGTTATTTCTTTCCGCGTGCTCCGCCAGGTTTGAATAGGTATAATGCAAAAGGTTTCCCGGCAGGTGATGGATGCGCGCAGCTTCTTCGGGAACAAGGGATTCATGGACTATATCCAGGCTCCAGGCCGCTTTTTTCCGGTTGACCAGACGGATTTTTTTATCCGGGTACCAGCTTCCGTGGCGGATCCACCGGCCGCAGTAATTGTTCAGACGGTTCATGCTGTATCCGTCGAAAGGAAATCCCCTGTTTTTTTCCTCGCTGATCTCCTGGCACAGTTCCCCGCTGAGGAGTTCATCGGCATCCAGGAACAAAATGTGATCGTGTTGGGCCAGCACCGTGGCCGCATTTTTCTGGGCGCCATATCCGGCAAAAGCCTGCTGGAAAAAACGGCCCCCCAGCGACCTCACCACCGATGCAGTGCCATCTGTGGAAAATGAATCCAGTACCAACACCTCGTCCGCGATGGGTTCAGTGGAGCGGATGCAACGCGCTATATTCCTCTCTTCGTTAAAGCTGATGATGACAATGGATAATTTTTCCATCGGAGATTTACCTGGTGATGCTCATTTCTTTTTCGGAAATATCCTGGCTGTTCTTTCTTTCTCCGATCTGCTGGCGCCACATGGCATAATACAATCCTTTTTCATCGCGTAAGGAGCTGTGCGTGCCGGTTTCCACCACTTCGCCCTTTTCCAGCACATAAATGCGATCGGCGTGCATGATGGTCGATAACCGGTGGGCGATCAGTATGGTGATCTGATTTCTTTGTGATGAAACCTCCCGGATCGTAGTTGTAATTTCTTCTTCCGTTAAGGAATCCAGTGCCGATGTGGCTTCATCAAAGATGAGCACCCGGGGTTTGCGCAGGAGTGCCCGGGCAATGGATATCCGCTGTTTCTCCCCGCCGGAAAGTTTCAAACCGCTTTCGCCGATCCTGGTTTCAAGGCCTTTCTCCGCCCTTTCCAGCAAGCCGTTGCAGGATGCTTTCTGCAGTACATCCAGCAGGTCCTCCTGGCTGGCCTTCGGATTGACGAACATAAGGTTTTCCCGGATGGTTCCGGAAAACAACTGGGTGTCCTGCGTCACAAAGCCGATCTGGCTGCGCAGGTCGTCGAAATTAATCGAGTTCTCATCGAGGTGGTTGTACAGGATCCTGCCGTCCATGGGCCGGTAAAGACCCACCAGGAGCTTCATCAGGGTGGATTTACCCGCACCCGACGGGCCTACAAAGGCAATTGTTTCTCCTACACGAACATCGAAACTGATGTGGTCTATAGCATAATGCTGAACGGACTTATGTTTAAACACGACATCCCGGAAACTGAGCGTTTCAATATTGCCCAGGTGTTTCGGTTCCAGCGCCTGCGGTTCAGGAACCTTTTTCATGAGGACATCAAAATTATTCAGGGATGCTTCCGCTTCCCGGTAGGACATGATGATGTTCCCGATATCCTGCAAGGGACCGAATACAAAGAATGAAAAGATCTGCATGGTCACGAGTTGCCCGGCATTCATCTTATCCTTAAAGATCAGCCACATCAGGATGAACAGGATCACCTGGCGGAGGGTGTTCACGAAGGTCCCCTGTATAAAACTGATGCTCCGGATGCGTTTCACCTTGGTGAGTTCCAGTCCCAGGATCTTGTACGTATTTTTGTTCAGCCGATTCACTTCTTCCTCGGTGAGCCCCAGGCTCTTTACCAGTTCAATATTTCTCAGGGATTCCGTGGTGGATCCCGCCAGAGAGGTGGTCTGGGAAACAATATTTTTCTGAATGATCTTGATCTTCCGGCTCAGTAAATTGCTGATGAATGTAAGCAGCAGGATGCCCGTCAGGTAAACGATCGGAATGCTCCAGTGGATCCAGATGGCGGCATAGGTAAAAACAAAGATCACTCCGATGATTACGCCAAACAGCACATTGATGAAGTAGTTGAGAAACCTTTCCGTGTCCTCCCGCACCTTCTGCAGTATGCCCAGGGTTTCCCCGCTCCGCTGATCCTCAAAATCTTCGTAAGGGAGCTTCATGGCGTGCTGTAGCCCGTCCGTAAACACCCTGGCGCCGAATTTCTGCACCACCACATTCATGAAATAGTCCTGGAAATTTTTAGCGAGCCGGCTCACCATGGCAACGGCAATGGACAGCACCAGTAAATTGATGACACCCGGATGGGACCATGAAAAGACGGTGAAGAAGTGATCGGCGGAGAAAATATTGTGCACTTTCCTGGCCTGGACGTATTCGTTTGACAGGTTTACTATCTTGCCGAAAATGATCGGATCGAAAAGAGAGAACCCGATATTTAAACTCGCCAGGAACAGGGTAAGCCCGACCAGCCATTTAAAGGGTTTCAGATATTTGAACAGGATCTTCATATTGCGTTAAATAACATCGGAGAACCGGAAAGGTTGCTGGTCAGTATTTCTTTTACAAGTTCGGCAAATATGCTAAAAGTTTGGCAGGGCATGAACAAATATTTACAAGCGGATGTTGCCGGGGTATTGATTTGTTTTCATCTGGCGGGCAGGTTTCGTTACATTTACCCATTTTATATCTTCCAGATAGGAAGATTATTGGCTGATCGGTAAAAACCCTTATGTCTTGCTGAAAGTCGAATCATACCGGAAAGGAATTGTCTTATCTACTGGTTTTAATATTCTCAACAAAGGACTGGTTTTTTGCAACAGCCTGATCGTTGCCTATTATTTCGGCACGCAGCTGAAAACGGATATATATTTTTTCGTTTTCGGTATCATCGTTCTCTTCAACGGTTTTGCTGCAGGATTAAATTCTACCGTGCTGATACCGGAATCAATGCGGATCAGGAATCAGGAAAATGAGCATGAGGCCATGCGGTTCCTGAATTTCTTTCTGTTGCTTTATTTCGCTGTTTCATTATTCGTGATATTAATATTTGCTGTCAACCCCGTTCTCGCTTTTTCCGGTATTTCCCACTTCGCTATAGGCAGCCTGCGGGCCAATTCCGCCACATTATATCTGGCGTTGCCCCTGTTTATGGTGATGACGCTCACTACCCTGCTTACGGATATTCTTTCTTCCTACAAATTTTTTACGATACCCATGATCGCCGGTATGATCAATGGGATCTTCTCCATTGCGTTTGTCGTGGCGTTTCATCGCGTGCTGGGCATACGCAGCCTTTTGGCAGGCCTTCTGGTTTCTTATGTCATTAACCTCCTGATCCTCTTCTATCTTATGAAAAAAAGATTAAGATGGAGGTATTTTGACGGGTTGCCTAAGGTTGAAAAAAGAATATGGAAAAATGTCGGTTTCGCGCAGGCTGGTAATATCACCACCATGCTGTATGCCTACGCGCCCATTTACCTTTTCAGCGGAGTAAGCATAGGAACCATAACCGCGCTTAACTTTGCCCAGCAGATAGCGGGAATTCCCACCACGCTGGTCACGAACCAGGTGTCAGCGGTCTCAGGGATAAAATTCAACGAACTGTATACAAGAAAGAACCCCGGGAAAATGAACGAAATTTATCTGACAACGACCAATTTCCTTCAATTCATTCTGATGCCGGTGAGCATCCTGTTGTTTCTCCATGCCGAAGAGGTGGTTACCATTCTGTTTAAGAGAGGCGCATTCGACAGTCAATCGGTGCTTCAGTCCGCCCTGTTCCTGAAATATCTGGGATTGTTATTGCCCATGCTGGCAATCAATACCATGGGAGCAAGGATGCTGATGGCCACGCACCGGATAAAAGAAAGTTTCTGGTTTCAGATTGTTATGAATGTGACTCTGGTGATCCTCATTTTTGTTGGTGTACGGGAATTTCAGATAATGGGCTATTTGCTGGCGATGCTGACGATCTATTTCCTGAGCACTTTATTTCAATATTATTTGTTCCGCTCTATCCTGCCTTTTGTCAGGTATGCCCGGGTGCTGGAATCTTTTTTTAAACTGCTCCTGCTGAATGTCTGTGTCGGGGTGGTGGTTTACGGTGCGGGCTTTTTCCTTCCGGGAAATGCCGGCCCGTTGATTGATGTACTATTTGCAGGCGCCCTTCATGTCGGCCTGCTCCTGGTGCTGAACAGCGCGCTAAAAATAGATCAGGAACTGCTGAACTATACACATACATCACTTAAAGTGATCAGAAATGGTATACGGACTGTCCTTTATCGGGTCCGACCATAGCTTTCATTTGACCTCTTTATAATTGACCTGAATTGATGGATTTTAATTATGCATATGAGCTTTCTCCGGAAATGGAAAATGAGATGGGGGCATTCTACCATTCCCTTGAACACGTTACGCTTGAGCAGTACCCCCCATGGACCCTCCTGGGAAAGGGAAATTTCAAAAATTGCTATTTCGTTGCGAGGGACAACGGGAAGATCGTTTGTACTGCCGTAATCATCGAGCGGAAAGCCAGGGTTTTCCGATTCGCCATTATTCAGTTCGGGCCTTTGTTCAGAGAACCCGGATCGTTGATCGCGTCGCTTATTTCTATTAACAGTTACTACCGGAACAAAGGTTATGTTTTTCTCACTGTGCAATTGGCCATACCAACAGGAAATACGGCTGACCTCATTGAATACCGGTTAAATAAGGCGCTGAAGCTGCGTACCTGCTTCAACCGGGATAACTGGTCATCCATTGTCGTGAACCTGAATGACACAGAGGAAGACATCCGGAGGAACTTTTCCAAAGGTCATAAAGCTGACCTGAAAAAGTCGGAAAAAAATCAAATCTTAATCTCCGGGATATCCTCGGAAGAGGAACTGAACGGTTTTTGCGAGCTGTATCTAAAAATGAACAGGGAGCGGGGGCTTCCTGTTGACGATATCCAAAACACGGCTTTTTTGAGGACGGCCTATGATTTCCTGAAACGGACAGGCCAGGGGGATTGTCTTATCGTAAAAGACGATGCCGGTCATTTGCTGGGAGGGATAATGCTGCTATATCAGGGCAAGACGGTCCGTTATTTCAAGGGCGCGTCCGACCCTGCTTACAGACATATACCTATTCTCCACCTGGCTATATGGGAAGGCATAAAAAAGACAAAGGCTCGTGGATATCATTATTTTGACTTCTGGGGGTATAATCATTTCGTGGATGAAAATGACCAGGTTTTTTATATTAACCGGTTCAAAAAAGGATTTGGTGGCAGTTATTCCTTTTACCCCAAAAAAATGTATTTTCTGTTCAAACCGATGATGTACCGGTTATACAGGATACTGATTGGGATTAAAAAAAGATGGAAAAGATAATGATCGATAAAATGGTCACTGCATGTGTGGTTTTGCCGGCTTGTTGAATAATTCATTTAATGTTGACCGCGGGCAACTTGCCGGAATTGCCGGAAAGGTATCTTTCCGGGGCCCTGACAGTTGTGGCATTCGCTTGTACGACCGCGAATTGAATGCCGGAGAACGCGGAAACAATGCGTTGTTCTTTAACAGGCTGGCTATCCTGGACCTGGATGCCCGATCAGACCAGCCCTTTGGCGACGGGCAACATACCTTGTTATTCAACGGGGAGATCTATAATTATAAGGAGCTGAGGCAGGAGCTTCAGAAAGAGGGCTGCCTGTTTCATACAACTTCCGATACGGAAGTTGTATTCTACGCACTAAAAAAATGGGGGACAGCCGCATTGACGCGGTTCAACGGTATGTTTGCATTTTGCAGGATCGATCATAACCGGAAAACCTTCCTGCTGGCCAGAGATCGGATGGGGATCAAACCGTTATATTATACCCGGCAGGGTCAAAGTTTTATTTTCGGTTCAGAGTTGGATTCCGTGTTGCGGCTGATGAACGAATTGCCTACCATCCGCCCGGAATCTGTGCGCCAGTTTCTATGGATGCAATTCATCCCGACACCCCATACTATTGTACGGGATGTTCTCAAGCTGCCGCCCGGGTATTCTCTGGAAGGAAACTGGGAATCGCTCGACCGCCAGCGTACACCTGCACCGAAACCATACTGGGATGCCTATTCAAAACAAACGAAGGGAGCGGCGGAAGCAGACCCGGAACAACTGGAAAATATACTGGTCGGCAGTCTGTCCCGCCAAATGGTGGCAGACGTTCCGCTTGGGCTCTTTCTGAGCTCTGGCGTGGATTCGTCCCTGCTTGCTGCACTGGTTAACAAACATTTTGCCGCAGCGCAGCCATTTAATTTCTTCACCGTTGGGTTTAACGAATCCACTGCTTCAGATGAAAGCAATGACGCCATATCATTTATTAAAGGCTTCGATAATCCCCTGCTGCAGAGCCATACACTTTCCATCGATGCAACGCTTATCGGCCAAAAGCTGGAACGCCTGTACGATTATTTTGATGAACCCTTCGGGGATACGGCCTCGCTGTTGAACTGGGTCATCTCCGAGAAGGCGAGGGCATCGGTGACCGTAGCGCTTTCCGGCGACGGGGCAGATGAATTATTCTGGGGATATACACGGTATGAGCAATGGAAACATCCCTCGTTTCGCCTGGTGGATAAATTCAATATTCCAGGAAGACTTGCTTTCCTCGCCCGGGCTTTTCCTGGTGGCAAAAGCTGGCGTCGGAAATTGGCATTGGAGCTTGAACCGGATTCCTTGCGTCGTCACTTCACTCTTTTTCTTCCGCCTGCGTTGGAACGCCTGCTGGATCAGCCGGTATGGGACGATGATATCTGGGCACTTGAAAACACGGCATCTCTGCGTGGCCGTGAAGACCTGCCTGCTGTTCTCGACATAAAAACCTATCTGGCCGATGCGATGTTGCATAAAGTGGACAGAGCCAGCATGGCGGCCAGCCTCGAAGTTCGGGTGCCTTACCTCGACAATGCCGTAGTAGATTTTGCCTTGGCGCTGCCGTTTTCATATAAGTCCAACCGGCAGTTCAGACATAAGGCCATACTCAAACAATTATTGCAGCGGCTGGCGCCGCACTATGCAATAGACAGGCCGAAAAAAGGGTTTAATTTTCCCCTGGACAAATGGCTCCGCGTTGCCTGGAAAGACCAGGTGCTGGCATCGGTTAACAAAGAAAGTGTAGCTTCGCTGGGCCTGGATGATAAAATATATCTTCCCATGGTCGAAAAGTATTATGGTGGCGATAAGCAATTCACCATTGTTGTGTGGTATTTGCTGAACCTGGCGCTATGGCACCAAAAATTCAAGAAAATCTCCTCCTTGCGACCGATATGAAGAAATACCTGGTCATTACTATTGATGTTGAACCCGACTGTTCTTCCACCTGGCAGTACGCCGATCCGCTTGGTTTCAAGGCGGTATCGGAAGGCATTGCAAAAATCCTGCAGCCGCTCTTCAATGAATATGATATCACCCCCACCTATCTGATCAACAATGTGGTATTGGAAGATGACCACAGCGTGGAAGTCTTTCTTAACCTCCGGGGGAAATATGAATTAGGAATTCACCTGCACCCCGAATTCATAGAACCCGTTAAAAAATATAATGACTATGCGGGAAAAAAAGGAGTGGCGAATTGCTGTTTTTATCCCCCCGAAATCGAATCGGAAAAAATAAAGAATATCACCACACTTTTTGAGCATAAAATCGGGTATAGTCCTGTTGCATTCCGCGCCGGGCGTTATAGTGCCGGATCCAATACCATCAGTAGCCTTGCCAGACTGGGGTATCTTGTGGATACCAGCATTACACCACATCTGTGCTGGAATGATGTGAGCCGGGAAAAGCCTGTCGACTTTACAAAAGCTCCCGAACAGCCATATTTTATGGACGAAGAGGATATAACAAAGGAAAATACCGGGGGAAATATATTAGAGGTGCCGATTTCCATAGCTTTAAGGGAAAGGCCTGTTTTAAAAGAATTCATTGTTGCCGCAGGGGGATTGCGTCATGCCTTGAGAAAATATAAACCTGTTTGGTTGCGACCCTATTATTCATCGGCTGCTGAAATGATCGAACTGGCCACGCAGTACAACACGGCCTATCAGCATCAGGATCGAATGGTTCTGAATATGATGTTCCACAATGTGGAGGTAATGCCGGGCTTAAGCCCTTATACCAAATCGGAAGCAGCATGCAAAGAGTACCTGGAGCAAATGAGGATCTTTTTCAATTTTTGCAGGCAGGAGAATATAAACAGCGTTGGATTAAGCGATTTGCACAGGATATACAAAAATCAGCAATAGCCGGAAACTGAAATAAGAACGCTATATAATACAATTATTTTATCAATAGCAGAAGAAAATCAGGTTCTATGGGTTCAAAGATCACTTTTTCATTTGGTAAGAACTGGATGGATTTTAATTCGCATGTTACGAAGGAGGAAATCGGGAAGGCGCAGGAGGATCTGGTGCTTTGGATAGGAAAGGACAATATTTCCGGTAAGAGGATATTGGATCTGGGCTGCGGATCTGGAATCCATTCCCTTTGTTTGTTTAACCTGGGCGCAGCGGAGCTTATTTCCTTCGACTATGACCCGTACAGTGTTTCAGCTACCAGACAATATTGGGAGAAGAAGGGTCAGCCGTCTAACTGGAAGATCCTCCAGGGTTCAGTTCTGGATCAGGATTTTATCGGCCAGTTCGGGAATTTCGATCTTGTCTATTCCTGGGGTGTACTTCACCATACAGGAAGTATGTGGCAGGCAATTAATAACGCGTTAAGCATGGTGAGGAATAACGGGCTGTTCTATCTGACGATTTATAAAGATGATAATTATGAACATTCAATAAAAGTAAAGGAGCACTTTAATGCCAGTACCCCACTTGGAAAGAAATGGGTCATTTCTAAGGAAATTATGAAGTTAATGGCCAGGCGCGCTTTGGGTTTTAAGAACCCGTTCACCTGGAATAAGAAGTTGGAGCGGGGAATGAATATTTATCACGATCTGGTTGATTGGTTGGGGGGATTGCCTTATGAATCTGCTAGCGAGGATGAAATGCTGCAATGGGGAATTGCGAATAAACTGCAGCTGAAAAGGATATGGTGTAAGAATGGCAAGGGATCCTGTAATTATTATCTTTTTCAGAGATAGCCAATGAATATAATCATGATAACTGCTTCTCTACCGCCATCACCTTCCGGCGGAGCGGAGTTGCAGGCATTGAAATTGGGAGAAGAGCTTGGGAAAAAGGGAATTGCCGTTAGCTTCCTTGCACCCGGAAAAGGGCATACCAGGGGAAGATCCACGCTGAATGGCATGCCCGTCTATCGTTTATATTCCATTTTCAGCCGGGTATTCGAATGCTTGTCCTGTCTAAAGAAAAAAAGGAAGATTAAGACGGTCAGGATTGAATATGATGATCTGCAGGAAGTAACTGATGAGATTACCCGGAAGGCCGGCCGGCCCACTGTTGCGTATTATAATATTTTTTTCTGGCATTGCCTGTTCTTCCTCTGGCCTCGACGCAGATCTTTTGATATCATTCATGCGCATACCATGGAATGGTCGGCCATTGTAGCCGCCAGGTTGGGGCGAATATTGAAAAAACCGGTGGTCATCAAGGATTCTACCATGAACGGATTCCGGAGTTTGGCCCGCTTCCCGTCTGGACGGAAACTGCAGGCCATGATTATTCGGAATGCTTACTTTGTCGCCATGACGAGGATCATCCATGAAAACCTGCTGCTGGCGGGCGTTCCGGGAGAAAAAATTTTCGATATACCCAACGGAATAGTCGTCGGCAATAATACCGTATCCGGCGGACGCAGCGAAAAACCGGCGAACGTGTTGTTTGTAGGCAACCTTTACCAGCAACCGGCGAAAGGGGTGGACTTACTGCTGCACGCGTGGTGTATAGTACATGCACAGTTTCCCGATGCCATGCTGCAGATTGTTGGCGATGGCGTTACGGCAGCATTTACCGATTTTACGGACCGCCTGCAGATCAGCGATGTTGTCCGCTTCGAGGGAAAGCAGCACGATCTGAGCAGGTATTATACCGCTGCCAATATATTTGTATTGCCTTCACGCAGGGAAGGTATGCCGAATGTGTTGATGGAAGCCATGCTGCATGGTGTGCCGAGCATTGCCACGGATATTTCGGGATGCCAGGACCTGATTTCTAATAATGTAAATGGGATCCTTGTTCCTCCAAAAGATCCGGCGCTTCTGGCATCCGGCATCTGTTATTTGCTTTCGAATCCAGCCATAGCGCAGGCATTGGGGGAAAAAGGAAAGAAGACCGTTGCCGGGAATTTTAATATGTCCCTGGTGGCGGATAAATATGTTTCATTGTATAAAAAACTGTTGAACAAATAATTTCCTTGTAGTCATACTATTAACATGCAAAATGTGCTTTTCTTTATTTTTCGTTTGTATGGTGGCGGCGCGGAAAGGGTAGTGTCTAATCTAAGCATGGCGTTTTCGGAGCAGGACAATGTAAAAGTGGCCGTGTACGACAGCCAGGAAAAAACATATCCTTATAAAGGAGATCTGATCAGGATAAAACTTCCTTTTTCAAACGACCCCATCCACAACAGCTGGTGGCAGCGGGTGACCAGGCTTATAATCCTGATATACAAAGTGCGGAAAATTAAAAGGCAGCACAAGATCGACGTGGCGATCAGCTTTGCGGAGCAGGCGAATATCGTAAATATCCTCACCAGCGGCAGAGCCAGAACGGTGATCAGCGTACGCACGTTGCTATCGAAGGAACTTGCCAGCACTAAGAAAATGACGATATTGGCGCATTTTATCAGGCTCCTGTACAACAGGGCACAACAGATCATTGTCCCTTCACAGCTCGCAGCGCAGGATTTACGGGATCATTTCGGTATTGAATCCCGGAAGCTGAAGGTGATATACAATTATATCGAACAGGAAAAGATCAGCAGCATGACCACTGAAACCATCGATGATCCTTTTCTCCGGTTGTTATTCAGTCAGCCTGTTTTATTGAATGTAGGAAGGATAACGCCTGCAAAAGGACAATGGCTTCTGTTTGAATTGATGAAAAAAATAACACCGCTTCATCCTGATTGGAAATTGGTGATCATCGGTGAATCCGAAACGGAAGGCAACCTGAAAACGCGACTGCTCGAACTTGCGGGTCACCTGGACCTCCGGGTATATGATAATGCCGGGGGGCAAAATGCTTCCATGGACTATGATGTTTACTTACTCGGATTCAAAGCCAACCCCTTCAAGTATATGCGCCAGAGCCGCTTGCTGGTTTTCCCTTCCGTGTTTGAAGGGTTTCCGAATACGGTGCTGGAAGCCATGCAAAGTGGACTTCCCGTAGTGGTTGCCGATTGCCAGGCGGGTCCACGGGAGATCCTGGCGCCGGGATCTGATCTCGCAACCAGAGCAGTCAGGGCCGAACTAACGGCTTTCGGTATGCTGTGCCCGGCTTTACCTGCCGCCGATATCAGCATCCCCGTACCCCCATGGATAACCGAAGAATGGATCTACGCCATTGACAGGGTCATGAATGAAAATAGTTTACGTGACCAGCTTATCAGGCAGGGATATGCTCGGGTCGGGGATTTCGATAAGGACACGATATTGGCTGATTGGAAGAAAAGCATAGATGGTATATATTAATCAGGTCGCCATCAGGCATGCCCGCTGCCGGAAGCGGAGCTTATTTCCCTTCCTTCTTTTATATTCAGAAGCATAAACAATTCAAATATCACGATCAGTGAAAAGGATTCAAACCAATATTCCATAAAAAAGAATCCCAGCAGGATAATCAGGAGGTAACGGCCATAGGAAAGCCGGCGGTATCTTGACACAAAATAACCAAGGTAAAAAATGGTGAACAACAATACACCTGTAAAACCATATTCTCCCGGCACCTGGTTATACACGGAGAAGGGATAGTTCAGCACAGAATGCATAGAGGCATCAGCGTGATAATAGTAAAGGTAGGTGGCTAGGTGGTAGTATTTGAAATCGGTGGAGATGTATCGGAATCTTTCCGGATAGGAGCCCAGAGCCCCGACGCCAGATGCTCTGAACGCCAGTTTGGAAGAAAAGTTCCCAATGCCTGCACCGAACAAAAAATGCTTTATACTGCTCTTGAGATAAAAGTAAGTCTGCATAAATGAAATGAGCTTCCCGGGCTTGGTGTCGTAAATAGTATCCGGGACAATGAGGTATCCGCTGTCGTTTTGCCGGAGATCCCTGAAGGATATGAGATTGCCGAATGCCTTTTCCAACTTTTTATTGCTGTAGCTAAAGACGCTGTCAGGCGCAGCCCCCGTACTTCGCACCATGATCATTGAATCGCTACCATTTACCCGAATTAACACCGAGTCTGTTTCCTGTTGCCGATTGGGATTCTTGTTTAAGACGTACAGTTGTATAAAATAGTTCCGGATATAGGTCCTGTTCTTCGGGGAAAAAAGTAAATACAGAAAAAGGAAGACGAGGCTGCATATCAGTGTCCTGATGCGCAGCTTTCTTTCGCGTACGGTAATAATCATCAGGATCAATATCGCCAGCATGATGAAGAATGTAACGTTGCTGGTGCAGATCACGATGGTCAATATATTCACGAGGCAGAACACATAATCCTTTTTATACAGAAAATAGATTAACCCGAGGCAATTGATGGTTGCATTCACGGTGGATGTATCGAAACTGATGCCCAATATGGTATCGCCGGCAGAAGGGCTGTTTAACGTTATATCTGCACCATGGCCCCAATAGGTGAGCCAGGCCGGGTGGATGATCAGCATGGCCAGAAAAAAAACCGATGCCAGAAAGTTGAGGGTAAAAAATGCCCTAATGGTATCGTGCGTTTTGCCGGCATCATTCCGGTCAATATGAAGTTTTAAATAGTGGATGCATAACAGGCAGAGTGTCCATTGCAATATCCCCATGGAAAAGACCAGCGTGTAGTCCAGGTTGTAATTACGCACAACCACCAGGTATTTTGCGATTTCCAGCAAAATAATGGACAGGTAAAACAGTGGAAGCCTTGAATTTTTTAGAGAAAATCCGAATTTGAAATTCCTCGAACAGACGATCATAAAGATAATCGCCAACACTTTCACCACAAACTTCACATTCAAAAAGAAAATCAGGAAAATCAGCAACTGGATATTGCTGTTCTTAAATATTTGCAGAAGGTTGGGTCTTTTCATGTGCTGTGTTATACGGCGGGTGTTCTTTTTAAATACATCCTGGTTATACCACCCCGGCCCCTCCATGCAGCCAGGCCTTCCAGCAAAAGGGCGACAGGAAGAACAAATGCGATTTTTAGCAATAGCCCGACACTTTTCCTGTTTTTTAATTCAAATATGATGTTTTTTCTGTAACCACACAATTTCAGCAGGCTGTCCAGCATACCCAATACACCCAAATGAAAGGAAAAACAAGCGGTTCTTACCGGTGTGAACCCTATATCTTCCATCATTTGCATTAGTCTTTGCTTTGTGAAATGGTGGATATGCCTGGGCACATCGAGGTGTATCCATTTTTCTTTTGCGAATGATGATTGCCAGCTGCTGATGTCTGGAACCTCAATAACGAGTAACCCGTCCCGCCGGAGATTATCGTCGGTTAGCGCGCCTGCCAGTTCCATCGGTTGCGGCAGATGTTCGAGCACGTGGAAGAGCGTTATCACATCAAAACTATTTTCGAAGATTCTGCCTTTGCTGTAAAATTCCGTATTCACTTCCAGGTGGTATACCGACCTTGCATACTCAAACCTGCCGGCGGAGGTTTCCACGCATTTAACCTGCCACTTGTCTTTTACCACAAGCCATCCGAATTTGCCCTTGCCACAGCCGAAATCCAGCAGGGAGCCTTTGCGGGGAAGAAAGGAATCTATTTTTTTTATTACCCGGATATATTCACGGTCTAAAATTCTGTCAAAGACAGAACCCCTGTTTTCAACCACCTTGTATACCTCATCGTTGTACAGTGCATCGGTATCGACGTTTTGAGTGAGCAGGCTGTATAGGTGTCCGCAGCTTTCGCACTGTACAATGCTTGCATAGGGATAGTTGAATACTTTCTCATAATATATTTTGTAGCTGTCGCTGTGGCAGATGGGGCAGCCTGTAATCATTGAGGTCTTGTTTTTGCAGATTTAATAATGCTTTCCATCAATCTGCCGGCAGTAACGACCCAGGTAAATCCGGCAGCCCTCTGCAGGCCTTCATTTTTCAGTCGCGTATAAGACAGGTGATTTTCCAGCAGGTGATTTATGCCTTCGGCTATACTTTCGGGTTGATGCGGATCGGCATATACCACGGCATTTCCGCATATTTCGGGCAGCGAAGTAGTGTTGGAAACTACAACCGGCACACCGGATGCCATGGCTTCCAGGGGCGGCAGCCCAAAGCCTTCGGCAAAAGAAGGAAAGCAAAAGATCTTCGCCATGGCAAATAAAATGGCTATGTGATCATTGCTGACTGGTCCCGTTATCCGTATCCTGCTCCGGATGTCCGGGTTTTCGATCAGATGCCTGATATCGGAGTTCTTCCAGTCTTCCTTGCCGGCGATCACAAGTGATACTGACTTGTCGCGCAGCAACATCAATGCCTTTATCAGCGATTCAATGTTTTTCCTGGCGTTCAGGCGCCCGACATACAATATAAAATCCTCCGGCAGATTGTATTTATCTCTTATTGTTTTTGCCAGGCTTATGTCCTGCTTTTCCAGTGGTCTGAAATCGGGGCTTACGCCTAGCGGCACGATATCTACCTGATCGGCGGATCGTATAAACCGGTAGTTGAGTAGCTCCTTTTTTACAAAATCAGTTGTGGCGATAACACGATCGGTCCTGCGTGTGAAAAAGGGCAGGGGAGTAAAATAAAGCTTTTCTTTCCAGGTAAAGTATTGGGGAAATCTTTTAAATAATATGTCATGTATAAAAGAAATGCTGCTAAAGCCTTTGGCGATGCCGGGGAATGTTTGAAAAACTACGGTGTCGAGCTGCAAGCGGCGGGCATGGTGCGGGACGATAACGAGATTAGACAGCATATTCGTGGGCACACGTACATAAACGGCATGAACATTGTCATGGGTAAAAGGGAAATCCTTATCCTTATCTTTCTCATCCAGAAATACGAACCACTGATGTTCGTGGTGCGAATCAAAAAGATGTGGCAGGAGATTATGCAACATTACCCGCGTGCTGACAGGTCCGGTAAAATACCATTTCGCATCAATGCCTATTCTCATGGCGGTGGATGGTTCGGGTTGATCTGGGTTTATGCGAATCTATTGGACGCCTCAGGCAGCGTTGGATGACAGCCGGCCGGCCGGCTAAGTAAAGCGGCAAAAATATCCTTTTCTTCCGTTACTTTTATCAAACGAAAAGCTTCCCAAATACTTTTTTTTGCGTATTACCGATATATCTGCCCGGAATATATGCTGTGGCGGGATCATCTTAGCTTTATGTGCATGCCGTATGGACTGCATTGGAGCTTCAATTTAAATCACAGAATGAACCGCATCGTATCGTACAGGTGGCCTGGTGGAATGAATTCACTGGAAATTGCCCTTTTGTTTGCTGTAGTGACTATGCCGTTTGGTTATCTCTGGAACAGTTATTCCATTGTATTGTTTGCTGCTGCAGCCTTGCTGAGCAACAACCCTGCAAAAAAGATAGAACGACTCAGAAAGCACCCATTTTTCTGGATTTTGCCACTTTCTTATTTTGTCTGGACGGTGGTCACACTGATCTGGGACCAGAGCAGCGCCTTCTCCAGGCCTGTGGTGGATGGTGTGGAGAGAAGCGTATCGTGGTTCGTTTTCCCCGTGCTTTTTGTCACGATTGACCGGATCGGTTCCCTAACTGTCAAAAAGATCCTGTTGGCTTTTGTGGCCGCAAACCTGTGCGGTTCATTTTATTGTTTATGGAAAGCCTATCTCGAATATAAATCGACCGATTATATCAATGTTTTTTACTACCATCATTTGAGTGAGCATATCGGAATCAATGCAATCTATTTCTCTATGTATTGCGTTTTCAGCATATACATACTAATCTACTATTTTCTGTTTAAAAAGCAGAACTTCCGGGTGTGGCTGGCTTGCCTGGCTGCTACGGGCTACCTAACGGTGTTCGTAGTGCTCCTGTCTTCCAAGACCATGATCTTCCTGCTGTATATATCCGCGCTGGCTTTTGCTGCGTATTGTGTGTATTATTTCAGGCACAAATGGGGCGCACTGATCCTGTTGTTGTTATTGGTGGCCATTCCTGTATTGTTGATCAAGTTTCCATATGTAAATGCGAGGATGCACGATACCCAGCTCAGGGAATACCGTGGTACGGCTGATGACCAGAACGGATTGGCGGTAAGGGGGGTGTTATGGGGCGCGTCCTGGGACCTGATCAGCGCGCGCCCGGCGCTCGGCTGGGGGCGCTACACCGTGCAGGGTCTTTTGCAGAAAAAATATGTGCAGATGGGATTCAAGGTGGGCGCTGATGGAAATTTCAACAGTCATAATCAGTATTTGTACACCTGGTTGTGTTACGGGATGGTGGGATTATGCATATACCTGGCGTATGCCGGCACTCTTTTGTCTGTCTTTTTGAGGCGTAGGAATTTTTTTGGTATTTGCCTGCTGTCGCTGTTTATTTTTGCCAATATAACAGAATGCATGCTGGAAGTGCAAAAAGGTATTGTTTTCTTTTTCTTGTTTGGCAATCTTTTCCTCTTCCATTCCATGAACCCCAAAATCCCGACAGCCGGAGGATGAAAATGGGTAGATGTTATGAATTTTTATCATCGCAGCACGCCAGGATGAACTCAGCGTACTCGTCAATGATTTTTGGCCAGGAGAATTCTTCACGGATCTTTTTAATATTATTAGCAATCATCACCTCTTCCTGCGGACCATGCGTAACTTTTTCCACCAGGTTTTTGACCTCGTCCGCATCCAGAAAATAATAGGCGTCCTTTCGCAACAGGGAGGCATTAAATTCATTGTTGTTAGCTGCGATCAGGGCTCCGCTGGCCATGGCTTCCAGCAGGGATGGATTCGTTCCCCCGGCGCTGTGGCCATGGAAATACAGGGAGGAGAAAGCCTTTAGGGAATGTAATTTTGGTTTGTCGTATATGGCGCCTAAAAAAATAATTCTTTTGTCGGCCCGGAATTTATTTTGCAGATAAGTGCCGTGCTGGTTTGTCGGATTTCCGATGAGGATCATTTTCTTATCAGAACAGCTTGCTGAAAATCCATCGAGCATCATGTCAATATTATTCTCCGGTTCCATACGGGCGATGATCAGGAAATAATGGAAGGGGGTAAGACCTTTTTCTTCGAGATCCGACATTTGAGCCTGCCCGGGCATTTCAGCGCCATACGCAATAAATGTGCTGGGGATGTCATATTTGCTTTGCAGGTATTTTTGGATGGCGAGGGAGTCTGCAACAAAATAGTCGCAAAATTTTACGGCCAGCTTTTCCGCATAAAATAAGAATTTTCTAATCTTCCCCGCATATTTATTTCTTTTCCATTCCAGGCCATCCATATTAATAATGATGGCAGCTTTTTTCGGGAATAGTCTTCCCCAAACAGAAATGCTGGTATATCCGAGGATCAGTAAAACGTCAAAATCCCTTTTGCGTGCATCCCGGATGCAGTTGAGATCGTAAATGAACTGACCGGCCGTTTTTAATTTATCCTCCGGATTAAAGCAGTGTATAATATTTACCCCATTCCATGTTTTTTCCTTATACGAATGATTGTGGGTATTGTAAACATAGACTTCAAAAGACTTTTTTAACAATCCGACCGACAAACATTCCGCGAGTTGCTCAAAACCACCGTATTGATTGGGGATGCCTCTTGTTCCCAGGATACCAATTTTCATATTCTTGTTTAAAGGATGCGTTCTTTCTAACCGGTCCATTGCGTTTTAGATAAATCCTTCCGGAGGAATGATTTTTTATCCAGTAAAAATCTGCACAAGGTAAGCCGCTTCGGTCAAGGGGTGCGGGCTATTTGTCAATAGAAGTTCAGGATAAGCGGACGGGAGCGGTATGCTGGTAGCGATTAGCATGGTTTTTGTCTAGTATCAATATTCTTTAATCTAATAAGTGTAAACGCTTATCACAGAAAAAATTAACATATTTTTTTATAGCTGCATCAATTCCTTTGTTTGCAATAAAAATCAAACTACCCCGTTTGGAATCACTATACCCATTTATTTTATTCGGCGTGCATCCTTTTCCATGGGAGTGTTGTCAACGCTTACACCAGGCGTATTAAAAATAGGGAAAAAGACCGCATTGACGCCAACACATAATTTTATTGTAGTTTATTATTGATCGTTTAAAACTAATATCATATGTCCACCGAAGTAGCCATCGGCAGTTACATTAGAGCTTTTAAGCATATCCCCAGAAGGAAAAAAAAGATAAAAGCCCGGTTTAGCGGCGTTTTGTTTCAGGCGGGAAAGCGCATTTTTGACATTGTTGTTTCACTTCTTCTTATTACAGTAGTCCTCAGCTGGCTGGTTCCCATATTAGCCATATTGATCAGGCTGGATTCCAAAGGGCCTGTATTTTTCGTACAAACCCGGATCGGATTCCTGGGCATTCCTTTTCGTTGCTATAAGTTGCGTACCATGGTTGTGAATAAGGATTCGGAGTCTAAACAAGCTACCTATAATGACAACCGCATTACCCGTCTGGGGCATTATTTACGGCTCACCAGCCTGGACGAATTGCCGCAATTTTTGAATGTGTTCATCGGCAATATGAGTGTAGTCGGCCCCCGTCCTTTTATGAAAAAAGACGATCAGGCATTCAGCATTGTCATTTCAAATTATCCGCTCAGATATTGTGCCAAACCGGGCATTACCGGTATGGCTCAGGTGAAAGGATTCAGGGGACCGGCTGTTAATTTCTTCAGCATTTTCCATCGCTACCAATGGGATGCTTTTTATATCCGAAATGCCCGTCTGGCACTGGATCTCAAAATTTTAAGGCTTACTGCCCATCAGGTGCTGAAAAGTATCTTTTCTTTCAGAACCGTTAAGCTAAAACACTTTGAACTGATGAGCCGTGCAGATACCAGGTTCCTAATGGAAAATCTCCGTTGATCAGCCAGCCCAGGACTCCCTGTCGAGGCTCCTGTACTGGATGGCTTCCGCGAGGTGTTCCGTTTTGATGTCGTCCGTACCGGCAAGATCTGCAATGGTTCTCGAAACTTTCAGTATCCGGTCGAATGCCCGGGCAGACAGATTTAATTTTTCCATAGCCGATCTCAGCAGCGCCGATCCCGCTGCATTCAGCACACAAATCTTTTTGAGCAGGGCACTGTCCATCTGGGCATTCGCGTATATCCCGGGATGGTTCCGGAATCGTTGCGATTGTATTTCAGCGGCCTGCATCACCCGTTCCCGTATGAAGGCAGAAGATTCTTCCGTATCGACCGAATTCAACGCTGAAAAACCCACCGGCGTCACTTCCACATGCAGATCAATGCGGTCCAGCAACGGACCGGAAATTTTATTCAGGTATTTCTGTACGGAGCCAGGGGGACAACTACATTCCCTTTCGGGATGATTGTAAAAACCGCAGGGACATGGATTCATCGAAGCCAGAAGCATAAAACTGGCGGGAAAGTCAACGGTCATCCTGGCCCTGCTGATATTCACTTTTCTTTCTTCCATGGGCTGTCGCATCACCTCGAGCACCGTTCTTTTAAATTCCGGTAATTCATCCAGGAACAATACCCCGTTGTGGGCAAGGGAAATTTCGCCCGGCTGGGGTATTCCTCCGCCGCCCACCAGTGCCATATCCGATATGGTATGGTGCGGCGAACGGAACGGCCTGCGCGAAATGAGCATCGCTCCCGAGGGCAGTTTCCCCGCCACGCTGTAGATCTTTGTTGTTTCCAGCGCCTCCTGCAGGTTTAGCGGCGGAAGGATGGTGGGTAATCTCTTCGCGAGCATGGTTTTCCCCGATCCGGGCGGTCCGATGAGGATCGCGTTGTGAGCGCCGGTAGCGGCAATCTCCAGCGCCCTTTTTATTTGCTGCTGCCCCTTTACATCCCGGAAATCAATATCGAAATCGAACTGACCGGAAAAAAAATCATGTCGTGGATCGGTCTGTAAAGGACGGATGGCTGTTTTGCCGTCAAGGAATTCAACCACTTCCCGGATATGGGATACCGGATAAATGGAAATATTATTTACCATAGCCGCTTCGTATCCATTTGATTTCGGTACCAGGAATCCCGTAAACTGTTCCTTGCGTGCCTGTAGGGCCATCGGCAGCGCACCCTTTACAGGAAGAATGCTGCCGTCCAGGTTTAATTCTCCCATAATGAGCAGCTGCTTTAATACGGCCGGATCTTTAATCTGTCCGCTGGCGGCCAGAATGCCTATGGCAATAGGGAGATCAAAGGCAGATCCGGATTTCCGGATGTTCGCCGGTGCCAGGTTCACCAGCAGCTTGATCCTGGGCATCAGGAATCCATTTGTTTTCAGGGCGCTCTCCACACGCTGAAGGCTTTCTTTTATGGCATTATCCGGCAGGCCGACAATGAAATAATTCTTCCCCTTCATTACATTCACTTCCACGGTGATTGTAATGGCATCAACGCCGTACACGGCACTTCCATAGGTTTTGACCAGCATGAAGGAAAACTTATATCGGGCCAAAGTATTACAACGGCAGATCGAAAACAATAACCGCTTCGTGGGATTTTAAACTGGGGTCCCAACGGCCTCAGCGGCTGCATGGGCAGGCTGTATATTGAGCTTCAGCAGGGATAGTATGATGTCGAAGGGCACCGGGGCGCTTTCTTCATCATAATTCACATCGTAATTTAATCTTCTAAATACCTGAAGCAGCAGATAATTCTGCATCATCATGGAAAGTTCCTGCGGATCTTTTGGAATGAGTTCACTGCCTTTTACCGCTTCTTTCCAGGAGTGAATAAAAATGCCGCTGATGTAATGGGCCCAAAGGGTGGAAAAGGGGAGCAGCGCGGCATGGGAATCTTTGGAAAAATGATCGTTGCTTCGGAACGTTTCATGCGCCACTTCATAGATCGAGTTCACCATGGAGGCAACGTCCCGCAGCGGAGAACGTTTCAACCGACGTTCGCTGTAACTGTGGGCTGCATCACCACCGTAATCCTGGATGGCCAGGTCTTTTCCAGTGAGCAACACCTGGGATAAATGATAATTTCCGTGTATCCTGATCTTGAGCACGTCCAGTTTTTTGCTGTAGATTTTTTTCATCTCTTCCACAATAACCGTTCGCCGGGCGATGATCAGGTCCACTTTTTTGGCCGTATCGCCGGAGGCCTTTTTCTGGTATCTGGAAAGATTTTGAAATACTTCCCGGAGCAGGGACTGCATGTGGGAAAACAGGGAACGCTGATAATGCAGAGAGAACGGTTCCGGCTGGAAAGCGGCTTCCGTTCCGGATGCCAGCGCCAGGTGCATCTGTCCCGTGCGTCTTCCCAGCAGCCGGGTTTGTTCGGCGGCGTTGCTGCCGATGAGTATCTGCAGATGTTCCGGCAAATGATCGAACCCCACGGGATTTGCCAGCGTGCCGATATATTCGTATGGATTGAGCTGGTTTTTATCCCGTGCCATGATCCGTTCGATGAAGTTGTTTACCCTTTCCCGCATATACGTATATCCGTCACCGTGATTCTCGATCATCGTCTGCATGATGCCCAGCACAATGGATTCCTCGTCGTTTTTCCACTCGATGCCTCCGATAAAGCCGGGCATATACCGGAACTTCGCTTTCTCGCTCAGGAAACGGGTGATTTCCAGATCCGGGTTAATGGAAATATCGATCTTCCGGTACATCCGCAGTAAGTAGCGGTTATCATAGGTGATGGAGGTATTGGATTCATCCGAAGCATGAATGCGCGTTCTCACCGCATCTGTTTCCTGCCAGTGTTCCTTCAGTGTCTGGTTCCCGTAAAAATCCATTCTCCCCTGGCGCAGGGAAACAGCGTGCCGGCCAACCATATTATTGATCAGATCCTGCTGCAGGGAGGGAGTGAAAAATGCATCACAGAGAAATCCTTTTTTATCATTTAGTTTAGCGGTGGCCATCAACGCTTTCGGATTCATTTCCCTTACCTTTTCCGTTTCTTTACCGGAAATAAAACATACGGGTAACTGATAAGTTTCCGGCAGGCCGCTTTGATATATCACTTCAAGCAGCATCCAGAATACAGGCTTTCCGTTAAAAGGAATGTATTCTCTTTTGCCGATGGTTATGGAATACGGTATTTTGTGCAGCCCGTTAAACCAGGCTGTTTTGGGCAGGTAGCCCGGAAGAATATCCGCTTCCAGTTGCCCGACGTTTTCTGGCAGCTGAACGTCTTCCCATTTGTTCAGTTCCAGGTAGGGGAGATCGGACGGGGCATGGGTTTCGTCGCTCATTTTTTCCAGCGCAAACCAGTGAAAGGCATAGGGAGCCAGCGTGAAGAAATAACAGCCGTCTTCTTTTACTTTGGGGAATTTATTGCGGCTGACCACTTCGATCAGCGAAAATCCTTTGTAGTCGGAAAGGTCCAGTTCTGCAGGCTGGGAAAATTTGGAGAGGTTAACGACGATCAGCAGTGTTTCTTCTTCATAGGTTCTTGTAAAGGCAAATACTTTCGGGTTTCCCAGTTGCAGGGTGGTCAGGTTGCCGCGGCCGAAGGCTTTATACCTTTTCCGCATATTGATGATGCGCTTCATGAACCAGAGCAGGGAAGAAGTATTCAGACGTTGTGTTTCGGCATTCACCGATTCGTAATGATATTCCGGATCGAGGATGAGGGGAAGGTACAGTTTCTGCGGATTGGCGCTGGAGAATCCCGCATTCCGGTCACGCGTCCATTGCATCGGCGTGCGAACTCCGTCCCGGTCGCCCAGATAGAAATTATCACCCATGCCGATTTCATCCCCGTAATAAATCACCGGTGTGCCGGGAAGGGAAAACAGCAGACAATTCAACAGTTCGATTTTGTGCCGGTTATTATCCAGCAGCGGAGCCAGCCGGTGCCGGATGCCCAGGTTGATCCTGGCCTTGGGGTCCTTCGCATATACCTTATACATATAATCCCGCTCTTCATCCGTTACCATTTCCAGCGTGAGTTCATCGTGATTGCGCAGGAAAATGGCCCACTGGCAGGTGTCCGGTATCGGCGGGGTCTGATCGAAAATATCCGTTACCGGGTAACGGTCCTCCATTTGAAGGGCCATGAACATCCGGGGCATCAGGGGGAAATGAAAATTCATGTGGCACTCGTCCCCTTTTCCGAAATAGGCGGCAGCGTCTTCCGGCCACATATTGGCTTCGGCCAGGAACACGGTTCCGGGAAAATTGTCATCCACATAGCTCCGCAATTTCTTCAGGAACACATGGGTTTCGGGCAGGTTCTCCCCGTTGGTTCCTTCTTTTTCGTACAGGTAAGGAACCGCATCCAGGCGGAATCCGTCAACGCCCAGTTTGCACCAGAATGCAATCACTTTCAGCATTTCTTCCTGAACGGCGGGATTTTCAAAATTCAGATCCGGCTGGTGATGAAAGAACCGGTGCCAGTAGTATTGCTCCGCCACGGCATCCCAGCTCCAGTTGGAAGGTTCAAAATCCTGGAATATGATGCGCACATCCTTGTATTGCGTGGGGTCGTCTGTCCATACATAGTAATTGCGTTCCGGAGATCCTTTGGGCGCCCTGCGGGCTTTCTGGAACCAGGGATGCTGATCGGATGTGTGGTTGATTACCAGTTCGGTAATTACTTTCAGGTTGCGGCTGTGGGCCTCCCGGAGAAATTGCTTGAATTGGTCGATGTTTCCGTATGCAGGATGAATCTGATAATAGTCGGATATGTCGTACCCGTCATCCTTCAGGGGACTCGGATAAAAGGGAAGCAGCCAGATGGCCGTTATCCCCAGGTCCTGCAGATAATCCAGGGTTTGCAGTAATCCTTCAAAATCGCCGATGCCGTCTCCGTTGCCATCCCGGAAGGCTTTGATGTGAAGTTCATAAATAATCGCATCCTTATACCAGTGCAGATTATCGTTCAGGGGTGGCCCAGCATGCATATCACGGATTTAAGCGAATGTATAAAATTAACGTGCCAGAAAGATTATATCCCTTTAAATACAGGCTTTCTCTTTTCCAGAAAGGCCGCAGTGCCTTCTTTCATATCACCGGTGCCGAAACACTCCCCGAAAAATGCTGTTTCCATAGCAAATCCTTCCGGGTTTCCTGTAGCGGCATTGACGGCGGCGATACATTTGGCAATGGCGAGCGGCGCTTTACCGGCTATCTGCTGCAGGATCCCTTTTGTTTTTTCCAGCAGATCTGCCGGTGTGGTTACGTAGTTCACCAGCCCGTATTGCAGGGCCAGGCCGGCATGGATGAGATTGCCGGTGAGCAGCGCTTCCATGGCCCTTCCCTTTCCGATGAGCTGCGTTAGACGTTGTGTTCCTCCGTATCCGGGAATTAATCCCAGATTCACTTCGGGCTGACCAAACTGTGCCGTATCGCTGCAAAGCCTGAAATGACAGGCCATGGCGAGCTCGCAGCCGCCCCCCAACGCAAATCCATTTACCGCGGCAACAATCGGCTTGGGCGAATTTTCAATCTTAAAAAAAACATTAAGACCTTCTTTTGCCAGCCTGCTGCCTTCTGCTTTGCCCAATCCGGAAAACCCTGCAATATCGGCACCGGCTACGAAGGCCTTATGACCCGCCCCGGTGATGATCGCCCCCCGGATTACGGGGTTCTGATATATTTCTTCCACCACTTCGCCAAGTTCGCGGATCATCGTTTGATTCAGCGCATTTAATTTTTCCGGCCGGTTGATGGTGATGGTGAAAATATTTTCTGCCAGCGCAGTGAGCAGGGTCTGGTACATAGTTCCGTTTTTTAAATCTGTTTGTTTTCCGAAACCCATTGCCGGATATAATCCGCTATGTCTGTTGTGGTGGTTCCGGGAGCGAATAACCTGCCCACGCCCATTTCCCTCAGGATTTTCATGTCTTCTTCAGGGATGATGCCGCCTCCGGTGAGCAGCATATCCGTCATCTGGTGTTGCTTCATGAGACTGATGATTCTCGGAAAAACGGTCATGTGCGCCCCGCTGAGAATGCTGATGCCAATGGCATCCACGTCTTCCTGCAAAGCGGCGTTGACAACCATTTCCGGCGTTTGCCGGAGCCCGGTATAAATCACTTCCATACCGGCATTGCGAAGCGCAGTGGCAATCACTTTAGCTCCGCGGTCATGACCATCCAGCCCTACTTTGGCAACGAGTACTCTTATTGGACGGGGGCTGTTCATTGTAGCAAAATTAAGCAATGGACAATTGATAATTGACAATGGAGAATGGACAATTGACAATGAATAGCAGCCCCCTGCAGTATGGCATTGTCCATAGTCAATTATCCATTTGTTTATCAATTGTCGATTTGTCTCTCAAAATCTTCTCCTCAAACATCTTCCGGAACCGATCGTCGGCTCCTTTCAATACAATAATCAGATCGCCCTTCTCCACGGCGTAAGGATTGATGATGCTGTCGTATAGCAGGGCGCTTGAAAAATCCCTTATAAAATCATGGTGCATCTCGGCGGTGTCGTCGGTTATCAGCACCAGGTTATTCATGGGTAAGTTGTCGGGGAGCCAGTAGAGAAAGCTGGCATTGTCGCTATAAGCTTCCGGCAGCTGATATTCTTTACGATAAAAATTTATGGCCCCGGCCATGCCGTAATTATCACAAAAAACCAGGGTTTGTTTTTTTTCAGCATCGCTCAGGCTGTTATATGCCGATCCGGTTTTGCGGGCCATTTCCTCCCATCCCAGCATATCCGCAAAATCCTGGGGTAACGCGTGATCACGGTGGTCTTCCCAGCGGAGGGCCCCTGTTTTAGCCGTATTCATTTTCTGATAAAAACGGGCCAGATCTGCAGGTTTCAATACGGGCAGACCAATGCTGACAAAATACGATCCGAAAACAAAGGCCCACAGAATAACCGCATACCGGACAACGTAAAACCGTCTGCTGGTCCACCGTTCCAGCGCATAAGATCCGAATGCCAGGAGAACCGGATACAGGCCCAGGGCATAGTAATTTTTCCCATGAAACCAAAGCAGGATACCCAACACAGCCAGATAGGCCCAGGCCAGGAACAAAAATGGTCGTGCAGTCCGGTTCGTCAGTAAAAAAATCAGACCGGCAATCCAGATCATACAGCAGGGAAAAAACATCATTACCTGATCCTTTAAAAAAGAACCGGCCAATACATATTGTAACTGCTGTTCCCGCAGTTCATGCATGTGAAAGAATACGGGGAAATGATGGATATACTGCCAGATAGCATTCGGAAGAAAGAGTATAACCGTGATGCCCAGCGCATAGTACAGGTGTTTGTTGAAGAATATTTTTCTTTGCGGTGTAAGCAATAGCGCAAAGGCAATAGCCAAAATATAAAAGGCAATGCTGTATTTACTCAGCAAACCCAGTCCGGCGCCCAGGCCCATGAGATAAAGCCATTTGTTTCCGGAAGTCTGTGTATACCGGATAAGACTAAAGGCGATTACGGTATAGAAAAATATTTCCAGAAAATTGGGCTGAAAAAGAAAATGGACCCGAAGAAGGGCGCTGAAGAGAAAGGAGAGGAATAACAGGAAAACAGAAAAAGATTTCCCACCGAGCGAAAGAACAATTTTTCCTGCCAATACAAAATTCAGCGCTCCAAATAGCGAAGGCCATATTTTGATCCAAAACATGCCGTTGCCGAAAAGATGGGTAAGCCACGCAAATACGGAGAGCAGGGGCGGCACTTCCATATACCCGAAAGCCAGGTGGTTTCCTTCCGCGAGATAAAGGAATTCATCGCGATGCGGTTCGTAAACAGGTTGTTGCAAAAAGAAGGGCAGGATGAGTTTTATAAAAGCCAGTAAGTACAGCAGCCTGCTTTCTTTTCGCATGAAAGAAAGTTAAGACTTTCCCAGAGCATCCAGGAGATTTTCAATTCTTTTGAAGGTTTCTTCCCTGCCTAAACTGCCTGCTATTTCAAATACCGGAGGTCCCGTTTTTTCGCCCACCAGCATGATCCTTAATGGAAGCTGCAATTCGCCGGCCTTGATGTTTTTTTCGGCGGCAAGTTCCCTGAATGCCGTCTCCAGGGTGCCTGCATTCCATTCAGCCAGGCCTCCGGACCTCATTATATAGTCCCTGAAAAAGACATTTTTCTGCTCATTCCATTTTGGTTGAATGGCATTCAGATCCCATTGCTTCGGGGCTTCAAAAAAGAATTTACCCTGAGTATAAAAATCGGGAATCAACGTGCATCTGTCCCTGACCAACAGAATGATTTTCATCAAAAGGCGGGTATCTGAAACAACCAGGCCTTTTTCTTCAAATGCTTTTTTTACGAAAGGCAACAATTCTTCAGCGGTCAGTTTTTTGATCCATTCGTGATTAAACCATTTGGCTTTTTCATAATTGAATTTTGCACCGGCTTTGTGTATGCGTTCAATGGAAAACTTCGCTAACAGTTCCTGTATCGGATACAATTCCTGTTCCGTGCCATCGTTCCACCCCAGCACGGCCAGCATATTTACAAATGCCTGCGGCAGAAAGCCACTTTCCCGGAAACCGGTAATCATTTCTCCGGTGGCGGGATCCTTCCAGTTCATGGCAAAAATGGGTATTCCCAAACGGGCACCATCCCGCTTACTCAGCTTGCCATTGCCATCCGGTTTCAGTATGAGCGGCAAATGCGCCCACATCGGCATCTGGTCCTCACCAAATAAATACCTCCAGAGCAATACATGAACAGGGGCACTGGGTAACCATTCCTCGCCGCGGAATGCATGCGTGATCTGCATGAGGTGATCGTCTACCACCACCGCGAGATGATAGGTGGGCATGCCGTCTGCTTTGAGTAAAACTTTATCGTCGAGCAGAGAGGTATCAAAACTGATCTCTCCGCGGATCATATCGTAAAGCGTCACCGTTTCATTTTCCGGGATTTTAATCCGGATCACATGGGCCGTGCCCGCTGCCAGTAATTTTTTCGTTTCCTCCGGATTTAAATTCAGCGCATTCCGCATGGTACTCCGGCTTCGGTAATCATATTGAGGGGAAGGATTTTCAGGAGTTTTGTATTTCGACCGCATGGCCTCCAGCTCTTGCGTTGTATCGAATGCGTAATAGGCTCTCCCTGCTTTAACCAGTTGTTCCGCGAACTGGTGGTAAATTTTTTTCCGTTCACTCTGACGGTAAGGACCAAAAGGGCCGCCCCTAAGCGGACTTTCATCTGGTTCCAGACCACACCACTTTAGCGTTTCATAGATATATGCTTCGGCGCCGGGTACGTAGCGCGACTGATCAGTGTCTTCAATGCGCAGGATAAAATCACCGTGATGCTGCTTCGCAAATAAGTAATTGTACAGTACGGTGCGTACGCCGCCCAGGTGCAATCCGCCCGTGGGACTGGGCGCAAACCTTACCCTGATCTTTTTTTCCATGGGATGCAAAGATAAATGTTAATCCCCGCTTATCTGTTGCCTGTTGGTTGTTGAAATTGTATATTCACGGGTGAAATTTTTTTTAGCTGCATTTTTTTTATTCGGTCTGGAGGTATTTGCGCATGCGCAGATCACGTATGAGACGGTGTATGTGGACTACGACAGTGCCATGGAATTCAATAACCTGAGAATAATCCCTATCCGCCCCAAACAGGGGTTTGGCCATTCCACTTCCGGCATCATGCCCCTGAACAAGGCCCTGGAAAAGGGACTGGCCACCGTTTCGGAAAGGGGAACGGCGTCTACGGAAAACGTGCACTACCTCCGCATACGGAATCATTCCGACCAAACCCTGTTTATATCGTCCGGAGAAATTTTTTCGGGCGGCCGGCAGGACCGGATGGTTAGCCGGGACAGCCTGATGGTACCCAATGGCCGGGATCAGTATATTTCCGTAATGTGTGTGGAAGAGGACCGGTGGAGCGAAAAGGAACGAAAATTCGCATATGAAAATTTTGCGAATCCTGCACTGCGGAAAGTGCTGGATCTGGAGAAGAACCAGGTGCTGATCTGGCAGGAAATTTCCCGGCAACTGGAAGGGAGTAAAATCAAAAATAAAAGCCAGGCCTATCTTTCCCGCATTACGAATAAAAAGATGGAACCCATTCAAAATGCTTATTTCCAATTTTTTCATGACAGATTCAAATCGACCGACAGCAGCATTGTGGGCATGCTGTGCATGTCCGGCGATAAAGTAATCGGATCGGATATCTTTGCCGGCAAAGGACTTTTTTATGACATGCTGGATCCCCTGCTCATCGGCTATTCCGACCAGGTGACCTATATGGGAAAACCGTTAACGATCACCCGGGAAGAGGAGAAACAGTATATGGACAAATTGCTTCGGGATGAAATCAGCCAGGAAGTTTTTTTAAAGGAAAACGGAAAGATCTTCCGCCAGAGTGGCGATGTGATCCATATCAACAGCTTCTGATTTAAATTACAGTATGTTTTATTTTACCAAAACGCCGGGATGGCTGAAAAGGCTCTATCCATCGGGCATCTGGAGCATTCCGACGGAGCGGAAAGTGATCTATCTCAGTTTTGATGATGGTCCGCATGCGGGCGCCACGCCTTTTGTTCTGGATCAGCTCCGGCAGTTCAATGCACGGGCAACTTTTTTCTGCATCGGTAAAAATGTGGAGGCAGAGCCCGATGTATATAAAAGGATTTTGAATGAAGGTCATCGTGTGGGCAATCACACGCAGCATCATTTGAACGGATGGAAAACAGCGGATAAAAAATACCTGGCCGATGTGGAGAAAGCGCGAATTGTGATTGATTCGGATTTATTCCGTCCGCCTTATGGCAGGATTTCTGCATTTCAGATCAGGAACCTCACCCGGTCGCTAAAATATAAACTGATCATGTGGGACGTACTGAGTGGAGATTTTGATCCGGCCGTCACCGGAAAAATAGCGGCAAAGCGGGTGATCAGGAAAGCGGGCCAGGGAAGTATTGTGGTATTTCACGACAGCGCAAAGAGTTTTACTGTAATCCGTCAGGCGCTTCCGGAAGTGTTGAATTATTTCGCTGGTAAAGGATATTTGTTTGAATCCATCAGCTAAAAAATGATGTGAGAAGCTGATTTTCCGGATGAAAGATCCATCAAATGAATTGGGCCGGGGTAGACACCCTGGCCCGTTTTTAATCCGTACCCTATGAAAACTGATTTAAAGGTAGAGCTTTTTTTGATTCTCCAAACATATTTCACAGATAACCATGTCGATAGAGCAAATTGGGGTTCTTTTGGAAGAGCCCAAAAAAGGATAAAAGCGGGGTAAAAAGGACCCCGTAAGGGTTAATACTTAGCCTTTGGAATCCGCTTTCCGGTAACTTATTAAACCTTGATATTTCAAACCGTCATATATATGGAACTGATTGATAGCCACTGCCATTTATATCTTCCCGACTATGCTGGGGACATCGGCGAAGTGATGGAAAGGGCCGCCAGCGCCGGTGTTCGCAGGTTTTATCTGCCAGCGATTGACCGGGAAAATGAGGCCCGTTTATTCGATTTGGAGCATCGTTACCCGGGGGTTTGTTTTGCCATGCAGGGCCTGCATCCCTGTTCCATAAAAGAGGATTTCCTGGAAGAATTAAAGCGGGTGGAAACCTCTCTGGCGGCCAGGCCATTTGCTGCGATGGGAGAGATCGGTCTTGATTTTTATTGGGACCGAAGCTTTGAAATCCAGCAATACCAGGCTTTTCATCAGCAGATCGAATGGGCGCTTCATTATCGTTTGCCTATTGTGATTCATTCCCGGCAATCCATTGAACAGAGCATTGCCGTGGTAAAAGAGCATCAGAAAGGAAATCTTGGTGGGATATTTCATTGCTTCAATGAAGATGAAAAATCCGCGCAGGAAATTATTGATCTGGGGTTCTATCTGGGTATTGGCGGTACGGTAACCTATAAGAACAGTAGGTTACCGGAGGTGCTAAAAAATATCCCGCTGGAAAATATCGTTCTGGAAACGGATGCGCCTTATTTGCCGCCAGTGCCTTTCCGCGGCAAACGCAATGAGAGCAGTTATATCGGTTTTGTAGCCTCTAAAATCGCGGAAATAAAAACTGTTTCATTAGAAACTGTCGCCTCCGTGACCACCGCCAATGCCTTAAAAATATTCGCGTTATAAGCCGTGGAAGGCTTATTTTTGCGGCCTGAAAATTTTGCCCGGAATTCTTGGAGAGGTGTCCGAGTGGCTGAAGGAGCACGCCTGGAAAGTGTGTATAGTGGAAACGCTATCGCGGGTTCGAATCCCGCCCTCTCCGCAGTAGAAATGAAGTGCTCCCGAAGAGAGCACTTTTCTTAT
>JBEPUT010000010.1:0-120140 GCA_041691395.1 Chitinophagaceae bacterium
ATAGTCTTCTCAGGATTTATTCATTCATCTGTATAGTTTTTTCCGGACGAGTCATGCTGGGCAAAAGCGGACATGGTGCTGTATCGGAACCGGACAGTCCGCCAGGCTACACTCTCGTAAGTAATTATTACTCAGCATTTCAGGAATTGGCATTTTCTTGGTGTTCAGGTAATCATGCTCAGCAATTATATAAAAATCGCTTGGAGAACCCTGCTGAAGAACAGAACTTATTCCATTATCAATTTAACTGGTCTTGCAATAGGCCTATCCTGTTTTTTGCTGATTACCCTGTACGTGATGGATGAGATGAGTTATGATCGCTACAATCAAAATGCGGAAAACATTTACCGCATCAATTCGGATATCCGTTTTGGCGGGGGCGAGTTTCATACGCCATTGACGTCGGATATGATGGGGCAGTTATTGAAAAAAGATTATCCGCAGATTGAACAATATACCCGCATTTATACTTCAAGCGGGAGCAAACTGGTTAAGAAAGGGAACTCTTTCATCAACGAAGACCGGGTAGCCAGTGTGGATTCCACTTTCTTTGATGTATTTACCCTGCCGGCCACGGAAGGAAATACGAAAAATGCCTTGGATGAACCCAATACGGTCGTTATCACAGAATCAACGGCAAAAAAATATTTTGGAAGCACCCATGTTTTGGGTAAAACCATCGAGACCAACGATAACAAGGGAACACTGTATAAAATAACCGCAGTAATAAAAGACATTCCGCATAATTCGCATTTCCATTTTGATTTTCTCTTCTCCATGAAAAATGTGCATTATGAATGGGGTCAATTAACGAGTCATAATTTCCATACCTATCTTTTGCTGAAAAAGGGAACTGACTATAAAAAATTCGGAAAAAACCTGGATCAGTATGTTGACAAATATGTATTGCCCTATGCCAAACAATTCATACGGATCAATAGTATGGATGAGTTTAAAAAAGCAGGAAATAAACTGGAGTATTCGCTTATGCCGCTGGTTAAGATACACTTGTACTCTGATCGGCCTTTTGAATTGAGCCCCGGCGGGAATATACAATATGTATATATTTTTTCCGCTGTGGCGCTGTTTATACTGCTGATTGCCTGCATAAATTTTATGAATCTGACCACCGCCCGTTCTGCCAATCGGGCGAGGGAAGTGGGTATAAGAAAGGTTTTAGGCACCGGGAGAAAAAACCTGATGGCCCAATTTATTTCAGAATCCATATTAATGGCTGTTTTGGCCCTGGTGCTCGCCATTTTTATAGTTTATCTCGTTTTGCCCTTGTTTAATGACGTGTCTGCAAAGTCCATGCGCATAAGCAGCCTGTTCACGCGGTACATTTTACCGCTGTTTATTGCATTGCCTTTTTTTGTTGGATTGCTGGCCGGAAGTTATCCTGCTTTTTTTCTCTCGGCCTTCAGACCCATCGACGTTTTAAAGGGCAGACTGAAAATGGGAAGTAAAAGCGGCAGTTTGAGGAGTATCCTGGTGGTGTTTCAGTTCGCTACTTCGGTTATGCTGATCATCGGTACGGTGGTCATTTATGAGCAACTCAGTTACATCCAGTCAAGAAACCTTGGATTTAACAAATCCCAGGTATTGATTATTAATGATGCCTATGTTTTAAGGGATAATGAAGATGCGTTTAAAAATAATGTATTGCAAATGTCCGGCGTAAAAAGTGGCACCGTGAGCAGTTTTTTACCGGTAGCCAATTCTTCGCGTACGGATAATACCTTTTCGAGGGAAGCCCTGATGGATTTCAAAAACAGTGTGGATATGCAGGCCTGGGGAGTTGACTATGACTATGTGGGTACCATGGGTATGCAAATCGTGATGGGAAGGAATTTTTCCAAAGCATTCGGGGAGGATTCAAGCGCCGTCATTATAAATGAAACGACTGAAAAATTACTGGGATACAAAAACCCCATCGGCGAAAAAATATACCGGAAAAGTGATGACAACAAAACGATCGCTTACCACATTATCGGCGTCGTAGGGAATTTTAATTATGAAACATTACGTCGGGGCATTGGTCCTTTAAGCCTTTTCCTGAGCAAAAGTACGGGACTCATTTCATTCAAGTTAAATACAGAGAATATCAAGGGCCTGTTGAACCAAATCGAGGGTGAATGGAAGATTCAGGCTCCGGGTATGCCATTCAGTTATCGTTTTCTGGATGAATCATTTGATGAAATGTATCAGGTGGAACAACGGGTAGGAAAAATTGCGCTGATCTTTTCTGTCCTGGCCATTGCCATTGCCTGTTTGGGTTTATTTGGTCTGGCCACTTTTATCGCCGAGCAAAGAACAAAAGAAATCGGCATCCGGAAAGTGTTGGGATGCACGGTTCAGGGCATTATTCAGTTACTCTCCATGGATTTCGTGAAACTGGTTTCCATCGCTTTTGTTATTGCAGCGCCGGTTGCCTGGTGGGCGATGAATAAATGGTTGAATGATTTCGCATACCGCATACATATTCAATGGTGGATATTTGCCCTGGCGGGATTGCTGGCCCTGATCATCGCCTTAACAACGGTAAGTTCTCAGGCCATCAGAGCCGCTCTCTCCAATCCGGTGAAGAGCCTTCGCTCAGAATAAAGTTTTTGTCACCTGGATGAGGCCTGTGAATCAGGGGATGACAACCATTTCATTCCATAACCCGAAAAAGATCGACGCCGTGTCGGGTCACTTGTATGATATGGATTCAACTTTCCCCGGGGAGATGGTTTCGGGGTAGACCTGTAATGCGGCTTCCAGACAGTCCATTGCTTTGTGAATGGCATCTGTATTTAAAACGTAAGCCAGCCGGACTTCATTTTTTCCCAATCCTACCGTACCATAAAAACCGGCGGCAGGAGCAAGCATCAGGGTTTGGTCTTTGAAAGTAAAAGATTCCAAAAGCCACTGGGAAAATATTTCGGTATCCGGAACGGGTAGGCGGGCCATGGCGTAGAATGCGCCCCCGGGAGAAGGGCAATACACTCCTTCCATGCGGTTCAGCCTTTCTACCAGTACATTCCGTCGATTACGGTATTCTTCTCTGGTCGTATTGAAGTAATCGTCCGGCAGATCCACAGCGGCTTCACCCAGGATCTGAGAGAAGGACGGTGGACTGAGCCTTGCCTGTGCAAATTTCATCACGGAGTCCAATACCTGCTGGTTGCGGGAAACCAGTGCCCCGATTCTTCCGCCGCAGGCGCTGTATCTTTTGGAAATGGTATCTATCAGGATGGCATTTTCTTCCAGCCCCTCCAGTTGCATCGCACTGACATGTTCACCCTCATAACAGAATTCCCGGTATGCTTCGTCGGAAAAAAGGTAGAGATCATGTTTTTTAACAAGCTGTCTGAGCCGTATCAGTTCTTCCCGGGTGTACAGATAACCGGTGGGATTGTTGGGGTTACAAATCATGATCGCCCTTGTTCTTTCCGTTATGGCCTTTTCAAAAGCATCGGCAGACGGAAGCGCGAAGCCATTTTCAATATGAGCGGTTACCGGAATTACTTTCACACCGGCTTCCATCGCAAAGCCGTTGTAGTTGGCATAAAAAGGCTCTGGAATAATCACTTCGTCTCCGGCATCCAGACAACTTAAAAATCCAAAAAGGATTGCTTCAGAGCCTCCAGTGGTTACGATAATTTGCTGATAATTGATGTTGATCCCTCTTTTGCCATAGTAGGTAACCAGTTTTCTACGGTAACTTTCGTTGCCGGCACTATGGCTGTATTCCAATATCTTAAAAGTAGAATTCCGGACGGCTTCCAGGGTTGCCGGCGGGGTTTCAATATCGGGCTGACCGATGTTCAGATGATAGACCTGAACGCCTCTGCTCTTGGCAGCTTCCGCATAGGGGACCAGCTTCCGGATGGGGGAGGCAGGCATGTTCTGTCCGCGCTGGGAGATGAAAGGCATAATAATCTCTTTAAAAAACAAAGATAAGCAGAAGGATTCCTGGATACAGGTTGCCGGAAACAAAATAAAGAGCCGTTGGGCGTTGCTGACCATCTGTTTCCGCGGGCTCCCTTTCTTCACTGACTTTGAAAATAGGGAAAAGGAAACTTTCCGGGACGATCAGCAAACGTTCAACGGCCGTTGACTATCGCAATAAGTTTAAGATTTTGCTTTTGCTGCAGAAGCTTCGGGCTTTACTACTTCCCCTGTAATTTTCAATTGTAAGGGAACATCAATGCCGGCCACTTTAATGGTTATGGACTTATTAAACGGGCCCGAGGATGCTGCGTTGAATCCGGCGGTGATTTTATTATCCTTGCCCTTGGGTATAGCGCCTTCCGGCTTTACGGGCGTAGTGCAACCGCAGGATGGCGTAGCAGACTCAATCACTACAGGCGCCTCGCTGATGTTGGTGAACAAAAAGTCGTAGGTTACCGGAACATTCTGTTTTATCTTACCAAAGTCGTGGCTCATTTCCTTGAACCTGATCACGTCTTCCGCTTTTTTCTGTTGGGCAAATAAAGACAGGGATAATATCACGGCACCGCATAACAGGAAGGCTTTTCTCATATTTTATTGATTTGTTTGTTTTAAAAACTGAACAGAAGCATTTTCGGGTGCGGAGGTCGGGGGCAATTTATACACTTCCCCGGTTATGGTTAACGCTTTAGTGTGTCCATTGTTATAAAAAATGGTGACTGTTTTATTGAAATGGCCTTCTGCATAGGCGTTGTACCCCACTTTTATGGGAGCTGTGGCGCCCGGTGCTATGGGCTCCCGGCCCCATTCCGGTGTGGTGCATCCGCAGGAGGCCTGCACATTTTCCAGCAGCAGGGGTTCATTCCCGGTATTCACGATTTCGAATGTGTGCGTTACCGGCCTTCCCTGGGGGATTTTGCCAAATTGATGGGAAGTCTCTTTTAAAAGGAGAACATCTTCTTTTGGATTCTGGTCAGTAGATTTGGGGATGAAAGCTGCGGGTTGGGCTTGGGTGATTCCCATAATGAACAAGCCGCAAATTATCAACAAAGCGCTCTTTTTCATAGTTTATAGAGAAATCTGTCCTAAAATTACATAGTAAACGCCACCTTTGCCAATAAATTTTAGGGCGCTTATTTTTTTAACCTGGCCTTAGGCTATCAAGTATTTAAACGGGTCAAATATGGAAAATCTGATCGCCAGCGAACCAGTTACAACAGAAAATCTTTCCTTCGAACATTTCCGTAATGAAGTAATGAACGATTACCGGCTGGTTTGTGAGAGCCGTGAGGCCAGCCTGATGGGACGCCGGGAAGTGCTTACGGGCAAGGCCAAGTTTGGCATTTTTGGCGATGGCAAGGAAGTGCCCCAGGTGGCGGCGGCCAAATTTTTCAGACCCGGGGATTTTTACGCCGGTTATTACCGGGATCAGACCCTCGGATTCGCATTGGGTACCTCCACCATTGAAGAATTTTTTTCCCAGCTGTATGCCGATCCTGACATTCACAATGATCCCCACAGCGGCGGCCGGAATATGAATGCCCATTTTGCTTCCCCGCTGGTTGATGAAAACGGCGAGTACCTGGATTTGGTGAACCGGAAGAATTTTACAGCGGGACTGGCCCCCACCGCTGCGCACATTCCCCGGGCCTTTGGCCTGGCCTATGCCTCCAGGATATTCCGCGACGTGAAAGAACTGAAGGACCTGAAAAACCTTTCCGTCAACGGAAATGAAGTTTGTTTCTGCACCATCGGCGACGCTTCCACCAGCGAAGGCCATTTTTGGGAAATCGTTAATGCGGCGGGTGTGCTCCAGATTCCGCTGGCGATTTTTGTGTGGGACGACGGATTCGGCATTTCGGTGCCGGTGAAATATCAAACCACCAAAGGTTCCATTTCGGAAGTCATGAAAGGTTTCCAGAAAAAAGATGACAGCAACGGCATCGATATCTATAAGGTAAAAGCATGGGACTATGCGGGTATGTGTGAAATTTTTGAATCCGCCATCCATAAAATCAGGGTCACCCATACGCCGGCACTTTTTCATGTGGAAGAGGTGACCCAGCCGCAGGGTCATTCCACTTCGGGTAGTCATGAGCGTTATAAAGCGCCGGAAAGGCTGGAATGGGAGAGAACCTGGGACGCCATGAAAAAAATGAAAGAATGGATCCTGGAGAATGCGCTTGCCAGCGCGGAAGAAATCGAAGAAATCCATGTAAGGGCCAAGGAAACCGTGCGTAACAGCAAGGCAGCTGCGTGGGAAAAATGCATGTCACCGATCCGCCGCCAGGTGAGTGTATCCCTGACGCTCATCAGGGACCTGATGCCCGCGCTGACCGGCAAAAGTGTGCAGCTGGAAAAGATCATCCGGGAACTGGCTTCCCACCGCGAGCCGAACCGGCGGGACGTGATCAAGGGGATCCACCAGGCGTTGATGCTGGCGGGAAAACAGCCGGAAGCAAAAGCGCTGCGGGATTATTATGATGAACTGAATGAGGAGAATTCGGCTTTTTATAATACCCATTTATACCATGAAGGAAAACGTAAAATACAAAATATACAGGCTGTCAGGGCGCAATATGCGCAGGATGCCCCTTTGCTGAACGGGTATGAGATCCTTAATAAATACTTTGATGACCTGTTTGAACACAATCAGAAGGTATTGGCATTCGGGGAAGACCTGGGCCAGATCGGTGACGTGAACCAGGGGTTTGCCGGTCTGCAATTGAAATACGGGGAAGGTCGCATTTCGGATACGGGCATCCGGGAAGTAGCGATCATCGGGCAGGGCATCGGCCTGGCCATGCGGGGACTCCGGCCCATAGCGGAGATCCAATATATCGATTATCTCCTCTATGCCATTCAGACCCTGAGTGACGACCTGGCCACCCTGCAATACCGGACAGCCGGAAAGCAAACGGCTCCGCTGATTGTACGAACACGCGGTCACCGGCTGGAAGGCATCTGGCACAGCGGTTCACCCATGGGCATGATCATCAATTCCCTGCGGGGTATGCATATCTGCGTGCCCAGGAACATGGTGCAGGCCGTAGGCATGTACAATACGTTACTGGAAGGCATGGATCCCGGCCTGGTGGTGGAATGCCTGAATGGTTACCGCCTCAAGGAAAAGCTGCCCTCCAACCTGCTCGAATTCCGGGTTCCGCTGGGCATTCCGGAAGTAATCCGCGAAGGAACAGATATCACCATAGTCTCTTATGGTTCCACCCTGCGCATTATTGCCGATGCAGCAGCAAATCTGCACGAGATGAATATCAGTTGCGAAATTGTGGATGTACAAACCCTGCTGCCTTTCGATATCCATCATCATATTTTGGAATCACTCAAAAAAACCAACCGGATCATTTTCATCGATGAAGATGTGCCCGGTGGCGCGGCGGCGTACATGTTCAATAAAGTGATGGAAGAACAGGGTGGCTACCGCTGGCTGGATGTTTCCCCGAGAACACTTACAGCAAAAGCCCACCGGCCCGCCTATGCGAGCGATGGTGATTATTTCAGCAAACCCAATGCGGAGGAAATTGTGGATGTGGTGAGGGAGATGATGGCGGAGTAGTGTGCTAATGTGGAAATATGCTGATGTGGAAATAATTTTACGCAGGCACATTAAAAGGTCATCAGCACCTTTCCATATTTACACATTAGCATATTTCCACATTAGCCCATTTTCTCACGCCAGATTGTGAAACACTTTCTGCACATCCTCATCCTGTTCTAATTTATCAACAAGTTTTAATACCTCTTGCGCGTGGTCTTCGGAAAGTTCAACCGTGGTGGAGGGTATCCATTCCGCTTCAGCGGTTAAAGGAATAATGCTCCTGGATTCCAGCGCCTTCTGCATATTGCCGAAATCATTGAAGGCCGTATGCAATACAATAACGGGCTCATTGTGATCGCCCCTGGATTCACCCATATCTTCCAGACCGAAATCAATCAGCTCCAGCTCCAGGTCCTCTATATTCAGTCCTTCGGGGTTTAATTTGAAAACACCCATCTTCTTAAACTGGAAACTCACACTGCCGCTGGTACCCAGCACGCCGTTGCCCTTATTAAAATAGGAACGGACATTGGCCACGGTGCGGGTTGGATTATCTGTGGCTGTTTCCACCAGTACAGCAATGCCATGGGGGGCATATCCTTCATACAAGATCTCCTCATAATTCTCCATCTCTTTGCCCATGGCCCTTTTGACGGCAGCTTCCACACGGTCCTTCGGCATATTCACAGCCTTTGCATTCTGAAAACAGCGGCGCAGGGCGGAATTGGTTGCCTGATCGGGGCCTCCGGTTTTAACGGCAATCGCTATTTCTTTTCCAATCCGGGTAAACTGCTTCGCCATCTTGTCCCACCGCGCAAACATCGTTGCCTTACGTACCTCAAAAATGCGACCCATAGAAATCAGTGCTTAAATTGTATTCGAATGATTTTTTATTTTTTTGCCAGCCGCATGCCAAATGCCAGCACATGCAGTGCGGCAAAGATCAGGGAAAAATAATATATACCCTGTTCTTCCATACCCGTTTGATGGTGATGGACCAGCGCAACAACAGCTAATAATACGGCAAGGCCCACGCCGCAGCCGCCCACCACTTTATTGGCCTGGGGTAGTGTGTCTTTTTGTCCGCCGGATAAAAAACTATGTTTTGCGCCATACTGAAGATACACGTCAAATCCGATGAGCATCCATACGATCAGCCGGATCCAGGTATCCAGGGGAAGGAATACCATCATGAACAAGCAGGTGAATATACCCAGGATGGGAACCAGTGGAACAAAAGGTGTTCTGAATCCGCGGGGTGCATCGGGCATATTTTTTCGCATGACCATAACGCCAATGCATACCAGGATAAACGCAAACAAAGTACCAATGCTGGTCATTTCCCCAACCACCCGCGCCGGAATAAAGGCGGCAAACAGGCTTACGATCAGCATGAAGAGAAGATTGCTCTTGAAAGGGGTGCGGAATTTAGTGTGGACCTGGGAAAAGATCCCCGGCAACAGGCCGTCTTTGCTCATGCTGTAGAACACCCGGCTCTGACCCATCAGCATCACCAGGATGACGGAGGAATACCCACCCAGGATAGCCACAATAATGGCCCGGTTCAGCCAGGGGTAGTCTGCGTGAAGGATGCCGTTGGCGTCAACATGTCCCATGTGTTCAATGGCCACAGCCACCGGTGCAATGCTATCCTTTCCCCGGAAGGAAGTATAACTGGTAACACCCGTCATCACATGGGCAAACAATATATACAATACCGTGCAGATGGCCAGTGAACCCAGTATGCCGATGGGCATATCTCTTTTCGGATTCTTGGCTTCCTGGGCCGCCGTACTGACAGCATCAAACCCGATATAGGCAAAGAACACCACGGCCGCTGCCCGGATGATGCCACTGAAACCAAATTCACCAAAGGTTCCCGTGTTCGCAGGAATATAGGGATCATAATTGGCCTTGTTGATATATCTCCAGCCAAGGATAATAAACACCAGAACCACCGCTACCTTTAAAACAACAATGACGGTATTGACAACGGCACTTTCCTGGGTTCCCTTGATGAGTAAGAGGCTGACGAGAACGACAATAAAAACTGCCGGCAGGTTGATCACGCCCCCGTCCCAGGGGCCGGTGGCCAGGGCATCCGGCAGGTGAACATTAAAGCCGGCAAGAAATTTTACGAGATAACGGCTCCAGCTGATGCTTACGGTTGCTGCACCCACGGCATATTCCAGCACCAGGTCCCATCCAATCACCCAGGCTATAAATTCACCCATCGTGGCATACGAATAGGTGTAAGCGCTTCCGGCGACGGGAATCATGGAAGCAAATTCCGCATAGCAAAGTCCCGCAAAACAGCATCCCAGCGCAGCAACAACAAAAGATATAGTGATGGCCGGCCCGGCCTGGGTTGCAGCGGCAATACCGGTTATGGAGAAAAGCCCTGCGCCGATAATAGCTCCGATACCCAATGCCACCAGGGATCCCGCACTTAGGGTTCTTTTTAATGAATGTCCGTCTTCTCTGGATTCGGCAAGTAGTCCTGTAATGGATTTTTTTACAAATAGACCCATGTTGATCGGTTGTAGGTTGGAATGGCTGTTTTAAGGTCGTAAAATAAGCAAATATTCTCCAGCCGGATATTCTTTTTCCGCCTGTGTGTGCGCTAACATTTTGCAGATTGGAGATAATTCGATTGTTTGCAGCTTATTCAACAGAATGTGGCAAGGTTGGATGTGATTCAGGCCCATCCGGAATCCTCCCGGGTATTAAAAAAATCAACGGATGAAAAAAATCGGTCTGACGGGTTGGATTCTTATTTCCATGGCTGCCGGCGTGGCAACGGGTCTGATGATCCACTACATGGCCCCGCCCTCCTGGACGGGGCCCTTCGAAAAGAGCATGTCTGTTGTAACAGACGTGTTCTTAAGGCTGATTAAAATGATCATCGCTCCCCTGGTCTTTTCCACACTGGTGACCGGTATTGCCAAGCTGGGGGATATCCGGGCGGTGGGGAGGATCGGAGGAAAAACCCTGGCCTGGTTTATCGGCGCCTCCCTGCTTTCGCTGGTCCTGGGGTTGGTGATCATGAATATTGTCCGCTTGGGTCATAACTTACAGCTTCCCGTTCCGCAGGATCACGAAGTTCAGGCGCTGGGTTCGTCTTCTCTTTCTTTCAAAATCTTTGTCACGCACGTTTTTCCCCAAAGTGTGGTGGAAGCAATGGCCAATAATGAGATCCTGCAGATCGTGGTATTCTCCATTTTCTTCGGTATTGGTACGGCTGCCATTGGAGAAAAAGGAAAAATAATCATCCGCGCCCTGGACGCGGTAGCCGAGATCATTCTGAAAGTAACCGGTTATGTGATGAACCTGGCGCCGCTGGCTGCATTTGCCGCAGTAGCAGCGATTGTATCCTTTAAAGGACCGGAAATTTTGTACATGTATGGAAAGTTCGTCCTTGTTTTTTACTGCAGTGTGATCGCTTTGTGGTTAATACTTGCCGGTGTCAGTTATTTATGGATCGGTAAAAAAATATTTATCGTACTGGGAAACGTTAAAGATGTGGTATTGCTCGCTTTCAGCACAGCCAGTTCGGAAGCTGCTTTTCCAAAACTGATTGAAGAGCTGGAGAAATCCGGTTGTCCCAATAAAATTGTCAGTTTTGTACTTCCCCTGGGTTATTCATTTAATCTGGACGGCAGTATGCTGTATATGACCTTCTCCTCTCTGTTCATTGCACAGGCATATGGCATGCATATGCCCCTGACTACCCAGATCACCATGCTGCTGGTGCTGATGCTTACCAGTAAAGGCATTGCCGGTGTTCCACGCGCCTCCCTGGTGGTGATTGCCGGTACCTTGTCCATGTTCCATATTCCCCAACAGGGTTTATTGTTGTTGCTGGGCATTGACCAGATCCTGGATATGGCGCGCAGCGCCACGAATGTGGTGGGTAACAGCCTGGCCACTGCCGTGATTTGTAAAATGGAAGGGGTTTTGGAAGAAGGTGCGGACAGTTGACCATGGACAGTTGACAATTGGCAATGAGAATGCGGGATGGATGTGTGTATTGATCCAGTTTCAGGGAATATATTTCCTGATTTATTTATAAGTCTTAATTTGGCAACCGAAATGGAATGATCCGTATCTGGTTGCTAATCTTATTATCATGCTCACCTTCCTGGCCATCACTGTAAAAGACCTGCTGAATCCGGAATTCTATATCAATAACGGAGGACTCTGGGTAATGCTTTTTATTGTATTTGCGGAAACCGGGTTGATGATTGGTTTTTTCCTGCCGGGGGATAGCCTGCTGTTTGTTGCGGGTATTTACAGCCATAAGTTGATCAATACCCTGATTCCGCAGGGTACGGGCAGTGATTTTGCGGATCTGTTGATCCTGTGGATCATGATTGCCTTGTGTGGCATACTGGGCAACATGGCCGGATACTGGTTTGGTAGAAAAAGCGGTGATTATCTTTTCCAGCGGAAGGATAATTTCTTATTCAGGAAGAAACACCTTTATGATGCGAAGGCTTTTTACGATAAGCATGGCGGGCAGGCTATTGTTTTTGCACGCTTCCTGCCCATCATCCGCACGTTTGCCCCCATAGTAGCCGGTATCGTGAAGATGGACAAAAAGAAATTCATGTACTATAACATCGTCGGTTGCGTGGCCTGGGTATTCCTGATGTTGTTTGCGGGCCATTACCTGGATAAATTTTTCATCAGCAAATTCAATTTTGACCTGAAAAAACACCTGGAGATCATTATCCTGGTGATTGTATTGATCACCACGCTACCCGTTTTATATAAATTGTTTTTTGGCAAAAGAGCCAGTACGCATCCGGAAGACTGATCCCATATGAATGCTCAGGTTCAAACACGGCAGGCAGGTGTATTTCAGCTGGCGGTTATCGTGGCTGCCCTGGGTTATTTTGTAGACATCTACGACCTGCTCTTATTTACGGTGGTCAAGAAGGCTTCCCTGTTCGGCCTGGGATCAACAGATGCCACCCTGCTGGCAGACAGCACCCGGGTGATCAACTGGCAGATGGTCGGCCTGCTGCTGGGCGGCATCATCTGGGGCGTTCTGGGAGATAAGAAGGGCAGGCTCTCCGTACTATTCGGTTCCATCATCCTGTACTCGGCTGCAAATTTCCTTACTGGTTTTATACATACGGTTAACCAGTATGCACTTGGCCGGTTTTTGGCAGGTCTGGGCCTGGCAGGGGAACTCGGCGCCGGAATCACCCTGGTGAGTGAATTGCTTCCCAAAGAAAAGCGAGGCATAGGTACTTCCCTGGTGGCGGGGATCGGTTTGATCGGTGCCGTTTTTGCCTATTTTACCTATTACTATACCAATGACTGGCGCCTGTGCTACAAAATCGGGGGCGTACTGGGCATTGCCTTACTGGTTCTGCGTATCAGTGTGACGGAATCGGGCATGTTTCTGCAGGTGAAGCGGCAGTCGGTGGTCAGGGGAAATTTTTTTATGTTCTTTACCAATGGCCACCGCTTCCGGAAATACCTGGTGGCTATCCTGATCGGCCTGCCCACCTGGTTCGTAATCGGCATACTGGTTAACCAGAGCGACCGTTTTGCCAAAGCTTTGTATGGCAGCCATGGCATTGATTCCGGACGTTCCATCATGTATGCTTATGTAGCCATTTCCATAGGTGATATCCTGGTGGGATTTTTATGCCAGTGGCTGAAGAGCCGGAAAAAGGGATTGTTCATTTTTTATATTTTATGCGTGATTTCGGGTATCCTGTTTTTCAGTTCCTACAATAATCAGGATTCCAGGATGTATATGATCTGCACCCTGCTTGGATTTTCCACAGGCTTCTGGGCCATCTTTGTTACTATGGGAGCCGAGCAGTTTGGCACCAACCTGCGGGCCACCGCGGCCACCACTATTCCCAATATGGTTCGGGGATCCCTGCCGCTCATTAATTTAATTTTTCTAAATCTTTTTCAAAAGAGCTGGGGATTGTCGCTTGTCAGGAGCGGCATCATCACCGGCGTGCTGGTGATGCTCATCAGCTTTGTGGCTTTTTATTATACCGAAGAGACCTATCATAAGGATCTGAATTATATTGAATAATCATGGGGATCCCGGCTTATGCTGGCTGAATCCCTATCTTCGCGGATCATTTTTTCAGAAAAGATTATCTGATGAAGATTTTAATTATCCGCTTTTCTTCTATCGGCGACATCGTCCTCACCACACCGGTAGTGCGTTGTCTCAAGCAGCAGGTGCCCGATGCGGAAATTCATTTCCTCACCAAATCCACCTATCTGCAGATCCTTGCTTCCAATCCATACATTGATAAGGTCCATTACCTGGAGCAAAGCCTGCAGGCCGTGATTAAAGAACTCCGTAATGAAAATTTCGACTACATCATAGATCTTCACCATAACCTGAGGTCCATGAAAGTGAAGGATGCCCTGAAGGTCAAATCCTTTTCCTACAATAAACTGAATGTTCAGAAATGGATCTACACCAGTTTTAAATGGAACCTGCTTCCCAAAACCCATGTCGTGGACCGGTACATGGAAACGGTAGAAAGTTTTGGCGTTAAGAATGATGGAGCCGGCCTGGACTATTTTATAGCCCGGGAAGATGTGATCAATGAATCGGACCTGCCTACTTCCCATTCGGCTGGTTATGTTGGTGTGGTGATCGGAGCTGCCCTGAATACCAAAAAGTATCCTTTTCATCATTTAAAAAAACTCTGTGAATTGCTGGATCACCCCATTGTGCTGCTGGGCGGACTGGAAGATGCGGATGAAGGCGACCGCATTGCGGCCGTGGACCAAGTCAAAATTTATAATGCCTGTGGAAAATTCGGGCTGAATGAATCAGCAGACCTGGTAAGCAGGGCCAAACTGGTGGTCACCAACGATACGGGATTAATGCATATTGCTGCGGCCTTTAAAAGACCCATCATTTCTCTCTGGGGGAATACCGTGCCGGATTTCGGCATGGCACCATACTACGGAACCAATTACCTGGAGCAGTTTGCAGAAATTGCTGCCCTGGAAGATATGCCATATGAAATCCTGGAGATTGAGCATCTCCGGTGCAGGCCCTGTTCAAAAATCGGATATGATTCCTGTCCGCTCGGGCATTTCAAATGCATGGAAAAAATTGATCCTGCGCAGGTGGTGGCCCGCATACGGGCAAGGCTTACTGGACCTATTTAATATGGTTCCCGGTCCAGGTTCCTTCTTTATCAAACAAATTATAGCCCACTACGGAATCAAAGCAGATATATTTTCCGTCCCATACCGCCTTTACGTCAAAATGATTGAATATGCCGCTGGCGGCTCTCACATAAAAGCCCGTCCAGTCGCCCTGTGCGTCAAACGATAACATAAGCTGCTGGGTGGCCACGGAGATATATCCGATCAGGTCGTCGGTCCGGTTGAACATGTACAATCCTTTCCAGACAGGATTCTTCGGATGGTACTCGTTGTGGTACATCGGGTTCAGGGTTTTATTTACATCCGGGTTTAATTCAAAGTGATTCAGCGGATTGATGCTGCTGTTGTATTCCGGGTTAATATCGTTATTGTGCGCTGGATTGATGTTCCAATTGTATTTGGGGTTGATGTTGGAGTTTTTTTCCGGGTTGATCGTTGCATTGAAACTCGGACTCAGGTTAATGTCCACTTTCGGATCGTGCCGGTTTTCCAGGGATTGTGCCTGCAGTGAAAAAATCATGAGACAAAAAAAGATCATCAGGGTTAGCGTTTTTTTATACAGCATAGGTGTTACTTTTACTTTACATGAATGCCCGTCCATTTGCCTGTTTTATCAAACAGGTTAAAGCCCGAGGAATTATCATAGCAGAGGAACATGCCCGTCCACACCCCGGCAACCGTAAAATAATTGTAAATCGTTTGTGCTGCCTTTACAAAATATCCATTCCAGGTTCCATTATTGTCGAATGAGATCATCACGTTCTGTGTAGCAACGGAGATGTATCCGAACAGGTTATTGGAATCATTAAACAGGAACATCCCTTGCCAGGTTGCATTGGAAGGCCGAAGACTTTTCATGAACACGGGGTTCAGCACCTCATTGGACTGGGGGTTCAGATTCAGGTTGATCATTGGGTTGATGGAAGCATTCAGCAGGGGGTTTACCTCGTTATCCTTTAACGGGTTCATGTTCCAGTTTACGGAAGGATTGATAGACAGATTGCTGTCCGGGTTTATCCGGTTATTCAGGAAAGGATTGATGTTGGCATCCCCTTTCGGATTATGTTTCCTGAAAGCAATGTCATCCTGCGCCTGTAGGAACGAAGCGGAGATGAACAGAAGAACCGTGAAAAGCACAAATCCACGCATACGGATAACGGTTGGGTTATAGCGATACGGGTAACTTGACTTTTCGCCGGATACGAGGATGGAAGAGGTGTAAAAGTACTAAGGCGATTTGGGTTTGTCAATAGCGGATTAAAAACACCTCAAAGCGTCTTCAGTACATCATTCATCCCCCTTACGGCAGCGGCGCTTTTGGCGAAAAGCGCCTTCTCGTCGGCATTCAGGTGGAAAGGAATGATCTTTTCCCAGCCCTTTTTGCCTATGGTAACCGGTACGCCGAGGCAGATATCTTTTTGTTCGTACTCGCCATCCAGGGCCACACAACAGGTAAACAGTTTTTTTTCATCCCGGATGATGCTTTCCACCAGCGCGGCTCCGGCGGCTCCGGGAGCATACCAGGCGGAAGTGCCGATGAGTTTGGTGAGTGTTGCACCACCCACCATCGTATCGGCAACCACTTGTTTTTGTTTTTCTTCATTCAGCAGGGTGGTCACAGGAATGCTGTTCCAGGTGGCAAAACGGATCAGGGGGATCATGGTCGTATCTCCGTGACCGCCGATAACCAGGGCGTTGAGGTCGGCCGGGCTGCAGCCCAGGTGCTGGCTGAGCTGATATTTAAAGCGGGCACTGTCCAGTGTGCCGCCCATTCCGATGATCCGGTTTTTTGGTATACCGGTTTCCCGGAGGGTAAGGTAGGTCATGGTATCCATCGGGTTGCTGATAATGATCAGTACGGCGTCCGGAGAATGTTTCAGAATGTTTTCTGCTACTGTTTTCACGATACCGGCATTGGTTCCGATCAGTTCCTCCCGGGTCATGCCGGGTTTACGGGGCAGTCCGGAAGTAATAACCACCACGCTGCTTCCGGCAGTTTTTGAATAGTCATTGGTACTTCCGGAGATGCGTGTGTCAAAGCCCAGTAAGGCTGCAGACTGCATCATATCCTGTGCCTTTCCTTCTGCAAAACCTTCTTTAATATCCAGCAATACCAGTTCTTCTGCCAGTTCCTTGCGCGCAATATTATCGGCACAGGTAGCACCCACGGCACCTGCACCTACTACAGTAACTTTCATCGGGAATAATTTATTATGAATTGATTAATAATGCCGTTTCCGGGAAGGACAAAGTTAAAGGCCGGAACCGATTTTTCAAGACGGTAACGGTATTTTATATCCTTTTCCCCGTTTAATCTTTTTTTACATCGTATCCGTTCAGCAGGGTTTCTACTTTCTGATTTCCTTCAAAATGGGTAATATACTGGCCCTTCTTGTCGTAGAGGGCCAGGTAAGGCAGGTTCTGAATTTTGTAATAAGGCACAAGGAAAAATTTTTCATCCCGTCCGATTTTGATGTTCGGGTGATCCCCAATGCGGTAATAGGTGTAAAATTTTTTCATTTCATCAAAAGGCTGGAAAGTAGCCATCACGATTTCGATATCCTTGAATTTACTGAAATCAGCCAGGATATCCTGTATCTGGTGTTTGCAATGTTCACATTCGGGACTGAAAAACATGAGCAGGATCTTTTTGTTTTTTCTGATGTCGGCTTTGGTCAGATAATGAACACTGTCCACTTCCAGCAGCCGGATCGGTGGGAAGTCGGGGTTACGGACATAAGCCGGTTCCGCCGGGGGAGTGGTTTGGGCTTCAAGATTAGGCAGCAAAAAGGAAAAAGCGATTGCGATCAGCACTCTTTTCATTCCGAATATTTTTATAAAAATAAAGCAAAATCCGGGATACTAAAATTTAGGGATTCGGGGGCTCTTTGTGCGTAAGCATAAAAACCATTAGTTTTGTTGCCCTTTGGGGTAAACAATTAATTATCATTCATGGCAAATACAGCAGATATCAGTCGCGGGCTCATCATTAAACTGGAAGGCAGTCTGTATACGGTAATTGACTTTGGCGAGAATAAAACGGCCAGGGCGGCAGCCAAGGTTTGGGCTAAATTAAAAGGTGTTGACAACAGCAGGAGCATTGAAAAAACCTGGAACAGCGGCGACAATATTTACCCGGTCAGGGTGGAGCGCAAGGAATATCAGTATCTCTACAAAGACGATACCGGCTATAATTTTATGGATACGGAAACTTTCGAGCAGATCGCCATGCAGGAAAACCTGGTGGATGCCCCGCAATTCCTCAAAGAAGGGCAGCAGGTTTCCGTGATCATGAATACCGAAACCGAGATCGCGATGGGCGTTGAGCTTCCGGATAAAATTGTTTTACTGGTTACCTATTCGGAACCTGGTGTAAGAGGGGATACCGCCACCCGGACGCTTAAGCCGGCCAAAGTGGAAACGGGTGCCACGGTTAACGTTCCGCTTTTTGTAAACGAGGGGGAATTGATCCGGATTAATACAAAAACCGGTGAATATGTGGAAAGGGTGAAAGAATAACACTTACCTTAGTCTTACTTATTAATTGTAAATGCCATAACTGATGGATTTTAAACAGATTCAGGAGTTGATCAAGCTGGTCAACAAATCGAATATCGGTGAAGTAACGGTTGAGGAAAAGGGATTTAAAATTACAGTAAAACAAAAAGAAGAGCACATCCAGCAGGTCATTGCGGCGCCTGTCGCTTCGCCATCATTCTCCCCTGCTTATGCTCCGCCACAGTCCAATAGCGGGCAGTCCGGCGGTTCAGGTTCCGGAAAACAAAAGGCTGCAGATACCGCGGCAGACAACCTGATTACCATAAAAAGCCCGATGATCGGAACTTTTTACCGTGGCTCTTCACCTGAAAAACCGGCATTTGTAAATGTCGGGGACGAAACAGAACCAGGCAAGGTCGTTTGCATTATTGAAGCCATGAAGCTGTTCAACGAAATTGAAAGTGAAGTGAAAGGTAAGATCGTGAAGGTACTCGTGGAAGATGCTTCTCCGGTAGAATTTGATCAGCCTTTGTTTTTGGTGGATCCGAGTTAATGTGTAAATGTGTAAATGTGAAAATTTGAAAATGCAATCATTTTCATTGGATTTTACTATTTCCTGTTTTACCATTATCTTTTTTTCAAATGCATGGCATGAGTAGAAAAGTTTTATTTGAAAATGAAATGAATCCGGGTCTTATTTACCGGAAATCCATTTACACATTTTCACATTTTCACATTTACACATTAGCTTGATGTTCAAAAAAATATTGATCGCCAATCGTGGAGAAATTGCCTTGAGGGTTATCAGGACCTGCCGTGAAATGGGTATTAAAACCATTGCTGTTTATTCTACGGCCGATAAGGACAGCCTCCACGTTAAGTTTGCCGATGAAGCGGTATGTATCGGAAAGCCAGCCAGCGTGGATTCCTATCTGAACATTCCGCACATCATGGCTGCAGCGGAAATCACCAATGCTGATGGCATTCATCCCGGGTATGGATTTCTGGCGGAAAATGCCCGCTTTGCGGAAATCTGCGGGGAACATGGAATTAAATTCATAGGCCCGACCCCGTTAATGATTAATGCCATGGGCGATAAGGTAACGGCCAAGGAAACCATGATCAGGGCCGGGGTCCCAGTGGTACCGGGCGGAGGAGGCCTATTGGAAAATCTGGATGAAGCCAGAGGTATCGCTTCTGAAATCGGTTACCCGGTGATCCTCAAAGCGACTGCCGGCGGCGGCGGCAAAGGCATGCGCGTGGTGTGGGAAGCTTCCCAGATGGAACATGCTTTTCATTCAGCCAAAGCAGAAGCGGGTGCCTCCTTTAAGAACGACGGGGTGTATATGGAGAAATTTGTGGAAGAGCCGCGACATATAGAAATCCAGGTGGCCGGTGACCAGTACGGAACCGTTTGTCACCTCAGCGAACGGGATTGCTCCATCCAGCGCCGCCATCAGAAACTGGTGGAAGAATCGCCCTCTCCGTTTATGACGCGGGAACTGCGGCAACGTATGGGAGAAGCCGCCATCAAAGCCGCTTCTGCTATAAACTATGAAAGCGTCGGAACGGTCGAGTTCCTGGTAGATAAGGACCGGAATTTTTATTTCATGGAGATGAACACCCGCATCCAGGTGGAACATTGTGTTACGGAGGAGGTGGTCAATTTTGACCTCATCAAGGAACAAATCAAAATTGCCGCCGGAGAAACTATCAGCGGAGTGAATTACGAACCGCAGGGGCATGCCATAGAATGCCGCATCAATGCAGAGGATCCATACAATGATTTCCGCCCTTCCCCGGGCCGGATCACAACGCTTCACCAGCCCGGCGGCCATGGTATCCGGGTGGACTCCCATGTTTATGCCGGTTACACCATACCCCCGTATTATGATTCCCTGATCGCCAAAATCATTGCCGTTGCGCGCACCCGCAATGAAGCCATAGATACCATGCATCGGGCATTGAGCGAGTACGTGATTGAAGGCATTAAAACCACCATTCCCTTCCACCTTCAACTGATGAAGGAGGAGCATTTCCGGAGCGGAAATTTCAATACAAAATTCTTGGAAGGTTTTGAGATGAAGTGATTGGGAGCGTTTGAGATGAATTGATGTATTAATAGACGGTCAACTGTTAAACTGTTTCACCATCGTCTCCATGTCAACGCTGTTTTCAAAAAAACCAACAAGCCTGCCGATGACGGCTTCCACAATGGCATCAGGGCAGGATGCTCCGCAAGTGAGTAAAATATCCAGCGGATGGTTTCCTTTCAGATAAGGGCTTTGAATCTTTTCCAGCTGCTGATGCAGATCGAAATGAAGGATCTGCTCCGCGGACAATATTTTTTTTTCCGAACTGATAAAATAAGTAGGAAGCCGTTGTTCGCATAGTTCCACGAGATGGGAAGTATTCGAAGAATTGTATCCACCCACCACGATGGCCAGATCGGCGGGCGTTTGGAGCAGGGTGGAAACAGACGATTGGTTGTCGTTTGTGGCATAACAAAGCGTGTCGCGGGTGTCTGCAAAAACGGTTTCATCCGGTTGATTCCCTTTGTGATAATGATCCTCCATCACCTGTTTTAAGAAATCGGCAATGCCCTGGGTTTCTGATGCCAGCATGGTGGTTTGGTTCACCACACCGATGCGTTCCAGGTGCCTCGTGGGATCAAAACCCTGGCTGTAACGGTCCCTGAAAATATGAAAAAAGGCTCCGGCATCCTGTTCGTGCCGGATAAAACCGGCAAGCTGTCTGGCTTCTTCCATATTGCGGATAACCAGGGCCGGACCCCCGGAAGCGGCACGTGAAAAAGTAGCCCTTGTTTCTTCATGCCCGGGTTTACCATGAATGACTACGGTAAAGTTTTTTTCTGCAATCTGACCGGATCTGTTCCAGACTTTTTCCACAAAGGGGCAGGTGGTATTATATTGCTCGGTATGGATTTCCCGGGATTTCAACACCGCATCTACTTCCAGACTGGTCCCAAATGCGGGTGTGATCACGATATCCCCTTTTTGTAAAGTATCAAATGATATGAGCTGCTCACCGTTCGTACGCTGTAAGAAACGGATGCCCTGGTTTTGCAGATCATCGTTTACCTGGGGGTTATGGATCATCTCACTCAGCAGGAATATATTTTTTCCCGGATTTTCCGACACGGCACGAAAGGCAATGTCAATGGCATTTTCAACCCCGTAACAAAAACCGAAATGACGGGCCAGATAAATGCGCAAGGGTCCGAAATCCAGCCTGGTTGGAGAAAAATCTTTCTTCATCTTATCCGCAGTCCGCCGTTTCTGCTTTACCGCAGTAATCAGTGGGCTTTGGTATCCGGCTGGAATCTGAAAGGTTTTCATTAGAAGAACAAAGTTAAGCCGGGGAAACCATTTTTCATGTCTGTTCCCGAACTCGCACATTCCGCTTTATGCATTGCCGGGCCCGCAAGTTGCATCCGCGTGTTCCGCTTTTTGATTCCTGAAACACCCGCCGCCTTTCGTAACTTCCCTTTTTTAATTTTTAATTTCTCCCATGGATCCGGTTTTTCAACCCCTGCCCTGGAGCGCTGATTCTAATATTTATGAAGTAAACCTGAGGCAGTATACCCCGGAAGGCAGTTTCCGGGCCTTTGAAAACCATCTGCCGCGGCTGCGCGGTATGGGCGTTGAAATACTGTGGTTCATGCCCATTACACCCATCAGTCAAAAGGGACGGCTGGGTTCCCTGGGAAGCTATTACGCTTGCTCCGATTACTGCCGTACGAATCCGGAATTCGGGTCCCTGGACGATTTCAAATTCCTCGTTCAGGAAGCGCACCGGCTCGGGTTTAAAGTGCTGATCGATTGGGTGGCCAACCACACCGGCCTTGATCACCGTTGGACAACCGAACATCCTGAATTTTACAGAAGGAACCTGGATGGTAATTTTTTTGATGCCCATGGATGGGATGATGTGATCGACCTGAATTTTGATTTGCCAACGCTTCGTGAAGCCATGATCCAGTGCATGCAATTCTGGGTGGATACCTGCGATATTGATGGCTTTCGTTGCGATATGGCGATGCTGGTTCCGCTTGACTTCTGGAGAGAGGCGAGAATGGTACTGGACCGGCAAAAACCATTATACTGGCTCGCGGAATGCGAAGACGTTGCTTACCACGCCGTATTCGATACCAGCTATACCTGGAAGTTTTTGCATGCGATGGAAGAATATGTGAAGGGGAACATCGGAATGGATGGTTTGCAACAAGTGCTGCAGTTTTACAACGATCAGTTCCCGCCCCGCGCCATGCGGGCTTTTTTCACCAGCAACCATGATGAAAATTCGCACAGCGGCAGCGAATATGAAAGGTTGGGCGATGCGGCTCTTCCTTTTGCCGTTTTCTGTTGTACCTGGAACGGAGTACCTCTGATTTACAGCGGACAGGAATTACCCAATAAGAAAAGACTGAAATTTTTTGATAAGGATCAGATTGACTGGACAGCCTCCTGTGCCCTGCATGATTTTTATCAGGTTCTTCTGCATTTGCGAAAATCCAATCCCGCCCTCCGTGCCGGGGACCCTGCTGTTTCCACAATCATTCTTCCCCATAATGCGGGCCTCAAGGTGTTCTCTTTTCTACGCAGGAACCAGTTGCATACTGTGCTGATCATCTTAAACCTTTCAGCAATGGAAGTTCCGCTGACCATGAACAGTGCTGAATCATCCGGTTCATTCAGGGATGTCTTTTCGTTACAAAATCAGGAAATTGGCCCGGAGACAATATTTAATTTAAAACCCTGGGACTACCGGGTGTATGAAAAATAGTTGATGGTATATACAGTATGGTGGATGGATCTTTATTGCGGATTTGCATCCAAAGCCCATCAACCATACTGTATATACCATCAACTATTTAATTATCATTCAATTTAAGCGGATAAGTAAACGATCCATCGTATCCGGGATAGATTCCTTCCAACTTAACTGAACCGGTTCCTGCATCATCTAGGATTTTGCGGAATTCATCTACGGTACTGACTTCCTTGCCGTTCACTTTCAATATCACAAATCCTTCTTCCATTCTGGTTTTGCTGAATAATCCCTTATCGCTGATTGAATTTACTACAATACCACCCTTTACTTTCAGCGCGTCCGCATCTTTCTTCTGCAATGGCTGCAGGTTTGCGCCCAGCTTATCATAAATGGTATTTTTAACGAGGTCCATATTGCCACTGTGGTTGGTGAGCGTTACGGTCACTTCATGTTCTGAGCCGTTCCGCATATACGCGATCTTGATTTTGTCGCCGGGTCTGTAAATGGCGATCTGTCCGACCAGTTCAGAACCGGAATTGATGGGAAGACCATTGAGTTTGGTAATGACGTCAGCCTTTTGGAGACCGGCTTTGGCAGCTGCACCATTGTCCACCACATTCATCACATAGACACCTTCTCCATCTTTAATGCCTGCCTGTTTCTTCACATCATCACTGAGGTTGTCGCGGGCATATTCAATACCGAGATAGGCCCTTTGGGTGGTACCGTATTTAATCAGGTCGGTCACTACTTTTTTCACGATGTTCACGGGAATGGTAAAGGAGTACCCTGCGTAAGAACCGGTGGGGGATGCAATGGCTGAATTGATGCCCAGCAACTGTCCCTGCGGATTGATGAGTGGTCCGCCACTGTTTCCCGGATTCACTGCCGCATCGGTTTGAATAAAGGATTCGACCGGGCTCTGGCTTTGGCGGCTGTTGATATCGATCGATCTTCCTTTCGCACTGACTATTCCGGCGGTAACCGTTGTTTCCAGAGACAGGGGATAGCCCACGGCGAGCACCCACTGACCCACTTTTACATCGTCAGAATTGCCGTAAAGCAGAAAGGGCAGGCCCTTGGCATCCACTTTAACTACCGCAAGGTCTGTACTTGGATCTGTGGCCACCACTTTTGCCTTAAAGGATTTTTTATTGCTCAGGGTAACCGTTACTTCATCGGCGCCATCTACCACATGATTGTTGGTAACGATGTATCCGTCATCACTGATGATTACACCCGATCCCGATCCCATTTCAGGAAGTGAACGGGAGCGATCCCCGAAGAAATCATTCGGATCTATGCCGAACAGATCAGAAAATGGATTGCTTTTGGGCAGGTTATTACTGACCGTTCTCACCGTTTTTGTTCTGATGTGCACGGTGGCAGGAATAGCGGCGCTGGCAGCCTCGGTAAAGTCCGCCGGCCCCGCAGCAGATTTCTGGCCGTCAAAGAATTTGGCATAATTAGCCGGAATCCGGAGGGAGTCCTGGCCATAGAGATAAGTTTTATGTCCATAGAAATGATCGTACCCCCACAAACTCGCCAGCGTAGTGGCGGCACTGATGAGTACAATGCCTGCGACTTGTTTTAATTTCATTTTTTTATTTTTTGATCGTATACTAAATTCAAACGGCATGACTTTTCAACAACAAAATAACACCGAGTTGAACATCATGTTATGCGTTGACCGTCAGTTTAACAAATAATTTACTAAGACCTTCGTAGATGGCGGTTCCCAAAATTACAAAAGATAATCTAGCAGTCCATAATGATCATGCTCTCACAGATCGCGCAAAAACAACAGCGTGTCGGCCCCGTCGGCATAGTCGGTCAGCTCCGGTTGCTGGCTTTTCCCAAAGGGGAAAAAGCCTTTTCCCACGATACACTGGATACTTTTGGTATCCAGGCCGGGCAAAATATCATCCGGGGAACGGTAAAAAGAGTAATGCAGTACGCTGATCGGTGAAAAAGGGGAACTGTCTTCCATCAGCAAAATGGATTCATTGGTCATATAATACTGCTTGTTGAGTATAGCCAGGGAAAGCTGGTAGTCATAGTTATTTTTGTACCGGTGATGTTCGGCCAGCTGACAGTATTTCCGAAAGGCCCGGAGCAGTGGTTGAAAATCATAGTTTTCCGGAACAAAAATTTTGGTCACATTCCGGCAGCCCAGTCCGAAATAGAGGTACACGTCATCGGCCAGTTTTTCCAGATCTTCTTCACCCTCATCTCCGCTGAGTATGGCCACGGAAGTCCGGTTGCGTCGGATCAGGCTGGGGTACTTCCCGAAATAATAATCAAAATAACGGGCTGTGTTGTTGCTGCCGGTAGCGATATAGGCGTCACAGCCTTTGAGCAGGACGGCGGTTTGGAAGCAGACGGAACTTTCCGGGGAAACCTCCTTCAGGAAAACAAGTATCGCGGAAAAGAGTTGTTCATCTTTCGCAGACAGTTTAATCAATTGTTGGTTACCGCTGATGAAAACAGATAAAAAATCATGGAATCCCACCAGGGGAATATTGCCTGCCATCACGAGGCCGATCTTTTTGGGGTGTTCCTGCCGTTGGGGGAGTTGATGGGATTGCGCCCATTGCTTCAGCTGATCCTTTTGCAGGTAACGGGAAACCAGGTTTTCCAGCGCCAGGTCAATAAAACCGGGTGTGAACCAGGGGTTATGCTGATGAGCCCGGTCTTTGGCCTCCATCCAATCCGGTTTTTCGGACATCATATATTTTCCCAGGGTCTCCATCAGGGTGATCCGGTACTCCAAGTCCATATTTCAGATTATCTTTGCGACGAAATTAGTTCTAATCAACTCCTAATGCAATAATATGGCAATTAAGATAACCGAAGAATGCATCAATTGCGGGGCCTGTGAACCGGAATGCCCGAATAATGCGATTTATGAAGGAGGCGTGGAATGGGCCCTTGCTGATGGGACTTCCGTAAAAGGCGGATTTACCCTCATGGACGGAAGCGTATTAGACGCCAATCAGCGGAATGAACCGGTGAGCGTGGATACCTATTATATTGTTCCCAATAAATGCACGGAATGTCAGGGTTTTCATGAAGAACCCCAGTGTGCATCCGTTTGCCCGGTGGATGTTTGTATTCCGGACGAAATGTACAGGGAAACGGTGGAAGAATTACTGGCAAAAAAAGAAAAACTACATCTCTGATTCCCCGGCAACCACTAAATCCAGATAATGAAAAGAGTCATTGCTTTCGTTACGGGCGGCTATAGCGGCGAAGCTGAAGTTTCTTATAAAAGCGCCGTGACCATTGAAGCGCATGTCGACAAGTCCAGATACGATCTTTACCGGATCGACATCACGCCGGCCGGCTGGTTTCACCGCACGGCGGATGGCTTGAAAATCAACGTGGATAAGAATGATTTTTCCGTGCAGACCGCCAGCGGGAAAATCAGATTCGATGCGGTATTGATCGGTATCCACGGTACCCCGGGAGAAGACGGGAAGCTCCAGGGTTATTTTGACCTGATGAACCTGCCTTACACCACCTGCGACGCCGCTACTTCCGCACTTACTTTTAATAAACGATACACCGTTGCCGTGGCGGCTTTTGCCGGGATCCGGGTATCCAAATCGCAACATCTGTTCAAACACCATAAACCCCTCGCGCAGGAAGTTTTGCAGAAACTGCAGCTTCCTGTTTTTGTAAAACCCAATAACGGAGGATCGAGTATCGGCATGTCCAAAGTGAATAACCCGGAAGAAATGACCGCTGCCCTTGAAAAAGCTTTCCGGGAAGATGACCAGGTGCTGGTGGAGGAATTCGTAGAGGGCCGGGAATTCACGATCGGCGTATTCCGGAGTGGTAACGAAATCATTCCGCTGCCTTTCACCGAAATAAAAACCAGCAAGGAATTTTTCGATTTTGAGGCCAAGTATTCTCCGGGATTCACGGAAGAAACCACCCCGGCGGTGGTGGATGACGCGATTGCTGAAAAAGTAAAAAGCACGGCAAAAAAGATATATCAGGTATTCAGTTGCAGTGGTGCCGTCCGCATAGACATGATTTATAATGAGGCTGCAGGAGAGCCTTATCTTCTGGAGATCAATACGGTTCCTGGCCAAACGGAAGCCAGCGTATTGCCCCAGCAGGTGCGCGCAATGGGTTGGACACTAAATCAATTCTATTCAGCGTTGATTGAAGACGCCTTATCCCGCTCGCATAAGCCTTGACAATTTTATCTATCTTTCCAACTAAAATCCGGATACGTGTTTCGATTCATAACCAGTAAGCCCCTGTGGGTGAACATCCTTGCGGGCCTTGTACTGATCGTGCTGCTGCTGCTGCTTTTTCTGGGTTCGCTGGACATCATCACGCGGCACGGAAAAACCATGAAGATCCCGGCAGTGCTGGGGCAAAGCATTTCGCAGGCCAGGAAAACCCTGGCGTCACAGGGTTTTGAAGTGGTGATACAGGATTCCATTTATAACGATACCCTCCCCCCGCTTCAGGTGATCAAACAATTCCCGGAACCGGATAACCTGGTTAAAGTAAACCGTACGGTGTATTTGACCATCAACCGCGCCATTGCCCCGGAAATTGAGATGCCGAACCTGCTGAGTATGACCTTCCGGAATGCGGAGATGATATTGGCAAGGTACGGGCTCAAACTGGGGGATACGGTGTTCAGACCGGATTTTGCCCGCAACTCCGTACTTGACCAGCAATTCAAAGGGGCCAGCATTAAACCAGGAACCAGGATCCAGCAGGGAAGTGACATAACGCTGGTTCTGGGCAATGGTGTTGGTATTGAATTCGTGGTTCCCGATCTGTTCGGACTTACTTACCGGGAGGCCCGTTCCGCTTTAAGCGAAAGCGGCCTGATCATCGGTTCCGTAGTTCCGGACAACGATGTCACGGATACAGCTAACGCCTTTGTTTACCGGCAAAACCCGGATCGTTTTGATTTTGAAAGAAAACTGAATCATATCCGGCAAGGGCAAATCATCGATATCTGGCTGAGCGCACAAAAAAGAGAACGTATCGTGGACAGCAGTTCGCATCCCCAGCCCTAATCAACCGTCACCGGTCAAAATTTTTTCTATGCAAACAATTTCTGTTATGGAGGTTAATGAACGCCTCGCAAAAGGTGAAACATTAAATCTCGTGGATGTGCGCGAACTTTCCGAACACACCGAATTCAACATCGGGGGTGTGCTGATCCCCCTGGGAAGGATTCAGCAAATGCAAGTTGACGAACTGGAAAACCTGAAGAATAAAGAGCTGATCTGCTATTGCCGCAGTGGCAACCGCAGCGGACAAGCCTGTCACATCCTCGATATGATGGGGTTCACCAATACCAAAAACCTGGCAGGCGGCATGCTGGCCTGGAAAGAAAAAATCATGCAGTGATCATATCCGGATGTTCACGAACAGTATAAAGTTCCTTCCGGCCTGCGGGAATAGAAAATTTTCATTCACCAGTTTCCCGCCGGTATAGTAACCATAGGTATAACCGTTTGCTTCATACCGTTTATTGAACAGGTTATTCACTTGCAGTGCAATATTCACTTCATGCAACTTTTTTATTTTTGGGGAATAAATCATCCTCAGCTGCTGCACATAATAATCACTGATCTTTTTCTTGTTGCTCTGCGCGTTGTCTAGGTAGGATATCCCGACATACTTGCCCGGGAAACTGATTTCCAACTGGCTGAATGGATAAAAGCTCAGGCTGGCCGCTGCAATAATGCCGGGCGATAAAGCGATATCACTTTTTTTGTAGGTGAATGCTTTTTGCCCCCCGTTATCATAATCATCAATATATTCTGTATAATTCAATACTTTGTTCTGGCTCCAGGTCAGATTACCAGAAGCCTGGAACCATTTTGCCGGTTTTAACGATCCCTGGATTTCCAGGCCGAGGCGGTAACTCCGGGGTGTGTTGGTGCTGGTATAAGATCCGACGTCGTTTATTTTCCCGGTAAGCACCAGCTGATCATGATAGAGCATGTAATACCCGGTAATGCCCCAGCTGTACTCCGGCCGTCTTTTATTCAGGCCGATTTCAAAATCATGCAGGGTTTCCGGTTTGGGCTGTTGTGTGAGTCCGGCTTCAAAATCATCCCGGTTCGGCTCGTGCCTCGCCAGCGCGTAGGACAGGTACCCCTGCCAGGGTCCCCGGTTGTAAGAAAAACCCGCCTTTGGATTCAGGAACTGATAGCGGTTGGCGATGTGGATGGGCAATAACGGATTGTCGTCGAACCCGTCGATCACATAGCTGATCTGATGAAATTGGAGGTCAGCGAAACTGCTGAGATAGGTGCCGAACTGTTGCTGCCATTTGGCATATCCGTTGAAATCCGTTTTACGGGCGGGGTCATTGTAATAGCGGTAATCGTCCGGAATGCCACCCCGGGCAGCCCAGGTGATGTATCCATAGTGTTTTCCATCATACTGGTCCCATCCACCGCCCAGGGTGAATTCCGTTTGTTGTTTTTTGTACTGGAAAGAAAAGATGCCGCCATAGAAAAAATTGTCGAGCCATTTTTGCCGGATGAGGTCGGTGCTACTGAAACTGCTGCTGCCGGCCAATGCATCCGGTAAACCATAGTCCGCATAAACGGCCGCGTTTTTATATTCTTCATAATATCCTTTTCCGCGGGTTAAAAATACGGCTACGTTGGCGGTGATATAATCCGAGAACTGATGATTTAAAAATGCCTGATAATGGCTCTGCAGGTAATTATCCGTTTGATTTTTATAGGTGAAGTAATTATAGGTCCGCGGGTTGGACCGGTATAGATTAAGCGAATCGTTCACTGTATTATACAGGGCCCCGCTGTATCCGGAATTGTTCAGATAGTGTTCGTCCAGCGCAGACAGGTCACCATACAGTTTGGCTTCCGGCACCCCGTTCCAGGCCTGGCCTGTTTTTTCGGCACCGGTAATGAGGTTGAAACGCGCCGCTGTTTTCTTTCCGAGCCAGGCTACAGTAAAATAGGCCGATTTCAGATCACTGGCGGAGCGGTCAATATATCCATTGCTGCTGATGCGGGACAGGCGCATGTCTACCGTAAAATGATCCCCGATTAGTCCCGTACCGGCTTTCAGCGTATTCTTCCAGGTATTGAAAGAACCCGCACTGTTGTTGAATTCCGCATAGGGTTCTCCCTTGAAGTCATTGGTGGAAAAATTAATACTGGCCCCGAATGCGCCCGCGCCATTGGAAGAAGTGCCGACGCCACGCTGGATTTGAATGCTGCTGACGGATGAGGCAAAATCGGGCAGGTCTACAAAATAAATCGACTGGGATTCCGCATCATTATAAGGCAGCCCGTTAAGGGTCATATTGATCCGCGTGGCATCGGTACCGCGAATGGATATGCCGGTATAACCGACGCCGTTTCCCGCGTCTGAATGGCTCACCACCGAAACCGTTTGATTCAGTATAAATGGGATATCCTGTCCGGTATTGTTTCGGGCGATCTCTGCCGCGGAGAAATTGGTTTTGGTAAAAGGGGCCTTATCCCCGGCCCTAATGGCGATCACTTCCACCGGTTTCAGGAACAGCGCACCGAACCTGGAAGGTATCGTATCCGCAGCGGGAACAATTGCAGGACTGTCTGCCGGAAGAGACTGGGAAAAGGCGCCACCGCTAATTCCTGTCAAAAGAAATAAAAGGACCAGCGTCTTCATTTTGCGCATATAGGTTATGAATAAAATTTTGCTCCGCCGGGGCGGAAAATTCAAAAACTCAGGGATGCCTGCAAAGTGGAGACGAAAAGAAAGCCACCTTCCCTGCGCAGGCATTATCCTGTTCAGGTTCTACGGGTGTTATCTCAGCCTAACCGCCAGCTGGCGGTTAAGCACCCCGGGAACTTGCGAAAAACCGGATTTTCCGGTCATTTCTACTGCAAATATACAGTAACCGGTCTCTCCGGGTGCGCCAAGTTCCCCCTATCTTTGCACCTCTTTAAAATGAGTGTACAATGGGTATGGACCGCAATACGATTATTGGTTTTGTGCTGTTGGGACTTTTATTATTCACTTATCTATTCACCGCTACCAAAAGCAGTCAGGAGCTGCAGAAACAAAAGCAGCACCAGACCGATTCTTTGCTGGCCGTTCAGAAAATACAGGAAGCCAGGTTAGCTTCCGGTGATTCCACAAAAGTAAAGGCCGTGATACGGGATACGGTTGCCGGATGGACCCGGGCCATGGAAGGCACGGAAAAGCTGCTCACCGTTGAAAACGACTTACTGAAAATCGTTTTCAGTAACAAAGGCGGCCAGCCCAGGGAAGTGATACTAAAGCATTTTAAATCCTACGACAGTACCCAGGTGAAACTGGTGGGCCCATCCGTACCCAGCCGGATCAATTATCCCATCCAGACCGTAACCAACCAGACCGCCCAGATAGCGGATCTTTATTTTGATGAAGGAGAACTTCAGAAAAATCCCGACGGCAGCCAGCGCGTTACCTTCAGATTGCCGGCGCCCAACGGGGAATCGATAACACATGAATATGTGATCCGTCCGGACAGTTATCTGGTGGATTGGAACCTGGAGGCCACGCAGGCCAATAATTTATTTTCTGGAAATAGCCTGAATCTAAGCTGGCTGGTGGAAATGAAGCAGACCCAGCCCTTTGTGGATTATGAAAAAAGACTGACCAACGTTTGTTTTTATACTGATAACGAGTTCGATTATATCTCCTCCAAAACCGATAAAACGTTTGAAAAACCGGTTCAATGGGTATCCGCAACACAACAGTTTTTTAACCAGACCCTGATCGCAAAAAATAATTTTTCCGGCGGAAACCTGCATTGGGCACGGGAAACAGCGGATACGTCCACCCAGCTGGGAACAGCGGATATTCATCTGCAACTCAAGATTCCGGGTGCCGCATCAACCATTAATTTCCAATGGTATTATGGACCGAATGATTATCATATTTTAAAAGGCGCAGCTCCCGGCATGGATAAGATCGTGGATCTGGGCCGGGACATGTATTCTTTTGTAAGGCCGATCAACATCTACGTCATCATGCCGGTTTTCAACTTCTTCAAGAAGTTTGTCAGCAGTTTTGGCATTGCGATCCTGTTGCTTACCCTGTTTATCCGATTGCTTACTTCACCGCTTGTATACAGCAGTTATCTCAGCGGAGCAAAAATGAAGGCCCTTCGCCCGGAAATTGAAGCCATGAAGAAAAGGGTAGGAGGCGACCAGCAGCAAGTGGGTGTGGAACAGATGAAACTTTTCCGGGAAGCAGGCGTAAACCCATTGGGCGGCTGTATTCCGGCTTTGCTGCAGATCCCGATATTCTTTGCCCTGTATACTTTTTTTAACTCTAACGTTGCCTTAAGAGGCCAGCCTTTTTTGTGGGCGAAGGACCTATCCGTTTACGATGTGGTGTTTAAACTGGGATTTACGATACCGGCCTATGGAAATCACGTCAGTCTTTTTGCTACCATCGCGGTCATTACCAGTTTTCTGATTTCCCTTTACGGCATGAGCATGACACCTGACCAGAGTAATCCGGCGATGAAATACATGCCTTACTTTATGCCGGTGATGCTGCTGTTGTTCTTTAACAGGTTACCTGCGGCGCTCACCTGGTACTATACCGTTTCCAATATGGTGACCCTTACCCTGCAATGGGTAATCCAAAACTACATCATTGATCACCAGAAAGTGCTGGCGAAACTGCAGGCGAACCGGAACAAACCGAAAACAAAACCCAAATGGCAGGAACGTTTTGAGCAAATGCAGGAGGCCCAGAAAAAGACACAGCAGATAAAAGGGAAAAAAACCTGATACCTATTGCCACCAAAGGAAGTTACACATGAAAAAATTACCTCTGTACGGCTTTATTTTACTGATGGTGCCCGTTTTTCTGAGTGCCCAAAAAAGAATTGGTGAACTTACCCTGGTGTATAATTATGCGGTCACTACCAATCCCGATATGGGCAAACAAATCATTGCCCGGGCCACTTTTTACATCAAAGGCAATCTGAGCCGGGCAGAGGTGACCAGTGATCTGTTTTCGTCCACAACCATTTATGATTCGAAAACCAGGTTGGGTGTGATCCTGAAGGAAGTAAACGGCCAGAAGCTGCTGATCCGCATGAACGGGGATAACTGGGATCAAAAGAACAAAAAGTTCAATAGCATTAATTTCAAAAAGACTTCCGAAACCAAGATGATTGCGGGGTATTCCTGTAGTAAGGCCAATTCTTCCACAGCTGATGGATTCGATATTACGGTTTTCTATACCACCGAAGTGATTCCTGAGAATAAGACCTACGATCCGCTTTTTAAAAACCTGGACGGGTTGCCGCTGGAATATGAAATCAGTAAAGGCAACCTGCGCATAAAATATATTCTCGCCTCGATCAACCTGAACCCGGTACCGGCGTCCAAATTCGATATTCCCACCAGCGGTTACCGCGAAATGACTTATGATGAAAGCAGGAAACTCAAGAATGATTAATTAAAGAAGAGAAACCCCGTTATTTAGGTATCTGAATTCTTACGCCCAGGAATTGGAGATTGGTTTTGCCGCTGTTGTTAACGGGACCAATATTGACCTTATACTGATAAGGAAGAATAAACGTGGTGTTACCCCTTTGATAGGTAATCATGGCATTCAGGGAAATGCGGTTGTCGGATTTTGTCTGAAATGTCATCAGCGTTCCGCTGTAAACAGGTGTTTTCTTCAAAGTGAATGAAGAAGCCGCATTGATCGGTGTGAATCTGTCGTCAAATTCCCTGTGTTTCTTTTTATCGCCGCCGCCTTTGCTTGCAAAAGCAAGTACGGTCACCGCCAAAAGCAGTACACTCACCACGCTGAGGCGGATGGTAAGAACTATGGGATGTTTGTAGGCAGATGACATGATGAGCAAAGATAACACTAAATTTTTTGTTTTTTTTAACCATCCATCACTTATTTCACCGCATTTTTAACACATTCACCGATCTTTTCTGACGAAATCATCTCAACTTTGCTTATATACGGCCCGGGCGTTCAAGCAGTTGCCTTCCACAATTAATTTGTGATTAAGGGATTATCCCTTAATTTAGTATAACCTCCTTAAATGAAAGAAAATCCATACCACCCCGAGCAGGAAGAGATTAAAGAATTACTGAAGCAGTATAATGCCCTCAAAAGCGGCCGGAAACACAGTTTTCTGGATGAGGAATGTTTCGAAAAAATCATAGATCATTACGATGGAAAGGAAGAGTTCGCCCAGGCCCTGGAGGCCGTAGAAACCGGTATGGAGCAATATCCTTATTCCTCCGTGCTCCTGATCCGGAAAGCCGACCTGCTGATCGCCACGCGTAAATATTATGATGCCCTGGTCGTTTTGGAAAGGGCGTCCCTGCTGGATGCAAACGACATCAATCTGTACATTTTAAAAACCGATGCCTACCTGGCCCTCGACCAGCAGGAAAAAGCGGTTGTGCTGCTTCGGGAGGCACTAGGACTTTTTGAAGGACAGGAACGGATTGAATTGTTATTTGAGCTGGCCGATGTGTATGACGACTACGAAGAGTTCGATAAAATTTTTGACTGTCTCCGCTGGATCCTGGAACAGGATTATCAAAATGAAGAAGCGCTGTATAAGATTTGCTTCTGGACGGATTTCACCGGCCGTAATGAGGAAAGCATCCGGCTGCACCAGCACATCATTGAGGAAAATCCTTATTCGGAATTGGCCTGGTTCAACCTGGCTGCTGCTTATCAGGGATTGAAGCTATTTGAAAAAGCGGTGGACGCTTACAAATATGCCGTGGCTATTGATGAGAAATTTGACTATGCCTACCGCAACATGGGAGACGCCTTTATCCGGCTGAGGAAATACCGGGAGGCCATAGAATGTCTCGAACGGGTGCTGGAACTGTCAAAACCGGAGGATGTTATCTACGAAGCCATCGGCCACTGTTATGATAAACAGCGCAATTTTGCCCAGGCCCGTTTCTATTACAGAAAGGCTTCGCATCTCACCCAGGGCGACAGTAAGCTGATTTACAAAATTGCCTGCACCTATCTGAATGAGGCACAGTGGTCCTATGCAGTCAAGCAACTCGATACCGCCATACGCCTTCAGTCAAAACATCCGGAATATCATCTGGCCCTCGGTGAATGCAGAATTCAGATGGGTGAATATAAAGAAGCGATCCAGTCGTTCGGCACCGTGGTCCGGTTAAGGCAGAAAAACATTTCCGGATGGGAGGCCCTGGTCCGTTGCCTTTATCTGGCCGGCATGTATACGCAGGCGCTGGAACAGGTGCAGCAGGCCATGCGGATCACCGGCAACAAACCCCTGCTCACTTTTTATATGAGCGCCGTATATTTTGCCATGGGAAAATCCAAGGAAGGGTTGATTCATCTGGACAAGGCACTGTCTAAATCTCCCAAATTGTTGAAAAAAATGATTGCACTGAATCCTTCTTTATTGCAGTCACCATCCATCATTGATGTGATCGCCCGTTACCGGAAAAGATAAAGGTTTCTTACTTTTGTGCCTCAGGAATTCTTTTAATCAGAAATTTATTGTCGATGAAGTTTACACTCAGTCAGCTGCCGGAAAGAGCCCAGAAGCCACGTAGTGTGGGCCTCACCATGGTAATGGACAAGGGATTAAGCACAGAGGAAACCAGGAATTTTCTGAGTATTGCGCATCCCCATGTTGATGTGGTCAAACTTGGATTCGGCACATCTTATGTAACACCTGATCTGGAAAAGAAGCTGGAAGTTTTCAAATCGTTTAATATTCCCATATATTTTGGCGGAACTTTATTTGAAGCTTTCCTCATCCGGAACCAGCTGGAAGATTATATTCAGATGTGTGCCTATTACGGGGTCGCTTACATGGAGGTGAGTGACGGTTCTGTAAATATTGAACACAAGGAAAAATGCAGGCTGATTGAAAAACTGACAAAATACGGAACCGTGCTGAGTGAAGTCGGCAGCAAGGATGCGGAACACGTTATACCGCCATACAAATGGATTGAGCAGATGCGGGCGGAGTTGAAGGCCGGCGCCAGTTACGTGATTGCCGAGGCCCGCGAATCGGGGAACATCGGGATTTACCGGGGAACGGGTGAAGTTCGGGAAGGCCTGGTTCAGGAAATTCTTACCCAGATCCCTTCTGAGAAAATTTTGTGGGAAGCCCCATTAAAATCACAGCAGTTATACTTCATTCAGCTGGTAGGCGCTAATGTAAACCTGGGCAATATTTCTCCGCAGGAAATGCTGGCCCTGGAAGCCATGCGTCTCGGATTGAGGGGAGATACGTTTGATCTCTTTCTGGATAAAAAAATACAGCAGTGAAAAAATATGGCCTGATCGGATTTCCGCTGGGCCACTCCTTTTCCAGAAATTATTTTCAGAACAAGTTTCTGCAGGAGTCCATCACCGGCTGCAGTTATTCCAATTTCGAAATTCCCGGAATAGAGTTACTGGCGGAAGTTTTAAAAGACCCCGAGCTGGCAGGGCTGAATGTGACCATACCGTATAAAAGAGCCGTTATTCCTTTTCTCGATACCATGGATCCGGTGGTGCAGCAGACCGGCGCCTGCAATTGCATCCGTATTCAAAACAGTCAACTGCACGGATACAATACCGATGTTACCGGATTTGAAAGGTCACTGATGGAAAAATGGCTGCCGCAGCACCGAAAATCGCTGATATTGGGAACAGGCGGATCCTCGACAGCGGCCGCGTACGTGTTGAATAAATTGGGCATCGGGTTTTTATTCGTCTCCAGACGATCCACCGGTTTGGCGGATCATCTTCTTTATACAGATCTGGATGAAAAAATAATCCGCGATCATTCGCTGATCATCAATTGTACGCCGTTGGGCATGTACCCGGAAATAAACACCTGCCCGCCCATACCTTATTCCCTACTGACGCCACAGCATTATCTGTTCGACCTGATTTACAATCCGCCCCTGACCCTGTTTCTGCAGAAGGGGAAATTGCAGGGAGCGCGTGTAAAGAATGGTGCAGACATGCTTAGGATTCAGGCGGAAGCCAGTTGGGAAATTTGGAACCCGTGATCAGGGCGCAAGTAAACGCCTGGCAACGTCCGGCAGGTTCGATACCTTTTTCAATGAATAATCATAGCACACCATACCTGTTTTAGCCAGAGCCAGCAGGCTGCATGCCGGTCCCGGATTTTTCTCCAGTTTATAAACCAGGTCGAATCCTACGCGGCCGAAATCCGTTGCGACAACGGAAATAGTTACTTCGTCCCCGTAATGAATTTCCTTTTTAAATTCTATGGCCACATCACTCATGATGAGCCCAACACCAGCAAGGTTCAGTTCCGAATATCCCAAAGATTGCAGAAATCTTACGCGGGCCTCATGGATAAAGGAAAGTATGCTGTCATTGCCCACATGTGCGCCATAATTCAGGTCTGTTATCCGCACCCGAACACAGGTACTGAAAGAAAATAAATCCGGCACTTCAATCTTGATTCTGGACATCATTCACGCTTTGGAGGTTTCCTGTTTTAAAAAAAGGATCATCTTGTCTGCAGCTTTTTTCCGGTGGCTGAAAACATTTTTTTCTCCGGCTGTCATTTCGGCAAAACTTTTTTTTGCGCCGGGGGGCATAAAAACGGGATCGTAGCCAAAACCACCGCTACCCTTTCTTGCAGTTAGAATAATGCCCTCACAGACTCCCTCAAAAAAATATTCTTTATCATTCAGAATTAAGGAAATCACCGTACGGAAACGGGCATGCCGGTGGGTAGAATTGCCCAGGCTGGCCAGTAGCTTATCGATGTTTCTGGCAAAGGAAACGGGCTCGCCGGCATATCGGGCGCTGCGTACCCCCGGTTCGCCCTGGAGCGCATCCACTTCCAGACCCGTATCCTCGCTGAAACAATCTTTTCCGTTGGTCAGCAGATAAATGGTGCGGGATTTTTCCAGGGCGTTCTCCCGGAGCGTTTCATGCGGCTCCGGTATTTCCCGGGTAATGCCGGCATCCGCGAGGGACATGATCTTCAGCTGTTTCCCGATGGCGGCCTGGATCTCTTTTACTTTATGCGGATTATGTGTTGCGAAAATCAGTTTCATAAACCGAACATTTTTTGGAGACAGCTCCACAGTTTCTTCTTCAGCAGACCGGCCTCCGCCGTTTGCCGGCTGAGGACGGACAGTGAAGGCAATGACAGGACCGATATGCCCTGGATATTCTGCAAGGAAAAGGGTTCCAGCGTTTCGGGCAGATTCAGGGAACCTGGGGGAACACCGCACAAAAAAAGCATTTCCGGGTTCAACCGGGTTTTTATGGTCTGCAGGGAGGGCGGACCTCCCGCTGCATTAAGCAGAGCGATATCGTTCAGACTGCAATGACAGGCGGCGAGAATTTTACGGAGAAATCCCAGTTGATTTTCCGGAAGGAATTCAGTTTCGGGGTTGTGCACTATAAAACAGATCTTCCGACCGTTTCTTCCGAGGAAACGAAGGTTGTCCGGCGTTTGGGCAACGGCTGATGTTCCGTTTACCAAAACCAGGGATTCGGGATAAAGGGCAGCCACCAGTTCCGGAGACAGCTTAATGTTATTGATTCCCATAAATCTGTGAAATTCCCGGAGCCGGTTTTGTGTGCTCCGGGAATGTTTGTTTCTTTGTGGTATCAAAAATAGCATTTTATGATGGAGACGATGGACATCCCGGTAACCAGGGTTAAAAGAAGCAGACTGGCCGAAATGGATTTCGATCATTTACCTTTTGGTAAATATTTCAGTGACCATATGCTGGAAGCGAATTATGAGGATGGCGTGTGGCGACTGGCCTCTATTAAACCCTATCAGCCGATTTCTTTTGAACCATCTATCATGGCCCTGCACTACGGTCAGGCCATTTTTGAGGGCATCAAGGCGTACCGGAATAAAAACGGTGGAGCCTTCATTTTCCGTCCGTACGACAATTTCAAGCGGTTTAATATTTCCGCCGAGAGAATGGAAATGCCGGCTGTTCCGGAGGATATTTTCATGGAGGGCATGCGTCAGCTCGTTGCGCTGGATAAGGAATGGATACCTGCCAAGGAGGATTATTCTCTTTACATCAGGCCCTTTATGTTTGCCACAGATGCCGCTCTGGGCGTGAAACCATCGTCCACTTATAAATTTATGATCCTGTTGAGCCCTACCGGGCCCTACTATGCAGCGCCGATGAAAATATATGTAGAAGAAAAATATACCCGTGCGGCTCCTGGCGGCGTTGGTTTTTCAAAAAACGCCGGCAATTACGGAGCCAGTCTCAAGGCCTCTGCCGAGGCGCGCAGACAGGGATATGACCAGGTATTGTGGACCGATGCCTTTGAGCACAAGTGGCTGCAGGAAGTAGGGACTATGAATGTATTTTTTGTAATTGGAAGAACCGTGGTTACCCCGTCGCTGGATGAGGGAACGATCCTGGCCGGCGTTACCCGGGACAGTGTTATTACCGAATTGCGGGAGCAGGGTTACACCGTGGAAGAACGGAGGATCAGCATTGATGAAGTGGTCAGCGGGCATCGCAGTGGCAAGCTGACGGAAATATTCGGATCGGGTACGGCAGCTACCATTTCCTACATCAGGGAACTGAAATACAAGGACTATATCATGACATTCGATACGTCAGCCTTTAAAACAGCTCCCGCCGTCAGGAAGATCCTTATGGAGATCCGGGAAGGCAAAAGGCCCGATGCCCATGGCTGGCTTGTAAAAGTGTAACTCCAATTTTAATTTGGATAATCATCCGCTTGCCGTTACCTTTGCCGTCCCAAAATTCAAACGCATTTAATGCCGACTATTCAGCAATTAGTAAGAAAAGGAAGAGAGATCATAAGGGCAAAAAGTAAGTCCAGGGCCCTGGATTCCTGTCCCCAGAGACGCGGTGTTTGTACCCGTGTGTACACCACCACCCCGAAGAAGCCGAACTCTGCGTTGCGCAAAGTAGCCAAGGTGCGGTTGACCAATAAGGTGGAAGTGATCGCCTATATACCGGGGGAGGGCCATAACCTGCAGGAGCACTCCATCGTGCTGATCAGGGGCGGTCGTGTGAAGGACCTTCCCGGAGTCCGTTACCACATCGTTCGCGGAAGCCTGGATACGGCAGGCGTGAAGGACCGGAAAAAGAGCCGTTCCAAATACGGAACCAAGAAAGAAAAAGCAGGCGCCAAACCCAAAGCAAAAAAATAACATCATATCATAATCTCAAATAACTCATGAGGAAGTCACAGGCCAAAAAATTACCACTCGCGGCGGATGCAAAATTCAACGACATCCTGGTTACGCGTTTTGTAAACAATCTGATGTGGCAGGGTAAAAAGAATACGGCATTCAGTCTTTTTTACGATGCCATTGACCGGGTTTCGAAACAAACGAACGACAACGGTTATGAAGTGTGGAGAAGGGCCCTGAATAACGTAACGCCCGCAGTAGAAGTAAGAAGCCGCAGGATCGGGGGAGCGACTTTCCAGATTCCTGCGGAAGTCCGGGCCGACCGTAAGGTATCCCTCAGCATCAAATGGCTCATCCGCTACAGCAGGGACCGCAACGGGAAAAGCATGGCCGACAAACTCGCCGGGGAAATAGTGGCAGCCAGTAAAGGAGAAGGTGGCGCTTTCAAGAAAAAAGAAGATACCCACCGGATGGCTGAAGCCAACAAGGCATTTGCCCATTTCAGGATCTGATTATACATCATTTGCTTTTGTGAACGAATCCCTTCCCGGATGATGCCGGAGAAGGGATTTTTCATTTGGCAGAACCTTCCCGGAAGGCATGTTTTTCTTCAAAAAAAAGCGTACCTTTGCGCACCCGTTAAAAATATTTTAATTCATAACCATGTCAGACTTACGTTTTCAAAGAAATTTTGGTATTGCGGCTCATATTGATGCCGGTAAAACGACAACAACCGAACGTATCCTATTCTATACGGGGGTATCGCATAAAATCGGGGAAGTACACGATGGGGCGGCCACGATGGACTGGATGGAACAGGAGAAGGAAAGGGGCATCACCATCACTTCAGCTGCCACTACCTGCTTCTGGAATTTTCCGACCGACCAGGGTAAAAAGGTAGCGGATACCAAACAATATAAATTCAACATCATTGATACGCCGGGCCACGTGGACTTTACCGTGGAAGTAGAGCGTTCCCTGCGCGTGCTGGATGGTTTGCTGGCCTTGTTTTGCGCTGTTTCCGGTGTGGAACCCCAGTCTGAAACCGTTTGGCGCCAGGCCAACAAGTACAGGGTTCCCCGTATCGGTTTTGTGAACAAGATGGACCGGGCCGGAGCAGATTTTCTGAGCGTTGTAAAACAGATCAAGGAAATGCTCGGCGCCAAAGCCGTTCCGCTTCAGTTACCGATCGGAGCGGAGGACAGTTTTAAAGGGGTGGTTGACCTGATCACTATGAAAGGGATCATCTGGGATGAGGAAGGGAAAGGAATGACCTATCAGGAGGTTCCAATTCCGGGGGACATGGTGGATGAAGTGAACGAATGGCGGCAGCACCTGGTGGAAGCTGTTGCAGAATATGATGTGAAACTCCTTGAGAAATTTTTTGAGGATCCCAATTCCATTACCCAGGATGAAATGCATGAAGCCATAAGGAAGGCCACCATTGATCTGTCCATCATTCCGATGATGTGCGGATCTTCCTTTAAAAATAAGGGTGTTCAGAAAGCCCTGGATGCCATCGTGCGCTACCTCCCGGGTCCTGCAGACGTAGCAGCCGTAATTGGTCATGATCCCAATACAGGCGAAGAGATTTCACGTAAGCCGGATGCTAAGGAGCCCTTTGCGGCCCTGGCATTTAAAATAGCCACCGATCCATTCGTGGGTCGTCTCGCCTTCTTCCGGGTGTACAGCGGACATCTTGATTCGGGTTCCTATGTATTGAATACCAGGACCGGAAAGAATGAGCGTATTTCCCGCATCATGCAGATGCATGCCAACAAACAGAACCCGATTGATTTCATTGAAGCGGGAGATATTGGCGCTGCCGTTGGGTTCAAGGATATTAAAACCGGGGATACTTTATGCAAGGAAGATGATCCCATCATCCTGGAAAAAATGACCTTCCCCGAACCGGTCATCTCGGTGGCCATAGAGCCGAAAACACAGGCGGACGTGGATAAAATGGGCATGGCCATTGCCAAACTCGTGGAGGAAGATCCCACGCTTCGGGTAAAAACGGATGAAGAAACCGGGCAGACCATCTTAAGTGGAATGGGTGAACTGCATCTGGAGATCATCGTGGACCGTATGCGCCGGGAATTTAAAGTGGAAATAAACCAGGGTGCTCCCCAGGTGGCCTATAAGGAAGCCTTCCAGAAAACCATTGAACACCGCGAAACCCTGAAAAAGCAAACGGGTGGCCGCGGTAAATTCGCTGATATTACTTTTGAGATCGGACCTGCGGATGAAGAGTTCCTGAAAGAAGATAAGGGTCATTACCAGTTTATAAACGACATTTTTGGCGGTTCCATTCCCCGGGAGTTTCTTCCTGCCATTGAAAAGGGATTTGAATCGGCCATGACTACTGGCGTGCTGGCCAGCTATCCGGTGGAAAATATGAAGATCCGCGTATTTGACGGTGGATTCCATGCGGTGGATTCCGACTCCATGTCGTTTGAACTTTGTGCCAAACAGGGATTCAGGGAAGCTGCTAAAAAAGCAAAACCGGTATTGCTCGAGCCCATCATGAAGGTAGAAGTGATCACACCAGATCAGTATATGGGAGATGTAACAGGTGATCTGAACCGTCGCCGGGGTATGCTGGAAGGAATGGATAGCAAGAACAACGCACAGGTAATCAAGGCCAGGGTGCCACTATCCGAAATGTTCGGATATGTAACCCAGTTGAGGTCCCTGAGTTCCGGACGGGCCACGTCTACCATGGAATTTTCACATTATGCTCCTGCACCGAACAACATAGCGGAAGAAGTAATCGCCAAAGTAAAGGGCAAGGGTAAAGTGACCGCATAAAATAGAGTGCTAAATAAAAAGCCTCCTTCCGCATCCCGGGAGGGGGCTTTTTTGTTGAACGGTTAAGGATCGTCCCCTTCAATGATTAATTTTCACCCATAAAATTCAGATCATGCGTTTGATGGGAACTCATTTTCAAAAGTTCGTGCTGATAAGTGTATGGCTCTGCCTGTCATTATCAGTCACTGCCCAATTTCATAAACCGCTGGTATGGGATGCGGACGGAACCGGTTTTTACCGGGAAGAAAATGGTGCCATTTTAAAAACCAGCCTGCCTTCAGGAAATGAAGAGGTCCTGCTGAACGCAAAAGACCTTACTCCTGCAGGGAAAAAAGGGCCGCTGGACATAAACTATTTTCTCTTTTCCACGGATTTCAAAAAACTACTCTTATATACCAATGCCCGGAAAGTGTGGCGGTATGACACCCGGGGGGATTTCTGGGTCTATGATCTTGCAGATCATACGTTGAAACAGCTGGGTTCGTCCCTGCCGTCTTCTTCCCTGATGTTTGCAAAATTCTCGCCGGATGGAAAAAAAGCCGCTTATGTGAGTAATCATAATCTGTATGTGGAGGACCTTGGTACCCACAGAATCAGTGCCCTTACCCGGAATGGGACCCGAAAAATGATCAATGGCACATTCGACTGGGTGTATGAGGAAGAATTCGACTGCCGCGATGGGTTCCGCTGGAGCCCTGATGGCAGGTCCATCGCCTACTGGCAGATCGAAGACGGCGGCACCAGGGATTATCTGATGCTCAATACAACGGATTCGGTTTATTCACATGTGGTACCTGTGGAATATCCGGTGGCCGGTCAGTTGCCTTCTCCGTACAAGATTGGCGTGGTGGATATATCGGACGGCCATACCCGGTGGATGCGTATTCCCACGGATGCGCGTCTGGGCAGTTACCTGCCCAGGATGGAATGGGCACATAACAGTCAGCAGCTGATTGTGCAGCACCTGAACCGGCAGCAGAATCAAAGCGATATCCTGCTTTGCAATACCAGGGACGGGTCATCAAAAAATATCTTATCGGAAAAAGACAGCACCTGGATCGATATCATATCCCGGTGGGATGATGACTACCGGATGGGCGGATGGGACTGGCTGAATCTGGGAGCGGAATTCATATGGCCCAGCGAAAAAGATGGATGGCGGCATTTGTACCGGGTAAGCCGGGATGGGGAAAAACAAACCCTGATTACGTCCGGGAAATATGATGTAATGGATATCGTACTAATTGATGAAAAGGAAAACCTGTTGTATTTTATGGCTTCCCCGGAAAACGCTACCCAGAAATATCTGTACCGGTGCAGCCTGGATGGCCAGGGAAAAGCGGAAATGGTGACCCCGGCCGACGAGCCAGGCACCCACGAATATGAAGTTTCCCCAGGAGGACAATATGCTTTCCACCGTTTCTCTAACTTTTATACCCCCCCTTCGGGTGAATGGATACATCTTCCAGACCATCAAACACTGCCGGGCACGCGGGGCATCAGCCTGCCCAGAGCGGCCGACAGCGCTGCTTCGGGGATGTCTTTTTTCAGAATAACAACGGCAGACGGCGTAACGATGGACGGGTGGATGAAAAAGCCCTCACCCTTCGACCCGTCGAAAAAATATCCGGTTTTGTTTTATTTGTATTCCGAGCCGGCTGAGCAAACAGTGACCGATTATTTTGGCGTGGAAAATCAACTGAGCCTTTATCAGGGCGATCTGGCGAAGGATGGATATATCTATATTTCTGTAGATAACCGGGGAACGCCGGCTCCGAAAGGAGCTGCATGGAGAAATTCGATTTACCGGAAGATAGGCAGGCTGAATATCCGGGATCAGGCCATGGCTGCCAGGGAAATTATGAAATGGCCTTTTGTGGATAGTTCCCGCATAGCGGCCTGGGGCTGGAGTAGCGGTGGTTCAGCCACCCTGAACCTGCTTTTCCAGTATCCGGATATTTACAAAACGGGGATAGCCGTGGCGGCCCTGACCAATTTGCTGACTTATGATAATATCTATGAAGAAAGGTATATGGGAATACCGCAGGATGCGGGGGACGATTATGTGAAAGGTTCTCCCATCAGTTATGCCAGGAACCTGCAGGGAAACCTGTTGTATATTCATGGAACGGGCGACGATAATGTGCATTTTAATAATGCCGAAATGCTGGTGAATGAACTGATTGAATACAACAGGAACTTTCAGTACATGGCCTATCCCAACCGGACCCATGCCATCAGCGAGGGACCCGGCACGCGGGAACATCTGAAAGGATTATACACCCGGTACCTGAGGGAACATTGTCCCGGCGGCCCCAAATAATTATCAAAAAAGGCAATAATTCTTTGACCGTTTATGTGTTTGTCGCTACCTTTGCATCCCGTTCAAAAAACGGGGATTGACTTATGTCCCAGCGAATCAGAATCAAATTGCAGTCGTACGATCATAATCTCGTGGATAAATCCGCTGAGAAGATCGTAAAAACAGTACGCAGTACAGGAGCCGTGGTAACAGGGCCCATTCCCTTACCCACCCGCAAAAAGGTGTTTACTGTACTTCGTTCACCGCACGTAAACAAGAAGGCGCGTGAGCAATTCCAGTTGCATACGCACAAGCGATTACTGGACATATACACATCTACTTCCAGAACAGTAGATGCTTTATCCAAGCTTGATCTGCCATCCGGAGTGGATGTGGAGATTAAGGCATGATGAGGATAAATAATCCATCTGCCAATCCGTGAAAACGGCCGAAGCAGCGCTGGATCGTTGACATGTAAATATGAACAAGCCGTTCGGGGTTTGTTTACTACCGGTACTTCCATCGGCCACCGAAGATTAGCGAAGGTGGCTGGAAATCCAAAGCAGCGTGGTTGGGCAACCTTACTTCGCTAAAACTTTGGAGGGCAAAGGAAAAGGTCGGTTGCAAACAGGGGATTGAAATCAGTAACAGCTGTTGTTAAGCGGTTATAAGAGTCACTGATTGTCCTTGGACTCCAGGCGCAAACCAATAAAAGATGAAAGGGTTAATTGGAAAGAAAATTGGAATGACCAGCGTGTTCACCCCCGATGGAAAGCAGGTAGCCTGTACCATCATTGAGGCCGGACCCTGTGTGGTTACCCAGGTTAAAACAAAGGAGTCAGACGGTTACAGTTCTCTTCAGATTGCCTTCGGCGACAAAAAGGAAAGGCATATTCTCTCCGCTGAAAAAAATCACTTCGCCAAGTCAAATACCACCGCCAAGAAATTTATCAAGGAATTCCGCAATTTTTCTCCCGAAAAGAATTTAGGGGACGCGCTGACTGTTGACCTTTTCACCGAAGGTGAAAAAGTGGACGTGGTGGGTACTTCAAAGGGCAAGGGATTTCAGGGGGTTGTAAAACGCCATGGATTTCACGGGGTAGGTGGTCAGAGCCATGGTCAGCATGACCGCAGCCGGGCACCGGGATCCCTGGGTAACTCTTCAGACGCGTCCCGCGTTATGAAGGGTGTTCGCATGGCGGGCCGTATGGGTGGCGACCGGGTAAAACTGAAGGGCCTGAGCGTGGTGAAAATATTTCCCGAAAAAAACTATCTGCTGATTGCCGGATCTGTTCCGGGTCATAACGGCTCCATCGTCTACATTCAGAAGTAATCTATTAATCCCATTCACATGCAAGTTGATATAGTAAATATAAAAGGAGATAAAACGGGCCGTACTCTGGAACTGCCTGCTGATATCTTTGAAGTTGAACCGAATGATCACGTCATTTACCTGGCCGTTAAGCAATATCTGGCCGCGCAGCGCCAGGGTACGCATAAGGTAAAGACAAGGATGGAAGTGAAAGGTTCTTCCAAGAAACTGCACAAACAAAAAGGAACCGGTGGTTCGCGTAAGGGGAATATCCGGAACCCGCTGTATAAAGGCGGTGGTACCATTTTCGGTCCCAAACCCAGGAGTTACGATTTCAAGCTGAACCGGAAAGTGAAGGACCTGGCCAAGATCTCCGCACTTTCTCATAAGGCAAAAGCGAATTCCATAATTGTGGTGGAAGACATTAATCTGGATGCACCCAAAACAAAAGAGCTGTTGAACTTGCTGGGTGGACTAAAACTGGATGGTAAAAAAACATTGTTTATCCTGCCGGAATACAACGACAACCTGCACCTCAGTTTAAGGAACGTACCCTACCTGGAGAGCAGCCTGCTGGCAGATGTGAACACGTATGATATTGTTAATGCGCAAACGCTGGTGCTTACTGAATCTGCTGCAAAGATGTTTGTGGAGGAAGAGACGGAGAATGTGTAGATATGTAAATGTGTAAATGAGTGGCATGATGATTTAATTTACACATCAACACATTAGCACATTTTTAAATTGATTATAAATTTTCAAATTAGAGAAATGAAATTAACCGAGGTTCTGATCCGTCCGATACTTACCGAAAAAGCAAATGCCCAGCAGGAAAAGCTGCGTCGTTATGCTTTTAAAGTAAACAGAAAGGCAAATAAGCTGGAAATTAAAAAAGCGGTGGAAGATTTTTACGGCATTACCGTGGTGGATGTCAACACTGTGGTGGTTCCCAGCAAGGCAAGGTCTAGATCCACCAAGGCCGGACTGATCACGGGCCGCAAGCCCGGATATAAGAAAGCCCTGGTTACCGTGGCGGAAGGCGAAACCATTGATTTGTATTCGAATATTTAATTATTTAAAGTATGGCCATCAGCTGCCGAAAAAGCTGAGATGATCATCATTATAAATATTCTGTTGAATAAAATATGGCACTAAGAAAATTCAAACCGGTAACAGCCGGAACCAGGTGGCGGATCGGGAATGCCTATGCAGAGGTTACTTCAGACACTCCGGAAAAGAGCCTGCTGGAAAAGGTAAAGAGCACCGCCGGCCGTAATTCCCAGGGAAGAAGGGCAATGCGTTATATGGGGGGCGGTCATAAAAGAATGTACCGTGTGGTGGATTTCAAAAGAGATAAGAAATCCATTCCGGCTGTAGTGGCGACCATTGAATACGATCCGTACAGAACGGCATTCATCGCCCTGCTTCATTTTAAGGACGGGGAAAAAAGATACATCATTGCGCCCCAGGGCCTTCAGGTGGGAACCACGGTTCTTTCCGGAGACGCTGTGGTTCCGGAAGTGGGGAATGCCCTTCAGTTAAAAAATATTCCGCTGGGAACCAATGTGCACAACATTGAAATGCAGCCGGGACAGGGTGGCAAGCTGGTTCGCAGTGCCGGCGCTTCTGCCCAGCTCACCAATAAGGAAGAGAAATATGCCGTACTGAAAATGCCTTCCGGTGAACTCCGGAAGATTCTGATTAATTGTTATGCAACGGTAGGTGTTGTGTCCAACAGCGACCACAGTCTGCAGAGCATGGGTAAGGCAGGACGTAACCGCTGGCGGGGGATTCGTCCCCGTGTTCGTGGTGTGGCCATGAACCCTGTGGATCATCCGATGGGAGGTGGCGAGGGGAAAGCATCCGGTGGCCAGCCCCGTTCCAGGAATGGACAATATTCCAGGGGGCTTAAAACCAGGACGCGCGGAAAGGGCAGTGATAAACTGATCATCCAAACGAAAAAAGGAAAGAAGCTGAGCAAATAATTGGATTAGATAATGTGTCAATGTGAAAATGTGAAAATGTGTTTCACATTGACCCTCGGAAAAGAAAATTCATTTTCACATTTTCATATTTTCACATTAACTCATTAATTATGGGTCGGTCAATAAAAAAAGGTCCTTACGTAGATGCGAATCTGGAAGACAAGGTGCTGGGCATCAATGCAGGCAAGGCAAAGAAAAGCGTTATCAAAACCTGGAGTCGCCGGTCCACCATTACACCGGATTTTGTGGGACATACTTTTGCGGTGCACAATGGCAATAAGTTTATCCCCGTGTATGTAACGGAATTTATGGTGGGACACAAACTGGGTGAATTTGCACCGACCCGGAATTTCAAGGGCCATTCCAGCAAGAAAATTGCTGAATAGGGCAGCCGTTGATTAAAGGAAAGTTGCAGCTAGATTATATTTCAAGAGAACAAACCAGATAAAATGGAAGCATTAGCGAAATTAAAAAATTACCCGACGTCGCCCCGAAAGATGCGATTGCTGGCTGACGAAATCAGGGGTCTCCAGGTGGAAAAAGCCCTGGCGCTGCTGGAACATCATCCGCAGCATTCTTCCACACCGCTGTATAAGCTGTTGTGGTCCGCGGTAAAGAACTGGGAACAAAAAAATGAAGGGAAAAGTGCGGCAGATGCCGGCCTGCTGGTTAAAACCATATTTGTGGATGGCGCCAGGGTATTAAAAAGAATGCGTCCGGCTCCGCAGGGACGTGGTTACCGGGTTCGTAAACGCAGTAACCATGTTACGCTGGTGGTGGATGAGAAGTTAAATTAATAATAGGTCAATGTGAGGATGTGAAAATGGTTTTCACCTTGACCTTAACAACGGATATAATTTACACATTATCACATTAATCTAGATAAATGGGTCAGAAAACAAATCCTATAGGTGCGAGACTCGGAATCATCCGTGGTTGGGAATCCAACTGGTACGGAAGCAAGAAAGATTATGCTTTTAAGCTGATCGAGGATAATAAGATCAGAACCTATCTCAATGCCCGTATCAATAAAGGTGGTATTGCCAAGATCGTGATTGAGCGCACGCTCAATAAGCTGATCGTGACTATTCACACATCAAAACCGGGGATCATCATTGGCAAAGGAGGTGGGGAAGTGGATCGCATCAAGGAAGAACTGAAAAAACTGACTGGTAAGGAAGATGTTCAGATCAATATCCTCGAGATACGTCGTCCCGAACTGGATGCCAATATTGTTGCGGATACGATTGCCCGGCAAATTGAGAACCGCATCAACTATAAAAGGGCCATCAAGATGGCTATTGCCTCCGCGCTCCGCATGGGTGCCGAAGGAATCAAAGTAAAGGTTGGCGGACGCCTGGGTGGTTCGGAAATAGCCAGAACAGAAGAGATCAAGCAGGGACGTACACCACTGCACACCCTGCGGATGGATATTGACTATGCCAATGTATTCGCCCTTACCGTTTACGGCAAGATTGGTGTGAAAGTTTGGATCTGTAAAGGAGAAGTGCTAACCAAGCGCGATCTGAATCCGAATTTTGTCGGTGGAAAGAGCGATGTCAGTGATAGGCGGGACAGAAGGGATGACCTGAGGGATGAGCGTGGACGTGGCGGTGACCGGGATAGAAGAAGTGGTGGGGGTGGAGACAGAAGAGGGGGCGGCGGAGGCGGCCGGAGATAAAATCAGGCGTGGTCATTTCACCCACCTTCGCTAAAGCTTCGGTGGGCAGAGAATTTTCAAATTATCGGATTTTCAAATTAGAATAACATGTTACAGCCTAAAAGGTCGAAGCATCGGAAAGCGCAGAAAGGACGGATCCGCGGAATAGCCAAAAGGGGAAGTGATATTTCCTTTGGCTCCTATGGCCTGAAAGCACTGGAAGCAATATGGTTAACGAATCGTCAGCTGGAAGCCGCCCGTCAGGCGCTTACCCGCTCCATGAAACGTGAAGGAAATGTGTGGATACGGGTATTTCCGGACAAGCCGATTACCAAGAAACCGCAGGAAGTGAGAATGGGAAAAGGTAAAGGTAATCCCGAGTACTGGGCTGCCGTGGTGGAACCGGGACGCATGCTTTTCGAAGCGGATGGTGTTCCGGAAGCCGTTGCCAAGGAAGCCTTGTTGCTGGCCGCGCAGAAACTGCCGATCAAAACCAAGTTTGTGGTCCGCCATGATGTAACGCCTATGTAATTTTCAAATTATCAAATTAAGATCATGTCAAAGAGAAACGATTTTGCAAATAGCGTGAAGGACCTGAGTGAAACGGATCTGGTTTCCCGGATCAGGGAGGACGAACTGCGTTTGAAAAAATTGAAGTTCGCCCATGCCATCTCTCCCCTGGAGAGCCCGGTTACCATTCGTTTGCTCCGGAAAGATATTGCCCGGTTAAAAACATCATTGACAAAAAAGAAAGTATAAATAATGTGAAAATGTGATGATATGTAAGGGTGAGCATGAAAGGCGGTTTGTTATAATCAGCACACATTCACATCAGCACATGTCATATTGATTTCAAATTTTCAAATAAGCGTATATGCCAGATAGAAATTTACGGAAAACGAGAACGGGAGTTGTCAGCAGCAATAAGATGGATAAGACCGTTGTGGTTGCTGTTGAAAGGAAAGTGCAACATCCGATCTACGGTAAGTTCCTGAAGAAAACGACGAAGTTTCATGCCCATGACGAAAAGAACGAATGCAGCATCGGGGATGTGGTGCGGATCATGGAAAGCCGTCCGCTCAGTAAAACCAAGCGCTGGCGCCTGGTGGAAATCGTAGAGAAAGCGAAATAATTCGTAAATCTTAAATCGTATTGAAATGATTCAGCAGGAAAGCAGACTTAACGTTGCAGATAATAGTGGTGCCAAGGAAGTATTGTGCATCCGGGTGCTGGGAAACAGCGGGCAGGATTACGCCAGGATAGGCGACAAGATTGTAGTGACCGTTAAAGATGCCCTGCCTTCAGGTGGCATTAAGAAAGGGACAGTAACCAAAGCAGTGATCGTGAGAACCAAGAATAAATTGCGCCGCAAAGACGGTTCATACATCCGGTTCGACGACAATGCCGTGGTATTGCTGACCACCAGTGATGAACCCCGCGGTACCCGCATTTTCGGGCCGGTGGCCAGGGAGCTCCGCGACAAGGGATATATGAAGATCATTTCTTTGGCGCCGGAAGTGCTTTGAGTTTGGGCAATGGAGCATGAAGTTTGAGATGCAGCATCAGTATAATTTGGATTAATAATTTTTGGAGCGGATAACATAATGTGTAAATCGTTCAGCGTAAAAAGAGAAAAATGAACAACAGATTTAAACCGAAGTTCAATATTAAAAAAGGGGACAAGGTGGTGATTATTTCCGGTGATGATAAGGACCTTAAAAAATCGCGCAAGGTGCTGGAAGTATTTCCCGATGAATCCCGTGTGCTGGTGGAAGGGGTGAATATTGTTACCAAACACAGCAAACCTTCTGCCCAGAATACCAAAGGGGGTATTTTGAAAATTGAAGCCAAGGTGCATATATCCAATGTGCTGCTCTGGGATTCAAAATCCGGGGGACCATCAAAGGTGAAACGCACCCGGGAAAATGGTAAACTCATTCGCATTGCAAAAAAATCAGGGGAGGTAATTAAATAATGAGCACAGCAAAATATTCTGCACGCCTGGCAGATAAATACAAAAAGGACGTGGTACCTGCATTAATGAAAAAATTCGGGTACAAAACGGTTATGCAGGCACCTAAACTGGAAAAGATCTGTTTGAACCGCGGCATCAATGGGGCAGTGGCGGACAAGAAACTGGTGGATATTTCCATCGAAGAACTGACCACCATCACCGGCCAGAAAGCCGTATCAACGATTTCCAAAAAAGACATTTCCAACTTCAAACTCCGTAAGGGCCTGCCCATTGGAGCCAGGGTAACCCTGCGCAGGGAGAAAATGTATGAGTTCCTGGATCGCCTGGTGTCTGCTGCGCTCCCCCGGGTGCGTGATTTTAAGGGGGTGAACGAGAAATCATTTGACGGCCGCGGCAATTTCACCATGGGCGTCACCGAGCAGATCATCTTTCCGGAAGTAGATATTGACAAGGTGAATAAAATCACCGGTATGGACATCACTTTTGTAACCACGGCGAAAACGAATGAAGAAGCCTACGAATTGTTGAAGGAACTGGGAATGCCGTTTAAGAATGCAAAAAAAGAAGGTGCTGTATAATGTGAAATTGGGAGGATGTGGAAAGGAGGGAGGGACGGAGTTTTAGAATAAAGTTTAATCGGAGTTCAAATAAATAAATAAAAGTTCATGGCCAAAGAATCAGTCAAAGCCAGACAAAGAAAGCGGGAAGTCCTCGTTGCGAGATTTGCTGAAAAACGGGCTGCATTAAAAGCCGCCGGTGATTATAGAGCACTCGACCTGCTTCCGAGAAATGCGTCACCGGTGCGTTTGAAAAACCGCTGCCAGCTTACCGGCCGGCCGCGTGGATATATCCGCTATTTCGGGGTTTCCAGGGGCGTTTTCCGGGATATGGCTTTACAGGGGAAAATACCGGGGGTGAGAAAGGCCAGCTGGTAGAATGGTGGATAGTACATGGTGGATAGGGGATATTTGTATAAAAAGCCGATAAACCATCAACCATAAACTATAAACGAAAAAATTAATAAGCATTTAATTGATAAACAAATGGTAACAGATCCAATAGCAGATTTTCTGACCAGAATCCGGAATGCGCAGATGGCGAATCACCGGATCGTGGAAATACCTGCTTCTAACCTGAAAAGGCGTATGACAGAAATATTGTACGACAAGGGCTATATTCTGAAATACAAATTTGAGGATGACAGCAAACAGGGTGTGATCAAGATTGCTCTGAAGTACGATCCGCAAACCAAGGAGCCGGCCATCCGGAGCCTGGAAAGGGTAAGTCGTCCGGGTCTCCGCCAGTATGCCAGCCCTGTTGAATTCAAACGGGTAAAAAACGGACTAGGTATTGCTATTGTGTCCACTTCAAAGGGAGTGATGACCGATAAAGATGCCAAAACACAGAATGTTGGCGGAGAAGTATTATGCCATGTTTATTAGTAGACAGGAAACATTTGATTGGGTAAGCCAGGAGAAGAGTTAAGTGAGAAAGATCAAATGAGGCTTCATTTTCACCTGCCTTCGGCAGGCAAAGCATTTATATATTTTCAAATTTTCAAATTAATATATGTCCAGGATAGGAAAAAAGCCGGTTCTCATTCCCAAAGGAATCACCGTAAGTGTGAGCAGCGACAATACAGTAACGGTTAAGGGACCTAAAGGAGAACTGAAGCAGGTAATAGATCGCGACATACATGTGGAGGTTAAGGAAAACCAGGTGGAATTGTCCCGGCCTACCGATCAGATCCGCCATCGCGCGCTGCACGGTTTATACCGGTCCCTGATGTCGAACATGGTTAAAGGAGTTTCAGACGGATATAAAAAACAGCTGGAGCTGATCGGGGTGGGTTTTAAAGCTTCCAATCAGGGTAACCTGCTGGATCTTGCCCTCGGATATTCCCACAATATTATTTTTGAGGTTCCGAAAGAATTGAAGGTTGCGACGGCCCAGGAAAAAGGAGAAAATCCGAAGATCATCCTGGAAGGAAGCGACAAACAACTGATCGGACAGGTTGCTGCCAAGATCCGGGGTCTCCGTAAACCGGAACCTTACAAGGGCAAAGGCGTACGGTATACCGGTGAAATCGTTCGGAAGAAAGCAGGTAAGGCTGCAGGGAAGTAATTTGAGAATGTGGAAATGTGTACAGGTGAAAATGCATGTACATGATTTCACGGATTTAATTTTCAAATTTTCAAATTTTCAAATCATCAAATTTTAGCAGGATGGAAACACTTTTAAAGAGACAGAAGATCAGATACCGGATCCGTAAAAAGATTTCCGGCATCGCAGATAAACCCCGTTTATCGGTTTTCAGAAGCAACAACGAGATCTATGTTCAGCTCATCGATGATCTGCAGGGCAGAACCCTGGCCTCGGCTTCCTCCCGTGAAAAAGACATTGCTGCCCAAAAAGTGACCAAAACGGAAAAAAGCAAACTGGTGGGAGCCGCCATTGCCCGAAAGGCAAAGGAACTGGGTATTGAGAAAGTGGTATTCGACCGGGGAGGAAACCTGTATCACGGCCGGGTAAAAGCCGTGGCGGAATCTGCCCGCGAAGGCGGTTTGCAGTTTTAATGAACAAAAAGTTTATTCGTAAATATCTATCATGTCAACAACGAATGTAGTTTCTAAGATCAAAGCCGGCGACCTGGAGTTAAAGGAAAAAGTGGTCTCCATAAACCGCGTGGTGAAAACCACCAAAGGGGGACGGGCTTTCAGTTTTTCTGCCCTGGTGGTAGTCGGTAATGAAGCCGGTGTAGTGGGTCACGGACTGGGTAAGGCCAAAGAAGTGCAGGAAGCCATCACAAAAGGTATCGAGGACGCCAAGAAAAACCTCATCCGCGTTCCGGTGATGCATGGTACCATTCCGCACGATCAGCTCGCTAAAGAAGGGGCCGCCAAAGTGTTGATCAAGCCTGCAGCGCATGGTACGGGCGTGATTGCCGGGGGCAGCATGCGGGCTGTGCTGGAAAGCGCAGGCATTACCGATGTGCTCGCCAAATCGCTGGGTTCTGCCAATCCGCACAATGTGGTTAAAGCCACGTTTAAGGCCCTCACTTTACTGAGGGAACCGATACAAGTGTCGAGAACAAGAAATTTGTCTTTGAAGAAAGTATTCAACGGATAAACCGGATTAAATCAGAAGGAAATGAAAAAGATCAGGATTACACAAATAAAAAGCGGTATAGACCGGTCAGAACGCCAGAAAAGGACCCTGATAGCTCTTGGGATTAAAAAATTGCATAATGCCCGGGAAATAGAGGCAACACCACAGATACTGGGCATGGTCCGCACAGTGGGTCACCTGCTAAAAGTAGAGGAGATATAATTTGAAAATTTGAAAATGTGGTAATTTGAAAATTTAATTGCCGCATGACCCGGTCTTGATTTTCAAATTTTCAAATCGTCAAATTTTCAAATTCACAAATTCAACAAATGAATTTACATACCATCAGGCCGGCAAAAGGCGCTACACATAAGGAAAAAAGACTTGGTCGCGGAGAAGCTTCCGGTAAGGGAGGAACTTCAACCAAGGGAAACAAAGGCGGACAAAGCCGTGCAGGTTATCAAAGAAAAATGGCCCATGAAGGGGGACAGATGCCCATCCAGCGCAGACTGCCCAAGCGCGGCTTTAAGAATCCGCACCGTGTTTCCTATAAAGTGTTTAACCTGAGCCAGGTTGAACAACTCGCTGAAAAGTATGATATTAAGGAGGTTTCGGCGGATAATCTCTACGCCAGCGGATTGATTGCCCGCACTGATCTGGTGAAGATCCTGGGCAACGGCGAACTGAAGACCAAGCTCGTTTTCAAAGTAAATGCCGTGAGCGCCAAGGCAAAAGAAGCCATTGAAGGTGCCGGTGGTACCGTAGAAATCATAAAATAGTTTTATGTAACTTGCATAGACGCATCCCGATGCGTCTTTTTTGTTGACGCAGTACTTAAATAATTTTGAAAGCACGTGAAGAAACTTATTGATACATTAAAAAATATTTGGGGTATTGCTGAGCTGAGAAGCAAGATCATATTAACGCTTTCCCTTTTACTGATTTACCGTTTCGGTACTTTCATTGTTTTACCGGGAATCGACCCCAATAAACTGAGCAGCCTCAGCGGCGCCAAATCAGGTGCACTCGGATTGATTGATGCATTCTCCGGTGGCGCATTTTCTCAGGCCTCTGTACTGGCGCTGGGCATCATGCCTTATATATCCGCCTCCATCTTTATGCAACTGGCCGGCATCCTGGTTCCGCAAATGCAAAAAATTCAAAAAGACGGCGAAAGCGGCAGAAATAAAATTAACCAGTGGACGCGGTATCTTACTGTTATCGTAACCTTCGCACAGGCTTATGCATATGTCTCTTACCTGAGATCGATGGGCCACGATGCCATCATAGAGAGCTTCAGCCCCTACTTCTGGGTAACCACACCCATCCTGCTCACCGCAGGAACTTTATTTGTGATGTGGCTGGGGGAGAAAATAACCGATAAAGGTTTGGGAAATGGAACTTCGATCATCATCATGATCGGGATCCTCGCGCGTTTTCCGAGTTCCGTGAGGAATGAATTCATGGCCAAATCTGCCATGGGAAGCGGAGGCATACTCATATTCGTAATTGAAGTGGCCATCATGGTGGCGGTTATATTGGGGTTGATTGTACTGATTCAGGGCGTGCGAAAAGTGCCTGTCAACTACGCGAAACAGATTGTTGGAAACCGGCAGTTCGGGGGTGCAAGACAATTCCTGCCACTTAAAGTAAATGCCGCCGGTGTTATGCCCATCATCTTTGCACAGGCCATCATGTTCCTGCCTACTTTAATTTCTTATACCAGCTTTGAAAACAAAGAAGGAATTTCCAGAATATTTTCTGATCCGCGCGATTTTGTGCACATGACTTTCTATGCCATCGTGGTGATCGGTTTCACTTTTCTTTACACGTCGCTCATCTTTAACCCAAAGCAGGTTGCTGATGATCTCAAACGCAATAACGGTTTTGTTCCGGGTGTGAAACCTGGACAACCCACAGCGGATTTCATCGGATCCGTGATGGATAAGATCACGCTGCCGGGAGCTATCCTGCTGGCTGTGGTCGGCATCCTTCCCGGATTTGCCCAAAGGGCAGGTGTAACGCAGGGTTTTGCCTCTTTTTATGGAGGAACATCCCTCCTGATCATGGTTGCGGTAATACTGGATACCCTGCAACAGATTGAAACGCAACTGCTGATGCGTCAATACGACGGGCTGATGAAGTCGGGCCGCATACAGGGCCGCCAGTCGGTAACCAATGCAGTGATCTAGATGATCTATCATAAAACAAAAGCGGAAATTGAACTGGCGCGGGAAAGCTGTTTACTGGTAAGTCAAACGCTTACAGAAACGGCAAAAATCCTGAAGGCTGGTATCACCACGATTTACCTGGATAAATTCATTGGCGATTTTATCCGTGACCACGGTGCGGTACCTTCTTTCCTGCAATACAACGGATATCCCTTCAATTCCTGCATTTCCGTAAATGATGTGGTGGTGCACGGATTCCCGAATGAAAAGGAACTGAAGGAAGGGAATATCGTTTCCATTGACATCGGTGTGTATAAAAATGGCTTTCACGGAGACCATGCCTATACCTTTGCGCTCGGTGATCCCGGGGCCTCCGTAGCCCAACTCATTCGCGTAACCAAAGAATCGCTCTATAAAGGCATTGAGAAGGCAGTATCGGGAAACCGGATCGGCGACATCTCCTTTGCAATACAGGAACATACGGAAAGAAAATATGGCTATGGCGTCGTTCGCGAACTGGTTGGTCACGGACTTGGTAAAAAAATGCATGAGGAACCCCAGGTGCCGAATTATGGAAGGCGCGGTTCGGGTGCTAAAATGCGGGAGGGCCTGATCCTCGCCATAGAACCCATGATCAACCTGGGAAAGCGCGAAGTGTATACGGAAGATGATGGATGGACGGTCCGGACCCAGGACCACAGCGTTTCCGTCCATTTTGAGCACGATGTGTGCGTTCAGAAAAATAAGGCAGATATCCTCTCAGACTATTCGGGCATTGAAGCTGCCGAACGAAATAATCCGGCGCTATTTGTATCCTGAATGCCGTTCTTCGCGCCACCAGGATCAATTAACCACTTACACCGAAATCCCGTAATGCATCGTTGAGACTTGTTTTTAAATCGGTAGACGACTTTCGCTGACCGATAATCAGGGCGCAGCCTACCTGGTATTCGCCGGCAGGAAATTTCTTTGGGTAAGTTCCGGGAATAACCACGCTTCTGGCGGGAACGCGGCCTTTATATTCTATCGGTGATGAACCGCTGACGTCAATAATTTTTGTGGATTGGGTCAGCACTACATTGGCGGCCAGCACGGCCTCTTTTTCTACGCGTACCCCTTCCACTACAATGCACCTGGAGCCGATAAAACATCCGTCTTCAATAATCACCGGAGCCGCCTGCAAGGGCTCTAAAACACCGCCTATGCCCACCCCGCCGCTGAGGTGAACGCCTTTCCCGATCTGGGCACAACTGCCAACCGTTGCCCAGGTATCTACCATAGTTCCTTCATCTACGTATGCGCCTATATTTACGTAGCTGGGCATGAGCACAACGCTTTTGGCCAGGTATGCGCCATATCTTGCAACGGCATGCGGAACGGCCCTTACACCCAGAGAAGCGTAATCCTTTTTCAGCGCCATCTTATCATAAAACTCAAAGGGCTCCAGCAACCAGGTCTGCATCTGGCGGATGCCGAAATACATCAGGATGGCCTGCTTTACCCATTCGTTCACCACCCAGCCATCGGCCGTTGGGGAGGCCACACGCAGCCTTCCTTTGTCTGTTTCTTCAATCACTTCCTCCACCGCACGCCGATGCGCTTCCGATTTAAGCAAATCCCTGTTTTCCCAGGCTTCTCTTATGCGTGCCTTAAGTTCCATTTAAATTTTTTGCAAACATACTATTTTCCTTAGTTACCCTATTTTTGAGACAGCATAAAATAACCGGTTGGAATTTGAAAACGATATCAGGCATTGTCTGAATACACTCCGAACAGGAGGAACCATTCTTTATCCCACGGACACGATCTGGGGAATCGGTTGCAACGCAACGGATCCGGCAGCTGTTAAAAAGATCTTTGAGATAAAACAGCGCGCCGAATCCAAATCCCTGATTGTTTTACTGGCGGATCCACGCGATATTAACCGCTATGTCAGCTTGCCGGAACCTTATCTGTTTGATTATCTGCAGACCGTAGTTCGACCAACAACGATAATTTATGAAGGAGCCGTCGGTCTGGCCGAAAACCTGATTGCAGCGGATGGCAGTATTGCTATCCGGATAGTGAAGGAGGATTTCTGCAAACACCTGATCAAACGATTCGGAAAGCCACTGGTTTCCACCTCGGCAAATATTTCCGGGAAAACAGCTCCCCGTTATTTTAAAAATATTTCTGCAGAAATAAGGAACGCAGTTGATTATGTTGTCCAATACCGGCAATCCGATGAAGAGCCTGCGAGGGCTTCCACTGTGATTCGTTTTAACAGCCACGGTGAGATCCGGGTTTTGAGACCATGATGAATGTGCCCGATTGTTTCTTTTGTTGCCGGATTATTCGTAAAAATTCCTGTTCTTCGCATATCAAAAAGCGTTGCAGAAATTCCTGATCATACAAACGGCTTTCATCGGTGATGTGGTGCTCGCAACGCCGGTCATTGAAAAACTGCATAGCTTTTTCCCGGATGCTCAGATTGATTTTCTGGTCCGGAAGGGAAACGAGCCCCTCCTGATGAATCACCTCCATCTGCATGAAGTGCTCATCTGGAATAAGAAAGAACACAAGCAGAGCAATCTGCTCGCACTGATCTTCCGGATACGCAGGATCCGATACGATAAAGTGATCAATCTCCAGCGTTTTGCTTCAACGGGTTTGCTTACCGCTTTCTCTGGGGCAAAGGAAACCATCGGCTTCAATAAAAATCCGCTTAGTTTTCTGTTCTCAAAAAAAATATCCCATATAGTTGGGGAAGGAGAAAAACTTCATGAAACGCAACGGAACCTGGAACTCATCCTGCATTTTACCGGCCCCGGTTATTTCCTGCCGGCCCTGTATCCGGCTGCGGGAGATTTTACATTTATTCAACCCTTCGCATCCGGGAAGTTCATAACGGTGAGTCCCGCGTCCGTCTGGTTCACCAAACAATATCCTGCAGCGCAATGGATATCGTTTATCCGGCAAACAACGGCAGAATACAGGATCCTGCTGTTGGGTGGACCCGGTGACCGGCCCCTCTGCGAAAACATCCGCATGGCACTGGGGACCCACAGTATTGAAAACCTTGCCGGTTCATTAACTTTTCTACAATCCGCTGCGCTCATGTCTCTCGCAGCCATGAATTATGTAAATGATTCGGCGCCCATGCATTTTGCTTCCGCCATGAATGCTCCTGTAACAGCCGTTTATTGTTCAACGGTGCCAGCATTCGGGTTTGGTCCTTTATCGGATATCCGGAATATCGTGCAGATTGAAGGACCCCTGTACTGCCGTCCCTGCGGATTGCATGGATATGCGGCCTGCCCCGAGGGTCATTTCCGCTGCGCCGGGGAAATCAGGGATGATCAATTATTAAAAACCCTTCCGGCAGGACTATGATTCCTTGCTGCTACCTCTTGAATAATTTACCTTTGCCGCCATGCAAATTTCCTGTTCTGAAAATGAGTTGTTGTTGTTCCGCAAAATCGCGGATGCAGCTGCTGAATTACAGTCGGAAGTCTATGTGATCGGAGGGTTTGTACGCGATAAACTGATCGGACGCCCGACCAGCGATGCGGATATTCTATGTGTGGGCAATGCCATTGAACTGGCGCATAAAGTAGCCGATGCTTTCTCTCCGAAACCCACTGTTTCCTTCTTTAAAAATTTTGGAACGGCCCATTTCAAGATCCGGGACGCCGGCACCACCGGCGGCATGCTCGATGTGGAATTTGTGGGGGCCCGCAAAGAAAGTTATCGTTCTTCCTCGCGCAAACCGGAAATATCCGAAGGGACCCTGCAGGACGATCAGAACCGCCGTGATTTTACCATCAACGCGCTGGCCATCAGCCTGAACGCAGAAAATTACGGCCAGCTCCTGGATCCCTTCGACGGCCTGAAGCACCTGGATGAAAAAAGGATTTTAACGCCGCTGGACCCGATGACCACTTTCAGCGACGATCCGCTGCGCATGCTCCGCGCCATCCGGTTTGCCACACAGCTGGAATTTCGCATTGATCCGGAAACTCTCGATGCCATCCGGGAGGGTGCACCCCGGATCCGGATCATCTCACAGGAACGCATAACCGAAGAGATCAACAAGATCATTTGCGCCCGGGTTCCTTCGGTTGGATTTGATCTCTTGTACCAGGCGGGACTGCTGGAAATTATTTTTCCAAAGATGACCGAGCTGGCTGGCGCTGAATACATCGACGGCCATGGTCATAAGGATAATTTTTATCATACTTTGCAGGTACTGGACAATATCTCGCAGAACACCAGCGATCTGTGGCTGCGCTGGGCCGCCATTTTGCATGATATCGGGAAACCGGCAACCAAAAAGTTTGAAAAGGGTCATGGGTGGACTTTCCATGGTCATGAGGTGGTGGGTGGAAGGATGGTACCGAAGATCTTTGATCAGTTTAAACTTCCCCTAAATGAAAAAATGCGTTTTGTACGCAAAATGGTGGAATTGCATTTAAGGCCCATTGGTCTCACGCGAGAAAATATTACCGATTCCGCCATCCGGCGGCTTTTGTTTGACGCCGGAGAAGATATTGACTCGCTGATGATGCTTTGCGAGGCAGACATTACCTCCAAAAATAAACAGAAAGTTAAAAGATACCTGGAGAATTTTGAACTGGTTCGTTCCCGGCTTGCCGCCGTTGAGGAAAAAGACCGGATCCGCAACTGGCAACCCCCGGTAACGGGAGAAATGATTATGGAAATTTTTGGCATAAAACCTTCCAGGCAAGTGGGTGACCTGAAAAAGATGATCCGGGAAGCCATCCTGGACGGGGAAATAGAAAATACCTATGACGAGGCATTCCGGTTTATGATGGAAAAGGCCGCGTCCATGGATCTAAAACCGGTAAAATAGCCTATACTTACTTTTTATTGCCGGGAAATAAAGCTGGTCATTAATTTGATGGTTTATTTTATTTTTGAACTACTTAACAGGAACGACTATGGCAGTTTTAAAATTCAGGATCTATTTTGAGGAAGACGACAGCGTTTACCGGGATGTAGTGGTGAAGCATAACCAGCATTTTCTGCAACTTCATCAGGGAATTTTAAAAGCCTATGAATTTGACAATAAGCATCAGGCTACTTTTTTCAGGAGCAATGACCACTGGCAGCGGGGAAGGGAAATCTCACTGGAAAAATACGACAAGGAATATAAAGTGCCGCCCCTGATCATGGGGGAAGCACCCATTGGTTCCGAGATAAAAGACCCTAACCAGAAGTTTGTTTATGTGTATGATTTTGTCAGGAACTGGACCTTTCTGGTGGAGCTCATCCATGTTTCGAAAGAAGAGAACAACAAGCTGGAATATCCTGCGATCGTCAAGAGCGAAGGCATAGCCCCTTCGCAATATGGAACGCGGGGACTGGTGGGTGATAAACTGGCCGAAGTGGAAGAAAAATATGATCTGGGCCGGAGCGCAGAAGGATTTGTGGTGGTGGGTGGCGACTCCGCCGATCTGGAAGAATCGGAGGAAACCGGTGATTTGGGGGAGGAAGAAAGCAGCCCGGAAGAAGAACCGGGCACAGAATAATGCATGCTAAAACCGTCATCATCATTACGGGACCGACTGCTGCCGGGAAAACGGAATTGTCTCTGGCTGTGGCCCGTCATTTCAAAACATCCATCATTTCAGCAGATTCACGCCAGTGTTTTCGCGAATTGAACATCGGCGTTGCCAAACCTTCTCCCGCCGAGCTGATCATGGTGAAACATGAATTCGTCAATTCCCATTCCATCCGGGAAGAAGTAAATGCTGCTTTGTTTGAATCACTTTCCCTGCAATGGACGAATGCTGTTTTCGAAAAACGGGATGTACTGGTGATGGCGGGTGGAACGGGATTATACATTAAAGCTTTTTGCGAAGGGCTGGATCCGGTTCCTCCGCCGGATGAGCAGTTGAGAACAGAGATCCGGGAACAATATGAACAGAACGGACTGGCCTGGTTGCAGGGCAGGATCAAATTGCTCGATCCCGGATATGATCAATCCGGCGAAACCCGGAATCCGCAGCGTATGATGCGGGCGCTGGAAGTGATCGAAACCACGGGCCGTTCTATTCTCTCCTTCCGGAATGCGCCTAAAAAGATCCGTCCATTTCATATTGCCCGGTTTGGCATCCGCGTTCCTTCTCCTGTTCTTTATCAGCGCATCAATGAGCGGGTTGACCGCATGATGAAATCGGGATTGCTGGATGAAGTCCACTCCCTGCTTGCTTTTCAGCATCTCAACGCGCTGCAGACTGTTGGTTATACCGAATTGTTTGAATACCTGAATGGGAATTCGGATCTTACGACAGCCGTCGACAGAATCAGGCAGAACAGCAGGCGTTATGCCAAAAGGCAGATGACCTGGTTAAGAAAAGAGCCGGCCATGCACTGGCTCGGAGAAGATCCGCTGCAGGAGATTCTTGATAATTACCAACGGGGTTAAAATTTGAAACCCAGGGTCAGGATCAGGTTGCCGGTGTTTTGATTTATCCGTGCATACACATTGTCTTTATCACTCAGCCGGTAAGGGAAACTGGCATCTTTCATAAAGCTTTCCACATAGGTGAGGTCCACAAAAATACCATGATTGCGGTAGCCCAGTCCGCCACCCACGGTTGCGCGGCTTGCTTTAATGTCGGAACCGGCATAAGGACTCAGGGAGTAGGATCCGCCGACCCGCACGGCAAGGTCATTGAATTTAAGTTCGCCGCCGAGCCGGAAATTAAGACTGTTCTTATAATAATTTTTTACGGTATTGTTGAGCGCATCGTAATAACCATTATCCGTATAGTAAGCGTCATTGTTATCGGAAGGAACACTGAATCGCGGGCTTTTATTGGTGATGTATTCAACGTCCCCGGTTATGAATCCTTTCTGCGCCTTCGGGTCCCCACCGGTGCCAAATACATAGGATCCGCTGGCAATAAGATGCCACGAAGAGGAAAGGTCGTACAGGATGCTGTTGCCGCCACCGCTGTTATTGTCCATCACCCCGGAGGATGTGGAATCGAGGTGGTGATAATCTTCTGCATCGGAAACGAGTTTGGCATCCACGCGATCAGTCAGCGTGTATAAAGTCGGACTGTGAATGGCCAGCCCGACGCGCCAGGCTGCGGTGGGCCTGAAAATCGTGCCCAGTTTCAGATTAACGCCGGCGCCTTTGGTGGTATAGGTTTCCGAATAATTATAATAGTTGAAATCGTTGTGGGAAAGCCCGGAAATATCGGTTTCGGAATAGGTTTGTGTTCTTTGATAATTGACAATGGGAATACCAATGGAAGCGCCCAGATACCATTTGTCGCGGGTGCTGGATGCAAAACCAAATGCCAGTTCGGTAATTCCGCCGGTGGTTTTAATATCGTTGATCTGGTAAAGCTGACCTCCCGCCGATAAAACCTTTTGAGGTTGGGCTATTACCTGTAAAACCCCACCCAGCGTGGCCGTATCGATCAGATAGGTATACAGGGCCATCCGTGTTCCATAAGAAAGGGAAGTGCCCGGGGCACCCAGGGCGTCGTTAATGGATAGTCCGGAATTGGCATACTCCTCTGCATAGGCTTCAGCGCCGGAAGAATACGAATTGCTACCCCCATACCGGGTGTGGCTGTAAAAATCCGCTGCGCGGTTTATGGCAAAACTGAAAACCGTACTCTTGTCCGGGTTTGTTGCCTTGCCAAAAACAAAGCCCGATACACCCAGCATAAAATGATCGATGCCCGGGGCCTGGGTATTGGAAGAAAGATATTCGCTTTTGGAATGCTGGAAACTAAATCCGGGGCTTATCAGTACTTCATTGGTTTTGTAAAAGCCCAATCCCGCAGGATTGACAAAATGAGCGGAAATATCACCGCCCAATGATCCCATGGCACCGCCAATGGCCTGTTCCCGGGCCGTGCCGGAAGGATTGGTATTGGATAAGCGCAAAGCATCTTCCGGTAACTGCGCCCTGACCAGAAAAGAGAAAAGCAGAGGACCCAGAAATAAAAAACGTTTCATCATATGTAAAGCTGGTTATCTGCCCGGGCGCGAACCGCCGCCCCCGCCCCTCGTAGCGCCACCGCCTCCACCGCCGCCACCAAAATTGGAGGGTGCTGAACGCATGGGCTGTGTGTTTTGGTTCATCGGACGGTTGTAATTGGGTCTGTTGTAATTGTTGTTGTTGGTATTGTTGTTGGAACGCCGGTAATTCTGGGAAGCATTGTTGGCCGGTGTATTTCCATTGTTAAAACGATTTCTGCCATTGGGCCGGTTAACAAAGGACCTGTTCTGGTAACTGGCCGGGTTAAACGTACTTAAACGGGTGTAAGCCGGAGAAGAAAAATTCTTACCATTCACAACCACAACTCCCCCGTAATAGGGATTATAAAAGCTATTCCAGGCATAATAACTGTTCCAGAAACTGAACGGACTGTAATAACCGAAACCGCCCATATAAGGGCCATAGCCCATCCCGAAACCGTAACCCATGGAATAGGGGCTGGCATAACCCAACGCGGAATAACCGCCGTAATAATCGTTATTGTAGTCGTCGAAATAAGACCAGCGGTTGGGGTTATCCACGCGCATCCTCACATAATTTTCGTTGGGCGCGCTGTAGTATTCATCACTGCCGCTATTGTCAGAGGAGGAAACATCACTCTGAGACGGCGTGCCGGGCGAATAATACACATCATCCGGCGTGGGGGTTGATCTGTAAACCGTACAACTGGCAAAGGATACCAGTGCGATGAAGATCAGGATATATACTTGTTTCATATAGGAAAGCTTTTGGATGATTCAATCTTAAGTTACTACTTTTGAGCGTCTGAACAAAGTTACAATAATATTTACCCGGAATGTAATAAATCCTGAGCCGGATCCTGTTAAAAAAAGGCCTGTTCCGGCGCTTTAAAATCCCGAATTTCCGATTCGTATGAGCAAAGAAATCACAAGCCGCGCAGCGGATTATGCCCAATGGTATAATGACCTGGTTTTAAAGGGAGAACTGGCGGATTATTCTGCCGTAAGGGGTTGCATGGTGATCAAGCCCTATGGTTTTGCCTTATGGGAAAAAATGAGGGATACCCTGGACCAGATGTTTAAGGATACCGGCCATGAAAACGCCTATTTCCCCCTGTTTATTCCGAAAAGTTTTCTAAGCAGGGAGGCGGCGCATGTGGAGGGATTTGCCAAGGAATGTGCGGTGGTTACCCACTACCGCCTGAAAAATGATCCGGATGGTAACGGAATCATCGTGGATCCGGAAGCCAAACTGGAAGAAGAATTGATTGTAAGGCCTACCAGCGAAACCATCATCTGGAATACCTATAAAACCTGGATACAGTCTTACCGCGATCTTCCCCTGCTCATCAATCAATGGGCGAATGTGGTTCGCTGGGAAATGCGCACGCGCCTTTTTCTCCGGACCACAGAGTTTTTGTGGCAGGAAGGGCACACAGCACATGCAAATGCAGAAGAAGCCATTGCAGAAACGCGCCAGATGCTCGACATCTATGCCGATTTTGCCGAAAATTATATGGCGATGCCGGTTATCAAGGGCGTTAAAACGGCATCCGAACGATTTGCCGGTGCCGTAGACACGTACTGCATTGAGGCTCTGATGCAGGATGGGAAAGCCCTGCAGGCGGGAACCTCACATTTCCTCGGACAGAATTTCGCCAAAGCGTTTGATGTTAAATTTTCAGATAAAGAAAATAAACTGGAATATGTGTGGGCAACAAGCTGGGGCGTCAGTACCCGGTTGGTTGGTGCGCTGGTGATGGCCCATAGCGATGATGACGGACTGATCCTGCCGCCAAAAATTGCGCCCTTACAGGTGGTGATCATTCCCATATATAAAGGAAACGAACAAAAAGAAATGCTTGAGGAAAAAGGAAAGGAACTGGCCGGGCGGTTGAAAAAAGCCGGAATCCGGGTGAAATTCGATGCGAATGATAATAACCGTCCCGGATGGAAATTCGCCCAGTACGAGTTGAAGGGTGTACCGGTTCGTATAGCCATGGGACTGCGTGACCTGCAGAATCAGACGGTGGAAGTGGCCCGAAGGGATAAGAAGGAGAAAACAACCCTGCCGCTGGAAGGAATTACAGAGATCATTGAAGACCTTCTGCTGGAAATTCAACAGCAAATGTACCAGAAGGCGCTGGATTACCGGCAGCAGCATATTACACCGGCCAACAGCTGGGATGAGTTTGTTCAACTGCTCGATGAGAAGGGTGGCTTTATTGCCGCCCATTGGGATGGAACGGCAGAAACGGAAGAAACCATAAAAGAAAAAACAAAGGCAACGATCCGTTGTATTCCTCTGAATAACCCCCAGGAAGACGGAATTTGTATTTTATCCGGAAAACCAAGCCGGGAAAGGGTTTTGTTTGCCAGGGCTTATTGATCTTATATTTGGGTCATTCTTTGGTTCTTTGTGGGAATTTTCTTTAATTGTGAAGCTAAAACAACCCCTGCATGGAACAACCAACCCCTTCCAATCTTTTTGATTTACAACTTGATCCGCAATCAGGTAATTATTTGAGCGAAGCCGCCCGCTGGGCAAGATTTCTATCCATCGTCGGATTTATTATGATTGCCGTAATGCTTCTCGCTGGCTTATTTCTCGGTTCGCGCATTGCCGCCGGACTGAGCAGCATGGGTGGCGGATACTCTATGCTGGGCGGTGGCTTCATCACCGCATTGTATGTTCTTTTTGCTTTGGTTTATTTTTTCCCCTGTTTTTATCTTTTTCATTTCGGGTCCAAAATGCGAACGGCCCTGCGCAACAATGACCAGGAAACACTTTCCGATTCGTTAAAAAACCTGAAATCCTGTTTTAAATTTTTCGGCGTTTTTACCATCATTGTATTGTCGTTTTATGCGCTGGCCCTTGTTGCCGTGGTGATTGGCGGTTTTGCGGGACATTAATTTTCAGGAAGCCGTGTAAAAATTATAATCCTTGAGCAGGGTTTCGAGGAAATCCATCGGTTCCTGATCCGCCTGTATGGCCAGTTTCGATTTAATTCTTTCGGCAATGCGGAAGGCAAGATCATGATTGTTTTTTTTCTTCATGGTATCAATGAATCCTTTCAGCGAATTGAGGTCCATGTCGCTCAGTTTCATCACTTCCGGAAATCTTGGCTTGTATCCGGCTTCCACTTCGGTAAATACCGTGTCCTGCCAGGAGGTCTTTGACCGGGTATAAATCATGATCGTACCCGCAATGATATCGCCGATCCGCTGGGATTTGTCGGTCATGATCACACAACCAATACCGGAAAAGGTCAGCACACTGCAATACCAGGGTAATGCACCGGTGAAAATGGCGAAAAAGATCCATACGGGAAAGTCAATGGTTCTAAACAGCCATCGCAGCAGGTACTGGCTCGCCGTGGCCTGCCCGCCTTCCAGCGTGATCACCCGGATGCCCAGCAATTTCTTTCCAACTGTTTGGCCGTTAGTGAGTATTTCCATGAGGGGATAATAAATCAAAACGGGGATGCCCGCCAGCACCCATAGCCATTCCTTTTCTGCTGCTTTATTACCCGGCGCCGCGGTTATTAATTTTGATGTAACGATGCCGTAAATGAGCATCAGCAGGGTATCCAACACCCAGGCGAACATCCGCCGGTGGAAAGGACTGATGGGGAAATGAACCTCTATATTGAACCCGGTATCTAATTTTACGGACAGCATTCAATCTGGAATATGGGGACGGCTGAATATCAAAGTCCGGAGCCTGGCCGTTTTAGTTTTATATTTATCAATAAATGTAATCTTTTTGTGCGGGAAGGTCAGTTCATACAACAGAATTTAGAGAAGTGGAAAACTTATCAGTACGAGCCAACCACCGATCCGGATGAAATGGCCATGCGGTTTACGGAACTGGTCAATGACCTGGGTTATGCCAAAACTTTTTATCCGCAGAGCAAGGTGACCGAATACCTGAACAAACTGGCTGCGGGCATTTATCTGGGGATCTATAAAAATAAAAAGGAAGAATCTTCCCGCATTGTCCGGTTCTGGAAATCGGAGTTGCCTCTCGTTATCCGGAAGCACCACAACGAGTTATTATATTCTTTTATCATTTTCATGTTATTTGCCTTGATGGCCGCATTTTCCGCTGCACACGACCAGCATTTTGTTCGCGGAGTGCTCGGCGATGGCTATGTGGAGATGACGGAAGAGAATATTGCCAAAGGTGATCCTTTCGGCGTGTATAAAAGCCAGGGGGCACTGTCCATGTTTCTCTGGATCGCCGTACATAATATCCAGGTTTCTTTTTTAATTTTTGTTTCAGGTATTCTCGCGGGCGTGGGCACCGTATGGCTTTTATTCTCCAATGGCGTTATGCTCGGTTCGTTTCAGTATTATTTTTTTGCCAAGGGACTCGGCTGGAAATCCGTGCTGGTGATCTGGATCCATGGAACCCTGGAGATTTCCTCTTTCATCATGGCCGGCGCTGCCGGCATCCTGCTCGGGAAAAGCTTATTGTTTCCGGGAACATTCAGCAGACTGGCCTCCCTGAAGCAGGGAGCCAGAGACGGCGTTAAGCTGATGATCGGCCTGGTACCGGTGTTTATCGTGGCTGCATTCCTGGAAGGGTTTGTAACGCGTTATTCCGGTATGCCGGTGTGGCTCAGCCTGTTTATTTTGATTGCTTCGCTCAGTTTTATCATCTGGTATTTTATTATATATCCCATCAGGCTGAGCCGGAAATCAGCCCTGAAGGAACTTTTAAAATCCTGATCCGGTAATTCTTTCACATGTTCAAATTGCGATTCCGGTTCATTTTATTTTTATCCCTGGTGATCTTCCATGGCGCACCGGTATTTTCCCGGACTTCGCAAAACAAAACAGATTCCCTGAAGATCGAAAAACTAACCGGTCAAAAAGATGCGGACAACGAAATTATTTTGGACAGCCAGTATTTGGCCGCCGACAGTCAGGTTCTTCCTTTTAAACTCCGCCAGGTGCAGGATCAAAAGGTTAAGGAATACCAGCGTGAGCCTGATTTTGCCTATGCCAATGATTCGGATTACTGGAAAAAAGATGCTCCTCCGGAGCAGCCGGGATGGTTCCTGAAAATGCTGCTGAGCCGGATAACACGCTGGACAATGCTTATTTTATTTTTACTGGTAATAGCTTACGGCATCTATCGGCTGGCGAAGGAAAATTCTTTCCCTTTGATGCACGGCCACAGGAAAAAGGAACGGGAAACGGGGACGACAGCACTTCCGGAATATGAATCTATGGGTGATCTGGATAAAGCCATCAACCGGTTTACGGAAGAAGGAGATTTCAGGATGGCGGTGCGATATATGTATATCAGGCTCATCCGCGTGGCATTTGAAAAAAACAGCATCAGCTTTAAATCATCCTCCACCAATTCGGAGATTGTGGAAGCATTCAGGGATCCGCAGCAGTCGCGGGATTTCCGCCTGCTGGCCACCGCCTATGAATATGTTTTTTACGGAGGGTTTGCTCCCGCGCGGGAGCAGTTCGATGTATTACAGCAGAAATTCAGTGCGTTTCATAAAAACTGGCCAGATTGAAAATATCGCATCACCATATTGTTTTTCTGTTTTGGATGTTTTGCGTTGCCGGCTGCATGTCCTGTAAGCCCCCAAAAAAACTCAACCGGTTCATCAGTCTCCGCTCCAAGGACAAAATACCTTATGGCACTTTTTATGCTTTTGAAAACCTGCCGGCTCTTTTTCCGAAAGCCAGTATCGTAGAGAACAGCCAGTCCCCAAAAACTTTTTATTACGATACGGCTGAACTGTCTGAAGGGCATATCCGGCTAAAGACGTATATTATAATCGGACAAAGAATATTTCCGGAAAAAGAAGAACTGGAATCCATGATCCGGTTTGCGGCATCGGGCCATCAGTTATTTATGTCTTCGCTGTATTTCGGGGAAAATCTGTTGAAATCCCTGCACCTGAAAATAAAGCAGGGTTCTTCCCGGGGATATGATGACAGTCTGCAGCTGAGCCTTCATGTGCCGGGCCGTCCCGATCCGGTCGGTTTTGTTTATCCGGGGTACAGCCTGGATACGTATTTTGAATCTTATGATACGGCCCACACCCGGGTTCTGGGCTGGAACCGACAGGGGAAACCGGATTTTATCCGGATCGCCTTTATTCACGGGGGCGCCATTTTCGTTCACCTGGCACCGATGGCTTTTACCAATTTCTTTTTACTGCACAAGCAGAATAAATCTTACTATGATATTGCCTTCTCTTATTTGCCTATGGAAACCAAAGAATTGTTTTGGGACAATTATTTCCGGAACAAACAATCGGAGAATTTCTCGGCTCTTCATTTTATGCTTAGCAACCGGTCGCTGAGGTGGGCCTTCTGGCTGATTATCGGCTTGTTTTTATTGCTGTATACAGTGGGATCCAAAAGAAAGCAGCGGGCCCTCATCAGCAGGCCGGCTCTGGGAAACCCCTCCGTGGATTTTGTAAAAACCATCGGCCGTTTATACCTTCAGCAGAAAAATAATCAGAATCTGGCCATTAAAATGATCGCCGCCTTGCTGGAGCACGTCCGGCTGAATTATCATATGCAGACATCCGAGTTGAATGATGATTTTTCAAAGAAGCTTGCCATGCGGACCGGCATGGATCCCGGCACCGTAAATAGACTGGTCGGTTCCATCCATTATGCCCGGATGAAAAGTGCGCTCACGGATCAGGAATTGATGGATCTTCAACAACAAATGGAAATATTCAATAAACCTTAATAAGTATATGGAAGAAAATTTATTTCCCGAAAGAACAGACTTGCAGGAATTCAGGGAAACCCTCGATAAATTGAAATCGGAGATCGGAAAAGTAATCGTTGGTCAGGACCAGATGATCGGGTTGCTGATTGCCGGCATCCTGGCAGACGGCCACGTGCTCATAGAGGGCGTGCCCGGTGTGGCAAAAACCCTCACAGCGAAATTACTCAGCCGCGCCATCTCTGTGGGCTTTTCCCGGATCCAGTTTACGCCCGACCTGATGCCGGGAGACGTTATCGGAACGTCAGTTTTTAATCCGCGGGAATTACTTTTCCAGTTCCGTCAGGGTCCTATATTCAGTCATATTGTTCTGATCGATGAGATCAACCGGGCGCCGGCAAAAACCCAGGCCGCCCTTTTCGAGGTGATGGAAGAACGTCAGATTACCGTAGATGGTCAAACGATGAAAATGCAGCAGCCTTTTCTGGTAGTGGCGACGCAAAACCCGATTGAACAGGAAGGCACCTATCATTTGCCGGAGGCACAGCTGGACCGTTTTCTTTTTAAGATTAAAGTGGATTATCCCAGTGCGGACGAAGAATACCAGGTGGTGATAAAACATCATAACAACAGGGGTGATCAACTCGATGCCCGGGTGCAACCTGTACTGAACGCAGAAATGATTGCGGCTTTGCGCAGGCAGGTGAGCCTTATCCATGTGGAGGAAAAGCTGATTCGCTTCATCGTTTCGGTTGTCGGTTCTACCCGCGGGAATAAATCCATTTACCTGGGCGCATCTCCCCGGGCTTCCATTGGTATTCTTCAGGCATCAAAAGCCATAGCTGCCATGCAGGGCAGAGATTTTGTGGTTCCGGAAGACATCCTGTATGTGACGCCCGCTGTACTGCGTCACCGGCTGGTGCTTACGCCGGAACGGGAAATGGAAGGCGGCACGGCGGATGATGTTATCCGCGAAGTGATTCAGTCGATCGAAATTCCAAGATAAATCATGGGCTCATTAAAACGATTTTATCTCTCCCTTTTTCTGGGTAGGCTCTTTTACCGCCTGCTGGCGGTGATTATTTTTTTATTCATTATCTCTTATGGATTGCCTTTCCTGTTTGTTGTTGCGCAATATGTACTGGCGTTGTTTTGTTTAGCGTGTATGCTGGACTGGCTGTTATTATTTTCATACAGGCAAACCATTTCTGTTCAGCGAATGATACCGGAGCGGCTGAGTAATGGTGATGATAACCCGGTTCAGCTGATCATAAAAAATTATTATCCGTATCGGATATCCCTCCAGCTCATTGATGAACTTCCCGAGCAATTACAGGTCAGGGATTTTTTAATCAGTACGCCCGTTCTTCCGGACGAAGAGAAAGTGCTAACCTATACCGTGCGACCCAGGGAAAGAGGGGAATATGTATTTGGTCATATCCGGGCTTTTGTGAAAAGCCCTTTACGCATGCTGGTGCGGCGAAAAACTATGGCGGCAACACAAACGGTGAAAGTATTTCCCGGTTTTTTGCACCTGCGCCAGTTTGAATTTCAGGCACACATCACGGACCCGGGTAATATCGGTTTTAAGCAGGTGAGAAAAACCGGGCACAGCCTGGAGTTCGAACAGATCAGGGAATACGTTGCGGGTGACGATATCCGCAATATCAACTGGAAGGCCACGGCAAGAACGGGCGGACAGCTGATGATCAATAATTATACGGATGAAAAAAGCCAGCAGGTGTATTGCATCCTGGACAAGGGCAGGGTAATGAAAATGCCTTTCGAAGGAATGACCCTCCTGGACTACGCAGTACATGCATCGCTGGTGATGAGTGGTGTGGCGCTGAACCGCCAGGATAAAGCCGGACTGATTACTTTCGGGGAAAAGGGGGGTGATTTCATTCCTGCCAATCACCGCGCCATTCAGATGAACAGCATACTGAATGCCTTGTATAAACTGGAGACCCGTTTTCTGGAATCTGATTTTGCCTTTCTGCATAACCTCGTTAAAACGCGGATAACCCGAAGAAGCCTGCTGATTCTGTTCACGAATTTTGAATCCCTGAACGCCCTGGGCAGACAGCTTCCTTATCTGCGCAATATATCCAAAAAACACCTGCTGCTCGTTGTTTTTTTTGAAAATACCACCCTCGAAACCCTGGCTTCCGGTGAAGCGACAGACATCGAAAGGTTGTATGAAAAAGTAATCGCCGAAAAATTCATCCTCGAAAAAAAACTGATTGTAAAAGAGTTACAACGGTATGGCATACACGCCTTGCTGACTGCGCCCGGAAAATTAACGGTCGACGTGGTCAATAAATACCTGCAGATCAAGGCACGTCGCGAGATTTGATTTGTGCTTACATTTGCGGCTTATGGAAAATCCGTTTGAAGCCGGGCAGGTACTGCTCATCAACAAGCCCCTGCACTGGACTTCGGCCGGTGTGGTGAAAAAAATCCGGAACCTGGTGCATGCTAAAGTGGGACATGCCGGAACGCTTGATCCACTGGCCACGGGCCTGCTCATTCTTTGTACGGGAAAGTTTACGAAAAAGATCAGTGAGTACATGAGCCAGGAAAAGGAATATACCGGAACTTTTACCCTTGGTTCTACCACGGTTTCTTATGACCTGGAAACACAACCCGAAAATTTCAGGGATTTTTCCGGAATTACGGATGAAGGCATTCAGGAAACAGCGAATCGGTTCACCGGGGAGATCATGCAGGTTCCGCCTGCCTATTCGGCCATCAAAAAAAACGGCCACCGAGCTTATGACCTGGCCCGGCAGGGCAAGACCGTTGTGCTGGACCAAAGGAAAGTGACCATTTATGCTTTTGACATGCAATCCGGTCCTTTGCCGTTTCTTGATTTCAGGGTGGTGTGTTCAACGGGTACCTATATCCGCAGTCTGGGGCACGACGTAGGGGAAGCCCTGGGATGCGGGGCCCATCTCAGCAAACTCTGCCGAACGAGGATTGGTTCCTACCTGCTGGAAGATGCGCTGACCATGGAAGAAGCAGCCGAAAAACTTAAAATGGATAGTTGATGCCGAGCTGGAGTTGTCCGCTGCCCAGCGATAATTTATAGAACCACTGGTCGGGATCTGCTATACGTTGAGGATCCCGGATTTTATACGCCCAGTCCAGCCGGATCAGAAAATAATTAAAATCCACGCGCAATCCGGTCCCCGCGCCTATAGCGAATTGCTTATAAAAACTGTTCAGTTTAAAATCACTTCCTTTCGCCAGGGCAGAGGTATCAATTGGCTTCCAGTTCCAGATGTTCCCGATGTCTGTGAACAAAGCGCTTCGGAATTTAAGGCCAAACAGTGTGCCGAGGAGAAACCGGTATTCCACATTTCCTTCCAGTTTGATATCGCCGAAACGCAAGTCAATGTTGGCGTATGGCGTGTCGCTATAGAATTTGGAGGAGCCGAGCCCCAGTTGTCTTACCTGCCAGGCGCGCATACTGTTGGGGCCGCCGGCGAAATAGGCCTTGAAGAATGGAAGCGTTTGTTCATATCCGTTACCTTCGCGGCCGTAGGCATACCCGGCCCCTCCGTAAGCGCGGAAAACAAGTTGGTTTTTTCCATAGTCAATATTGTGACGGAATTCCAGTTCCCCTTTTACGTAGCGGAACAGGGGCCCTTCATCGAGTGGCCGGATGAATCCGAGAAAGGCTCCGCTCTCTTCCAGACCGGCCAGAAAATAATTCGAAATATTTCTTTTCGTCCGTACCGAATTATAGGCAAACTGGTGACCGATTACCAGGCCCGGCCTGAAAGCCAGTTTAAGGGATGGATTGGCCTTGAGTAGGTTGTTCAGACTGTCCGTCGGGCTCTCCGTCGTGTATTCCACATTCAAAGGTTTCCAGAGAAAGGTTCTTGTGGAACTGACATTTATTTCCCCCTCCGTATGCTGAAGGGATCTTGACCACTGCCAGCCGAAGGATCCGTTGATGGACCGCAGAATGTAAAAGGCGCGGCGGTCAGTATAAGATGCATTCACGTTGATCAGGGTCTGTGCTGCGCGAAACCTTCCTTCCCGGCCGAGCGGGATGGGGGAAATGATCCTTGGAATGGTAATGGTATGTGAAAGACTCGCCAGGGTGGTTTGAATGAAACTGGATCCCAGTTCCACGCCTCCGCGCAGGTTGGTATTGGTTTGCACGGATTGTTTGAAAACGTTCCGGTTCTGGATGCCGAAATTCAGTCCGGTGCCAAACAGATTGGTGGTGGTCACAATGTCGTTGGTATTGCGGCTGGCTTCCAGGTCAACCGTCAGATTTTGTTTTTTGGCAGGATACATGCGAAGCGTAATATCCAGCAGGGAATCAGCCTGCGGCGAATTCTGAAAATCAATGTTGTTGTATTGCCAGGCCGAAAACTGGCTGAGCCGGTTGGATGTGCGGTAATAATTATTCTGTTTATACAACCTTCCCGGCCTTAAGAAAATATTATCGGCGATAAAAGGGAGTTTGAATTTTTTTGTTCTGGATATGAATTTAATATTCCGAATTACGGTGGTGTCCGTTTTAACCAGGCTGGTATCCTCCAGGATGGGCAGGTCGGGATAAACGGTCACATTTCCGATATAATATTTTGATACGTGGCTGGTATCCCTGGAGGTTCTTTGCTTTATCGTAACGTTGATGGTGGGATTTTCTTTTTTCAGCCGGAGTTTTTCCAGCAATTCCGCCTGTTCCAGGGGATCCAGCGAAGGATCGATCAAAGCAGCGAAAACGGTATCATGCTCCACATACAAGTCGTCTTTGGTAAAGCGGTAGTATCCATGGTTGCGGAAAGTATCCACCAGTCGGCCGATCTCCGTAACGAGTAACTGTCTGGAATAGGGAGTTCCTTTTTTGAGTACGGACTGGGACCGGGAATCCATGGTCAGCTGCTGAAGCTCCGGTGATTTAAGGTCGTATCCCACCGAATCGAATATCAGTTGCCTGCCGGTTTTTATGTTGAAACTGATGGTTGCACGTTGTTCTTCTTTACTTTGTCCCCTGAGTTTTTTTTTCGTGAGAAACCCTTTTTTATAAAACTTTCCCTTATGCAGTGTTCTGAATTCAACGGTGTCCCGGATCAACGGTGAATAATACCCGTTTGCATTCATCAGGGCGTTCATGAAAGCAATGGAACGTCCCAGATTCAGGGAATCAAATACCGGGGGATGGGATAATTTTTTGTAAATGACGTGCCGGTGCCAGGGCCAGTCAAATGCCGTGATGGTTTTGGCTTGCAGGCTGTCGTCCAGCTGGCTTTCCAGCCGGATCTCAAGATCCTGCCGCTGGTCATTCTTCATCTTACCATCCACCTTTATATTTGTCCTGAAAACAAAAGGTTTATGCTGCTGAAAATCCTCAGGCACGCGGCAGGAGAAAAGCGCAAAAAAAAGGATCGCCGGAACGATTGCGGGACTGATCTGTGAAGCTGTAACTTGCCGGCAATATGACATAGAATTTAAACGGGGAACCGATGCTTGTAAAATCGCAGGTCAAATATATCCAAAGTTTGGGCCACAAAAAATTCCGCGACGCGGCAGGTGTTTTTGTAGCCGAGGGACCAAAAATAGTTCAGGAGCTGATGTCCTGCACACATATCTCACTCCGGGAACTGTTTGCAACGAAGGACTGGCTGCTGGAAAATGGAAACCGGATACCATTAGGGAACATCACTGAGGTCGAAACACATGAACTGGAAAGGATTTCCTTCCTGGCCACACCCGCCCGGGTGCTTTCCGTTTTTGGCAAGCCCGTGTTTCCTGATCCTGAAAAGCGGAAAGCCATTACCCTCCTGCTCGATGAGATCCAGGATCCGGGAAACCTGGGCAGCATCATTCGTACGGCAGATTGGTTCGGCGTGCAGCGAATCGTTTGCAGTTCCGGTACCGCCGATGCCTTTAATCCGAAAGTGGTCCAATCCAGCATGGGAAGCATTGCCCGGGTTGAAGTGATGTACGGGGATCTGGAGGAATATGTAAAAGCCCGTACGGATATCCCCTTGTATGCGGCCATGCTGGATGGTGAAGATCTGGAAAGCGTATTGCGGATACCGGAAGCCCTGGTCCTGATTGGCAATGAATCCAGGGGCATCCGCAATGAACTGGCGGCCCTGGCCGGCCACCGCATCCGCATCCCGCGCAAGGGTGCCGCGGAATCACTCAATGCGGCCGTGGCCACGGGCATCATCCTGTCCCTGATCCAAACAGATTAATCAAAACGCAGTGCTCTTACAGGACTGATCCTCCTTATGATCAGAAAACTGGGAATGAGCAATACCGCAAAACAGATCAGGAAAGTGCCGAGGTTTACCCAAACCAGTTGCTCCCAGGTAATCTTAACTGCTGCGGTAGAAATAAAATAGGAATCTTCCGGCAGGGTGATGAACCCGTATCGTTGCTGTAGCCAGTAAATCAATAATCCGAGTATATTTCCGAGTATCAAGCCCCCGAAAGTGATAATGGCCCCATGCAAAACAAAAATTTGCTGAATAGTCTGATCACGGGACCCCAATGACTTGAGCAGGCCAACCATATGGGTCCGCTCCAGCAGCAGGATGATCAGGCAGGTAATGAGGTTCAGTATGGCCACCAGAATCATGATGATGATCACAATTACAACGGTGGTATCCTGCAGATTCAGCCAGTCGAAGATGTTCCCGTAGATCTCCGGAATGGAACGACTGTTCCACCCCGGAGGCAGCGCAAAAAATAAGCGATTGCTGATGGAGTCTGCCATCTGATAATCCTTTATAAAGATCTCATATCCGCCTATTTCATTGGGTTGCCAGTTGTTCAGCCGCTGGATCATACGGATATCCACCATCGCAATCTGATTGTAATCTTCAACGCCCGTTTTGAAGATGCCGGCCACTTTCATAGGCCGCACCCGTTTGGATCCATCCGGCTGAATGAAATAAATGTATAATTGATCACCGGCGCGCAGGTTGAGCTGGTCGGCCGTATTCGAGGAAAGGTCAATTTCACTGCTATAGGTGGTATCTGGAAAGTTGATCCAGCGGCCTGATTTCAGAAAGCCCTGCAGGTTCCGGAAATCATACTGTTTGTTGACACCTTTTAACAGCAGACCCTCGAAACTCTCGGGCCCCTTTGCGATGGCATACTTGGTTGCAAAGGGCTGGGTAATTAATACTTCAGGGTCTCTTCGTATGGCCTGCAACACGGTATCATTGGCAGTAACAGGCTGTTCTTCAGCAATATCCACCTTCTCCGGTTCAAAATGCTGCACTCGGATATGACCCATGAAACCAAACATTTTCTGGGCAATGGCATCCTGAAAACCCTTGGTAAACGCTATGGTCAGGATCATGGCCATCACGCTGATGGCTGTGGCCGCTATGGCAAACCGGATGATAAACCGGGATGAGGAATGTTGCCGGTTAAAAGCAATTCTCCCGGCTATAAAAGAAGATAAATTCAAATAGAACGCGTTTTCAGATCAAAAATAGACTTCCCGCAGGTGCCAGAAAAGTTTTTTCGGGAATTGCGTTATCATTGCAAGAAGTAAAATACCATGAAGTACCTGTTGATGATCTGTTTGCTTTGGATTTACGGTGTGCTGCCCGCTCAATCACCGGATTCTGTTTATATGCCGAATATTCATACGGTTCAGTTGTATCTGCACGGTAACCAGCTTGCCTATCCGGTGATCGAACTCAACGGAGGGGAAAAGATCGACCTGGAATTCGATGACCTGGATGCGAATTACAAAAGTTATTATTATACCTATCAGTTGTGTAATGCAGACTGGACACCGGCTCAGGTGAGCAGTTTTGATTATATCCGGGGATTTGAACAAAACCCCATATCCGCTTACCATTATTCCTCTGTGGCTTTGACCCGGTATACGCATTATCATGCCTTGTTGCCGGAACAGGGATCCGGGATCACCCGTTCAGGTAATTATCTGTTAAAAGTTTTCCTGAATAACGACACGTCCAAACTGGCATTTACCAGGAGACTATTGGTAGCGGAGAATGCCGTTTCTGTTTCGGGTCAGTTTCTCCAGCCCATGAACCCCCAGATTTCCCAAACACACCAGAAAATACAGTTCACGGTAAACAGCCGCGCACTCACCCTTATCAATCCTTTCCAGCAGATGAAAGTGATCGTGTTGCAGAATCACCGCTGGGATAACGCCATATATATTGATAAGCCCTCCTTTTTTTCAGGTACCAGCTTCGAATATAACAGTGACGATATTCCTGTTTTTCCCGGCGGACAGGAGTGGCGCTGGCTCGACCTGCAAAGTTTCCGGTACCAGAGCGACCGGGTGGCCAGGGCAGATTATCAACCTGCAGCCACCACCATTTATGTAAAACCGGATGTGGACCGTTCCGGATCACCGTATTATTTTTATACTGATTATAATGGCCAGTACTTCATTAAAACTACGGAAAGCATCAATCCTTTCTGGCAAACGGATTATGCGACCGTTAAATTCACTTTTATCCCGCCCGACAACGCCGCATTGCCGGATCAGGATCTGTATTTATTCGGTGCGCTGACCAATTATACTTTCGATGATGCGACCCGCCTGAATTTCAATAGCCAAAAGGGTATTTATGAAGGATCGGCTCTGCTGAAAATGGGATATTATAATTATGCTTATGTTACGATAAATAAAAGCGATCCGGCAGCAAGGGCCTCTTTCCAGTTTACGGAAGGCAACCACCTGGAAACCGAAAATGATTATCTCATCCTGGTCTATTACCGCGCTATGGGCGCACGCGCTGACCAGCTGGTAGGAACTTTTTCGTTGAATACACTGAATGCGAAATAATAAGGTTGACTGTTGACGGATGACCGAACTCCGGCGCGAATTCACAATTAAAGTCCGTCAACGGTCAACCATCAACCATCAACGATTCAATTTCCGCTCTTAACCCAATTGTATTATCTTTGTCCCGGCAAGTCTTATACGACCAGCTCCTGCTGAATCCCCCAGGGCCGGAAGGCAGCAAGGGTAGGTGGTCGTAGCGGTGCGATGTAAGTAACTTGCCATTTTTTTTTAAATCCATCAATCTCTGTAAATATTCTGTATGAAATTTTTTATCGATACCGCAAACCTGGCCCAGATCAGGGAACTCAATGATCTCGGAATACTGGATGGGGTAACGACGAATCCTTCCCTGATGGCCAAAGAAGGCATCCGCGGGGAAGAAAACATCACCCGGCATTACAAAACGATATCCGACCTGGTGAAGGGGGATGTAAGCGCTGAAGTGATATCGACTGATTTCGACGGTATCGTGGCAGAAGGCAAAAAGTTGGCGAAAATAAACCCGAATATCATTGTGAAAGTGCCGATGATCAAAGAGGGCGTGAAAGCCATGAAATGGTTTACGGACAACAACATCAGAACAAACTGTACGCTTGTCTTTTCAGCAGGTCAGGCCATCCTGGCGGCCAAGGCAGGTGCCAAATATGTTTCTCCGTTTATCGGAAGGATTGACGACAGCAACTGGGACGGGGTTCAGCTGATTGAACAGATTGCCAATATTTATGCGATCCAGGGGTATGAAACGGAGATCCTCGCCGCTTCCATCAGGAGTTCACTGCATATTGTGCAATGCGCGGAAGCAGGAGCCGATGTGGTTACCTCCCCGCTGGAACCCATACTGGGACTGCTCAAGCATCCGTTGACCGATATCGGCCTGGCCAAATTCCTTGCCGACGCCAAGGGATCTAAATAGGAATAATTTTGGTGTATTGCCCGGAGGCAATTATTTTTGCGGCTCACAAATCATGAACATTTTTGTAAACATACATCGTCATCATACCTTACCCAACCGGTAGGCTGCTGATGTTTTGTGTAAACAATATTATTGCAGGGGCTTATCGAAAGGTAAGCCCCTGTTTTTTTTAGTACCTGTCAAACCTATTATATGTCATCCGGCAAATTAAAGATCGCTGTTCAGAAATCGGGTCGCCTGTATGAAGATTCCCTGAAACTGCTGAAAGACTGCGGCATTGATCTCAAGAACGGAATCAACAAGCTAAAAACGGAAGCCGAGAATTTCCCCATGGAAATCTTTTTTCTTCGGGATGATGATATCCCGCAGTATGTGGAAGACGCTGTGGCGGATATCGGCATCGTGGGAGAGAATGTGATCTATGAAAAGAACAAGCAGGTGACCATTACGGAAAAACTCGGATTTGGAAAATGCCGTTTGTCTGTGGCTGTTGGCAGGAACGAACAGTATGACGGACCGGAATTTCTCCGTAACAAAAAGATAGCGACCACCTATCCGGTGCTGCTGACGGAATTTCTCCGCAGGAAAAAAATCACCGCCGAAATACATGAGATCAGCGGTTCGGTGGAAATAGCGCCCGGCATTGGGCTGGCCGATGCCATTGCCGACCTGGTCAGCAGCGGGTCAACACTTTTTATGAATGGCCTGAAAGAAGTAGAAACGATTTTACAATGTGAAGCGGTTTTGATACGTCATCCGGCGCTGGATATGGAACGCATGGAGATCCTGGAAAAATTGTTGTTCCGCATCCGCTCCGTACGCACGGCGCGGCACACGAAATATATCCTGCTCAATGCGCCGAATGCCCATTTGGAAGAAATTATTTCCTTACTACCCGGAATGAAGAGTCCTACGGTGCTTCCCCTGGCAGAACCGGGATGGAGCAGCGTTCACAGTGTGGTGAATGAAAATGAATTCTGGGACATCATTGAAAAATTAAAAGCCGCCGGTGCGCAGGGCATATTGGTGGTGCCAATAGAAAAAATGATTTTGTAAAAACAAATATTTTTCTCCCATGCAGATCATCGAATATCCGGATAAAAAGGAATGGCAGCCATTGCTGGCCAGGCCCCTGCAGGACACGCTTTCCCTGGAAGCCAGCGTGAAAAAAATCATGGGGGAAGTGAAAGCCGGGGGCGATGCGGCGGTAGATAGATATTCATTGGAATTTGACCAGGTATCTCTTGCTGATCGTGCCGTAACACCGGCTGAATGGGAAATGGCAGAATCATCCTTATCGGAACCGTTAAAAGCGGCTATCCGGATGGCCTGGAAAAATATTGAGCGCTTTCACGAAAAGCAACGCGTAGAAGAAGAAGTGATGGAAACCATGCCGGGTATCCGCTGCTGGAGAAGGTCCGTTCCCATTGAAAAAGTCGGATTGTATATTCCCGGTGGTTCGGCGCCATTATTCTCCACGGTGTTGATGCTGGCGGTTCCGGCCGTGATTGCCGGGTGCCGGGAAATTCAATTGTGTTCACCGCCGGGCAAAGACGGAAAGCTGCATCCGGCCATTCTGTATGCCGCTGCTGTGGCAGGGGTGCGTAATATCTTTAAAACAGGTGGCGTTCAGGCCATCGCGGCGATGGCCTACGGAACGGAAACGATTTCCCGCGTCGATAAAATTTTCGGTCCGGGTAACCGGTACGTCACCTGCGCCAAGCAATTGCTTCAACAGGAAGGGGTGGCGATAGACCTGCCGGCAGGTCCCAGCGAACTGGCGGTATACGCGGATGATACGGCCCATGCGGATTTTGTAGCCGCCGACCTGTTATCCCAGTGCGAACACGGACCGGATAGTCAGGTTATCCTGGTCACCGTCAGCAGGGAATTGGCGGAGCAGGTGATGCAGTCCCTGGACCGGCAGCTTTTACTGCTCCCAAGGAAAGATATTGCCGGCCGCGCACTGCAGCACAGTAAAACGATTGTTGTCCGTGATGCAGAAACCTCCCTGGATCTGTTGAATGCCTATGCACCGGAACATCTGATCCTGGCTTGCAGGAACGCGGAAGAGCTGGCATTAAAGGTAAAAAATGCAGGCTCCGTTTTCATCGGGCACTATGCACCGGAAACCGCGGGGGATTATGCGAGCGGCACCAATCATACCCTGCCGACCAATGGATTTGCCAGGGCGTACAGCGGGGTGAGTGTGGATTCTTTTATCAAGAAGATCAGTTTCCAGCAGATCACCGCAGAGGGGCTTTCGGGAATCGGTGAAACCCTGATGGAGATGGCCAGGGCAGAGGGTTTGCAGGCGCATGCCGCCGCCGTGGAGATCAGACTGAAACAAATAAAAAACAAGGTTCATGCCTGATATCAATCTTTTGATTCGCGATAATATCCGTCAGCTGGTGCCTTATGCCTCGGCCAGGGATGAATTCAGCGGTACGGCCAACATATTCCTCGATGCCAATGAGAACAGTATCGGTTCTCCTATTCCCGAACAGTACAACCGTTATCCGGATCCGCATCAGGTAAAGATCAAGGAAATGCTGAGCGGTATTAAGGGCGTTCCCGCGAAGAATATTTTCCTCGGCAATGGCAGTGATGAATGCATCGATCTGCTGTTCCGCGCATTCTGCAATCCGGGCCTGGACAATACCATCATCAATCCGCCTACCTATGGCATGTATGAAGTGAGCGCCCGCATCAACGACGTGGAGGTGAGAAGGGCGATGTTGACGGAAGAATTTCAGCCCGACCTGGAAAAAATGGAATCGCTGGTTGACCAGCATACCAAGATCATCTGGATCTGTTCACCTAATAATCCGACAGGTAATGCCTTCCATCGTCAGCTTATTGAAATGATTCTGAATAATTTTGACGGTCTGGTGGTGATTGACGAGGCATACATTAATTTTTCCAGGCAGCAGAGTTTTATCCGGGAGCTGACGGAATATCCCAACCTGGTGGTGATGCAAACGCTCAGTAAAGCCTGGGGCCTGGCCGGACTCCGGGTGGGTATGGCTTTTGCGAGTGAAGCCATTATAGATGTACTGAACCGCATAAAACCTCCATATAATATTGCCCAGCCAACCCAGGAGCTGGTGTTGAAAGCGCTCGCACAAAAAGACCGGGTAAACGACATGATCAGGGAATTGGTTTCTTTGCGTGATCAGCTGGCCGTCGAAATCATACAACTGCCTGCTGTTGAAAAGGTATATCCAAGCGACGCCAACTTTTTCCTAGTGAAAATAAAACGTGCAAAGGAAGTGTACGGCCATTTATTAAACAGCGGGATCGTGGTCCGGGACAGAAGCCGGGTTCACCTGTGTGAAGATTGCCTGCGGATCACCGTTGGTAAAAAAGAAGAGAATGAGGAATTGCTGGAGGCTTTAAGAAGGATGAAATAACCGGAATTGCATACTTTTACCATTTCTATTTAAAAGCAGGTTCATATGAAACATTTTAAAAATAACCTATTCGCCCTGGTTTTTTTGATGGCGGCTTCCTGCACGGGGAATTCCTCCAATGGTTCAGGAACAGATTCAACTGCGGTTGCAGATTCAGGTAAAATCGCCTCCAACGATGCGCTTGCCGTATCCAGGCCGGAAATTTCGGCGCCGGATGTTACTTTAAAAGTTCCTGAGGGATTCAGCACAACCATTTTTGCCAGCGGCCTCGGTAAGGCCCGCCACGTTGCGGTTGCACCCGGAGGGGATGTATATGTAAAAATAGACGGCATGGTGAACGGGAAAACCATTGTGCTGCTGAAAGATAAAAATAACGATGGCGTGGCGGATGAACAATCCGTGTTCGGGGATTTCAAGGGAACAGGCATGGCCATAAAAAACGGGTATATATATGCCAGTTCAGATAAGGAAGTTTACCGGTTTAAATTAAATGACGATGGCACGGTGAGTGATCCGGGCAATCCGGAAAAGATCGTCACCGGGCTGATCGCCCGGAATGAACACGAAGCAAAATCCATCGCGCTCGATGACGATGGCAATTTGTTTGTCAATATCGGAGCCTTCTCCAACAGTTGCCAGGTGGAGGACAGAAAAACGGGTTCACTGGGAATGAAGCCCTGTCCTGTATTGGATTCCGCAGGTGGCATATGGGAATTTAAGGCGGACAAGCCAAACCAGACTTACGGCGACGGGATACACTACGCATCCGGAATACGTAATGCGATGGGCATTGACTGGAATTCGGCCACCCACACGCTGTTCGTTACGCAGCATGGACGGGATCAGCTGAGTTCCATTTTCCCGAAAATGTTTACTGCAAAACAAAATGCGGAACTGCCGGCAGAATGCCTGTATGAACTGCATAAAGGGGATGATGCAGGATGGCCTTATATTTATTATGATGAGTTTCAGAAAAAGAAAATACTGGCTCCGGAATATGGTGGAGATGGCAAAAAAACCGGCGGTGAAAAAGCGATCAATCCGGTGGTTGCTTTTCCCGGACACCTGGCTCCCAATGATTTGCTTTTTTATACCGGAGATCAGTTCCCGGCAAGGTATAAGAACGGAGCCTTCATCGCATTTCACGGATCCTGGAACAGGGCCCCCGAACCACAGGCCGGTTTTTTTGTGGCATTCGTACCCTTCCTCAATGGCAAGCCTTCCGGTAAATGGGAAATTTTTGCCAATGGATTTGCAGGAACACCCGAACAGGTGGCTTCAGGAAGTGCGGTTCACCGTCCCTGCGGTCTCGCGCAGGCTCCTGATGGCGCATTGTATGTAACCGATGATGAGAAAGGAACCATCTGGAAAATAACGTATAAAATAAAATGATCTGTAGCCAAAGACCGCTGCTTATTTTTTTCTTCGCTGCCGTTGCTATCTTACCTGCTGCCGTTTTGGCCCAGGGCAATCATCATGCTTAAAATTTCGGAAGTGAAGAAGCTGAGAGAAACCGGGAAATGATAATGTGAAAATGTGCTGGTATGGAAATGTGCTGATTCTTTTGTTTCAACAGTCGTTTCAAATTCATTTTCACATCAGCACATTGCCACGTAAGCCATCATAACACAACAAATGAAAAGAATCTTATTTATTGACAGGGATGGGACATTGATCAAAGAAGCACCCCCGAGTTATCAGGTGGATGATTTCAGCAAGCTGGAATTTTATCCGGCCATGTTTGAATACATGGGCAGGATTGCCAGAGAAATGGATTACGAGCTGGTCATGGTGACCAACCAGGATGGCCTTGGCCAACCTGATTTTCCGGATCATACCTTCTGGCCCCTGCAGGAATTCGTGATGAAGGCTCTGGAAAATGAAGGCATACATTTCAGCGCGGTGCATATCGACAAATCTTTTCCTGCGGATAAATCTCCGGACCGCAAACCGGAAACCGGTATGCTTACCGGCTATCTGAACAATCCCGGCTATGATATCCCGGGATCATTTGTGATCGGAGATCGCATCACCGATGTGCAGCTGGCGAAAAATCTGGGCTGCCAGGCCATCTGGATTAAACAGGATGGTGGTCTCGGGGGCAAAGAAGTAAAGGATTCCCTCGCCGAACTTCAAAAAGTAACCGCACTAGAAAGCACCAGATGGGAAGACATTTACCTGTTCCTCAAATCCGGCCTGCGCCAGGTGGTGAACGACCGCAATACGCAGGAGACAAAAATACACATTGAATTAAATGCGGACGGCAGCGGGAAGTCTGATATCCAGACCGGACTGCATTTTTTCGACCACATGCTGGACCAGCTGGCCCGTCACGGAAAAATGGATCTGAAGATCCGGGTGAACGGGGATCTCCAGGTAGACGAGCACCATACCATCGAAGACACGGGAATTGCACTCGGAGAAGCATTTTCCAAAGCGCTGGCAGATAAAAGGGGAATGGAAAGATATGGATTCGCCCTGCCTATGGATGATGCAGAGGCTCGGGTGATGCTGGATTTCGGCGGCAGGAACTGGATCGTGTGGAATGCGGATTTTCAAAGGGAAAAAGTGGGTGACGTGCCCACGGAAATGTTCTTTCATTTTTTCAAATCCTTTTCTGATGGTGCCCGTTGTAATCTGAATATTGAATGCCACGGAGAAAATGAACACCATAAAATTGAAGCCATTTTCAAAGCCTTTGCCAAAGCCGTGAGAATGGCCGTGAAGCGGGATCCGCTGAGTAATTACCTGCCCACCACCAAGGGAATGTTCTGAAACACGATTTGGTAATTTGACAATTACGTCCCATATTTGCAAAGCATGACAAAGAAACTGATCAACAATACATGGCGGTGGCATACAAACTCCGATCGGGGCGCGTAATGCGATAGCTATGTTTAAAACATATCAGGCCCCGGTTTTATCCGGGGCTTTTTTTATGTTCCGGATCAAACGGGCCGGCCTGATTCACCAAGTATAGCCAATATGAAAAAGATCCAGTTAAGGACTACGTTTAAGAAAATATTATCGGACATCTACACTCCGGTAGGGATCTATCTGCGGCTGCGTGACCGCTTCCGTGATACCGTGTTGCTGGAAAGCACCGACTTTCATGCTGCGGAGAACAGTTACTCTTTCATCTGCATCCATGCCATCGGCGGAATGGAAATTTCCAACCGTCAACAGATGGAGTTCAAATATCCGGGACGCCCCACCGAAAAAATTGACCTGGAATCCGGTAGTGTTCCAGATCTGCTCTGGGACTACATGCAGCATTTCGACGTGGATACAGCGTCAGAGAAACCGGTAAAAACGGCGCAAAGCCTGTTTGGCTACACAACCTTTGATGCGGTCCGTTTTTTTGACAGGATCAATCTTCCTGAAAAAGAAGAAGAAATCATCATCCCGTTAATGCGTTACCGCTTATATCAGTATGTGATCGCGATCAATCATTTCCGGGATGAACTGTATATCTGCGAGAACCAGGTGGCGGGGATGGAAAGCGAATTGCCGCTGGTGGAATCCCTGATCCGGTCCAAAGACGTGCCTGTTTATCCGTTTCGCGTAAGCGGGGAAGAAACCAGTAACCTGACGGACCGCGAATATATGGACATGGTGGAAAAAGGTATTAAAAGCTGCCTGCGCGGGGATGTGTTCCAGATCGTGCTGAGCCGTCGTTACCAGTTGCCCTTTACCGGCGATGAATTTAATGTTTATCGCGCCCTGCGTAATGTAAATCCCAGTCCTTATTTATTTTATTTTGATTACGGGAATTACCGGCTGATGGGTTCTTCGCCGGAATCCCAGGTGCTGATCAAAGACGGCAACGCCATCATGCATCCCATTGCCGGCACCTGTATGCGTTCGGGTAATGACGAAGTGGACAAGGCCATGACGGAGGCTCTGCTCAGAGATGCCAAGGAAAATGCGGAACACGTTATGCTGGTGGATCTTGCCCGAAACGACCTGAGCCGTAAATGTGATGAGGTTTCGGTTACCCATTTCCGTGAGGTGCAGTATTATTCCCATGTCATCCATCTGGTGAGTGAAGTAAGGGGTAAGCTGGGTAAAGACCGCAATCCGTTTGGTCTGCTCGCGGCAACATTCCCTGCCGGAACGCTGAGCGGGGCGCCCAAGATCCGGGCCATGGAGCTGATTGCCGGTTATGAACCGACGCCCAGAAGTTATTATGGCGGATGTATCGGTTTCATCGGATTTGATGGCACCTGTACGCAGGCGATCATGATCCGCAGCCTGCTGAGCAGGAGGAACAGATTAACCTATCAGGCCGGCGCCGGGATCGTGGCGGCCAGCAAACCAAAAAATGAACTGGAAGAAGTAAACCATAAGCTCGGAGCCCTGAAACGCGCCATAGAGCTGGCCGCAAACATTTAAGCTAAATCAAGATGAAAATTCTGGTATTCGACAATTACGATTCCTTCACGTACAACCTGGTTCACCTGGTTGAAAAAATCATCGGTGAACCGGTGGATGTTTGCCGCAACGATCAGATATCGCTGAACAAAGTGGAGCAGTATGATAAGATCATTTTATCTCCGGGGCCCGGACTTCCTGCTGAGGCGGGCCTCTTGCTGCCACTTATCAGACAATATGCGTCCAGTAAATCCATCCTGGGAGTTTGTTTGGGCCACCAGGCCATAGGGGAAGTTTTCGGTGGCCGGCTGCTGAACCTGTCCGCAGTGTACCACGGCGTAGCATTACCGGTTGAAATTTTACCACGGGAAGCGGAAGATCATGCGCCAAATGCAGATCTTTTTGCCGGACTACCGAACCTTTTTCCGGCGGGGCGATACCACAGCTGGGTGATCAATCCGGAAGGGTTTCCGGAGGAGCTGGAGATTACGGCAAAAGACCAGAACGGACACATCATGGCCATCAGACACCGGAAGTATGATGTGCTGGGTGTGCAGTTTCATCCGGAAAGCGTTCTTACACCAGGGGGAGAAGCGCTGATGCGGAATTGGTTAAGAAATTGACACTTAACAATGGACTCCCCGCTTTTCATTAAATACATGCGCTTATGAAAAAAATATTGCAATTATTATTCGAACATAAAACCTTAACACGTGAGCAGGCCAGGAATGTGCTGACGAATATATCCGGGGGGCAGTATAACGAACCTGAGATTACCGCCTTTGTCACCGTGTTTCTTATGCGCAGTATCACCATTGAAGAACTCCAGGGCTTCCGGGATGCGCTGCTGGAACTGGCGGTGAAAGTGGATCTGAATGGTTATGACACGATGGATATCGTGGGTACCGGCGGCGATGGCAAGAATACCTTTAATATTTCAACCCTTTCCAGCTTCATCGTGGCGGGGGCCGGACAAAAAGTGGCCAAACACGGCAATTACGGCGCCACCAGCATCAGCGGAGCTTCCAATGTGATGGAACAGCTGGGATACCGGCTTAGCAACGATACCGATAAACTGAAGAGGGAAGTGGATGAAACCAATATCTGTTTCCTGCACGCACCCCTTTTCCATCCGGCACTGAAAGCCGTGGGATCCATCCGTAAAAACCTGGGCATCCGCACGTTTTTCAATATGCTGGGACCCATGGTCAATCCCGCTTCCCCCAGATTTCAGCTCGTAGGCGTATATAACCTGGAAATGGCCCGCATTTATACCTATCTCCTCCAGCAGACCGGATCTTCTTTTGCCATCATCCACAGCCTGGATGGCTATGATGAATTGTCGCTGACCGGGGATGCCCGGGTAATAACCAACGAAGGGGAACAGGTGATGACACCTGAGCAACTGGGAAAACGAATGGTTTCCCCGTCCGACATACAGGGCGGGAGCACGCCGGAAGAAGCAGCACGGATATTCCTGCACATTCTACAGGGAAAAGGATCCTGGGCACAAAATGCCGTGGTATTTGCAAATGCGGCAATGGCGCTATATTGCACAGGGGCTTACACAGACTATAATAAGGCTTTTGAGGCATCGGTTGAAAGTCTGGAAAGCGGCCGGGCACTGGTTGGCCTGGAGAAATTAATAGGGATGCAGTGAGGACAAATGTGGAAGGAATTTGAAAATTTGATGATTTGAAAATTTGAAAATGTCTTGCTTCTTCAGCAGAAACTTTTTTCAACCGCCGTAGTTTCAGGGAAAATGGTAGCGAGGGAGTGGTTCACGCGAATTCTAAAATTGAAAGATGCCGGAATTGAATATACTGGGAAAGATCATTGCCTATAAAAAGGAAGAGGTGCGGCGGCGCAGGCAGGAAATGTCTGTTGCGGAGCTGGAAAAAAATCCTTTTTTTAAACGCGAAGTGATTTCACTGAAAAAATTCCTGGCGGATCCGGCCAAAACCGGCATTATTGCGGAATTCAAAAGAAGATCACCATCCAGGGGAATCATTCATGCGACGGCTTCTGTGGAATCGGTTACTGCGGCCTATGCGCGGTATGGCGCTGCTGCTATTTCCGTGCTGACGGATACAACTTCCTTCGGCGGTTCTACGGAAGACCTAGTTCGTGCGCGTGTGCAAACTTTGCCAATACTCAGAAAAGATTTCACGATAGATGAATACCAGATTACGGAAGCACGGGCCATGGGTGCAGACATCATCCTGTTGATTGCGGCCTGTCTGACGGTTTCCGAAACCAAAAGGCTGGCGGTGTTTGCAAAGAATCTGGGAATGGAAACCTTACTGGAGATACACCAGGAATCGGAACTGGACCACGATGGTGATGCCATTGACGTAGTGGGGATCAATAACCGCGACCTGAAAACATTTACCGTGGATATTAACCGGTCCATCGCGCTGGCCAAAGATCTGCCAGCTGATAAAATGCTCATTGCAGAAAGCGGGATCCGCGACGTGGAAACGCTCTGCACACTTAAATCTGCGGGGTTCAGCGGATTTCTGATCGGAGAGCAGTTCATGAAGGAACCCGATCCGGCGATTGCTTTTGCCTCTTTTGTTGACCAACTTAAAAGGAAGCTTCATGAGAGTAAAAGTTTGCGGCATGACGCAACTCGATCAGGTGAGAAAACTTGATGAGTTGGGCGTTGACTTTGCAGGATTTATTTTCTATCCGAAATCGCCGCGGTATGCCGCACGGCATATTGTGGGCCAGGAATTGCGGAAATCGAAACTGAGGATCGGCAAAGTGGGCGTTTTTGTGAATTCACCCTACGAAGACATGATGCGGACCGTGGATGAATATGGACTTGATATGGTGCAACTGCATGGTGATGAAAATCCGCTTCAGTGTGAGTTGATTGCCAATTATGTAAACGTGATCAAGGTTTTCCGCCTTGGAGAAGACGATCCGATATCATGGATCATAAGACCATTTGAAGATTCCTGCGATATGTTCCTTTTCGATACCATGGGCGTAGGATATGGCGGAACAGGTAAGAAATTCAACTGGGATGTGCTGAAACCGGTGACCCTGGATAAGTTGTTTTTCTTAAGTGGTGGTATAGAACCGGGGGATGCAGAAAAGCTAAAGGTATTCAGTCAGGAGCCGGTGGGAAAAAGACTTTTCTCCATTGATATCAACAGCCGTTTTGAATTGAGCAGCGGCGTAAAGGACATGGATAAGATTGCGGGTTTTCTGGAAGAAATTGAAAAGTAAAAATTAAAAGGTGGAGACGCTTTGCTTAAAGGTTAAAATATGAGCGGAACAAAAATATATCAGCAACCCTCTGAACAGGGTTATTATGGCGACTTTGGAGGCGCGTTCATTCCCGAGATGCTGTATCGCAATGTGGAGGAACTCAAGACCCGTTACCTCGAGATCACGCAGGAGCCGGGATTTCGTAAAGAATTTGATGCATTGCTTAAAGATTATGTTGGTCGCCCAACGCCATTATTTCCTGCTGAAAGATTAAGCCAAAAATACGGAACCCGGATTTTTCTGAAGCGCGAGGATCTTTGTCATACAGGCGCACATAAGATCAATAATACAGTTGGTCAGATTTTACTTGCCGAAAGACTCGGAAAAAAAAGAATTATTGCGGAGACCGGGGCTGGTCAGCATGGTGTGGCCACAGCCGCTGTTTGTGCCCTTAAGGGTGTTGAATGTGTTGTGTACATGGGCGAAAAAGATATTGAGCGCCAGGCGCCGAATGTAGCCAGGATGAAAATGCTGGGTGCAACCGTGATACCTGCAACCAGCGGGAGTAAAACTTTGAAAGACGCTACCAATGAAGCAATCCGGGATTGGATCAATCATCCGGACAATACCCATTACATTATCGGAAGTGTGGTGGGGCCGCATCCCTATCCGGATATGGTGGCCCGTTTTCAAAGTGTGATCAGCAAAGAAGTGAAATTGCAGCTGACAGAAAAAACCGGCCGCGATTATCCGGATGCCATTATCGCCTGTGTTGGCGGGGGCAGTAATGCTGCAGGGGCTTTTTACCATTTTCTCAACAATGAAAATGTAAAACTATTCGCTGTGGAAGCTGCTGGTTTGGGAATACACAGTGGAATGAGCGCCGCTACAACCCAGTTGGGGAAAAAAGGTGTTTTGCATGGCAGCCGCAGCCTGGTGATGCAAACAGAAGACGGCCAGGTAATAGAACCGCACAGCATTTCTGCGGGACTTGATTATCCGGGCATAGGCCCTTTACACGCGAATTTATTTGTTTCGGGGAGAGCTGAATTTCATAGTGCAACGGATCAGGAAGCATTGAACGCTGCTTTTTTGTTGACTCAACTGGAAGGCATTATCCCTGCTTTGGAATCCGCGCATGCTGTGGCTGCATTAGAAAAAATCCGATTTTCAAAAGAAGCAACGGTTGTTATCTGCCTGAGCGGCCGTGGAGATAAAGACATGGATACTTACATGAAGGCGATGGCCGGGAAGGCATAATTTTTAAATGTTACTATGAGTCGTATTCAGGAACTTTTTCAAAAGAAAACCCATAATATTTTAAATGTGTACTGTACTGCAGGCTTTCCTGCATTAAATAGTACCATACCGGTGATGAAAGCCCTTCAGCTGGCGGGGGCCGACATGATCGAACTGGGCATGCCATACAGCGATCCCCTGGCCGACGGGCCGGTGATCCAGTCCAGCAGTTCCACCGCGCTCGCCAACGGAATGACCCTGGCCACACTTTTTCAACAGTTAACCGGTTTCCGAAACGAAATTCACCTGCCTGTTTTGCTGATGGGCTATATGAATCCCATACTTCAGTATGGTTTTGACAGGTTTTGCCACGATGCCGCATCGGCAGGGATAGATGGTCTCATTCTTCCCGATCTGCCCATGTATGAATTTGAGAGGGAATACGGTCCTGAAATTAAAAAGCATGCACTGGATTTTGTGTTCCTGGTTACTCCGGAAACCGTGGCTGAACGCATCCGGAAACTCGATGCCCTGAGTACGGGATTCCTTTATGCGGTTTCTTCTTCTTCCACAACAGGAAAAAATAAGGACCTCTCCGATCAGTCCGCCTATTTCAAAAGACTGGAGGGTATGAAATTGCAGAATCCGGTATTGATCGGTTTTGGGATAAGGGACAGGGAAAGTTTTCGCAAAGCCTGTTCCCATGCCGCCGGGGCCATCATCGGGACTGCCTATATCAATGCACTGGAGGGTGCATCGCAGGAAGAAATTGAAACCAGAACAAAAATTTTTATAAATACGCTGAAGTGAAGTTGGTCATTCTGAAATATAATGCAGGTAATATCCGGTCTGTTCTATATGCCCTGGAGCGTATCGGTGCGGAGGCAGAGGTAACGGATGATCCGGAGACCATAAAGCGTGCCGACAAAGTTATTTTTCCCGGCGTTGGCGAAGCCAGTACCGCCATGCAATACCTGCGGGAACGAAAGCTGGATCAGCTTATAAGAAACCTGCAACAACCCGTATTGGGTATTTGTCTGGGTCTGCAGTTGATGTGCACCCATTCCGAAGAAAATGAAACGGAATGCCTGGGGATTTTTAACACCAGGGTGAATAAATTCAGTAAAGAAAGCGGACTCAAAATTCCTCAGATCGGATGGAACTACGTGGACGTTAGTCCGGTTCCTCTTTTCAGTGGCATTCCTGAAGAACCATACTGTTATTTTGTTCATAGTTATTATGCTGCGCTGAGTGCGGATACCTCCGCCGTAACAGAATATGGCATACGATTCAGCAGCGCACTTCAGAAAGATAATTTTTACGGGGTGCAATTTCATCCGGAGAAAAGCGCCGGTACCGGTGAACAGATTTTGAAAAATTTTATTCAACTATAGATACTGACCATGTCCATCGAAGTGATTCCAGCCATTGATATCATTAACGGGAAATGCGTTCGGCTAACGCAGGGGGACTATTCGCGGCAAAAGATATACAATGAACATCCGTTGGAGGTAGCCCGGCAATTTGAAGATGCAGGCTTGAAAAGGCTTCACCTGGTGGATCTTGACGGGGCGAAGCAGGGGGCGGTGCAAAACTGGAAAGTTTTGGAAACGCTGGCCGGCAAAACCGGTCTGGTCATCGATTTTGGCGGTGGGATATCCGCCGGCAAGGATCTGCAGATCGTATTTGATTCCGGTGCGGCTTTTGCTACGGTTGGCAGCATTGCCGTGAAAAATGAAGAACTCTTTCTGGAATGGCTTTTAAATTATGGCGCGGATAAATTTCTCCTGGGCGCAGATGTGCGGGGGGAAAAAATTTCGATCAGCGGCTGGCAGGAAAATACGGAGATCTGGATCTATGATTTTATGGAGAAATATATTCGGTCTGGAATAAAACAGATCTTCTGTACGGATATTACGCTCGATGGGGCCATGCAGGGTCCTTCGCTGGAATTATATAAAAATATTGTTCAGAAATTCCCTGACCTGAATTTTATTGCCAGCGGTGGGATCCGTTCCCTGAACGACATTTCGAAACTGGAGGAAGCGGGATGCCGTGGCGCCATCGTGGGCAAGGCCATATATGAAGGATTGATCAAACTCAGGGACCTCGCCAGATGCTGACTAAAAGAATCATACCCTGCCTGGATATCCAAAACGGCCGCACCGTAAAAGGAACAAACTTCGTCAATCTCCGGGATGCGGGGGATCCGGTGGAACTGGGCGCATGGTATGCGCAGCAGGGCGCAGATGAACTGGTTTTCCTGGACATCACGGCAACCAACGAGAAACGAAAAACACTGAGTGAACTGGCGCGCCGGATTGCTCATCACATCAATATACCTTTTACTGTTGGCGGTGGTATTTCCTCCGTTGCCGATGTGCAGGTATTGCTGGAAAACGGTGCCGATAAAATTTCCGTGAATACCGCGGCATTTAAAAACCCTGCACTGATTGCAGAACTTGCCAGGGAGTTCGGAAGTCAGTGTGTGGTGCTGGCTATAGATGCCAAGAAATCCGGGGACGGTGAGTATTATGTCCATCTGAATGGCGGACGGTTACCCACGGGTATGACCTGTTCCAACTGGGCCAAAAAAGGCGTGGACCTCGGTGCCGGGGAAATTCTTCTCACCTCCATGGACCAAGATGGTACGAAAAAAGGATTTGCGCTGGAACTTACGCGTAGGCTTGCCGGCTCCCTGCCCGTTCCCGTTATTGCATCCGGCGGAGGTGGAACCATGCAGCATTTTGCCGATGTATTTAACGAAGGATCTGCCGATGCCGCACTGGCAGCAAGTATCTTTCATTTCCGCGAGATCCCCATACCCGGGCTAAAACAATTTCTGAAAGACCGCGGTATCAACATAAGAATCTAATTTTGTTTTATGGAAGTTAATTTTTCAAAATATGCCGATGGTCTGGCGCCTGCCATTGTTCAGGATGAACGCACACGCAAAGTGCTGATGCTGGGCTTTATGAATCAGGCGGCCCTGGAGAGGACAAGGGAGATCGGTAAACTGACCTTTTACAGCCGGTCCAAAAAAAGACTATGGACCAAAGGGGAGGAAAGCGGTCATTTCCTCACACTGAAAAGTATCGCGCTTGATTGTGATCAGGATACGCTCCTGATCCAGGCCATGCCCCAAGGTCCTGTCTGTCATACAGGTGCGGATACCTGCTGGGGCGAAAAGAACGAACCGGCCGGCTTTCTCGCTCATCTGGAGTCCGTGATCCGCGAAAGAAAAGATCATCCCTCCGAAAACTCTTATGTTTCCGGATTGTTTAAAAAGGGGATCAATAAGATCGCCCAAAAGCTGGGAGAGGAAAGTGTGGAACTGATCATCGAGGCCAAGGACCAGGACGATTCTCTTTTTCTGAATGAAGCGGCCGACCTGCTTTTTCATTACCTGATCCTGTTACAGGCCAGGGGGCATAATTTGCAGGACGTTAGTGACGTTCTTGCATTGAGGGAGGTGAAAAAATAAAAGCTGTTCAAAATATAAAATGAATAAAGTACATGAAAAGTCTTCTGATCCTGATTGCCGGACTAACCGGATTGGCTAATGCCCAGGTGGTTAAGCCGGCTGGTTTTACTATAAACGGTCACGTAAAGGGAGTTGCTGATAAGTCAGCCGTTTTTGTAACCGATGCCAATAAATCGACGGATACCCTGGCAAAGACAACGGTAAAGAACGGGGCCTTTATACTGAAAGGGCAGGTTCCGGAACCCAACCTTTACGAACTGAATTTTAAATCGGTGGAAAAAAAGGCCGTATTGTTCATCGGCAACGACAACGTAAATGTGGAAGGCTCGGTTGACAACCTGGCAAAGCTTAAGGTAACCGGATCTCCCAGTCATGATGACTTTATGCGCTTTCAGCAAACCTTCAATGTGTATTTCCAACAGTTGAATGCCATGAGCAAACTGGCAAACTCCCCTGAAGGCGTCTCCAAAAGAGATTCGATCGGCGAAGCATACAATGCGGTTGCCGGCGTAATAGAAAATAAAATTGACAGTTTTATCCTGGAGCGAAAATCTTCCTATGTAAGTCCTTTCGTTCTGGTGGTCACCAATCAGCTGACGAATGATCCGCTGCTGCTGGAACGGAGATATCTGAGCCTGTCTCCCGCCGTGCAGGGAAGCATGTTTGGAAAATATGTCAGAGAACAAATTGACATCGGCAAGATAGGGGCCGTGGGAACCGAAGCCATTGATTTCACCCAGAGTGATACCGCGGGAAATCCCGTGACGCTGTCTTCTTTCAAAGGAAAATATGTGTTGGTGGATTTCTGGGCCAGTTGGTGCCAGCCCTGCCGAATGGAAAATCCGAATGTGCTGGCGGCCTATGGGAAATTCAAGGCAAAAAACTTCACCGTGCTGGGTGTGTCGCTGGACCGGTCGCGGGATCCCTGGATAAAAGCCATCCATGATGACCGGCTCGAATGGGCCCAGGTCAGTGATCTGAAGTTTTGGAATAATGAAGCGGCCTTGAAATACCGTATCCAGCAGATACCCCAGAATTTCCTGGTAGACCCGGAAGGAAAGATCATCGGTAAAAACCTTCGGGGTCCCGAGCTGGAAGCCAGACTCTGCGCGCTGCTGGGCTGCAATTAACTCTCGATTAATTGTCTTTTGTACAATTGTATCGCGTTCTCGTATCCGAGGTACAGGGCATCGCTGATCAGCGCGTGACCAATGGAAACTTCGTCCACTTCCGGAATGGATATCGAAAAATACCGCAGGTTATCCAGGTCCAGGTCATGGCCCGCATTTACTCCTAATCCCAGTGACTTTGCTTTTTTTGCGGCTTTTACATAAGGCAGTACCGCCTCTTCTTTATGCCGATGAAATGCTTTGGCATATCCCTCTGTATAAAGTTCCACCCGGTCCGCTCCGGTAAGCGCGGCTGCTTCAACCATCTTCTCCACCGGATCCACAAAGATCGAAACGCGGATGCCGGCTTTTTTAAAGACCAGAATGATTTGCTTCAGGTAATCTGCATGTTTAACCGTATCCCATCCGTGGTTGGAGGTGATCTGGTTCAATGCATCGGGAACAAGGGTTACCTGATCGGGTTTTACTTTCAGCACCAGATCGACAAACTTTTGTTCCTGGCAGTTTCCCTCGATATTGAATTCGGTGCGGATGATCTTTTTAATATCGTATACATCCTGATAGCGGATATGCCGTTCATCCGGCCGCGGATGAACAGTGATGCCGTCCGCTCCGAAGCGTTGGGCATCCACAGCAGCTTTCACTACATCGGGATTATTTCCTCCGCGGCTGTTGCGAAGCGTCGCAATTTTGTTGATGTTAACGGAAAGCTTTGTCATGTGGCAAAGTTAATCCTTGCTGAAGAAAAAATGACCGGAACCCTGACTGGAAGCCGCCGTTACCCAGGGCGATTTATAAATCCCGGATTCCGGGTTAGTAAAATTGTATTATCTTTTAAAAAATATTTTAATGAAAAAGATTTTAGCTCTTCTTTTTCTTCTTCCCCTTCTTTGTTTTTCTGCTGCCGCACAGAATATCCGGACCGATCAAAAGGATCGTCAGGATATTGATTATGCCAGGCTCCGCCGGATTGATACGCTGGTCAATGAATATATCCAAAAGGGATGGGTGAAGGATGTGGTAACCCTTATCGTTAAGGACAACCAGCTCATTCAATATAAAGGGTATGGATATGCGGACGCCTCCGGCAAAAAGCCGATGCCCAGCGATGCCCTTTTTCGCCTTGCCTCGCAAACCAAAGCGGTGGTCAGCGTGGCAGCCATGACCCTGTATGAAGAAGGGAAATTTACATTGGATGAGCCGATTGCGGATTTTATTCCCGAATTCAAAAATCCTCAGGTGCTGGATCATTTCAATGAACGGGACAGCAGTTATACCTCCCGCCCGGCCAGCCGCGATATCACTTTCCGCGACCTTTTCACCCATACTTCAGGACTGGATTATCCGGGAATAGGGAGTGCCTCCATGAAAGCGATTTATGCGAAAGCGCATATTCCCAGCGGACTCGGAACGGTAAATGCAGGTCTGCTGGAAACCATGAAACGCCTGGCAAAACTTCCGCTGGTCCATAACCCGGGAGAAAAGTGGACCTATGGATTGAGTGTTGATTTACTGGGTTGCCTGGTAGAAGTGATCAGCGGAGAGGACCTGGAGGATTACCTGTCACAGAAAATATTCAAACCGCTGGGCATGCAGGATACTTATTTTAACGTGCCCTCATCAAAAGGGTCCCGGCTGGCTCCCGTTTATGCCGAAAATGCTTCGGGAGAAATCTCTTTATGGGAAAAAACCAAAACGGGAATAGATCCGGAATATCCACTGGATAAAAAAAGGTATTTCTCCGGAGGGGCCGGATTAACGGGCACCGCTTTTGATTATGCCATACTGCTTCAAATGCTGTTGAACAAAGGAGCCTATAACGGCGTACAGGTGCTGGCACCCCGTACCGTGGAACTCATGACGAGCGGACAGTTGGATTTTACTTTTAACGGCGTGGATAATTTCGGATTGGGCTTTGACATAACCAGCGGGAAAGCAGCAGCCCGGGATGGACGGAATACAGGGAGTTTTTCGTGGGGCGGCTTTTTCGGAACCACCTATTGGGCCGATCCCAAAGCGAAATTGATCTGTCTGATCATGACCCAGCAGGTGCCGAACAGTCATGGGGATCTGTCAAAAAAATTTGAACAGCTGGTATACCAGAGTCTAAAGTAAGGGGAGGATGACCTAAATAAAAAAGGGAGCCTGAAAAGGCCCCCTCGTAATCCTTAAAATAAGTGCAGCTCATTAAAAACTTGGTAAGTTTAGGTAAAGCTTGATCAGGGTTTGGTAAGAATAGAAGTATACAATAAGGTGGATTCTGTATTTTTTACGCTGAGCTGGTAAAGACCGGCTTCCAGCGTATCCACGTTTTCCACATGAATGTCGTTTGTTCCGCGGATCAGGTTAACGCCCATCATTCTGCGGATTCTTCCGGAATGATTGGTCAGAACAATGATGCAATGATCCTCCGTATCGGCTTTGATCTCCACGACGATGTCGTTGGAGAATTTCGCGGGATGGGATGAAATTTCCATAGGGTTTTCAGGTTTGGGAAACTGTTCCTCTTCTAAATAAAACATTTATCTGTTGGTATTGTAAGGGTTAGGCCTTTTTTGCTCCCGGTTTTGAACCGGCACAGGGATAAGACGCAAGTTGTTGTAGCTCTCTCTTTCCGGATTCATTTCGGGAACAAGCTCTTTCAGCATATCCATCAGTTCTTTAATTCTTTCTTTCATAAGGGTCGATTTGCTGTTTATATATCCATTTATTTGCCAGTAATTAAATGCTTGATTTATAGCTTCTTATGTTAGTTTCAAAGGGTAATAATCTCCCAGATCGGGAAAATTCGGATCGATTATGGAAAATTGGGGCCGCAGACTAGAACCGGGTGGTGAATTTAAGATTAATCAGCCGGGGGGTGAGCCTTTGTGGCATAGCATAGGTGGTATTGGAAAAATCCTTGATAAGCAGGTATGAAATGGTGTTTTCCCGATCGATCAGGTTAAAGATTTCCAGTGAAAGCCAGATGTTTTCCAGGTTGCGAAAAGGATTGTGACTCCTCCGGTTACTTTTATCATTATCCAGCAACAGCGCACTGAAACCGATATCCGCCCGTATATACGGATCTATAACCAGGGCGTTCCTGTATCTGACGCTTCCCGGTATATTAAAAGGAAGGTTGCTGCCATACAACAGGCTAAGGTAAACCTTAAAATTTTTATTGGTGGAAAGGTAATCCTGAATGAACATGCCGAAGGTTAACAACCGGTCGGTGGGCCTCCTGATCCATCCCTGGTTCACCAGGGTACTATCCGTTGGATGATTCAGGGAATCCAGGGTATAATTGTAAAACCGGGCACCATCGATCTTTTCCCTGGTGCGCATGAGTCCGATACTGATCCAGCTTTCCGCATCTTTTACAAGGTTTCCAAATAACCTGCCTTCAATACCCATCGCGTAGGCCCTGGCGTTGTTGGTTCCGAAATACTGCACGTGAACGTTGTTCACATCATAAGGATTCACATCCCACAGACTTTTGTAATAGGCTTCCACGGAAAGACGGAAGGGTTTGTCATTTGCATGAAAATTGAAATCCGCCCCGGCGGTTACCTGCCAGCTTTTTTGCGCCTTTAGTTCTTTATTGATTGTTCCGTCTGGTTTTCTGAGTTCGCGGTAAAATGGCGGCTGGTCGTAAATTCCAATCGCCCCGCGGTACACCACATCCCTGTTGCTGTTTTTTGGTTTCCAGGAGAAACCGGTACGCGGGGAAACCAGCAATTGCCGGTTCAGGGTGTTGTAATTAATCCTGGCCCCGGCCTGCAGTGTAAACGCGCGAACCCCGGGAAAGGAAATATTGTCCTGCACGAATCCGGTGAACCTTCCGGTTCGCAAATCGGAATGACCGTTTTGTGAACTGAATAGTACCAGGGATCCTGGCTGGTTGGGTAAAGAATATCCTGCAGAATCCTGATATTGCCATTGCATCAACTGGTCGTGTACGGTTTCCTGTTTTGCGCTCAGTCCCCATTGCACATAATGAATTCCCCGGTTCAGATAACCTTTGTGCGAAAAATCAAGTACCGTAATGTTCAGCAGATTCCGCGCATAATTCTGATACACGCCCGAACCGAGGGGATTGACGATGGTTCCATAGTCAGCACTGGTTTTGTCGAAGTCCCTTTCGCCAAAAAGATAATCACCGGTAATGTCATAAGATTCCCGCTCATGGTCATTGAACAGGGAAATGATCCATTTTAATTTTAGGTCCCTGTCGAGCTGTTGGTTCCAGGTAAGGCCGAGGATGCCGGTTTGGTAGCGGTCTTTTTCCTGACCATTAAAAAATACATCGAGTGCCAGGTTGGAGGAAAAATAGGGAGAGAATACAGCCGTACTAAGCTGGGCGGACTGTGGGATCAGATGGAATGCAGTTTGCGAATATACGGAAAATAATTCCAGGGAATTTTTATTGCCGAGCCGGTAAGTGAATAGTCCCTGAATATCCGTCGAGGAGGGTGCATAATTTCCTTTGGTTTCCTGCGCACTGAGCAGGTTTTTGTAGTCCCGGTTACGCATGCCGATCAGATAAGTGAACCGGTTATTTTTGGAGACCCCTTCCAGTTCCAGTCCCTGCTCGAGCAGTCCCGCATAGACTGAACCGCCGAATTTTTTTGGTTTTTTATACTGGATATCGAGCACGGACGAGATCTTGTCGCCGTATTTCGCCTGGAAACCGCCATTGTAAAAGCTGACGTTCCGGGTCATGTCCGGATTGATAAAACTCAATCCTTCCTGCTGGGCATTGCTCACCAGGTAGGGCCGGAAAATTTCGATGTCATTTACATAGATCAGGTTTTCGTCATAGTTTCCGCCGCGCACGGAATACTGGGAGGTCAGTTCATTGGTGGAACCCACAAATACCTTGATGAGGTTTTCAATGCTTCCTCCCGGGGAGGGTATATTTACGGCGTCTTTCGGATTGAGCCGGATGAGCCCGGCTTCTTTCCGGTCCTGTTCGTCATGAACGATCACATCCGGCAGGGCCCGATCCGAATTCTCCATCCGGATCAACACCCGTTCCTCCTCCTTATCATTCAGCAAAAAATTCTGTTGCACAGTTTTATAACCGGTATAGGAAAATATCAGGGCAAATGCCTTGTCGGCAGGAACGGGCAAACGGAAAGTGCCGGAATCAGAACTGATGATGCCGGTTTCCCTGCCGAGGATGATGATGGAAACTTTAGCAAGCGGTTGATCCTTTTCATCGAGCAATTTCCCGGAAACATAGGCTACCGGTTTTTGTGCGAACACCGGTATACGCGATAGCAACAGGATAAAAAAGAATGCTGCAGGAATAAAAAGGGACGGAAATATTTTTCGGTCATTCCGCATAAAATCCGCTTAACTGTTTTTAAGTAAGTGGATCACCTGTTTCGGGTCGGCGGACTGGAATACGGTTGAACCGGCCACCAGGATATCTGCGCCGGCTTCCACCAGGCTGGATGCATTTTCTATGGTTATGCCGCCATCCACTTCTATCAGAACCTCTGTTCCAGTAGCTGCGATCATTTTTTTCATTTCGCGCACTTTTTCGAGTGAATGCGGAATAAAGGTTTGTCCCCCGAACCCCGGGTTCACCGTCATAATGAGCACATGGTAAAGGTCGGCTAAGATGTCTCTCAGCAATTCCACCGGTGTATGCGGGTTAATGGCTACGGCGGGTTTCATGCCAAGCCTTCTGATTTGCTGGATGTTGCTGTGCAGGTTCCTGCAGGTCTCCAGATGAACGATCAAAATATCCGCACCGGCCTTTCTAAATGCCGGCGTTAGTTTTTCAGGTTCCTCGATCATGAGGTGAACATCCAGGGTTTTTTTAGCCGCTTTGCGTATGTATTCAATCACCGGAATGCCAAAACTGATGTTGGGAACAAAACGTCCGTCCATCACATCCAGATGAAACCAGTCGGCTTCACTCTCATTCACCAGTTTACAAACATCAGCCAGATGAAGGAAGTCGGATGCAAGCAGGGAAGGGGCTACAAAGGGCATGTAAAGGTTTTTAAATGGACAGTTGATAATTGACAATGGACAATGAATGCCATCAACTGTAACTGTCAAATGTCAAAAGTAATCTTACCGCGGAGCATCCCCAAATCCGGATTGAAGTCTTTCGATGGCCTCTTTCGCCTCCGTAAATCTTTTATCCAGGGCGAGCGTTTTTTCATAATAGCTGATGGCATCTGCTTTCCGGTGGGTGGCCTCGTAACATCTCCCGAGCCAGTAGTAGGCGTCGGGATCTGTATTGGAAACGGTGAGCGCCATTTGGAAAGTATTTATGGCAGCCTGGTATTTCTGCTGCTGATAATAGGCCCTTCCTTTTTCCAGGTAAGCATCCGTTGTTTTCCAGTCACGGCCAATACAGGAATCAAACTGTTCAATGGCCTGTGGGTACATCTTTTTGTTGGCGAAATAGATTCCCTTTATGAAGAGCGGATCGATCAGCATATTTCCCGAATCCCTTTTGAGTATGAAATTGCAGATGTCGAGCGCCTTTGCATTTTTTTGTTCAGCATACAGATGGGCAAGTTCCAGTCCGTAGGTAGGCACGCCCTGCAGCGCATAGGCTTTTTGCAGGGAGCTGATGGCCCCGGCTGTATCCTTCATTTGTTCAAGCAGGATCCCCCGTTCGTACCAGGTTTCAAAATCCTCAGGATCTTTCTGCAGTATGGACTGGTATTGTTTCAGGGCCTGCTCCTGGCTTCCGCTAATACCATAAGCCTCTGCAAGCAGTCGCTTCACCTGCTGATTGTCCGAAAACCGGGCATTACAGGTTTTCAGCAGGGCAAGCCTTTCCGTTTCCATACCCAGCACCTGCAGGTTGGCGGCATAAGGCAATGCCGTTTCCAGGGAAGGTTGCAAGCTCCAGGCTTTTATATAATCGGCCCGGGCAAGTTCATGGGCATTGACCTGCGAAAGCCGGTCGCCCCGCCGGAGGTAAAGGGAAGCATCCCGGGGAAATGACCGGATGCTGTCGTTCAGCGAAGCAAAAGCCGGATTGGAATCAACGCCTGTTTTTTGGGAAACCCGCGTATCATGACCGCAGCCCAGCAGCAGGAGGATGGCGAAGAGCGGGGGAATAAAAAGCGGTTTGGAAAAAGGCAACATGCGGCAAAACTACAATCATTCCCTGTTCTTACCCGACGCTTGCATGATGAAAAGATTTAATTTCACCCAAATTTTTAAATATGCAAGCTGTCCTTTTAGAGATCCACAGTGTATTGCGGTGGATCATTCTGTTGCTGCTGCTGCTTTCCATTATACAAAGTTTTTCAGGCTGGAGAAAGCATAAAGAGCTGCGGGATGCGGATGCCCGGCTCTGGCTCTTTACCATGATCAGTGCCCACCTGACGCTGCTGATCGGTTTGTACCTGTTGTTTTTTGGACGATTCGGCGTGCTCAGTACCGGACTTCCGGAAGGGGTTCATCTGATGAAAGATAAATTTTACCGGTTTTTCTGGGTGGAGCATCCTGTGGGCATGGTGCTGGCTACCACATTGATCACCCTCGCCAGGGGCGTGGTAAAAAAACAAATCCAGGATCCGCTGAAATACAAAAGGGCTTTTTGGCTGTTCTTGCTTGCGCTGATCATTATTCTGGCCGTAATTCCCTGGCCCGGAATGACCGTGGTTGGCCGGCCGTTGTGAAGAAAAAAAGTCCAAACCCCTTTGAAAGCGCCTAATCATTCGTTTCTGGTATAATTTTTTTATATTCATACCCTCAAAACGGGCCATATGATCAAATTCCATGAAATAAAAAACGGCGATATTATTCAGGTAGATTATGAGGGCACCCGGTTCGAGGGGGAGGTGATTGAGCTGGATCATGAGGATAAGCTGGTTCGCATCCGGAACGGGGAGCAGGAATTCTGGTATTCGCCGGCAGACCTGTATCCCATACCCCTGGACGACGCCCAGCTTCAGAAACTGAATTTCAGCCAGGAGGTGAAAGATGATAAATCAGTAAAATACATGCGGGGACCTTTCCGCATATTGCTTCCGGAGAAGGACCACTTCAGCGATTTTGAGATCTGGTACCGGGAAGACCGGCGGCAAATCCATCATCCCATTGGGGTTCATGACCTTCAAAATTTCTACCACGACATGACCAAAGTGCCCCTTTCCCGGGATTAGACCTTGTTTTCCGGGTATTTATGCCCATTATAGCCCTCCATTTCCGATTAAAGGGAATTTTATACGGCGAAATTTTATTCTTTCGTTGACTAATATTATCTTTGCGCTCCCAAAATATATGGCTAAACAAGCGCTCATTAAACAGGATGGTACCATTGTGGAAGCACTTTCTAATGCCATGTTTAAAGTAAAGCTCGAAAACGGCCACGAAATACTGGCCACTATTTCAGGGAAAATGAGGATGCATTATATACGGATTTTACCCGGAGATAAAGTGGGCGTGGAAATGAGTCCGTACGATTTAACCAGGGGAAGAATAATATTCAGATACAAGTAATAAGGAAAAAAATAAAGCTTTTTGTATGAAAGTAAGGGCCTCCATAAAAAAACGCAGTGTTGATTGTAAGATCGTGCGCCGCAAAGGGAAACTGTATGTCATCAACAAGAAAAATCCCCGATTCAAACAACGTCAGGGATAATCAGTGTATCCAGGTTCTGCTATTGATCACATTCAGTAATAAAAAATAAAAGATGGCGCGTATTGCCGGTGTTGACTTACCAAAGAATAAAAGAGGAGAAATCGGGTTGACCTATATATATGGGATCGGTCCTTCCACTGCTAAGTATATCCTTTCCAAGGCGGTTATCAGCGTGGACAAAAAGGTTTCCGAATGGAATGATGATGAACTGAATGCCATCCGGAATATCATTACCAATGAGCTCAAGGTAGAAGGTGCGCTCCGTTCGGAAGTACAGATGAGTATCAAACGGTTGCTGGACATTGCCTGTTATCGCGGGGTGCGTCACCGTAAGGGTCTCCCGGTTCGTGGTCAGCGTACCCGTACCAACAGCCGTACCCGTAAAGGAAAACGCAGAACAGTTGCCGGTAAAAAGAAAGCGCCTAAAAAGTAGTTTAAACGGCATCCTGAAGAGGATGTTCTTTATACAGCACCATTTTCAGAATCAATACCAGATACAGGGTGCGTGAGGAGGGTTGATTCGGCCCGGGTTTAACCGGGAACATTAATAAATAAGATTACCTATTTCGAACCATGGCAAAAGCACAACAACAGCAGACCAGCGCGAAAGCGGCTGCAAAGAAAAGAGTGGTTAAAGTAGATGCCTATGGCGACGCCCATGTATCTGCCAGTTTCAACAACATCATCATCAGCATTACCAATAAAAACGGTCAGCTTATTTCCTGGAGCAGTGCAGGTAAGATGGGATTCAAGGGATCTAAGAAGAATACGCCTTATGCCGCTCAGATGGCATCGGCCGATGCTGCCAAAACAGCCCTGGATGCGGGATTGAAGCGGGTGGATGTATACGTAAAAGGTCCGGGATCGGGAAGAGAAAGTGCCATCCGCTCACTGGCCAACAACGGCATTGAAGTGGTGATGATCAAGGACGTTACTCCATTGCCGCACAATGGTTGCCGTCCGCCTAAAAAGAGAAGGGTATAAAATAATTTGAAAATTTGAAGATGTGGTAATTTGAAAATGAAAACTTAGATTCCCCAATTTTCAAATTTTCAAATCAGCAAATTTTCTAATTCAATAATCAAGCTGGTCAGGATTCCATTTTAAGATTTTTCATAATCCTGTCCGGGTACTTAAAAATCTGAAATTTATTTATGGCACGTTACATCGGTCCGAAAACCAAGATCTCCCGCAAGTTCGGTGAGCCAATTTTAGGAAACGGAAAATGGCTCGACAAGAACAGCAATCCCCCGGGTCAGCATGGGGCTACCAAAAAACGTAAAACACTGGGAGAATACGCGCTCCAGTTAAAGGAAAAGCAAAAAGCCAAGTATACTTATGGGGTATTGGAGCGCCAATTCCGGAAAACCTTTGAGGAAGCATCCCGTCGCAAAGGCGTAACCGGTGAAAACCTGATCCGCCTGCTGGAAGCCAGACTGGATAACACCGTGTACCGCCTGGGCATATCTCCTTCCCGTCCGGGTGCCCGTCAACTCGTTTCACACAAACACATTACGGTGAATGGAGAGGTATTGAACATTCCTTCCTATCAGTTAAAGCCAGGAGACAGCATTGGCCTGAAAGGCACTTCCCAGGCAAATGCCGGTATTACCAGTTCATCAAAGGGCAAAGGCAATAAGATCAACTGGCTGGACTGGAACGAAACCGAAATGAAAGGCACGTTCATCGCTTACCCGGAAAGGGAAAGTGTTCCGGAAAATATCAAGGAGCAACTCATCGTGGAATTGTATAGTAAATAAGTGTTCTCATCATTTGTAAATAATCGAAAATTTAAATATGGCCATTTTAAATTTCCAGAAACCAGACAAAATCATACTTCAAAAAGCGACTGATTTCGAAGCCCAGTTCGAATTCCGCCCCCTGGAACCCGGTTACGGCGTAACCATCGGGAATGCCCTGCGCAGGGTATTGCTAAATTCCCTGGAAGGATATGCGATCATCGGTGTAAAAATCGAAGGGGCAGATCATGAATTCGCAACACTGAAAGGCGTCACGGAAGACGTGGTGGAAATTATACTGAACCTGAAACAAGTGCGTTTCAAGAAGAAGGTGGATCATGAAGTGGCTCAGGAAAAAATCACGCTCAGCCTGAAGAATAAAACAGAATTCACTGCTGCAACCATTGGGGAAGTATTGCCGAGTTTTGAAGTGATGAATCCCGGACTGCTGATCTGCACCATGGACGCTTCGGCCCGTCTGGATATTGAAATAACGGTTGGTAAAGGTCGCGGTTACGTTCCTGCTGAGGATAACAAACCCAAGGATGCCCTGTTCGGATACATTCCCACAGATGCCATTTTTACGCCGATTAAGAACGTAAAATATTCCATCGAGAACACCCGTGTGGAACAGCGTACGGATTTTGAAAAATTATTGATGGATGTGTCTACAGATGGTACGATCCATCCGGAAGAAGCCGTAAAGCAGGCATCCCGGATCCTGATCCAGCACCTGATGATCATCACCGACGAAAACATTACTTTCGATAATAAGGAAGAAAAGAAAGAGGACCTGGTAGACGAGCAAACCCTTCAGTTGCGTAAAGTGCTGAAGACGCCGCTGGAAGATCTGGATCTTTCCGTAAGGGCTTTCAACTGCCTCAAAGCAGCTAAAATAAACAGCCTCAGCGAACTGGTAACCTACGAACAGGAGGACCTTATGAAATTCCGGAATTTCGGACAGAAATCACTGGCAGAAATTGAACAGGTACTGCATGAAAGGGGACTTCATTTTGGAATGGACCTGAGTAAGCTGAAACTGGATGATGAGTAAGGAATTTGAAAATTTGAAAATGTGCTAATGTGAAAATTGGCCGTTTCATTTTCAAATCTTCAAATTAGCACATTTTCAAATTCGTCTTGTAATTCCTGACACGGTACAAGGCTCAAAACAAAAACGTCATGCGTCACGGAGACAAAATCAACAATCTGGGCAGAACCGCCTCTCACCGCGCCGCGCTGCTGAGTAATTTGGCTTCCCAGCTGATTGCCCATAAAAGGATCGTTACGACCCTCGCCAAGGCAAAATCACTCAGAACTTATGTGGAACCGCTGATTACCAAAGCCAAAGAAAATACCACGCACCAGCGCAGGATCGTTTTCAGTTATCTCCAGGATAAAGAAGCAATCATCGAACTTTTCGGAACGGTGGCAGAAAAAGTAGCCGGCCGGCCGGGAGGTTATACCCGCATCATCAAACTGGGCAAACGCCTGGGAGATGCGGCTGAAACAGCGATGATAGAGCTGGTGGATTTTAACGAAATCTACGGTAAAGGAAAGGGAGAAGCGAAAGAAAGCGGAAAAAGAACACGCCGCGCCGGTGGACGTAAAAAAGCAGCCGATAAAACAGAAACTGCCGCACCCGCAGCAACTGCTTCCGCCGCAGCAAAAGAAACAGCACCCGAAACCAAAGAAGAATCCGCAAAATAAAGATGCCATTTTCGAAAAATATAACAGCCCTCCCTCAACAGAGGGCTTTTTTATGCCATTCAGAACCCGTTCGTTTTGTCCACTTTACATTTCCACATTTCCACATCAGCACATTTTCACATTAATAATCCTTTTCTTTGCAAAACGTTTCTAAAAATATGCCTTCAACCCCAGCGTCAAAGCCGGCAATCCTGGTTCTTCAGGACGGAACCATTCATCACGGAAAAGCATACGGTAAAATCGGGACCACCACCGGAGAAATCTGTTTCAATACCGGAATGACGGGATACCAGGAGGTTTTTACCGATCCGAGTTATTATGGTCAGGTACTGATCATGAACAGTGTACACATCGGGAACTATGGTGTTAAGGACGAGGATGTGGAATCCAGCGGGGTTAAAATCCGGGGATTGATAGGCCGTAACCTGGAGGAACAATTTTCGCGGATACAGGCCAAAGGTTCCCTGGACGATTACCTGAAGGCAAATCACATTGTATGTATTGAGGGCGTCGATACCCGGGCCCTGGTTACCCATGTCCGGATAAATGGTGCCATGAACTGCATCATTTCTTCCGAAATCCTGGATGTGAAGGAACTGAAGGAAAAGCTGGACCGGGTTCCGGACATGGACGGACTGGAACTGGCTTCAGCCGTTTCAACCGAAACACCCTATGAAGTGGGGGATCCGACATCGCCTCTGCGGGTTGCCGTACTCGATTACGGAGTGAAAAAGCACATCCTGGAATGTATGGTGCAGCGGGGAGCTTTTGTTAAAGTATTTCCGGCAAAAACAGCGCCGGCCGATTTAAAGGCCTTTTATCCCTCTGGCTATTTTCTGTCCAACGGCCCGGGCGACCCGGCTTCCATGGGATATGCCGTTGAAACCCTGAAGGAATTATTAAAAGAAGAAAAACCCCTGTTCGGCATCTGTCTGGGGCATCAGTTGCTGGCCCTGGCCTACGGCATACCCACGTTTAAAATGCATCATGGCCACCGCGGCCTCAATCATCCGGTGAAAAATCTGTTATCGGGTAAATGTGAGATTACCACCCAGAATCATGGATTTGGGGTGGATCCGGAAGCCGTCAGAAAGAATAAACAGGTGGAAGTTACCCACGTTAACCTCAACGACCAGTCGATCGAAGGCATCCGGGTTAAAAACAGACCCGTATTTTCTGTTCAATATCATCCGGAATCTACACCGGGTCCGCATGACAGCCGTTATCTTTTCGACGAATTTTTGGACCTGATCCGGCAAAGCCAGCCCGCTTAAATTATTATTCCGGCTTCGCGGCCCTGCGGTTCGGTCGCCCGAAAACCGTATTTTTGCTATTCAATTAAACCGGACTTTTTGTGGCATTGATCAAGAGTATTTCAGGAATCCGAGGAACGATCGGCGGGAAACCCAATGAAAACCTCACTCCCCTGGATATAGTCCGGTTCACCGCAGCCTATGGAACCTGGATCAGGGAAACGCAAGCCGGATCCAGGACGATTATTGTTGGAAGGGATGGCCGCATCAGTGGCGAAATGGTGCGCAATCTGGTGGTTAGCACGCTCATCGGACTGGGACTGGATGTGATCGACCTCGGGCTTTCCACCACGCCTACCGTGGAAATGGCCGTTACGGGAGAAAAAGCATCGGGTGGAATCATCATTACGGCAAGTCATAACCCCAAAGAATGGAACGCGCTGAAACTGCTGAACAGCCAGGGTGAATTTATCAGTGAACAGGATGGTAAATGGATCCTTGAACGGGCCCAGAACGAGGCGTTTAGTTTTGCCTCTGCTGAGAAACTCGGCAACTGCACCCTGGATAACAGTTACCTGGAAAAACACATCCGGGCAATTTTACAGTATCCCCTGGTTGACCGGGAAGCCATTCAAAAGAAAAATTTTAAGGTTGTCGTGGATGTGATCAATTCCACGGGTGCCCTGTTTATTCCGCCCTTGTTAAAAGCCCTTGGCATAGAACAAATCAGGTTGTTGAATGAAGAAGTGGATGGAAAGTTCTCCCACAATCCCGAACCCCTTCCGGAAAATCTTTCTGCACTGAGTGCCGAAGTAAAAAAAACGGGCGCCGATCTGGGCATCGCCGTGGATCCTGATGTGGACCGGCTTTGTTTTGTTTGTGAGGATGGCAGTATGTTTGGAGAAGAATTCACCCTGGTGGCCGTTGCGGATTATGTGCTGGCGCGTAAACCCGGAAACAGCGTCAGCAACATGAGCAGCACGAAAGCCCTCAAGGAAATCACCCTTAAACACGGGGGTGAATATTTCCCTTCCGCTGTTGGAGAAGTAAATGTGGTGGCTAAAATGAAGGCGGTACAGGCGGTGATTGGCGGAGAGGGGAATGGCGGTATTATTGTGCCGGATTTTCACTACGGAAGAGATGCCCTGATCGGTATCGGTTTATTTCTGAGTGCGCTGGCGCATCACAAGAACGGCATGCGTTCCTTCCGGTCAAAATACCCCGATTACTTTATATCAAAAAATAAAATAGAACTGGCAAAAGCTATTGACGTACATGAACTGTTCGGCAAGATCCAGACCAAATATAAAAATCATCCGGCCAATACCGAGGACGGACTGAAAATAGAATTCGATGATGATTGGGTGCATCTTCGCACATCCAATACAGAACCCATCATACGCATCTATGCGGAGAGTAATTTTGAAACGACTGCCAACAATATCGCCAGGCGCCTGATGAAGGATATTCAGGAATTCATTTAGACTCTCCGGGTTAAAGGATGGAGCCGTTGCCTAAAGCATACTTATCGCATCTGGGAAATGGCCCGGAACCGGGATTTTAATACAGGGACAGCTTTTATTTTCAAATTCCCTGATTTTGAAATTTTCAAATTGTTTTTCCGGTATGGAAAGGATTTATTTTGACAATGCAGCCACTACTTCCCTGGACCCGGAAGTGCTGAATGCCATGATGCCTTATCTCACAGAAAAATTCGGCAATCCATCTTCTATTTATTCATACGGGAGGGAATGCCGCATGGCGGTTGAACAGGCTCGCAAAATGGTTGCCCGGCTGCTAAACGCCCATCCGGCGGAAATTTTTTTTACCAGCGGCGGTACCGAGAGCAGCAATACGGCCATCGCTGCAGCAGTCTGTGACCTGGAATGCCGGCAGATCATCACCTCACCCATTGAACACCATGCCACCCTGCATACGGTTGATTATTACCAGAAAAAAGGAGCGGCCACCGTTCATTATCTCAGGCTGCTTCCCAATGGTCATATCGATCAGGGACATCTGGAACAACTGCTTTCGGGTATGAAATCCCGGTGCCTGGTTACCCTCATGCATGCCAATAATGAAATCGGCAATCTGCTCGATCTGGAAATCGTGGGTAATATCTGTAAAAAATATGGAGCGGTTTTTCATTCAGATACGGTACAGACGCTGGGCCATTATCCATTCAATCTGAAAAATAGCGGACTGCATTTTATAGCCGGGGCGGCCCATAAATTCCACGGCCCGAAGGGCATCGGCATCCTGTATGTAAATGAAAATGTAAAGGTGCATCCCTATATGCACGGAGGATCGCAGGAACGGAACATGCGGGCGGGTACTGAAAATGTTTACGGGATCGTGGGATTCGCAAAGGCCCTTGAACTGGCCACCGCGAGCATGGAAACAGACAGGAAATCAATCGGTAAACTGAAGGAGTACATGGCTGCCCAACTGAAATCGGCGATTCCGGATATCCGTTTTAACGGGGATGCGTTTGGAAACAGCCTCTACACAGTGCTGAGTGTGGGCTTTCCGAAATCAGAAAAAAGCGAAATGTTGTTATTCAACCTGGATATAAACCAGATCTGTGCTTCTGGTGGAAGTGCGTGCACCAGCGGCGTAGAGCAGGGTTCCCATGTGATCGGGGCCATCTATCCTGGATCTGACCGGGTTACGGTGAGGTTTTCTTTCAATCGTCACAATACAAATCAGGAAGTGGACCGGGTGGTCGGAAAGCTGAAGGAACTGATATGAAAACCTAACGGAAATAAAAAAATCCAGTCAGTTTATTGCTGGATCTTTTTATGTGTTTTGAGTAAGGGAGTTTCGAAAGGAACCAGATGGATCTTGGACCAAAAACGGGCTCTGCTGATGCAAATTTAAGGCTTATCCGATTCAGCCGTCCAATTCATGCTAAAAGTTTCTCACACTTAAGATTATACGGAAACCTTAACATTTCCTTTTGTCCTTAATTATTCTGAACAATCATCAGCTGATTCTTAATGGTCTGACCGTTGGCCGTTAACCGGGCCAGGTAAGTACCGGAAGGTAAACGGCTGGATCTGGACATCGAACAATTCTGACGGCCGCTTAAAGATTCCCAACTGGTTTCACTTAATTTCTTACCGGAAAGATCAAAGAATTCCAACCTCGCACCTCTGAGGGTCTTGTCAGTTTCAACAAAAACCGTATTGTTCTGCACAAGTGTCGGGAAGATTTTGATTCCTTCGATCTGATTGTTGGTGATCATCACGACGGGTGACTGATTGATATAATTATCTTTACCAACAACCTTGATCCGGTAATAGGATGTGCCGGGAAGCGGATTGGCGTCGGTATAATTATATTGCAACTGATAATCATTCGTTGTGATGGTCATGTTAGAAGCGATGGTTCCGATCTGATCAAAATTCAAACCGTCTCCGCTTCTTTCCATTTCATAATGATCAATGTCTTTTTCCATCATTGTTTTCCAGGTAAGTGCCACCTGATTGTTCGCCTTGTATTCGCCCTGGAAGTCGCTCAGCGTAACCGGAAGAACAGTTCCACCGGAGATGTTGAAACTTACCCTGTTGGCACCCCCGTTTTCATAATATTCCAGCACCATATTCTGGGTTCCGCTTAAAGTGGCCGTATAGGTGGTGGTACTGTAACCCTGGTCCGCCCATTTATTGATAATATAAGTGGATCCGCCGTCAAGACTCAAACGGTACCCGTCATCGGCTCCGACAACAATTTTATAGATGCCGCTGGTCAGGGTGGTATTTAACCGGTAACGAACGCTGAACTGGGTAGTCGTTATCGGGCAGTCACTCGTACCGTAACTCACATTGTCACCACCGAAACTTTCGTCAAAATTTGCCGAAGTTGAATTTCCCTCAAAAACGTATCCTTTATAAGTATTAAAATTCATACCGGTGTACACATAACCTATCCATTGGTTGGATACACCATAAACTGCGGGATTACCAGTAGCGGAACAGGCTTTTACCATATTAAAAGAGATCCGGTTATCACCGAAATTTTCGTAATATTCCAGTACCAGATTTTGCGTACCATTCAAATGAACCGTATTGACAGCGGTGGTATAACTCTGCAGCACCCATTGATTGATTGCCCAGGTGCTGCCACCGTCCAGGCTTAAACGAAAACCATCATCTCCGCCAACAGTAAAAGTATAATCACCGTCCACAAAATTCTGTGTCAGTTTATATCTTACACTAAAGGTATCGGTCAGAACGGTACAACCCGTTGTGCTGTAATTTACCTGGGCTCCGCCAAAACTTTCATCGAAGTTGGGGCTTGAACTAACGCCTTCCGTTACGGTTCCTTTATAACGGTCGAAATTGATCCCACCGTAAACATAACCGATCCATACATTATTGGTACCGTATGTAGTTGGAGCGGCACCTGTAGGACATCCTGCAAAACTCAGGAAACTGGAAAGGGAAAGGGCGATAAAAAGAATAATCGTTTTCATAAAATATTGATTACTCCTTCTATTAACCAGCGAAATGCCAAACTATAATATCATGATAACTAATTAGTTATGAGCAACTGAAGAAATGAATTCTTCCGAAATTGGGATTCTGATTACGAAAATGAGCCGTCTAAGGGTAAACTTGTACCGGATGAAGTGGAGTGGACATCACTTCATCATGGCTTTGATCTCACTCAATTTGATAAGGGCTTCTACGGGCGTAAGCCGGTTAATATCCAAACCATTTAATAATTTCCTGATCTCCTCAAAGGTTTGAGTATGTACATCAAAAATGGACAGTTGGACCTGCGGGGCGGTCATTTTTTTCAGACTGTCACTTAACCCGGTGCCTTCTGCACCGCGGCTGTCTTCCAGTTGTTTTAAAATCTGATATGCCCTGTCAATCAAATCCGCCGGCATGCCCGCCATTTTAGCCACGTGAATCCCGAAACTGTGGGTACTGCCGCCTGCCGCCAGTTTACGCAGAAATATAATTTTATTTCCGAGTTCCCGGCTGGTGATGTGGTAATTTTTTACTCCCGGGAATTTATTCTCCAACTCATTGAGTTCATGATAATGCGTGGCGAATAAGGTCTTAGGCCTGAATGGTGAACGATGCAGATATTCTGCTATGCTCCAGGCTATCGAGATGCCATCGTATGTGGAAGTGCCACGGCCAATCTCATCCAGAATGATCAGGCTGCCGGTGGTAATGTTATTTAATATACTGGCCGTTTCATTCATCTCCACCAGAAAAGTAGATTCTCCGCCGCTGAGGTTATCTGAAGCGCCAACCCTGGTGAAAATTTTATCGGTCAGTGGAATCTTTGCCTGAGATGCCGGAACAAAACTTCCCATATGGGCCATCAGGGTGATCAGGGCCGTTTGCCGGAGCACGGCGCTCTTGCCGCTCATATTGGGACCCGTGAGAATAATGATCTGCTGTGTTTCCGGATCAAGGAAAACATCGTTCGGAATGTATTCTTCACCGGGGGAAAGATTTTTTTCAATTACCGGATGACGGCTGTCGCGCAACTGTAATTCCATTCCCGTATGCAGTTCCGGTTTTTTGTAATTATACTGCAGGGCATTCTGGGCGAAACACAGCAGGCAATCCAATATGGCCAGCACACTGCTGTTGATCTGCATGGCCGCAATATAATCCTGGAGCGAAAGCATGAGTCGGTCATAGATCTGCAGTTCCAGCAATTGAATTTTTTCTTCTGCTCCCGTGATCTTTTCCTCATATTCTTTCAGCAGTGGGGTAATATATCTTTCGGCATTGGTCAGAGTTTGCTTCCTGATCCAGGTTTCCGGCACTTTGTGTTTGTGGGAATTCGTAACCTCGAGATAATAACCGAATACCTGGTTAAAACTGATCTTCAGGGAAGAGATGCCGGTGTTTTCTGATTCTTTCTGCTGAAGTTCCGCAAGATACTGTTTGCCACCCGATGCGATGTTTCTCAGATCATCCAGTTCCGGCATTACCCCCGCACGAATCATGTTTCCTTTCAGGGCCTGGACCGGCGGATGCTCCACAATTTTTGAAATGATCTCATCCGCGATCAAAGGACAGGGATTTAGCAGGCTGATGAGCCTGTCCAGATACGGATTGACTGAACCGGCGCAAAGATTTTGTACGGCAGCCACTTCTTTCAGCCCCCGCGCCAGTTGTAATACCTCCCGGGGATTTATTTTTCCGGAAGGCACCTTGCTCAACATTCGTTCCATATCCCCGCACTGCCGGATATGCTGCAGGAGCCGGTTGCGCAGGTCCGGTTCCCTGATCAGGAATTCAACCAGGTCCAGCCTTTCCTGAATCGGATTTAATTCTTTCAACGGCATCAGCAACCAGCGTTTCATCAGCCGGGCACCCATCGCGGAAACGGTATTATCTATCGTTTGCAGCAACGAATGATGTTGTTCTCCGGAGGGAAGCAATTCCAGATTACGGATGCTGAACTTGTCCATCCAGAGATGGTTTTCGCGGTCGAGGCGCTGAATGCTGCTGATGTGTTGCAGGTGCGGATGTTCCGTATCCTTCAGGTAATGGATGATGGCCCCGGCAGCAATAATGCCCCGGCTGAGATGTTCTATGCCGAATCCTTTAAGGGAATGCGTTTGGAAATGCTTCAGCAACAAGTCGGTTGCATAGGAAGCATCGAAAATCCAGCTTTCGAGCGTATAGGTATAAAATCTGTCCCCAAAAAATTCCTTGAATATCTTCTGCTGGTTACGTTGAAAGATCACTTCTGCCGGATTCAGGGTTTGCAGTAGCTGGTCAATGTAATCCGTTGGACCTTCCGCAGTAAAAAATTCGCCCGTGGAGATATCCAGAAAAGCAATCCCCAGAACCCCCTCGGAAAAATGCACCGCAGCCAGGAAATTATTGCTCCGGTGCTCCAGCAGTTTATCCTGCGTTGCCGTTCCGGGCGTAACCATTTCTGTAACCCCTCTTTTCACGATCCCTCTGGCCAGTTTGGGATCTTCCAGCTGATCGCAGATGGCCACCCGGCGGCCGGCCTTGACCAGTTTATGCAGGTAGGTATCCAGGGCATGATGTGGGAATCCGGCCAGTTCACTGGAAGTGGCCGAACCGTTATTCCTTTTGGTAAGTGTAATGCCCAGGATACGGGATGCCTGAATGGCATCCTCCCCAAATGTTTCATAGAAATCGCCAACCCGGAATAAAAGAATGGCATCAGGATATTTTTGTTTAATAGCCCGGTGCTGCTGCATCATGGGGGAGTCTGCGGAACTTTTTGACATGGGTGAAATTCCACCTACCTCAATAGGCGGATGAGCCGGCGGAATGCGGCAAAAGTAAGGAAGGGCTCCTCAATAAAAACAGGGATTTCCACGGTGTGAACAACTTGGAAACACCCTTCCTTAGTGAATTGCCTTTTATTCTTTCCGCCTTCTGCCAGTATCTTTGCAGCATGCGGAAACTACGGATGGATGAACTGCCCCGGAAAAGCATGGATGAGTTCCGCCAGGCAGACAAACTTCCCGTAACCCTGCTGCTGGAGAATATCCGGAGCATGTACAACGTGGGCAGTGTGTTCCGGACAGCGGATGCTTTTCTTGCTGAACATATTTATTTGTGCGGATATACCCCAAGGCCCCCTCACCGCGACATTCACAAAACGGCGCTGGGCGCAACGGAAACGGTTGAATGGACCCATATCGATTCTGCCCTTGATGCGGTTCAGCGGCTTCGTGATGCCGGATACCGGATCGCCGCGGTGGAACAGGCCGAAGGAAGCATTTCCTTACAGTCCTTTGCGTGCCCGCCAAACCAAAAGCTGGCCGTTGTTTTTGGAAATGAAGTGGAGGGCGTGAGTGAACAGGTGCTGGCTCTCTGTGATGACTGTCTGGAGATCCCGCAATTCGGTATGAAACACTCTCTGAATGTTTCCGTTGCGGCAGGGATTGTTTTGTGGGAAATGGTGAGGAAGGGGATTTGATGAGGGTGCTGATAGGCTGATGTGATAATGTGCTCATGTGATAATGTGTAAATGTGCTGATGTGCTGATGTGATAATGTGCTGATGTGCTGATGTGCTGATGTGATAATGTGCTGATGTGTAAATTAAGGAAGTGCGTTCTCCCATCAGCACA
>JBEPUT010000011.1:0-118896 GCA_041691395.1 Chitinophagaceae bacterium
CAGTTTTCCCCTTATTGGAAACGAGTAATGATGATCAGGGGCGGTTTTACTGTTCCGGAGGGATTGTTTAAAATTTGATTGCCCATAGCATCGGTCCGTTGGTTTCTAATTTTCGTAACAAGGTCTACCGGTATCAAAGACACACGATCATAATACATCAGGCGAATTTGCATGGATTGCAGCGCATGATTGTGATCATCCAGTATATAATAGACTACAGCATTCAGCGTGGTCCCGTTAGCAGGCGTCTTTCCAAAAGCACCATTCTGCAGCGTTTTGTCCAAGTCGATAATACCCGTATGTTCATCCAGCTGGATCTTTTGCTTATTTGCATTGCCGCTGAGGTCCCATTGGCACTGTCCCTCCTGATCACACAGATTGTTCAACTTACTGTTCGCGTTGAAATAGGGCTGCGCCATATTCTTAACTGCTTTATTCTGTACATAGATACTGTCCAAATAAGCTGCCCCTGAAATAATCAACGTATTCAGACAGGTATCCCGAGTCCCCTTTTTTACATAGCCAATATAATAACGCTGACCCGTTTCGCTCCTGGTTATATTGATGGCTCCCGTAGAATCATTGATCACCAGACCATCCGGCCAGGCGTAATAACTCCCCGGCGCCGGGCTATTTACTGGCGATATCCATTCGTCCGGTGATCCGAAATTACCCGATGGATAGATGACACTGTCACCATAAAAAGGGCTCCCGGGACAATTCATTGAATACTGTTCCGGCAGTGGCAAATGACCCGTTTGACCGGGCGATGCCTGCAATGGCGCCGTTGAGTCCGGTAATAGAATTGCTGGCGACTGACCGGGGCTGTTCACATTTTTCTTACAGGAAATGACAAGAAGTAAAAAAGCGGAAATACAGAGCGCACCCGAGAGGAACACCTTGGCTGTTTTCATATGGTATAAGGGGATTAGAAAACAAATTACCAAGAATAGTGCAGTTATGCAAGCTATCAACAGGAATTCTACCGTAGCGTATTAAGATATACAATTCTGAAGAAATTCTGAAGAAAATATATTGCGTAAAAAAGGGGCCGGTATAAAAATACAGCCCCGCTAAAAAATCCAATATCCTATGAAAAACCAGTTAACAAATACAATGTTTGTTCCATTCTACATTTAAGTATAATCATTGACCCCGAGTATACGTTGATGCTGTTATATATCAGCGACTTGTAATCAAAAAGAAATAGTAAGAAATGGAAAATGGGTTGTTGAAGACAGAAAAAACAGCTTTGGTTGTCTCTGCAGGGGAAATTTTATCCCATTTTAATTCTTTATATCGGATGTAAAATCAATCTAGTGTGTTCGTTTATCCTCGGAATTTTACAAATCAGACACCATGGTGATGTTTTCATTCTTCTAAAATAAAAACAATATTTAATACCTTTCTATCATGAAACAAGCTATGATATTCGTGGTCATTTGCTTTGCAGGAATACATTGTTGCTCCGCGCAGAAGACCGATACGGTTAAGCCCTACTTCATCATTACCGCGGGAGATAAAATAAATGCCTATTTTAATGACAAGCCGCTTTCAGTAGAATCCGTCTCGGAGTTCACTGACTATGTTCAGGCTAACGCTAAGAGTCTGAAAAATTCGCGGGTGGTGGTTACGGGAAGGCTAAAAATCGGGACCTTCGACGAAGTATTAAAAATCCTGAACCGGTACCGCATCAAACAGGTCTCCAAAAATATTCTTACGAACTGATCGCCTTGTCTCCAATAAAATAAACAAAAAAGCCACCGTTATGGCAGCTTTTGTCGTCCAAAGCAATATTTTAGGGTTTAAAGATTAATTGCGGGACGTTCAACGTGTTTTCAGTAGGATACGGATCAAAATCGGGTCATTGGTTTTCAAAAGGTTCTGGTCGGTTATTCTATGGATATTGCACTTATCTGACGTAAAGCTGCAAAAGGAAATGTATAAATGATAATCCTTTCGACGAACGGATTAAATGGGGAGATTAAAGGGATAATTTGCTCGCCGGGCTGGGATTTTGCGGGCGTAAAAGCTGGCTAAACCAGCCCGTCAATAGCCTGCTGAATTTGCGGAATAACATCCCCGATCCAGTCGGGGATATTTTTTGTCTTTACCCTCCATTTATTCCCCTCCAGGCTGAACATCAGGTAATGCCGGTCGCCCCGCTGGTCTGCCACATCCACCGTAAATAACGGCCCTTCCGGACCCATGCTTCTCCGAAAATTAAATTCATGCAGCTGGCCTCCTGCCTTGATCAGGTTGGTAAACTGGATATGTTTTTGCGTTTGCATAAGGCGGCGGGTTTGATGTAACAACTAAACATCCGATAAGATTCAAAGGTAAAGAATTCGAAATTTCTATTCGGAAGAACATATTGGCAAAATGACCATTTACGTTATCCCATACGCAACCGTCCACGCTTGTACCATGATCATAGAAAAGAACGCCGAACAATTTCAATGTTACGAATTGGCTGCTTCTTAAAATGTATTATTTTAGATTAAAATTTAAAAATTGAAAATATGGGTATACCCGATCCGGTAGCACGCCCCAAACGCTCCCTGCTTGTTAAATTCCTCGAATGCTCTTTTACAGTACTTGCAGTCATTAGTGTCTTTGGAACCTTAATGCAAGTAGCACCCGAAAGATTCTTTTTTCAGTCGGTAATCCCATCTCCCATTCCATTAACTTGATCCTGATGATCCCGAGTCTCGTATTTGCTATCTTGTATTCCTTTTACCGGTATATAAAAGAGAAGAAACAGGAAGCCAGAAGCCTAATGAAACGGTTCTTTTTATTCTTCTTCATTATCCCCCTGTTTGCTCCCGCACAGCCGTCTGTAAGCATTATCCCGGAACCTGCGTCAATCGTCATGGGAAAGGGCAGATTTCTGTTTTCATCCAATACATTCATAAGTTTTGACAAAAAGGATGACAGCCTTATGACGGCTTTGTCGCCCTTGCTGCTGAGATTTAAACAAGCTGCCGGAATTGATCTCGAAAAGGGAAAAAAAACGTCCTCCTCATCTCAAATAGAAGTCACGCTGGACAGCAGTTTCTCCAGCGGGGAAGGATACCAGCTCGTCGTCAAACCCAACCGCATCCGCATCGAAGCAAAAACTGCCGCCGGCATTTTCTATGCCGTCCAGAGCCTGCTGCAGTTATTGCCAGTACAAATTGAGCAGAATGCAAGACAGAAAAATATCAGCTGGTCCCTGCACTGTATAAAAATAGAAGATGCCCCGCGTTTTCAATATAGGGGGATCATGCTGGACGTGGCCCGTCACTATATGCCCCTGGAATTCATTAAAAAACTCATTGATCTGCTGGCGATGCAGAAAATGAACCGACTACACCTGCATTTAACGGACAGTCAGGGTTGGCGCTTTGAAAGTAAAAAATACCCCAAACTCATGGAGATCGGAGCCTACCGGAAAGGAACTCCGCTGAATACCACATACGATTACAATTCCAGGCCCGGGGACAGTTTGTACGGCGGTTACTATACGCAGGAGCAATTAAAGGGACTGGTCAAATACGCAGCCGATCGTTTCATTACCATCGTTCCGGAAATTGAAATGCCGGCCCATAGCAAGGCGGCCCTCGCATCCTATCCTGAGTTTGCCTGTCTGGACAGTACCGGAAAATCCTTTGCCTATCCCGAACACATCCAGGACGAATATTGCACCAAAGATGAAACCTTTGAATTCCTTGATAATATTCTGTCGGAGGTCATGGATGTATTTCCATCTCCCTATATCCATATCGCGGGTGATGAAGCCAGCAAGGTCAACTGGAGAACCTGTCCCATCTGCCAAAAACGGATGAGGGATGAGGGACTGAAAAACGGAGAAGAGCTGCAGAGTTATTTCATCAGGCGCATTGAAAAATTCGTAAACAGTAAAGGAAGGAATATTATCGGCTGGGACGAAATCCTGCAGGGCGGCCTGGCACCCAATGCTACGGTGATGAGCTGGACTGGAATCGAAGGCGGAATAAAAGCAGCGCAGCAACAGCACAAAGTCATCATGACACCGGGAGAATATTGCTATTTCGACCATTATCAAACCGATGCACCTGGCGAACCGGCTGCCATTGGCGGTCTGACAACCCTTGCCAAAACCTATTCTTACGATCCCGTTCCGGCTGAGCTAACCGGCGATGAAGCAAAATACATTCTCGGCGCCCAGGGAAACCTGTGGACAGAATTTATCCCTGATCCTTCGAAGGCGGAATACATGCTTTTCCCAAGATCGGTTGCATTAGCTGAAGTGGACTGGACGGCACCCGCGAAGAAAAATTATGCTGATTTCATTTCACGCCTGACCCGGTATTTAAAACGGCTGGATGTTTACACAGTAAATTACAGCCGGCATTTGTTTGACATTCAATTAAGCACTTCGGTTACCCATACCAGTGAGCTAATGGCCACCCTGAGCGGCGTACCGGATCCTTACCGGATTCATTATACCCTGGATGGTTCAAAGCCGGTTTCCTCATCTTTTTTGTATACGGCGCCCTTCCCCATTAAACAGAGCTGCACGCTGACTGCCGCTGTATTGGTCGATCAGCATATCATCGACCTTGAAAAAAAAGCGCTTGTGCTCCATAAGGCAGTCGGGCAGCACATCACGCTACAAACCCCACCCAGCAGGTATTATAATAAAGGAGGCGATGCCGCTTGGGTGAATGGGCGTCTGGGAAATGACGATCATTTTAATGATGATGACTGGCTTGGCTGGAACGGCAGTGATTTCGACGGCACCATTCATTTTGCATCGGCAACCCGGACTTCTACCCTGCACACGCGTTTTTTCCACGACCCGGCGAGTGGAGTCTGGGTGCCTAAAATAATAACTGTTCAGGTTTCAGATAATGGTGTTGATTTTAAAACGGTAGCTGAGAAAAAAATGGATGTGCCGATGAATTCGGGAGCAGCTCCGTTTAACCTGAGCTGGCCCGAAATGGATACCAAATATCTCCGCATCATTGCTTCACCTTATGGAATTATCCCATCCGGCAGTCCTGATGCCGGAGATGATGCCTGGCTTTTTGTGGATGAGATGATGGTAGAATAATTTAAACTCCCCATAACCTTAAAACCTGTATACCCTTATGATACGCCTGGCTGGTTGCGGTATAAAAATGGCAGCAGGCGGAAAATTGCCCGCTGCATTTTGCAAAAGTGATGGTAAATTCACGGTATGGCAAAACAGACAGAAATAGCAATATATTTTAATACCACGAAAGCACTGTTTTTATCTTTCCCCTTTCTGGCATTCAGTGTATTCTTTTTACAAATGTACCGGCAGATGTCGATTCTTTAGGTGGTAATCGACGAGAGCAAAGGCATTATAACGCAGAACTAAACGAAATTGGAATAATAAATGACCTATTTATGGAGACTTCTTCGCGACGGGGGTTTGTAAAGCAGGTTGCCGGCAGTATCGGAATTACCAGCTTGCCGTCCCTGCTGGCAGCGCAACATGCTGACCCGGCAAAGACATTAAAGATCGTATGTGTTGGCGGGCATCCTGACGATCCTGAAAGCGGGTGTGGTGGCACGCTGGCAAAATTCACCGCATCGGGACATGCGGTAACCATAATATACTTAACCAGAGGTGAAGCCGGCATTCCTGGCAAATCCCATTCAGAAGCTGCGGCAATCCGGTCAGAGGAAGCGATGAAGTCCTGCACTTTACTGAAAGCAAAACCACTGTTTGCAGGACAAATTGATGGCGATACGGTTATCAATAAAGAATGGATAAATAAAATGCAGGCATTGATTGAAGGAGAAAAACCGGATATCGTTTTTGCGCACTGGCCCGTTGACTTCCATGTGGACCATCAAAATGCAAGCATTCTGGTTATCCAAACCTGGATGCGGGCAAAGAACAAATTTGACCTGTATTTTTTTGAGGTTTGTACGGGAGAGCAGACGATGGGATTTAAGCCAACAGATTATGTTAACATCACCGACACACAGGAGCAGAAAAGAAAAGCCGTGTATTGCCACGTCAGCCAGGATCCGCCAGGCATTTACGAATGCGGCCATAAAGCCATGGAATCATTTCGCGGCCGTGAAAATGGTACCCCGGCCGCCGAAGCGTACATCCGGATGACAGGGATGGAAAAAGGAAATTATTTTAATTTTTAGAGCAAAATACAATGAAAAGGCTCCGGGTAAAATCTAAATTATTTTCGAATTATCTTTAACCGTACCCTATTTGTCGGACAAAAATTGCAGAAAATTAAGATATTACAATCTGGTGTCAAAAAAAAACAATCCGGAACAGGTTTAATGAAGCGGCGGCGGCTCCATTCAAAGAGCATGGTGTCGCTTCCTTCTAATATCTGCCATTTAGGCTTACCCGAGAAACGTAATTTTGCTAGACAAAAGACTGCCACCCGCATTATAATGGCAAATAATGGTATCCTCACATTCTCCAAACGCATATCAACCATGAATTTTAAAACAAGGAAATGCCGGTTGTCATTCTATTGCCTGGCACTGTGGTTGAGTTTTAGCCATTGCAGCGCCACAAAAAATACGGCGCACCAGGACGCGGATGGGTTTGTACCGATATTCGATGGAAAAACATTAAACCAATGGAAGGGTGACCCGACCTACTGGAAAGTTGAAGATGGTTGCCTGGTCGGTATCGTGACACCTGAAACGCTTTTGAAGCGAAATACATTTATTATCTGGCAGGGTAAGATGCCGGAAAATTTCGAGATCAGGGTGGAATACAAGGTTTCCGATCAGGGCAATAGTGGGATCAACTACAGGAGTGAACCGGTGGAAGACCTGGACTTTGCATTAAAGGGATACCAGGCAGATTTAAATGGACAGAACACTTTTACCGGCAGCAATTATGAGGAACGCAGAAGGACGACCCTGGCCTCGCAGGGCGAAAAAACCGTATTGCCGGCACTGGAAAATCCCGGGGATTCACTAAAAATGCATATTGCCGATAATCAATGGTTGCCTAAAATAGTAACGGAATCTCTGGGCAATCCGGACTCGCTAAAGACCCATATAAAAATCGGCGACTGGAACGAATACCACCTCATCGTGAAGGGGAACCGGATGCAACATTACGTGAATGGCATCTTAATGAGTGATGTGACGGATAACGATACGGTTAACAGGAGATTTAAAGGATACCTGGGTGTACAGGTACATGTAGGCCCCCCGATGCGGATTGCTTATCGCCATTTCCGGTTGAAAGCATTGCAGTAAATAATTTTTCCTCCATCGCGCTACTGGACAGATGGATAGGTCAAATGATCTCCATTATGTCCAGATTGCCCCATTTCATTACAACAATAAAAATATTGGAGCTTTGCTTCAGGAAGCCCAAACGAAAAGCATGCAACATCAGAAGGTGGGCATGGTCGTTATAACGGATTTAGTGGATGACACAAATAACATTCATCCAGAGGATAAACACGACGTTGGATATCGTCTGGCCAATTGGGCACTTGCAGAAACCTATCATAAACCAGGTATTGTCTATAAAAGCCCTGTATTTAAAACCATGGATGTGCGTAAGGGGAAAGCCATTGTTTCTTTTGAAAATATAAAAAGTGGCCTGCAGTCCAAAAGCGGAACCATTACCGAATTGTATATAGCCGGATCAGACAAAATATTTTATCCGGCAAAAGCAAAGATTGATCATGATAAATTACTTGTCTGGTCTAAAGCTGTCCCGCAGCCTGTCGCCGTCAGATATGCATTTGGCAATACCGCCATTGGGAATCTATTCAGCAAAGAAGGATTGCCGGTAACAGTGTTCAGGACGGATAGCTGGGATGTGGACACGTCGCCACTAAAGCCCTGATAATAATTGCCTGCAACCTTTTGTGCAGGCGAAGACGAATCAAATTGGTTGAACTTGCGCTTTTACACGTTGCAGTGCCATTTAAGGTTGAAAATCCCCATTATTTTGTGAGATTGATTAAAAAAAACCCATTTGGCATGATTATTACATATCCTGCGGTAAAACCCTAAAACTTACTTATAATAATAGCAACACACCATGAAAAAGTCTTTCCTGGTTCCACTGGTCTTTTTTTCCGCATTTTTATTGACAAATTGCAAAAGCGGCCTGGTAACAACTTCTAATAACTGTTATAATCTCATACAATCCGCTCAGGCTCAAAACCGGGCCGGCGACTACAATAGCGCCCTGGCAAATTTCAATGAAATCCTTAAAAAATGTGATTCATACGATGCCAAAGAACCGGCTTATGCCGGAAAAGCCGAAGCGCTGAATGGACTGCGTCAATACAATGATGCATTGGCAGCTGCTCAGCAAGGACTTAAACTGGACAAAACAAATATTGAAAGTCTTTTTGAAAAAGCCAGCGCTGAATCGCGATTGGGAATGAATTCAGAAGCCAGGGCTGACCTTCAAGCCATCGTATCGCTGACGGAGAAAAACAGAAATACCGCGCAGCGGGCAACTATTTATGCAAAAATGGCAGCGCTTGACAGCCACCAGCAACAATACAGCGATGCCCTTCGTAATATACAACAAGCCATCAGCCTGGATCCCAATAATCCGGAACTCTATATTCTCCAGGGGGACATTTATACCTCCAGCAACGACTTTCCTTCTGCTGCTGAAAGCTATAACCTGGCCATTTCCAAGGGCAAAAATGATGGCCCGGCATGGCAAGCTAAAGTGGAATCAATCATCAAAATGTACCAGGCAAAGTATCGGACGAATGATGCCCATTTACTGGCGGCCAGGATGGACTCGTCCGAGAAGTTAAATTTATGTGATGCCATTAAATCCGGCCTCACCCGAGGTATGAAGAACATGGACATAGAAATGACCCAATTAACCATTTGTAAATAAATCTGAAACCATACAACATGAAAGGATTCTTTTCCGCATTTCTTTTGATAGGGATGCTTTTCCCAGCCTGTAAAAGCTTGAACAATACGCAAAAAGCAACAGGAGCAGGTGTAGCCGTAGGTGGCGCTGCCGGTGCGATCATTGGCGGAGGCGGTAAAAGCTCGGTAATTGGTGCTCTCATCGGAGCTGCGGTAGGTGGCGGCGCGGGATATCTGATAGGGAATCATATGGATAAACAGGCAAGAGAAATTAAACAGGCTGTTCCGGATGCACAGGTAGAAAGGGTCGGTGAGGGAATCAATATGACTTTCAATTCGGGCTTACTTTTCAAAATAAACTCCAGTGAACTCAGTGATTCGGCGAAATATAATTTAGAAAGAATAGCCACTGTATTTAATAAGTATCCGGAAACAATTATTCTGGTAGAAGGCCATACGGATAATACCGGAACGATCGAATACAATTTGAATCTATCTAAACAGAGAGCCACCATCGTTAGTGATTACCTGATATCCAAAGGGGTTGGCCGCCAGCGGTTCGATATTAAATGGTACGGAGAAACGCAACCAAAATACTCCAATGATACCGATGCGAACCGAAAACTAAATCGCCGGGTAGAAGTGGCCGTTATTGCCAACAGCGACCTAAAAAAAGAGGCAGAACAGGGAAAGATCCAGAATTAACCATTGAGATCGCTATGCTTCCTTTCATATTCATGAATTGGTTACGCAGTGCAAAGCTGGAACCGACAAAAGATGGATACCGGCAATTCCCGATTAGCTGAGCATACTTCCCAACTATGCATGTTACGAAATGGATATGGATTTATCCAGAAGCGGACACGGGTGACCATTCTTTACCTTTTTTTCCTAATTTTAGCCGGACATAAATGATTTCACATATTGAAAAATATTTCCTCTCATCGCAATAAAGTTTACATTTAATTAGGCATTTATCGGTTATACCCCATTAAAACACCAGTATAAACCTTCAAGCTGGAAAAAATGAGCATAATATCCCGCCGTGATTTTTTATGTCAGACTGCTTCAGCCGGATTAGGGATAACTGCCGTTGGCGGGGTAAGCAGTTTTTACCCCGCTGCACCGGCTATGCAATTCGGTTTTGTTACTTATCAGTGGGGCAGGGATTGGGACCTGCCGACCTTAATATCCAACTGCGAGAAGACCGGACTGCTGGGTGTTGAGCTTCGGACGCAGCATGCCCATAAAGTGGAAAGTGATCTTTCAGCTTCAGCGCGGAAGGAAGTGAAACAAAGATTTGCAGACAGCAGGGTCACCTGCCTTGGGTATGGTTCTAATTTTGAATACCACAGTCCCGATCCGGCTGAGCTAAGAAGAAATATTGAACAAACAAAAGTATATATCCAGCTTTGTAAAGACATCGGGGCGACCGGTATAAAAATAAAACCAAACGATCTCCCTGCTACAGTGCCCAGAGAAAAGACTATTGCCCAGATAGCGGCGTCTTTTAATGAAGTGGGAAGGTTCGCTCAGGATCTCGGACAGTTGGTGAGGGTGGAAGTACACGGCCACCTTACCCAGGAGATTCCCAATATAAAGGCCATATTCGAACAGGTGACCGAACCGACCGTGAAGATGTGCTGGAATTGCAACCCTGAAGACCTGCTTTCTCCGGGATTGAAAATGAATTTTAATTCCGTAAAAAAATGGTTTGGAGACACGGTACATGTTCGCGAATTAGATGAAGGCGATTATCCCTACCAGCTACTGATGGATCTGTTTGCCGCCATGAAGTATAAAGGCTGGATCCTTCTTGAAGCGCGGACAGAGCCCGCAGATAGAATCAGCGCAATGAAAGAACAGCTGTCCGTATTCAATCATATGGTCGCCAATACAAAAAAGGAATAGATAAAGGCAGACCTGATTCTACACAAGTATAAAAACGATTTGCTCACAATAAAACAGGTAACAACTATGGAAGAACTTAACAATTCGCGGAGAGACTTCATTAAGAAATCTGCATTGGCCGGCGCCGGGCTTACCATCGGGGGCATGGGTTTCAGCGCGAAATCCTACGCCGCCATACCAGGCGCAAATGATCGCATCACGGTGGCCGTTATTGGTATTCACGGGCAGGGACAAACGCATATCAACAGTTGGTGCGCACTTAAAACGAGCCGGAATGTGCGTTTGAAAACGCTTTGCGATGCCGATGAGCAATGGTTTCCGTCAAGGGCTAAAATAGTGGTCGAAAAAACAGGCGAAACACCCCTGACGGAATGGGACATGCGTAAAGTATTTGATGATAAGGAAATAGATGCTGTATCCATGGCGATTCCCAACCACTGGCATGCATTAGGGACGGTCTGGGCCTGTCAGGCCGGGAAACACGTGTATATAGAAAAACCGGCTTCCCATGATATTTGGGAGGGCCGTAAAATGATAGAAGCAGCCCGCAAATACAACAGACGCGTGCAGGTGGGATTCCAGAACCGTTCTATCGTCAATGTGATGGAAGCCATGCAATTCCTGCACGACGGTGGAATAGGCGACGTATTCATGGCAAGAGGGCTTTGTATAAAACCCCGTGATTCTTTCGGTATTTCCAAAGACGGTGAGCCTCCGGCCACGCTTCATTACGACCGCTGGTTAGGGCCGGCCACCTATCGTCCTTATAACGAAAAGAAGGGGCATTACAACTGGCACTGGTTCTGGGAAACGGGAAACGGAGATACAGGAAACCAGGGTCCGCACCAGTTTGATGTGGCGCGCTGGGGGCTTAATAAAAATGAACACCCGGTTTCTATTTTTTCCACCGGGGGTCTATACGGTATCAATCCCAGCGAATGCGCACAGGAAACACCCAATACCCAGACCTCCACATTCAAATATGAAGACGGGAAAGTACTTGAATTTGAAACAAGAGGAAGATACTCCAACGGCGAATCAAGCCTTGACATACGGATTGGGAACATGTTTTACGGTACAGGAGGATATATGGAAGTGGACGGAAGCACCTGGAAGGCATTTCGCCAGCGGGAAAAGTTACCATTTGCCGGTTCGAAAAAAGAAACAGAAGAAAAAAAAATTACCGATCCGCGGATCCCACCCGGAGACACGGAACACTACGCTAACTTCCTGGATGCCATACGGGCAGGCAATAATGAAAGCCTGCATTGTGATATTAACACGGGATTTTATTCAACCGCCCTTCCTTTATTAGCCAATATTTCTTATCGCCTTAATCGAGGATTGAAATTTATGGGAGGCGACATGAATCATGAAAAATTTGTAAATGATGAGGAGGCCGACACCATGCTGAAAAGAGTTTATCGTCCGCCTTATATTGTTCCCGATGAAGTGTAAAATAATCATCTGGCAGCAATTCGTTTATGTTATTGGATGTGGAAGCTGATAGTCACGCTGCATCCAAAACCAATTAATTTAGACGGAGTTTACAATAGGACCACGCCGGCCAGTTAATCAACGCCTTCGACCTCGTTAAACAAAAGGGGAAAATCAATAAGCTGGCTGAAAAGATGCCGGCCAAATAACGCGTTGCCTCCAGCTGAGTACTAATAATTTGAAATATAATACGATGAATGGTTTTTTTTGTTTTAAGGTCTTTGCTGCCAGCTGCATCCTGATGAATGTCTACGCCTGCGAAAGTGGACGTTCCGTGTCAAATAATTCCAATGGAAGCGGGCATTCTGTGTCAGATAATTCCAGACCAAAAATTGTGGTGGGCATGATGGTTGACCAGATGCGTTGGGACTATCTGTATAAATATGGTGACCGGTATGGCGAAGGCGGTTTTAAACGCTTGCTGCGCGAAGGATTCAGTTGTGAGAATACCCTGATAAGTCATGCACCGACTGTTACCGCAGTAGGACATTCATCCGTATACACCGGTTCAGTTCCGGCAATTAACGGTATTGCAGAAAATTCATGGTACGACAGGGAGTGGGGCCGGGAAATTGAAAGCGTGGAAGATACTACCGTTACGGCGGTAGGAAGTGTATCAAAAGGCAACCGGTCACCCAGGAATCTGCTAACCACTACCATCGGCGACGAACTGCGGATTGCCAGCAATTACCGCAGTAAGGTGGTGGGCATTGCCATTAAAGACAGGGCAGCTATTTTGGCGGCCGGGCACACGGCTAACGGAGCTTTCTGGTATGATGATGGAGCAAACAGCTTTATTACCAGCACGTATTACATGAATACCCTGCCCGACTGGGCAATCCGGTTTAACGCGATGAACTGGAAAGATTCACTGATGAAGTGCGGCTGGAATACCTTATATCCTCTGAGCACCTATATACTGAGTGATCAGGATGATAAAAATTATGAGGGCAGTTTTTCGGGAGAAGAAAAACCTGTGTTCCCCCATACAAAAGCATCCATCACCAATACGCCCTTTGGTAACCAGCTTACGCTTGAATTTGCCAAAGCGGCTATTGAAGGTTATAAGCTCGGCGACAGCGGTTTTACGGATTTACTGGCCATCAGTTTGTCCAGCCCGGATAAAATCGGTCACCGTTTTGGCCCCAATTCAGTGGAAGTGGAAGATAATTATCTGAGACTCGACCGGGATCTGGAAAACTTTTTAAAGTACCTGGACAATGGGTTTGGAAAAGAAGGATATCTTCTTTTTATCACAGCCGACCATGGCGTGGATCAATCTCCCGGATATCTTAAAGAGAACAGGATCACAACCGGTCTCATCAATGAAGACCAGTTGAAGCAGGTGGTAATGAATGCAGTAAAAGAAAAGTTTGGAATCTCCGATGCTATTCTGGCCTTTACTAGCGGGCAGGTATATCTCAACTATGATGCGCTGGCAAAAAAAGGGATTGACCGAAAGATCATGGCCAGCTATATTGCCGATATCTTAAGCCGGCAACCCGGTTTAATGTATGCCGTATCGCGGGATGACCTGAGCACCTCGCCATTGCCCGAACTGGTAAAGACGATGTATATCAATGGATGTAATTTAAAGCGCAGCGGCGATATATTTCTGATCGCGTCCGCAGGCTGGAAAGCCGGATCAATAAAAGGAGCCGATCATGGTGAATGGTACCCTTATGATGCACATATCCCTTTGGTTTGGCTGGGCCATGGCATCAGGGCAGGCAAAACCAACCGGTTAACCAATATGGTTGATATCGCACCCACGCTCGCTGCCCTGTTGCAGATCCAGATGCCCAGCGGCAATATCGGAAAAGTAATTACAGAAATAAGCGAAGGAGCCGCCATTACTAATTCGCGATGAGGCCATGAGGATCGATCACAAATTTTTTGGCGGCACCTTTGTCGAAGTCATGGTAACCGCGCGGTGCATCTTTGAGGGAGATCACTTCCACGTTCACGGCTTTCGCGATCTGTATTTTATCAAACAGGATGGCGTTCATCAACGCACGGTGATATTTCATCACCGGGCACTGGCCGGTGTAAAAAGAATGCGATTTGGCCCAGCCGAGACCAATGCGGATGCGCAGACTGCCTTCTTTGGCCGCATCATCTTTCGCGCCGGGGTCGCCGGTTACATACAAGCCGGGAATACCGATGGCGCCGCCCGCGCGGGTAACGGCCATGGCCGTATTTAATACGGTGGCCGGATGTTCGGAATTTGACTCGGCACCGTGACCACGGGCCTCGAAGCCAACACAATCCACAAAACTATCCACTTCGGGTGTTCCGGCAATCGCCGCGATGGCATCAGGCAGCGGAGTCTTTTCGCGCAGGTCGATGGTCTCGCAACCAAAACTTCTGGCCTGTTGCAAACGCTCCGGTATCATGTCCCCCACGATCACCAGCGCTGCCCCCAGCAGATGACAGGAAGCCGCGCAGGCCAGTCCGACCGGACCCGCGCCCGCGACGTAGACAATGGAACCCGGTCCCACGCCTGCCATCACGGCACCGTGAAAACCCGTAGGAAAAATATCAGACAATAAGGTAAGGTCTTTTATTTTCGACATGGCCTGATCCTTATCCGGGAATTTCAGCAGGTTAAAATCCGCGTAAGGCACCATCACATATTCAGCCTGTCCGCCGACCCAGCCACCCATGTCCACATACCCGTAAGCGGCGCCGGGCCTTGACGGGTTCACATTCAGACAGATGCCTGTCTGTCCTGCTTTGCAATTGCGGCAACGGCCGCAGGCAATATTAAACGGCACCGACACCAGGTCGCCAATTTTTATAAACTCTACGTCGCTGCCAGCTTCGATCACGATACCGGTTATCTCATGACCCAGAACCAGGCCGGAGGGCGCGGTGGTTCGCCCGCGAACCATGTGCTGATCGCTGCCACAGATGTTCGTGGCCACAATTTTCAGGATCACTCCATGGTTGCACTTTCGGGTTCCCAGTTCCAGTTTGGGGTATTCAATTTCGTGAATCGCTACTTCTCCTGGTTTGATGTAGGCAACACCTTGGTTCTGGCACATAACAGATCGTTTTAGATGATTGGATGGAAAATGTACTATTATCTTGTCTAATGGCCAAATTATCCCCGGGAAGTTTCGAAACTCCACCGATCCAGCATACCGGGGCTTCTTCCGTCAGCTTTAAATTATCCTTTTTACTTTCTCCAGCGCATTCCTCAGGGCCGCAATAATCACATCACAATGATCCTTGTTGATCACCAGAGAAGGCCGCATCGTGATCACGTTGCCTTCGATCACTTTAAAGGCAACGCCCTCTTTCATGCACTCATACATGATAAATTCCGCTTCTTTAACGGCTCTTTCTTTGGTTTTTGGATCCCTGACCAGGTCAATCCCCAGATGCAAACCCTTGCCGGCCACATGGCCGATGATGGGGTAAATTTCCTGCAGGGCTTTTAATTTTTCCTGCAGGTAACCGCCCAGACGCTCCGAATTTTGTGCCAGCTGATGCTCTTCCAGATATTCAATGGTGGCGAGACCCGCCGTGCAGCACAATGGATTCTTCTCATGGGTAAAATGCCCGATGGACCGGTGCTGCAGTGTGTTGTAAGCATCCTTTGTAACAATGCCCGCGAAAGGCATCAGGCCGCCGCCCAGGGTCTTGCCCAGCACCAACACATCGGGTGTTACAAAATGTTCACAGGCAAACAGCTTACCCGTGCGGCCAAATCCCTCGATGATTTCATCAAAGATTAAAAACATATTGTATTGTTTGCAAAGCGCCTGCACTTCCACCCAGTAGTTTACCGACGGAACCACCGGCGTGGCGGAGATGGGTTCACCCACGAGGGCAGCCATATCCGGGTTTCGTTGCAGTATAACTTTTATCTGCCGCAGGTATTCCGCATCGATATCCTCCGTGTTCGTCAATCCCCAGGGGTTGCGGTAATAATTCGGGAACTCCACATGAAAAGCGCCGGGGACCATGGGTCCCTGTCCGTTGCTGAAATGCTCCTCTCCGCCCAGTGCGGCCGACTGAAAGCCGGTGCCATGATAGGAATCCCAGAACGACAGCGTTTTCCATTTGCCGGTAATTTGTTTCGCTAGCATCACCGCCATTTCAATGGCTTCTGATCCGCCTGGGCAGAACAATACCCTGTCCAGCCCGGCCGGTGTGATCTCAATTAATTTTTTTGCCAGGTTAATGGCCGGGGCATTGGTATAACGGCGAGGTGTAAACGCCAGTGACTGCTGCAACTGTGCCAATACCTTTTCAGTAACATACGGGTTACTGAAACCGGCATTATGCACCCCGTTACCATGCAGGTCAAGATAGGCCCTGCCCTGCAGATCATAGATATAAGGCCCCTCCGTTTTGGAAAGTACATTCATCACGGGGGTTGACAGGGCCTGGTGCAAAAAAATAGACGCATCATCCTCAATGAGCTGTTTGGTGGCGGCATCCAGCCGGTCGTGATAAGCCTGCCTTAATGGCGACTGGTTTATATCTCCCTGTTCGCGCGAAATAGACTCTTGCATAGCCGTGAATTTTGAAACGGGGGCAAAATACTTAGAAAAAATTCAATCCCGTGTCTGGCATCTAAAATTCCCTGACCTGAGAAGCCCTGGATTCCCGCCCGTCAGGATATGAACAAATGCAAAAAATCACGGCCGGTTGTTTACCTTCAGCAAACCTTTAAGAAGACACCCATGAATTACGAAGAACTGGTAAAGAACCACGCGGGCGAAATGATCGAAAAACTGCTGACGGAAGTGATCGGTAAAGACGCCGTGGAGATCCGTTTTGAATTCGAAGGAAATGAGCAATGGTCCGTGGTCACCATGCACATCTATGAGGAGGATAAAGAAATATCACTGAGATTACACGCCAATGACCGGTACGATCTGTATTTTGGTTATTATGATGACGCCGACGAATTTTTCGAGATCATTCAACCGCTTACCCCTGAAGAAATAAAGATCATTCCGAAAGGGCTTCAGAAACTCATGGGGAAAGTGCTGGCTGATGAGCGGGGCATGCGCCTGCCGGGGAATTTTCTTTCAAGATAAGACAGGAAAACGCTTTGCCGTCACCCCAAACGATTCCCGGATCACGAATCGTCACGCACTATTGCGAAACTGCTTTTAAAATCCCTCTCTCCCAGATTTTTGCCAATTCCTTTGAACCTTCGGCATTGGGGTGCAAATAAAAAACGCCGTCCTTACCCGGCTCTGGTTTCAGCAATGTCTTATATCCTTTTTTGAAGATCGCAAAGCCTGAGCGGTCGCCCGCATATACCTGGTTGAGATGGCTCGTTTTATATTCCCGGACGATGCTGTCTATCCGGGGAAAGTAACTCCCGAGTCTTTGCAGGCCTTCAGCCAGGTAGGTTGCCCCGTTATGCGTATTGGGACTATACCATGTTGGATACTGCAGCACGAATTTAGCGGCCGGGAATTGTTTCCACAACGCCTCCATCAGCGTTTCTATATTGCGCTTGTAATCTCCGGATGATACCGGCGAACCGTTTGTTCCTGACATGGCGCTGTCGTTCGTTCCCAGCATGATGGAAAATACGAGCACGGCTTCCTTGTCCTCTGCAAATGTATTGGCCGCCTCAAGCACTTTCGGAAAATCAGTTGCGGCCGATGGCAAGAAATCAAGGGTTGTATGTCCGCTGAATCCCCTGTTGGCAACATGTACAGAAACAATCTGATCATTCGCCTTCAGCATTTGTTCAACCAGCAAGGGTGTCGCTTCCCGGGAAGGATCCGCCAGGTCACTTCCCTCGGTAATGCTGTCCCCTATGAAGACAATATTGATTTTCTTCGGTTTGCTGACAGAAAAAGACGCCCATGTGAAGAAGAACATCAGGAATAAATATTTCATACCAGGTTTCATAAAAAATGTATTATCAGTTCGGCGTTACCATTCAGTTCTCCGTGTTTCCCGGGAACCGGTCAAATAAATCTTTTAACCGTTTCGCAATATACGGATAGTCTTCAATCACATTTGTCCGTTCGCTGGGGTCAAAGGAAAGATTAAAAAGTTCCGTTTTTGTTTCCTGGGGCTTATTCAGTATGCCCGGATTCGAATTACTTTCTTTTGTCTCCCGGTATTTCCAGGCGCCTTGTCTTACGGCTTCACAGATACCATTGTTTACATAATAAATCTCGCGGTGTTCAGGATGTTCCGGCCCTTTCCCCAATAAAAGGCCGGACACGGACTGGCCGTCGAGCGTACGCCCCTTTGGAAGCGGAGCATTTGTCCATTCAGCAAGCGTGGGTAATACGTCCAGGTTACTGACCATAGCCGTTAAAGAAACATTCACAGGCGTGTGATCTTTCCAGTAAACGATGAACGGTTCCCGCACGCCGCCTTCATAGCTCTGCCCTTTGCTGCCGCGGAACACACCCGCAGTGCCGGCATCCCAGTGTTTTGTGGCGCCGTCACCGGACATGCGGGAAGGGAATTCGATCCACGGACCATTATCGCTTGAGAACATAAACACGGTATTATCCGCCAGGCCCCGCTGTTCCAGCACTTTCCAGATCTCACCGAGACTCGCATCCAACTCCTCAATCACGTCACCCAGGTGGCCGCCGTCTGACCTGCCCTGATTTTTCACCGATGACGCAAAAGCAACCGGTAGATGCGGCATGTTGTGCGCGAGATACAGAAAAAAAGGTTGATCTTTTTGCTGGTCCTTAATGATCCGTATGGCCTCTTTGGTATATAGATCAACAATAGATGAATCGGCCGGTCTGATCACTTCAGGCGTATGGTTCCGGAATATTTTCAGGGTGGTATCCGTTTTCACATAGGGGGCACGGTAATCATGACTATATAATAATCCATAGTAAGAATCAAAACCCTGCGCCATCGGATGATTATAGGGTTTGTGATCACCCAGATGCCATTTACCGATCATTGCGGTTTTGTATCCTATCGCCTTCAGCATTTCGGCAATCGTCACTTCCTGATCGGGCAGGCCCAATGTCGATCCGGGCGGAATGGGATAAGGCAGGTTCATCCGGGAAGCATACCGGCCGGTTAATAAAGAAGCCCTGGATGGTGTGCAGGAGGGACTGGTTACCACGTAGTTTGTGGCCCGGACGCCCATCTGCGCCATCCTGTCCAGGAAAGGGGTTTCAATAACCGGATTACCATAGCAACCCAGGTCTGAATAACCCATATCGTCGGCCAGCACAAAAATAATATTGGGCCGCTGTTGCGCACCTGCCGCCACGGCTAGAAACAAGGTACCCGGAAGGAGCAGCCATTTCCTCAAATTCGTGTGCATGGAAACAAGAATCATAGAGAGCATTTCAAAAAAAATATCATTCGCGCAATAATGAATGAAAAGCTAAGGAAAAATTGGAATAAAATAACGAGATTGGGTCCGGGCAAATTATTTTACTATGAAAATAGCCACTTATAATGTCAACGGCGTCAACGGACATCTGCCGGTACTCCTGCGCTGGCTTACGGAAACCACTCCGGATGTGGCCTGCCTGCAGGAGCTAAAGGCTCCCCTCGAAAAATTTCCGGAGAAGGCCATACTGGATGCCGGTTACCAGGCAATCTGGCACGGGCAAAAGAGTTGGAACGGCGTCGCCATACTGGCCCGCAACACGGAAATCAAAGAAATCAGGCGGGCGCTTCCGGGCGATCCGGAGGATACCCATAGCCGTTATATCGAGGCGCATATCCATGACCTGGTAATCGGTTGCCTATACCTGCCCAATGGCAACCCGGCTCCGGGGCCAAAATTCGACTATAAACTAAAATGGTTTGAACGGCTGACCACCCATGCGGCCGGGCTTCTTGCATCCCGCAAGCCGGTGTTACTGACTGGCGATTTTAATGTGATGCCCACCGAACTCGATGTTTACAAGCCGGAACGCTGGGTGGATGATGCGCTGTTCCGGCCGGAAGTGCGCCAGGCTTTTAAAACCCTGGTTGCGCAGGGATGGACGGATGCCATCCGGAAACTGTATCCGGAAGAAAAGATTTATACTTTCTGGGATTATTTCCGGAATGCATACGGCAGGGATGCCGGCTTACGCATTGACCATTTCCTGCTGAGCCCGGACCTTGAACCCCGCCTGATTGGCGCCGGCGTGGACCATCAGGTGCGCGGCTGGGAAAAAACCAGTGATCATGCGCCGGTTTGGATTGAATTGAAGGATGTGTAGATGAATGGCTATTTTACCGGGGGGATGGGCGCAGAAGGAATTTGTTCCGTCAGCATTTTATTTCCGGACCGATCAAAATAGGTGCAGGTCATACTTTTCGTGTCCACCGACCATTTCTCCACGCCCGTGGCAGCAGCCTGCTGGCAGAATCTCAGATATTCCGACTGACCATCCTGATGGCTTTTCAGATAATCCCTGAATTGTTCAGGACTGGGGCGGTCCGCCAAATCCATTTCGGGGTATTTGGATGTGGTGGAGAGATTATATCCTTCTTTGCCCACAAAGTGGGTGTGTCCATCGTACACAAATGTATCGTAATGTACTACGCCGAGTTTGATCAGGTCCTGCACATACCGCGGAAAATCGGCCCCGCTTTTTACTTTATTGTGCACCTCCTTTATCTGATCCAGGGTAAACATGATGCAAATTTAGGACATAACTGATATGATGGAAAAGAAGTTTCGTTTACCGGAAATTTTCCGGAATATTCCTTTCCCACCGAGTCATATACCTTTTTACATTTTGGAAAATAAAAGTGTTCCATGATCACACGCTTGGGATGCCGCCGTATTTGTTTTAGTCAACGGTTTCAGAAATACCACGCTGGCAATTATTTGAAACCGGCCTGTGAAATAAAAAAAATAGATAGCTTGCAGCCCAAAATCCATCTATGTCGATCCGCATTTTCGTAACAGGAGGAACCTTCGATAAGGAGTACAATGAAATTACCGGAGAACTCTTCTTCAAGGAAACCCACCTGCCGGAAATGATTGACCGCAGCCGGGTTACCCCGAGAGTAGAAGTGACCACCCTCATGATGATTGACAGTCTCGACATGAAGCAGCAGGAACGGGAGCTAATCGTTAATCGGTGCAAGGCTGCGAACGAAGACAAGATCATCATCACCCACGGCACCGATACCATGGCCGTAACAGCTGCGGTCCTCGCCGGAAAAGTGGATGGGAAAACCATAATCCTCACCGGCGCCATGATCCCTTATAAATTCGGCAGCTCGGACGGCTTCTTCAATCTCGGATGCGCACTCGCTTTCGTGCAGACTTTACCTCCCGGCGTCTATGTCTCCATGAACGGCCGTTTCTTTACCTGGGATAATGTCCGGAAAAACCGGCAAACGGGGCAGTTTGAAGAGCTGGGCTGATCTGTCCCGAAACAGAGCGCCGCATTCGTATTGTATTTACAACCATTCAGTTTAAATTTTTATGAATAATTCTGCAACAATCACCGTTGCCGGTAACAGTAACCATGGCGGTTTATCATGATCAGGCCAACCGGCTGAGTGCTCCACCATCTTTTAATTCGCCTCATTATTTTTTAAATTATTTAAGATTGGATAGGTGATGTCGTAACCCTTTACGGCATGCCAGATTATCCGGTTAAAAACATCGTCATTAATCTCATCTTCCTCATCCAGATCCTGTTCCAGGGATTTCTTCGCCCAGTAGCGCTGTTTCCCGCTTAATTTACCAAGAGACGGGTTGAGTTTGAAGAGTGGAATGTTATTCTCCAAGACTGAATAGGGGGTATAATCCGGTTTTTCTGTAAAGCAATCCGTCATAGGATCTGCAGTAAGATCCAGTTGATTCATCGGTGGCAAACCGAGAATGTTTTCAATCGTGCGCACCATATTAATTTGGGAATAATAGGTGGAGACAACCTTGCCGCGCTTCGTATAAGGACTTATTACAAAACCCACCGTTCGGTGACCGTCCACATGGTCAAGTCCTGACTGGGGATCATCTTCTGTTACAAAAATGCAGGTTTCCTTCCAGAACTTACTGTGGGAAATGGCTTCTACAATCCGGCCCAGCGCCAGGTCGTTGTCCGCAACAGCCGCCTCGGGCACCGGGCTGCCCGGCCGTGTACCGGAAGTATGATCGTTTGGCAATTCCATGATGATGAAATTCGGAAAATCATTCCGTTGTTCATATCCCTTCAGTTCCTTTATGAATTCCGATGCACGGTACTGATCAGGTATTTTAAGGGTGAATCCAGGATAGGTTGGACATATATAAGGTTTTAGCTGCTCAACCGTTTCTTTTGCGGTGATCGCGATTCGATGCGTTCCATTGACGTAATCGTTATAAGTATCTGTAAAATTGGCGGCCGTTTTGGGTTCGATAAATGTGTGAACGAACTCTCCGTAATCACGGAAGCTTAACCCATGTTTCAGAACATTGTCCCATATAAAACCAGAACTGGCATAGGCTAAAGGGTCGTCTCCATCATACGGATAACTCCGGTTAAACCCGCCAAACGATTTCTCCAGGTAATCCGTAACATAGGCTTCGTCGGTCCACTGATGCCCGTCGGCGCTTAAAACACCGCTGCAATTATAGTTATCCATCAAAACAAAGTCCTCCGCCAGACGATGATGGTTTGGAGAAACTTCCCTGCCAAATTCTGTTAAACTGGAATCTCCATTACCCTGGGTCATGTCCCCAAGCACCCCATCGTAGGTCCTGTTTTCTTTGATGATATAAACCACATGTTTAAACCTGGAGGTCTGTCCGGGCATTGAGGGAACGGGCACTTTCTTATTGTTCTGTACCGTTGAATGCAATTTGGCCAGCATTTGGATATAGGAATTATTCTCATGTGCCCGTTTGGTCATTTTGGCGAGTTCCTCTTTACCCGGTATGGGAATGATGGAAATCGTTCCGAGTGCATCATGAGAATTATACCCGCGCATGTCCGGTTTCTGGTTACGGGATCCTATTCCTTTTACATTGGCGACATAAAGAAATTTCCCCGTCTTATTTAATATCACGGATCCGGGATACCAGCCGGTGGGTATATATCCGGAAACCTGCCGGGGACTGTCCGTCGTAATCACGCAGATTGCATTTTCAGTGCCATTGGCCACATAGAGATAACTTCCATCCGGTGATATGGCGAGAGCATTCGGAGCGCTGCCAAATGGAATATCCTTTTGCGCATGCACCGAAATGTTATCCGTTACCCGATCCGTTTTGGTATCGATCACCGATATCACATCGCTGTTTGCGCAGGCAACATACAATTTATCGTGGGCCGGACTTAAAACCATCCCGGAGGGATGCAATCCTACCTCAATGGATTTCTCCTGCCGCCCGCTATCTAAATTGATGACGGAAATAGTTCCACTGTTGGCAATACCGGTTTTTGGATCAACGGATACCTGCGAGCCGGAGGAAGGGTAAGATGATTCTCCCTGTCCGGGCCGTCTGCCTCCCCAATTACTCACATAGGCCTTGTGTGATGATGTCATAATAATATCGTATGGCGCTATGCCTGTTGGAATCTGGGTAATGTGTGATGAATCATTTAAATTAATAACGGCCACTGCATTGTTCCGGCTTAGCGTAACATATATTTTATCTCCGGTTTCATTTAATGCCATTCCGCCGGGAAAAGCATCACCTCCAATAGCAGGATTCGGTAATAAGATGGATTGCTCCCAATGCATGATCTGGTCCTTGTCCAGCACAGCTATATTAATGTGATTTGCTGCATCCGTCACAAATACCCGGCGTCCGTCTGCCGAAAGGCAAATGCCCGTATAAGATGCGCCGCTATGCGGATAAGGAAGCGATTGGAGAATTGTTCTGTCGTTTAACCGGATCAGATCCAGCGAATATTGATTCTTAACCAGCAGCAGTTGTTCGTTGAGTGAAAGTGCCAGATCAACGGGTCTGCCAGGCAGGAAAACCTGCAATCCCGCGGGTCGTAAGAGTTGATTGGAAGGAACCAGCACGCTCCCATCAGGCTGGGGGCCGACTTTTTTATTACCAGAAATAACGGGCTTCTTTATAAAATAGATGGACATGCAAATAATAGCCACCAACAAACTGGCCATTGCAATTTTATACTGCTTCATATCATTAAATTATGGCTTCTCTGGTACCTAAGGTAAGAAGCAATATTTTAACTATACAGGCTTACTTCACCTGCTTGCGCCTTTGCATGAGTTCGCGCCAGGTAGTGAGTATGATTCCTTTCTGTTGTAACCAGGTTTTGAATTCAGGATCCATCATCGCATGCATATCGGCAAAACGCGAATCTCCGGATCCGCTGATGTGTCTGAAGTCATCTGTTACTACGGTACTATGCACGATGTACATAGCCACGCCAGGTTCCATATCTTCGATGGTCTCTTCCAATTTTTTTACCTTATATTTTGCATAGGCTTCCGGGGTGATAATGCCGTTTACGGGTTCCGGCTTCCATTCCCCGCTATAGGTGACCAGGTCATCCAGCACGGGCAGGCCAGCTTTCCAGATCATGGCGCCTACGGATGCGGCAGTCTTCAATACTTCGGGCATCGGTAACACTTCACCTTCTTTCCACTTGCCTTCTTTTTTGAGTTTTTTAATCAGGGGCTCATTGATATTTTCGCTAAGCATTTTATTGTTGCCGCCGGGAAACATAACGGGAATGCCGTTTTCCACGCCCAACTTAATATATCTTTCCAGATAGTCCTTTCTCGCAAACAGGGTTCCCATATGGGAATCCAAATGGGTGGGATGCAGTCCCAGGGCAAGGGCGCGGGCCAGTTGGGCACGGATCTCGGTCTCCACCTCGTCGGCGCTGGCATGTTTGACCACGTCTTCCGCTTCGGGCCATAGGCACCATTCGGGATCTGTAAGGCCGGGCACCTGTTTTACACCGGAAAGCGGACCCCATCGGTAATGATCCCATTCGGAAGTGAGGGTCAGGTGCAAACCCGCATCAAAGTTTTTTTCCACAGCATATTTCGCAAAACTGGCGGCCCAGGGACAGGGCATCATAATGCTGGTGGATGTGGCAACTCCTTTTTCGATGGAGTTGATGGCGCCTTCATTCGAATTAATGGACATGCCCGCGTCATCCACATGAAAAATAATCACCCGGGCGCCTTTGGGAAAACCGAGTTTTTCAGCATACGTGGTATTGTCTTTTTGGGCATTGGACCCGACAACAGCAATCTGTAAAAGACTGGTCATCGCAATCCATAACCGGATTTTTCTGAAGAACATGATGATGTTTTTAAATCTTAAACTGTTTTAAATAAAGCGCCGCAGGCTTATTCCGGTAAAATATCTCCCGCAACCATACGCTCATCGGGGAGGAAAATATTTATCCAGCCAGGCCAGGGTCTTGGTGAAAACATCAACGGCTGAAGCCGGACTCATCCCGTGTTTTTCATGGGGATAGAATTCATATTGGGCCGGTATGCCCAGCGACAATAATTTTTTATACATTTTCTCTGCCTGGGTATAATTCACCAGCGGATCCTCCCCTCCGTGAAATAAAATCGTAGGGACGCCGGTTTCTCTGCTCACCCGGTAATAGGGACTGGCATCCAGGCATATCTGAGCCTGCGGGTCAGCAACACCCAGCAAGGCAACCACCTTGGCATCGGCATCTTTATTATCTGCTCGCACCACCTTATCGGAAAGATCTGTGGGTCCCCAGAAATCCACAACCGTTTTTATTTGTTTGGCGCTGTCATAACCGTAAGCATATAACATGGCCAGATGGGCACCCGCACTTCCACCCATCAGGGCAAATTCGTCGCCGCGGTAATGATATTTTTTTGCGTTGTGAGACAACAGGGCAAGCGCTCTGGAGATATCTTCTATCTGCGCCGGGAAGATATTTTTCCCGTCTTTCACCAGACGATAGTTCATCGAAACGAGAATATATTTCCGTTTGCCGACCAGCTCGTCAATCATCTCTTTGGGAAATTCAGCTTTGTCACCTCCTGTCCAGCCGCCACCATGCAGGTAAACGATCACCCGGGCATCATCATAATCACTGGGAATATAGGCATCCAGCACATTCTCAGGATCTGCCTTACTGTAGGATATATCGGATAATTTTCTATAGAAAGGCAGGTGATAACCATCCGTGGAAACCGAGTCCGTTATACCGGATGCCTCCCTGCCATTGCGTTGGTGGGTTTGATTAAGATAAGCAACCAGGTCGCCGGGATGATCCGTCTGCATGCCCTGTATGCCTTTGCTGAGCGCCTGATTCCAGAGCACGGAATCTTCATTTGGCCCCTCCACATCAAGCCATACCGCAATTCCTTTTTCCCGGGCTACCGCAAGCAGGGCCGTGTCTGTCAGATTATCCAGTACTTCCAGCTGAACCTGTCCCAGAAAAAAGCGGAACTGAGCCGCTGTTTTTATTTCCTCCGGCAGGCTGGACATCAGGGGCATCGCCGGAGCCACCTTTTTCCATCGCCCGTATTGCTCCGCCTTATTCAGATATACAACCACCCGCTTTTCCATTCCTGCAGCTTTGAGTTGCCGGTAGGTTTCTTCCGGATCGGCATCCTTAAAGTCGAGATAAATATTCATGTGCTTCCCGCAGGCCTCCAGTATTTCCCTGAACTCGGGTATCCGGTAAATTTTATGATCTCCTGCTTTGGCATGATCGGAGATGGCCAGTTTTTTTATCTGCTCCAGGGTCAGGTCCTTAATATTTCCCTTCCCATCCGTCATACGGTCAACCGAGGCATCATGACTTAACACCAGGTAACCATCGCTGCTGGTGCGGAGGTCTATTTCGACGTAATCTGCTCCGCTCCTAATGCCTTCTTTAATAGAGGCAACTGTATTTTCGGGCACGTTGACATGGTTGCCCCGGTGGGCGATCACGACAAAACCATTTTTTACCTTTGGCAGCGGAGCATGATTCTCCTGAGCCATCAGGCCTGAAGAAAGGAATATTGAAAGGAATATAAATACCTGTTTCATTCGCATGCTAGTGTAATTTTAATTCATCCTTATCCATCACAAACATCCGCGTGCTCTCCGTGTAGTCCCCACCGTTAGGGTCCTTGTATTTAAGGTCGAGATAAAAAGCCCTGAATCCCGATGCGGGAAGATGCTCTGTGAACACGATCTTCGACTTGCCGGCATCACCCAGGCTCCTGCTGGTCCACAAGGCTTTCCGAAAGATCATATTCTCCGAGTTCGCAGACCAGACCACGGCTTCATCGAGAATATCAGCAGTGGCTTTGACAGTGACTTCCACTTTTCCGTTCTTCACTTTCGTGCGCCAGCTGCAGGCTGGATAGGGCTTGTGCGCTATCGTGAGTCCAAAGAATGCACTCAGCGAGTTAAAAGCTTCTTTTCCACCACCGAGGTTATGGCCGACATTCGGCGAGTACATGATCATGTTTCGGCCGGGGATGCTGTCATAATAATTCTTAATGGCGTCTACGACCCAGTATTCATCATTGGTTCCCATAAAGATCATCTTCGGCATGGTTAAAAGATGCCGGTAGGAATACGGATCCACCATGGCATTGATCGCACCCCCGCCCGCGGTATGGGCCTGCTGGGGAATACCCAGCTTCACATAATCTTCTATTTCGATGCTGTATTCGTTCCAGGCCTTGATCTGGTAGTCGAGGTTAACCGGCATGTTCAGGATGTCTATCACCATGGGGCCAATGGCCTCCACCCTGCCGTCGTTGGCTCCGGTCAGCCAGGTTGTCCAGCCTCTTTTGGAAGCGCCGGACACAACAAAATGGTTGACGGGATGATTCAGCTTGCCGGCGGCGAGCTGCTGGATGGCATCCATCGCACGGGCAGCGCTCTTGACCATCGGAAACAGCAGGGGCCAGGTATAGTCACCATCCTGCTTGAACTGATGAAGCGTATAGGAAATCAGGGCATCTTCGGTAAGGTCCCCGTACAAAGGCTGGTTTGGAGTTTGTCTGAGCACGGCGACAATGGCTTTATTCTTCGAGGCGATCATACCGGCGGCGGCCATGAACTTATCGTCCCGGCTTGTCCATTCGGGCAGCCCGTCTTTTACGTGTCCCCCCACGATGATCAGGAGAGCTCCGTCGTAATTATTTTCTTTCGGAACAACAACAGACAATTGGTGGACCCAGGTGATGCCGCGCCATTGCTGGGATACGAGTAGCAGATCATATATCGTTGATCCATCCGCCATATAGGTATCCTTTATTTCCCAATGGAAAGTGGTGTCTCCATTGTGCAGGTAATGCTGCAGGGCATTGGCAGGTGTAGTGGCTTCTCCTGCAGGAAAAGTCCGCGCCTGTTCAGGCGTATATTGTGAAGGCTGTGCAAAGAGGGTCTGAAAAACGAGGATCAGGATGGCGGCAAAGGACAATCGAACCTGGTAACGGTTTTTCGGGGCAAGAGCAGCGGCCAGCCTTAAGAGCATTTTCTTCATGAGTATATTAATGTTTGAATGAATAATTTTTTTTATTTCTCCGCGCCTGTTGCGGCGGGACTGTCTGCAACCAGCTTAAGCGCCTGGTCAATATAAATTTCACCGGTCATTTCGCCCAGACTGGTGTTGCTGACATATTCGTATCGTTTAAAGCTCATGAAATCCACCTTTGTCAGCATGTACCCAAAAGCATCGTTGGTAAGTCCGAAAAGAAAGGGTTGTTTGGTATGCATATGGCGCTTTACATAATAGCCGATATTGGGTAAGGCTTCACCCGGCACCGTGAGCACCTGCGCGGTTCCGATATCCAGCAGGTTGATCCTTGTCCAGATCGAATCCTTGCTGGCCATCGGACTTTTCAAAGGGCTATGGGCGAGAATATATCTCATGGTGGGATTCTCTATCGGAAAACGGATCATGCGGGACCCACAATAAAGTGCGGGATCATTTTGAAGGGGAGCATCTGCAATTATTCGCAGGGCTTCATCCGCCAGCAGTTCCCCAATCCGGGTGCATTCTTCATAGTCATTGGCTTCCTTTCCGTTCTCCCGCCGGTTATCTGCCGTAACCATTCCACCCTGTGCGCTATTCATGAACAGCGCAATACCTCCCGCTTTGGATTCGATCCGGGCATAGAGCGGACCGCAGAGGTCGGGGCTTAGAATTCCCCGGCCGGATCCGATCACCTCCGGATGAATGGCATAGTTGACCAGGGTGGCGATCACCTGCCCTTTCCGGCTGCCCGTTGTAGCAATGGCTTGTATCACCCCGCAGCGGGGATCGTATAATTTGTCGGCATAATAGTTATAGGCAATCTTTCCTTTGGCCTCTCCCACGGCTATTTTGAGCGCGGCGGGCGCCAGGTTTTTCACCGCTTCATTTACGGCATCTGCGATCTGTCGCGTACACCAGTCTAGGTATTTCAAATCGGCACCCGTTTTCCCGGTCTCATCGGGGAAAGCATAGGCATCGGGAGCACTATGGGTGTGCGTAGCGCCGATCAGGACATTTTCCGGTGGGATCCCTTTTATAAGAGCACGTGACCGGTCGCCCAATATGGAGGACCAGCCGAGATTATCAATCCCCACGATCGCGAAACGCGTGTTTCCATTTTCCAGCACCAGCACCCTGGCATAAAGGTCTCCTTTTTTTTGGGTAGCGGCTCTGGGCATACCAATGCCACCGGATACCGGCAACAGGGGGTCTGGCGTGAGTATGCGAACTGCGGCGCCGGCTTTAAGATCCTGGGCGGTTACCGTATTTGCGGCCGGGAAAACAATAAGGAGGATCAGGCATAAACTGGCAAGTACAGTATTTTTCATTTGAAACATATGTTCTGTTGGTTTGTTCTCTGCATAAGGACGCATGATTCGCTATTGCTTATTTACCAGGGCTTGCCTGTTCCCTGGCTGATCCAGGGTTTGGACCAGGCGCTGTTCTTAAACCCGTTCGTTGCATCGGCTCCATATCCTGAATAGGTGGTCGTTTCCAGGTTATTTTCCGCTGCCATGGTATTGGCTGCATTGAGATTGCGTTCGTCGAGCATATAATATAATCTTACGGGCAGAACCGGTCCCTTGGCAATGGGTCCTGAGGTCAATGCGGGATAACCCGTTCTTCTGAAATCGAACCAGGATTCCGTAGCGGCGGTCCAGGAAGCTATCCATTTCTGGGTAATCAACTGCTCTTCCGTTCCGGCATAGGCCACGGCAGGCTGAGCAATGTAAGCATTGTAAGCGCCGCTAATGCCCCATGCGGTAAATGACGACTGAATGGCGGCGTTATACTCCGTTTGCGCATCACCGGCAGCCCAACCTTTCATCGCTGCTTCCGCAAGAATGAAATGTACTTCCGCCGCCGACATGAGTCTCGCCAATAAAAGCGGGCCTTTGGCATTCGTATATATATCGTTTAACCAGGATACATGGGGATTATGCGAAGCCTGGGCGGGATCATTACTGATGTTATACACAGGGCCCCCCACAATAGCCGGTGGCAGACCGACATAATTTACGTTCTGGTCAATATCATTCAGCGTAAGGCCCTTGCCCGCCAGCACATCGTTCGAAATATAACGTACTTTTCTGGCCTCGCCGTTGACTACGGTATCTACAATCTTGTCCGTATTGGGTGGAAAGGCTGCATCCACATCCAGGAAGATCTGCACTTTGTTAGCCCAAACCCCCAGGCGGGGATCATTCAGATGATCCATGGTCTTGACCAGGGTCGAACACATTTTGATCACGCGGTAGCTGCCGCTGTCTGCATTGTAATTCACATTGGTGGGCCAGGAATCAGCGGAACTGTTCCCTGCATAACCCATCGTAGCATCGTCTGAAGGATCGGTGATGATCGGATACGTGGCCGGATCGGCTATTATTTTTTCTATACCGGCCTTAGCTACATCGGGCATCTTGTCTGAAAGACGCATAAAATAACGAAGCGCTATGGAGTTGGTGAACTTCCTCCATTTAGCGGGATCGCCTCCGAAAAAAACATCAACCCCATCTACACTGCTGTTGTAATCGGATTTATTTTTTGAAAGCAGGGTATTAGCTGTTTCGAGATCGGCCAGAATACCCGTGTAAATGTCTTTCTGCGCATCGAAAGCGGGTAAGGCATTTTCCTCACCGCCCTGATCCCCTTCCAGGGCATGGCTATAAGGTGCATCTCCCCATAAATCAGTGATGAGTCCGAATAAAAAAGACTTCATGGTCAGGCTGATGCCCTTTTGGAGATCATAGTTCAGGGTCACCGACCGGTCGTAGACATATTTGTTATTCCGCAGGATATCATAGATGGGCGTCCAGCTATAGTCCCCGCTCCAGTCGTATTCATTATGAGGGCCGGTCCATCCATCTGTCTGGGTGTGCTGCATGATACCTGCGACATCGCCAAACCCGAGTGTTACCCATTCCTGGCCCGAGCTGGTCAGCACGGTGGAGAGCACCAGGTTTGGATTGGTGGTGGAAGGATCCGCCCCGTTCGGATTCTGATTGAGCTTTTCCAGGTTTTTTTTGCATGAGCTGAACACACCCGCGAACACGATCAGCAGCAGCAAATATATTTTCAATGTAGTCTTCATGATATCCTATTTGAGTTTGCTTAAAACACGATATTCAATTTAATACCCACAGGAATTACCCATGGATTGACGTTATATCTTTCTATTCCCTGTTTGAACTGTGTGCCGGAACCCTGTATATCGGTAGAAGGCTGAAAAGCATTTTCAGGATCTATATTGATCTTGGCCGCAGTCCAGAGAATGATATTCCTGCTATAGACCGAAATGCTGGCATTTTGGAATTTGGCCGCTTTGATCAGTTTGGCCGGCAATTCATAAGAGACGGTGATTTCACGAAGCTTTAGATAAGACGCAGGAAACATATAGGCCCTGGTAAAGCTCCAGGCAGTAGCGCCTGCAAAAGGAAGAATCTGCGTACCGTTGGGTTGGTTGATGTTCTCGCCCAGATTTTCTATATACCCCGTGGGATTGCCCTGCGCATCAAAACCGGAAGCTCTTACACCCGGCACAAATACACCTCCATAAGGGAGTGTATAGGGACCATAGATAAAAGGATATCCGTTATACTGAGGTGTGGGTCCGCCCACGAGCGGAAAATTATTTCCGCTGCTTTTGATCATTTTATCCTGGTTGGCTACCAGGTAATCGCGCTCCTGCTGTCCCGTTCTGCTGCCCGGGTTTAGCAGGCCATTGATAAAGAGGGAAGATTGCCCGTTCTCCTCACCATAGCGGTAGGTTTGCGAAACGAAGTCACCGCCATTCCTCCAGTCAAGGGTGAAGCTGAGGGTAAAGCTCTTATAGGTGAGGCTGGACTGCATGCCCATAATGAAATTGGGATTGAAATTGCCGATCTTGTTCTTTGCATTGATCGCGTCGATGGACTGCCATTTACCGGTATTGTCCAGCAGCGGATAGCCAAAATAAGGAGATTGCTTATCCTTTACGGTAACCATCTGCGCATCGTAGATATCCCCGATTGTTTCGCCCACATAAGTCCAGGCACCGCCCTGGGCGTCCGTCCAAAGAGTGAAATAAGGAAGACCGTCGGACAGCTTGATGATCTTGGTGCGGCTGCGGGTAAAGTTGATGTTGATGTCCCAGTTCCAGTCTTTAGTTTGAACAGGCGTGCCCCCCAAGGTCAATTCAATACCTGCACTGCGCAGCAGACCGGCATTGATATTCTTTGTAGCATAACCGGAAGAGGGTGGCGTTTTGGTGCTGAATATCTGATTCTTATTTTCCACTACATAATAGGTTCCTGAAAAGCGAAGACGATTTTTAAACAAATTCACATCTACACCGCCTTCATAAGAAGTGGCTATTTCCGGTTTGAGATAAGGGTTGAGCAGGGTGCCGGAAGTAGCAAGCCGTGGTATCCCGCTCCAGGTGCCTGCATTGCCCAGCACCGTTTGCAACTCGTAGGGATTAGCGTCATTACCAACCTGCGCTACGCCTCCTCTCAATTTGATCATATCGATCTTGCGCGATTTAATCCCTGCGATCTCGTTGACCAACAGGCTCAGTGATGCTGACGGATAGAAATAAGGTTGCGCGTTGGGTAAAGTGCTGGACCAGTCATTGCGACCCGTGATGTCCAGATAGGCCATATCCTTATAACCGATATTGAGCAGTCCGTAAACACTGTTCACTCCTTTCTTGTAGAGACTGCTGGAATAATCCAGGTTATCGGGCAGAATGTTCTGGATCGTAAAGACTCCCGGAACAATCAGGCCGGTTCCATTCTTAGTGGCGTTCCTGACAGTAGAGCCCGTTTGATACCTGGTATTCCCACCGACGGATGCGGACAAACTAAAGTTATGAACCTCTTTCTTGTAGGTCAGCAGAAAATCAGCATTGCTTTCGAAGGTGAACAGGTTGATCAGTCCATAAGCTCCGCCCGGATCTTCTGTATAACTTTCCGCTATCTGGGTCTCTCTTTTTTCATTGTAGGTATCCAATGAATAGCGCGCCATAAAACTGAAAGCGGGGCTGATCTGCCAATCGGCTTTTACGCTGCCATAGATTCGGTCGCGGACAAAACTGTTCCTCACCTGGTTGGCAAGAAAATAAGGATTGTTGAAAATTCCCTTGGCCTGAGTTCGCTGCTGAATGCCCTCCAGCCCGGGTTCCCAGTAATTCTTCATATCCCGGATATCCGTATTGGGCGCTACATTATAGGCCCACTGCAGGGGATTGGTTCCTCTTTCACCAGCAGGACGGTTATCAGAATTATTCCTGGAAAAGTCGATGTTTGTGCTGATGCGGAGGGCCTTGCTGACTTTAATGCCCGTATTCAGGTTTAGGCTGTTGCGGAACAAATTGGAATTGGGTATGATGCCCTGGTTGGTCATGTTGGCATAAGAAAGTCGGTAAGAAACCTGATCGTTGTTGTTGGCGATGGACACGCCGTTCGTGCTGGTGATACCCGTCTGAACAAAATTTTTGACATTGTTCTTATGAGAGATCAGTGGCGTAGCGATCTGATTGCCGTTGTTATCAACGGGGCTGTTCCATTGCACGTCGCTGTATCCCCTGTCGAGTTCGGCTCCATAGGTAGAGCCGCTGTTCTCCTGTATCAGACTGCCGAAAGGGTTGGTAAGCAGGTTTCCGCTTACATCCGTGGGAATGGCAGAGAACAGGCCCGGTCCGAATTTAGTCTGCCATTTGAGAAATTTATAAGGGTTGTCAAAAACCGTATTGGAAGTTACGGTCACCGTCATTTTTTTTGCACCCCGGCCCGTTTTGGAGGTGATCAGCACCACGCCGTTACCGGCCCTGGATCCATAGAGCGCCGCAGCGCTTGGCCCTTTCAGAATGGTAACACTTTCGATATCGTCGGGGTTGATGCTGGACAATGCATTTCCATAATCCACGCGGTTGTCGGTACCCACCTGGCTGATATTATTCATGGTGTTGGCAATGGGAACGCCATCCACTACAAAAAGCGGCTGGTTATCACTGCTGAGGGAGGTGGCGCCGCGGATGATCATGCTCACGGATGAACCCGTTCCACCAGTTTGATTGATGGTAACGCCGGCTACTTTCCCTGACATGGCGTTGAGTATATTTTCCTGTGGCACCCGGGTAAATTCCTTGCCGCCCACCTCTTCAACGGAATAACCAAGCGAGCGTTTTGCCCTGGTGATGCCCAGCGCGGTCACCACCACGCCGGAGAGTTCCTGGGATACGCCTTCGAGAATCACCTCAAGTTGTGTGCGGCCCGTGGTATTTACTTCCACAGTCTTGAATCCGATGGAGGAGAATATCAGGATGGCATTGGGACTGCTCACATTCAAACGGAAACTGCCATCCAGTTTGGTGGTGGTGGCGTTTTGGGTGCCTTTTTCTATCACGGTTATGCCTTCCAGGGGGGCACTGTTTACCGTCCGGACAACGCCCCTGATTTCTCTTGGCGGAGCAGTAGCAGACAAAGCTGAGTCCACACTTAAAACTGCCGGAACAGGCGTGTTTTTTTTGATAACTATGCTTTTCCCGATCAGTTGGTATTCTACACGCTGTCCCTTGAGACAGGCATTCAGCACTTCTTCAACGGAAGCATCTTTTACGTTTATGCTGACCGGCTCCATTCCTTCCAGGTTGGCTTCCCTGTACACGATAGATACCCCTGTCTGTCTGGTTATCTCCTTGAACACCCGTTGAACGGGGACGTTCCGGACGGACAGCGTGATTCTCTGCGAGTAAGTTTTGGCGCTTACCTGTAAACAAATGGCAAGAAGCCAGAAAGCGGTTAATTTCATTGCCAGAAATATGCTTTTCCTGTTGGCAAGGCCCGATCTTTTCCTACTGGTGATGACCGATTCTTTTACCAACAGTGTTTTGGTTAACAACCGTCGCTCCAAAAGCGTGAGGTTGCAAAGAGCCCTTAATTGCATAGCTTTGCAGAGTTTGGGTGATGTAATAAATAATCCAGCTCGATTCATTTGTGCCCGTTACCCAATTGCAGCTCCGGGGCCAACCGGCGCTACCGGCCCCGCTTTACGGCGGGGCTTTTCAGTAACTCAGGGGAGCACAAATACTTTTTTACCGTCTATTTTAAAATGATTGATCTTAAACGCTTCCAGCAGGCTGAGCACTTCGGTCAGATTCAGGCTCCTGCTGATACTCCCGCCCAGTGCCGTCTTGTCTGGCTTTACCCGATAAATTATTTCTATATCATACCACCGGGCCAACTGGCGCATGATGGCCGGCAGATCCGTGTTATCGAATTCGAAAAGTCCATTTTTCCAGGCAATCGTTTTCTGCAGATCCGCCTGGCTTACAGCAAGCTGGTGCTCTGCACTTTTGAGTGATGCCTGCTGTCCGGGTTGCAGCCGTTTCACCAGATCCCCTTCAGACACGATAACTGCTCCTTCCAACAGGGTGGTGTTGATCGACTTTTCGTCGGCATAGGCCATGGCATTAAAATGAGTGCCCAATACGTTAATCTTCATATGATTGACCGTGACCAGGAACGGCATCTTTGAATTCTTCGCAATTTCAAAATAACCTTCTCCTGTAAGCTCCACTTCCCGTTGTTTGCCTTTAAAGGCAGTCGGAAAACGCAGGGAGGAGGCAGAATTGAGCCATACCCTGGTTCCATCCGGAAGAACCAGTTCAAACTGGCCGCCGCGTGGCGTGGCAATAACCGCTTCTGCGGCATCGACCGAAGCCCCGGCCTGAACTGCCGTTGCATTGCCCCCCGGATTATTTTGTGAAACCGTAAGCTTGCCATCCGATTTGTGGAATGTGGCGCTTCCTTCCCGGGCTATCTGGCCATTGGGGGTATTGTCGAGTATAATCCTGGATCCGTTGGGAAGCGTGAGGATTGCTTTGTTGCCACCAGGGTGGATATTGTTTTCGGGAATTTTTTTTGCAATCGCTACTGCGGCATATTTGGAAACGGGCCGGAACCACCAGGCCAAGGCAATGATCGCGGTTACGGAAGCGGCAACAGCAGCGAAGCGCATCATCCTTCGACGGCCGGCGACTGGTCGGAAAGCTGAGATAGCCTGATCTGCAAGTGCTTCCGGCTGAGTGATGGCCGGTTGGCTCCCCTGCCTGATCTGCTGCCACATGGCCGTGGCCAGTTCGGGGGTCCAGGTCTTGTGGAGTCCGCCACGCTCAACCAATATTGAAAATATCTGCTTTAAATGCTCGTCATGCGCACCTTCGCGGATGGCCTGGCGCAATTCATCCCAGTCCTCCTGCGAAAGCCGGTCGGCCCTGAATTGATCAAAAAGATATTCGAAGCGTTCGCGGGTCATATTTTTTTATGCAGCTGGTTGTTACAGGTAAAGACGATCCCGGAAAGCGGACGGCCCAACGGGAAATAAAAGAAATTTCGCAGTTCTAAAAACTCATAGTATTCCCGGAAGGCTATAGAAGATAAAGATCAACGGAAGGATCATCTGCTGATGCAGGTGCCTGTCCACATACCGGCGTACAAATCGCCGGGCAAGTTCCAGATGCCGCTTAACCGTAAACCTGGACACGTGCATCCGCGCTGCGATCTCGGCATAACTCAGTTCCTGTTCGTTGGCTAGGAGGTACACTTGTCGTTGCTGGGATGGCAGAAGGGAAATAGACTGAAGGAGTAAAAGATTGCATTCGCGTTCCTGCACACGCACCATTACATTGTTGTGCAATTCAGGGGTCTGTTCGCGAAGGGCGGCCAGCCATTTTGTTTCGATGGTAATACGCTTAAAATGATCGAATACCGCATTGCGGGCAAGTATAAACAAATAATTTTTTAAACTGTGAACGGCCGGCAGCGTTTGCCTCCTGTTCCATATCCTGATGTAGACAACCTGTACTATATCGCGCGCGGCTTCGGGATCTTTCATATAAGCCATCACGGCGTTATAGATGCCGCTGTTCGTCTGCTGATAAAATCTCCCGAAAGCCTTATCATCCCCTCCTGCAATAAGGGATGATAACTCGGAATCGTTATATGAATGGTTAGCAGACAAGACAAGGTTTTGAAATGATAAATTATTAAAAGCCGCGCATTCTTTTGTTGTTAAGTTCTTTATTGTTTCCGCAGGATCAGGTTCAATGGCGCCGTACCCAGACCAGGAATTTCCACAATCATAGACAGTGATAAGGAATCACTGCTGATGCCATTGATCCAATGCGGATCATTCTTACTATTCGCAGATACCAGTTTCAGAACGGCATCATATACATCCAGATTCCAGGTACCCGTATTCCCTGCTACCGGCAGAATCAAATCGGTAACACCTTGTATTGTATAGGCGCCGTTATCGCTGAAAGTATACACATTGTCCTGTGTCGGAGAGAACAAAGCGGAAACGCCGAAAGCATTCAGATAAGGATCGGTAATCACACTGGTGCCTGCGGGGAAATCGTAGGTGTTACCGCCTGCAGGGATGCTGACAGGGACGCCCAGTACAATATCGGTTTGCTTCCAGACGCCCTCCACGATCTGATATTTTTCGGATTTTGCGGCCGATGCCTTGTCTTTTTTACAGGAGATAAAGTATAGCGGAAGCGTCAGGAAGGCCACCCATGGCAGAACGGAGAAGATCTTTTTCATTAGGCTTGTTTTAGGAGAAGGGTTATTAATTTATTCGCTGGCTACCAACAGGCCTTAAAAAAGATAGAGGATTTTAGAATAATCTCGACCGGTAAACGCCCGGAATGACCGGCACGAATATAACAAAGGACTGATTCGATGATAAAGCCTTAACCCAACATAACATTTACATAATAAAAGATAAATGTATGATTTCTGTCTGTACTCCAAAAAAAACTTTATTGATCATTTTGCATAAACAGGATATATCCCATTTACTGCAGGTCCCGATAACGCCAAATTGAGCTAACTTTCATGGAGGTTCCTAAAGAGTTTGAAGACAGAATAGTGAGCAGTCATTTCTCCAAAAAAAATGTGTTTGTATGAGAAAAATATCTTTTTTTCTACCGGGCATCTTTTTTTTACTTCCTGGTATATTATCCGCACAACATCAGCATACAGCATCGGTTTCCGCAAAAGCTAACACGGACCCTGTGCTGATTGTGGAACCGCAACCCTTGCTTTCTCAGGCCGGCCGGCTGGCGGATGCATTGTCTTTTTTAGGATGTTCCTTATCCCCGGAGGACCTGTCGAAGCTTGACCAGTTAAAAAGCAGGAAATCGGATTCCTCGATAACCAGGGCCGTTCAAAATATCCTCGATCCGTATTGCCTCGCTGTGGTACATATAAACCCGGAGGCAAGGGTGATGGCGACCAGGGGAAGAGCAAAAGCAATATTGATCCAGGGAGGATGGACAAGTTTTTTAATCAAAGTATTGAATGAATCCGGAACAAATGCCAGACTGGAAGTGGAGAGTGCCAATGCAGCGCCGATGCTGTATGCATCTGGCGGTGCGCCGCATGCCGCCCCGGAACACATACTCAGCCAGGGCCAGGCAGCGGACAGATTTTTGGAGATGGAAATCTATCGGAACCGTCCTATGGAACCCAATCTTTCCGGACTGAAATTAGAATATGCCGTTCTTCAGATATACAGCAGGGACAAAGGTCAAAGAGAAGCGGGAATCGGATTTAATATTGGTCAGGGCACGCAGGATATCGGTTATCGCAATGCGACCAGCATTTTATTCAATATTAAACCATCCGTTAAAGTGAAGCTGAATATCACCGACGATAACGGGAAGCCGGTGATGGGTTCGTTTGTCATCACAGATGGCATTGAGCGTGAACTGGAAGACGGCAGGGATATGCATGTTGTTGATTACCGGCTTATCAAGGCAAAAAAAGAATTTGGCTATTTATCCAAAAAATTAACAGGCATCTATCCGCTTCCATCCCGCAGGATGGCCTTATGTGATGAGTATCCTGATTTTTTCTTTGAGCCGCAGATTTACCGTTCTGACTGGGAGCATGTGTTACTTTCTCCGGGAAATTACCAATTCCGCTTTACGCGGGGCCCGGAGTATCAGGTGCAAACAAAACAAATTACCATTCCATCAGGCGTAGATTCTGTAGTTGAATCTTTTCATTTGAAAAGATGGATCAACCTGGCTTCCCTGGGATGGTATAGTGCAGACCATCATTTACATGCCGCAGGCTGCAGTCATTATGAAAGTCCGGAAGAAGGTGTGGATCCGCCGGCTATGTTTCGTCAGGCACTGGGTGAAGATTTAGACATGGCCACGATTCTGTCCTGGGGACCCGGCTGGTATCATCAGAAAAAATTTTTTACCGGAAATATTCATCCGCTTTCCAATGGGCAAAACATCATGCGTTATGATGTGGAAGTTTCCGGTTTCCCTTCTTCGCATGCTGGGCACCTCGTGCTGCTTAATTTGAAGGAGGATGATTATCCCGGCGCCGCTAAAATTGAGCAGTGGCCAAGCTGGACCCTGCCCATATTATGCTGGGCAAAAGCGCAGGGAGGGCTTACCGGGTATGCACACTCCGGATGGGGATTAGAGCCGGAAACAGCAACCAATGACCTCCCCAACTATATCATGCCTAAAATGGATGGCATTGGTGCCAATGAATATATTGTTACAGTAACCCAAAACGCAGTAGATATTTTTAGCGCGGGGGATACGCCGGCTCCCTGGGAACTAAATATGTGGTATCATACCCTGAATTGTGGTTTCAGAACCAGACTGAGCGGAGAAACAGATTTCCCCTGCATTTTTGATGGGCGTGTGGGGATTGCGCGGAGTTATTTTAAACCGGCAGATGGCTTGTCTTACCCAGGATATATTGAAGCGATTAAATCAGGCCGCAGTTATATTTCTGATGGCAGATCCCACATCATTGATTTTTCCGTGAATGGATTGGAAATGGGTACCCATGACAGCCAACTGGCGCTGGACCAACCGGGTATTGTTCTGGTAACGGCAAAGGTTGCCGCTTATCTTGCTCCGGAGCAGGACGAAGACGGCGCAGCCATTGCCCGGAGACCGCTGGATGAACCGCCTTACTGGAATACCGAAAGAGCCCGGATAAAAAAAACACGTCGCATACCGGTGGAGCTGATCGTCAATGGCGTGCCGGTTGATACGATGCAGGTTGTTGCAGATGGTCAATGGACAGCGGTAAATTTTAAATATGCTGTCAAACGGTCAAGCTGGGTAGCACTCCGGATTTTCCCCAGTGCGCACACTAATCCTGTTTTTGTTGTGGTGGACCACAAACCAATTCTTATCCGCGAAAGCGCAGTATGGTGCCGGAAAGCTGTGGATAAATGCTGGCAAACGAAGAAACCCAATATTCGCGTCGAAGAACAGGATGCCGCCAAAGCGGCTTATAACAAAGCACGCGAAATATATGACCGGATGATTAGTGAATCGAAGTAATCTGACCGCATACCGGTTTTTGGCTGACCAGGACGATATCCAGTGGCTTTATGGTATAAAGTTTGCAATATCTGGTCCATCCAATATCTGCCCTATGAAACGAATCTCCGGTATTTTTACGCTTGTATTTTTACTATCCCTGTTTTCCTGTTCCAAAAAAGAAGCAAATCCAAAATCCCAGGATCCGGTAGTCAAAGGAACAGATTCCAGCAACACGGATGAATCCTGTCATGCGCAGTTATCTGATATTGTAAACCTGACTATTTTCCCTGCTGATAATTCGTGGAATCAGGATATTTCCGCTTCTCCGGTAGATCCTTACAACAGCCAGATACTCGCCGCTTATTCCGGCACCGGGCTAAAAGCAGATTTTGGCAGTGGCCTGTGGGAAGGTGCACCCATTGGTATTCCATTTGTTGTGGTATGTGGCAGTCAGAAAAAAATACCGGTCGTATTCCGCGCAAATAGTGAGGATGGAGATTATGGTGATGAAAGTGATCCCGGACCCTATCCGATTCCAATAACTGCACCCATTGAAGGCAATGGTCAGGGAGATGCCCATGTGATTGCGCTGGATAAAGACAACTCCCTCTTATATGAATTGTACAATGCCAGCGTAAACGGTGATCACTGGGAAGCTTCCGCCGGAAGTATTTTCAACCTGGCCACCGATCAGCTCCGGCAGGATGGCTGGACATCAGCGGATGCGGCGGGACTTCCGATTTTACCCGGACTGGTAAAATATGACGAGGTGGCCAGCGGAACCATTCATCACGCAATCCGTTTTACACTTTCCTCATCGAATGTAAAATCAGCCTATATCTCACCGGCCAGGCACAAGGTAAACAGCGGCGGCGGCCAATATTCCCTGCCTTTCGGAGCAAAGATCAGACTGAAGGCGAATTTTGACATCAGTTCTTACCCGGCCAATATCCAGGTCATTCTGAAAGCACTCAAAAAGTATGGATTGATCCTTGCCGACATTGGCAGTAACATGTACATGAGCGGAGCACCCGACCCAAGATGGAACAATGATGAACTGCAGCAGTTAGGGAAAGTAAAGGCCTCGGATTTTGAAGTCGTTACATTCAACTGAAAGCCCTCCAACAGTGGAAAAAACTTCCCGGGAATACATGCAATGATCATGAATTTAAAAGGATGGCTGAGGGGAATTCATCATCATATTTCCGGAAGATTTATCAACGGGTATTTGGATGAATTTTTTCTCCGGTTTAACAGAAGAAATTTTTTAAACGATATTTGGTAAAAGCCCATTGAGCGATCTATGACAAACAAACCATATTTTTATCTAACCAATGAGACCTAAATGGGTAATCCTGTTATTTAAATTATTATTATGGTTTCCAAAAAGAAAAGGCGGTTCCCCTTTTTATCGGAATCCTTCAAGCCGGCCTGTTTTACTTTTATCTTCCTGATTTTGTGCGTTGCCGGCAACGCACAAAAAATTATTCCCATCTGGCCGGGCACTGCACCCGGATCCGGATCCTGGACATGGCACGAACAGGTGGACACGACCGCTTTCCTCAACGATCCCATCGTGTTCAATGTGGTTACGCCTTCTTTGACCTTTTTCCCCGCCGATCCGTCCGTCGCCAGTGGCGCGACCGTAATCATTTGTCCAGGCGGTTCATTCTGCTACCTGCACATCAATACAGAAGGTATCGATGTAGCCAAATGGCTTAACAAAATAGGCGTATCGGCTTTTGTGCTTAAATACAGGCTGGCGCATAGTGAAACCGAACATCCTTTAAGGGAGCTCATAGAAAGAAGAAAGGATACGGCAAATTCTGCTAAACTGTTTGCCCAGGTTGTTCCCCTGGCCATTGCAGACGGAAGACAGGCCATGATCTATGTGCGTAAGCATGCCGCCGAATTCGGCGCTGATCCAAATAAAATTGGCATCATCGGCTTTTCCGCCGGTGGTACGCTGGCCGTATCCAATGCTTATGATTATACCGCGGAGAACCGTCCGGATTTCGTGGTGCCCATGTACGCGTATACACCTCCGGCCTGGTCGATGAATGTACCCAAAGATGCACCTCCGCTGTTTATTGCGGCGGCCACTGATGATGAATATCACCTCGTTCCGATGAGCATTAATTTATACAGCAAATGGCTGGCAGCAGGCCGTTCCGCAGAAATGCATATTTATTCAAAAGGCGGACATGGATTCGGCATGAACCGTTACAACCTGCCTTCCGATACCTGGATCGACAGGCTGGGCGACTGGCTAAAGATCCAGGGACTACTGAAGAAATAGTCCAAAGAAATATCATTCATCCGGCCAGTAATCAAGGGGAAGAATGCTGGCCAGTTTTTGGGATCTGGACCAGTATCCCGCCATAAACATTTCGAGGGGTGAATCATAATATCCATTTTCCTCGATCTCCACGGGCGCGGGAGTGAGCAGATAAATGACGGACTTCTGAACTTCTTTATCAAATTTTCTTTTTCTCCGATAGGTAACCGACAGCTTACCCGTAAAAAATAACGATTTTGTCTGGTCATCATTTGTCGTAACCAGGTTTTCCGCCGAAAGAAACTGATTGCGCACCAGCGTGTCCGGCTGCCGCATCAGCTTCTTATAATATTTTATCGAATCCCCGGGCCACGGATTGTCGTGTTCCTGCTGATGCAGGGCAAACTTTGCCTCCATCCGGGATTTTTCTGTATTCACTGATCTGGTGGGTTTCATCAATTCAAATCCCTCCGGATTAAATTCGATGGTCGGCTTTTTGATCTCATTGTTGTACAGGCTACGGATAAAGTGCGTGATGGATCCCAGATAAACTTTTTTCCGGTTATCCCGCCATTCCATCTGCAAAACTTTGGATGTAGTGGGCATATCGCTGAAAAAGGGATAACCCAGATAAATATTGGTCAGCGATTTAAAATCGACAGAAAACTCTTCCAGTTTAAATGTGATGATATATCCCAGGGCCCTGTTCTCCACAATCACCGGCTCATCCGCAACGGCGGTGAGCAGATCCTTTTTTTTGGAATACCGGAACCGGATCACTTCTTTATTCCGAATGCTGCACGCACTGGCAAAATCGGTTGTGCCGATAAAATTTTCGATAAAAGCCTGTCCCCAGGTTTCCCATCCATCCTTCAAAAAAGGCTCTACGGTAACAGCCGATAGATCAGTTGCCTTTTCTTTCAGTCTGATTTTCAGATCCAGGGGCAACTGGTTTGAAGAAAATGGAAATACATAGGTTTCATAGCCAATGCTCGATACGATCAGTTCAAATTTTCCTGCCGGAATATTGGACAGTACAAATTCACCGGAACTGCCGGTGACCGTTCCTTTGGAAGTACTGTTGATGAAAACACTGCAATTAACCAGCGGAGTTCCACCGGAAGCATTGATTACCTGCCCCTTGATTTGGTTGGCCGACTGGGAAAACAGGCCGCCCGTAACAAAAACAAAAAAACAGCTAAATAAAGCTTTACAAGCATAAGACAAAAATATTCGGTGGACGGCTTACGGAGCAAAACACTTTTCTGCCGCGTCAGAAATTATTTAAGCGTTTCCGCTAATTTTTTTTTGAGTTCTGCGGCGTTTAAACCGCGGGCAATGATTTTCCCTTCTTTATCCAGCAGAAAACTCATGGGTATGGCCTGGATTCCGTACAGGACCGCGACATTGTTTTGCCAGCCTTTCAAATCAGAGACCTGGGTCCAGTGGAGATTGTCCTTTTTTATGGCGGCAACCCATTTATTCTTATCACTATCCAGGGAAACGCTCAAAATATCGAATCCCTTCGCATGATATTTCCGGTAGGCTTTCACTATCGCCGGGTTTGCCATCCGGCAGGGCCCGCACCAGCTTGCCCAGAAATCCAGCAACAGCAGTTTCCCTTTAAAGGATGACAGGGAAACGGGTGTCCCGGATACGTCGTTCTGGACGAAATCAAGTGCCGGTTTACCAACAGCTGTTAGCCGTGCAATATCCAATGCGGCTTTTATCTTTCTTCCAAAAAATGCATGCCGAATGGCAGGATCCAGTATACGATAAATACTGTCAAGTTCTGCCGGATCAAAATTATAGGAGAATTTTTGATAGACCATCATCGCCGATATATAGGACGACGGGTGTTGCCTGGCATACTGCTTCACATAATCTTTATCTTTTTTGTCAAGGATCTTAAATGCCCTTTCCAGGCTATCACCGAGTGATTTATTTTTCCCTGCCTGCGCACGATCGTAGGATCGTTCCAGCTTTTCACTTGCTTCTTCCAGGTATTTATGCCCGTTCCTGAATTTTACATATTCATCCTGCGACGGAGATCCCGTGACCACGGCATTCCACAGGGTATCCCGGTTTCCGGAAATATGCATCTGACCATTTTCAATAAAAAAACCGACCCGGAATTCCCGGTTGCCATTATTCGGAATGCCCAGCTTATAGAATTCCGGCTCGGGTGCTTTGCCTTTGAATACAAAATTTCCATTGATGATCAACGCTGAATCGACCGGCGATCCGCCTTCCTCCCGGTTTACCAGATAAACCCAGCCGGAATCCAGTCCGTTTATTTGTCCCGTGATGGTATAGGTAGAGTCAACACCCGTTTGCAGATTTTTTTGTTTTGTATTGGTATTGCAGGAAATGAACGCCCAACAGCAAATACAGAAAAAGGGAGTTGATTTCATGGTTTTCCAATAAAATTAAGCCTTTTGTATAGTAACCAGAGCGTTGGAGACAGTCAAGGCCTCCCATTTCGAAGGAGTTAAATTCAACTGAAAAACAGTTGTTTTTCCCCGGCATCCTTTTGTTTTGCCATTATTTTATATATTTTTAGCCAGAAAATCAAGCATATCCATGAAGAAATCCATTCTTTTCTCAGCTGTCCTGCCCCTGGCCGGCATCGTCGGGTTCAGCCTGGCAAACAGCACCACAACTAACCTGCTTGAAGTGCGGCCTGACCCCTGGCCAATCAATCTGCAAAGAATAATAAGTAAAAGAGATACTTCCTATGCCCTTGAATTCAGGGATCAGCAGATACTTACCGGCGTGATGCTGGATACGCTGCCCTTCGCCAATTTAGAACAATTGAAATATTTCGAACAGGGATTATCGGTTTTGAAAAACGGCAATAACGGAGACGTTGCCAATTACAAGGATTATTCCATAAAAAGAACCAATGTAAGAAAAGAGCCCACCTGGTATCTACTGCGGTTCCAGAGCGGATTAACCAATTTCCAGCAACCGGAAGCGGACAAGATGATTGAAGCCATTAAAGGTTTATGAATACCCGCGGGATGCGCAAAGCCATCATACCGGTCTTTTTAATTAAGATCCTTATTTCTGGCCGGTCTTATATAATATAATCTTCGTTTAAGCCTGACATAGGTTCGTTGGCGGCTAACCCGATTATTTAAAATAAGACATCGGAATATGCCTCCACATATCATGCGACAGATGCCCGGTTAATAGTTCATACAGCAGATAAATGGGCCAGAAGATCCAGTGGATGATCAGCCATACTATGGAATGATTGTAATACCAGCTGACCATAATGGAATAAAGGCCCAATAAAAAATACAGGAGTCCATAACTTCTCATATGTTTTCGTTTTAATTGTTATTTAGCAATTATCTTACCTCAGATCAGCAGGTTTTGTTTTTTATATTCTCCAGGCGTTTGCCCGGCAAACTTCTTAAAGGTCCTTGAAAAATAGGAAATACTGTCAAATCCGGTTTCCGCTGCAATACCGGAAATGGACAGGTCTGAAGTAATGAGCAGGAACTGGGCGCGTTCTATCCGTTTTCCCTGCACATAATGCAGGGGGCGTTCCCCGGTATATTCCTGAAAGAGACGGGAAAAGTAGTCGGGATGCTGATTGGCCCGCTGAGCCAGGTGGGTAACGGTCATGGGCAAATGCAGATTCCGCTGAATGAAACGGACCACTTCCAGGATCTTTGCCGGAATGTTGGCCGGTTGTTGCAGTTGGAAGTCCTCCGCAGTAAGAAACCGGGAAAGCATCTGCAGGATTATGCCCTCCGTTTCCATGACCACGTGCAGCGGGCTCTTGTTATTCAGGTCACGGAAGCTCTCTATGGCAGCATTCTTCTCATACACTTTCGGGTCCGTGGATCTCCTCAAACCCCTGTCAGGATTAAGTTGCAGGATACGGCGGAAATATCGCTCATCGTCCCCCGATGCCGGGATTTTCAGTATCCCGGAGCAGGATGCAAATAGAGAATCTCCTTTCGGCGATTCTTCCATGATGTGCAGATAATAGAGGCTCAGGTATTCCGGGCAGGAATAATTGCAGACTGTAAAGCTGGGGATCAGGTACAGGTTCCCCGTCCCCAGCGCATGATTGTTTACCGGACTCGATAATTTTCCCTCCCCTTCATCCACCAGGTAAAGACGATAAAACGGGCTGATCACATTTCGGTAATTCCAGCTTTTGTTCAATTGAACATAGTCAGCGTTCAGCAGCGAAAAAGTGGATCCTGTTCTGATTTTATCCATACCGTATTATGGTTTCCCGGCCAGCCCATATTAAAATAGACATAAAAGTCGGATTTGTGCAAATTCAGTGGATTTTTGTGAAATTCTTTTGCCCCAACTAATTTTTACTTTTAGGGCAATATCTTCTTAACGATGCCCCTCCTGCCACGATCCGTTTTTTTATTTCTCCTGGCGGTCTGTTCTTTTCTTTGTTCCTGTGGACCGGATCTTCCAAAAGATGTGCAGCAGGCATATAAGGAACTGCCGAAGGAAATAGATTACAACAGGATGGTAAAACCCATTCTTTCAGATAAGTGTTTTACCTGTCACGGACCGGACCGTGCAAAGATAAAAGCCGGATTGAGGCTGGACATGGCCGAATCTGCTTACGGGGAGCTTCCGGAGAGTCCTGGCAAAGTGGCGATAGAGCCGGGCAGCCCGGAGGGCAGCGAACTTTTTTACCGGATCCTGTCCCAGGATCCGCAATACAAAATGCCCCTGCCCGAATCCCATTTGCAATTGTCCGCAAGGGAAAAAGCAATCCTGGTGAAATGGATCGAAAAAGGCGCCGTTTATAAACCCCATTGGGCCTTTGTGAAACCGGTAAAAGCCACCGTGCCTGATGTGGAGAACAGCCACTGGACCGCGTGCAACCCAATCGATCATTTTATCCTGAACCGGTTGGCTCAGGAAAAAATACAACCTTCTCCGGAAGCGTCAAGGGAACTTTTGCTCCGGCGCGTATCGCTAGACCTTACGGGACTGCCACCCACCCTCCAGGAATTGAATGTTTTTGCGCTGGATAAATCGCCGGATGCTTATGAAAAACAGGTGGACCGCTTGCTGAATTCACCACATTACGGGGAAAAAATGGCAACGGAGTGGCTGGACCTGGCCAGGTATGCGGATTCCCATGGATATACGGTAGACAGGATAAGGGATATGTCTCCTTACCGGGACTGGGTGATCAATTCCTTTAACCGCAATATGCATTACGACCAGTTTGTACAATGGCAGCTGGCAGGTGACCTGATGCCCCATCCAACGAGGGACATGATCATTGCCACGGCTTTCAACCGTAACCATCCGCAGAACATGGAAGGCGGCATCATCGAACAGGAATTTCAAACGGAATATGTGGTGGACAGGACCAATACTTTCGGACAGGCTTTTATCGGCTTATCGGTCGGATGCGCCCGCTGTCACGATCACAAATACGATCCCATCACCCAAAAAAACTATTACCAGTTATTCAGCTTTTTCAACAATGTGCGGGAAGCGGGTCAGATTTCCTGGGATGATGCCACACCCACCCCAGCACTGATGCTGCCTACTGCAGAAAAAGAAAAAATAGTGCAGTTCATGCAGGCGAATGTAGGGGCGGAAGAGAAAAAACTGGACCAGACAACAAAAGAAGCTGACCAGGCATTTGAGAAATGGATCCACGATGGCGATTATGAAAAGTTATCGGGAGAAATGATTCCTGCCAGCGGATTGCGGGCCGTGTACAATTTTGATAAAGCCAAATTGGTTGACGCTCTGAATCCCCGGCAGACCGGAACCATGAAGCGGGAATCCGGCCCGGGTGAAAGTCCCATTTATGTAAGCAGAGATAAAGGGAAGGCGCTTCTACTGAATGGGGACAGCTGGCTGGATCTGGATACCACCGGTGTGTTCAGAAGATCCGAACCTTTCAGCATCGGCATATGGGTCAACATTCCGAAAGAATTGAAAGAAGGGGTTATCTTTCACAAGGGCATATCTGAACGACTGTACAACTACCGGGGTTATCATCTCTATCTGAAAGATGACAAACTCGAATTGAATATGAGCCATACCGCTCCTTCCAACGCCATCACCAAACTGACGAAAGATAATATTCCCAGGGACCAGTGGCTCCAATTAACCGCTACCTACGACGGATCCTCCAAAGCAAAAGGATTCCGGTTATTCATGAACGGAAAGGAGATGGTCATGGAAACGGTAGTGGACCAGCTTACGAAAGACATTCTTTTACAGGAACAAAAACAACCGGGACTTCAGATCGGCGGCTGGTCGCGCGGTCTCGGTTTCAAAGGCGGCAAAGCAGACAACATCACGGTGTACAATCGTGAGCTGACACCCTATGAAATTCAGATCCTCGCTGCCAAAACCAGCTGGGCATCCATCGGCCATAAAAAAAGGAATGATCTGGATGCTGCTTCACTGGCCATATTAAAGGATTATTATTTATCGGCCGTATATCCGCCTGCCATAAAAGAACGGCAGGAACTGAAACAACTGCGTACCGCACTGGCCGATTCCATGGAGGATATTCCCGAACTGATGGTCATGCAGGAAATGCCCACACCCAAAATCACGCACCTGCTGAAGCGAGGCAACTATGATGCGCCGGGAGAACAGGTATTTCCGAATACGCCGGAAGCCATCTTTCCATTTCCTTCAACACTTCCTAAAAACCGGTACGGACTGGCACAATGGGTGACCGATGAAAAAAACCCGCTCACGGCAAGGGTTGAGGTGAACCGGTTATGGCAAAATTTCTTTGGCGTGGGGCTGGTCAAAACGGCCGAAGATTTTGGCAACCAGGGCGAAATGCCCAGCCACCCGGAACTCCTGGACTGGCTCGCTGTTTCGTTCCGGGAATCCGGCTGGGACATAAAAAAATTAAATAAACTGATAGTGATGTCGGCCACCTACCGGCAGGATTCGCGCGTAAGCAAGGACGTTAGAGAACGGGATCCGGAGAACCGGTTGTTGTCGCACGGCCCGGCATTCAGAATGTCCGCCGAAATGATCCGAGACAATGCCCTGGCGGCCAGCGGACTGTTAAATCCAAAGATCGGCGGTAAAAGCATCAGACCCTATCAGCCTCCGGGGCTTTGGGAGATCAACAGCGCCACGTATGTTCCGGATTCCGGAGCCGCTGTTTACCGTCGCAGTATTTATGTGATCGTGAAAAGGTCCGTGCCCAATCCCACCCTCTCCACATTCGACGCACCTTCCCGAAGTTATTGTGTTGTCCGCCGGCAAAGCACGAATACCCCGTTGCAGGCCCTGGTGACCCTGAATGATCCTACTTTCCTGGAAGCCTGCAAAGTACTCGGTGAACAAATGACGAAAGCGGGCGATACCCGGGAAGCACTCAAAAGCATTTATCAGAAACTGACGGCACAGGAACCATCGGAAACGGAACTGAATCTGCTCGCCGGACTTCAACAAAAAGAACAAACAAAATTCAAAGCACATCCGGAAAAGGCATCCGGCTGGCTGCATGCAGGGCAATACAAGATCGATGATACCCTGGATCCTGCCCGTGTGGCGGCGGATGCCGTAGTAGCCAATACCATTTTAAATTCAGACGCGACGCTGACAAAAAGATAAAATCATGTCACATTCCCACGACGAAGATTTCAGGTTACATGGCCCTTCTTACGAGGAGATCAATAAAAGACTGGACCGTCGCCATTTCCTGACCAGGACGACACTTGGCCTCGGGGCACTGGCCATGGGATCCCTGTTTGGCAACCGCCTATTCGGAGGAAGTTCCACTGCACCGGGACCCGCTGCCATTCCCACTTTTGAAGAAGACATCCTGAAAGCAATACCCCATTTTGCACCCCGGGCAAAACGAGTGGTGTACCTGACAATGAGCGGAGGTCCTTCGCAATTCGAGACTTTCGATTATAAACCCAAACTCGCAGCCATGGCAGGGCAGGATCTTCCCGCATCGGTGAGGCAGGGGCAACGGCTGACGGGCATGAGCGCCAGTCAAAGTACTTTACCCATAGCCCCCTCCATATTTAAATTCAACCGTCACGGCAAGAATGGAACCTGGGTGAGCGAACTGCTTCCCTATACGGCGGAAGTGGTGGATGAACTCTGCGTGATCAATTCCCTTTATTCTGAAGCGATCAACCACGATCCTGCGCTTACTTTTTTTCAAACCGGCAACCAGCTCCCAGGCAGGCCTTCCATTGGTTCCTGGATCAGTTACGGGTTGGGCTCCGACAATCTCAACCTGCCCACCTTTATTGTGCTCGTTTCCAAAAACGCGGTGAAGGACCAACCGCTCTATTCGCGTTTGTGGGGAAATGGGTTTTTGTCCTCAAAATTTCAGGGGGTTCAGTTCGGATCAGGTAAGGACCCGGTGCTCTTCCTCAACAATCCGGACGGATACGATGGCGATGACCGGAAAGAAATGCTGGTCTATCTGTCCAAGCTCAACGAACTGCAGAACAGCGCCTATGGCGACCCGGAGGTGGAGGCCCGTATTTCACAATATGAAATGGCTTATCGCATGCAGACTTCCGTGCCGCAGGTGATGGATATTTCCAGGGAACCGGATGAAGTATTTGAGATGTACGGACCAGACAGCCGCAATCCCGGAACCTATGCTGCCAATTGCATCCTGGCGCGTAAATTATTGGAGAAGGACGTAAAATTTGTGCAACTTTATCATCAGGGATGGGATCAGCACAATGGGTTACCCAAAGGAATAGCCCATCAGTGTAAGGATACCGATCAGGCCACCGCCGCACTGATCAAGGATCTGAAAAGAAGGGGCATGCTGGAAGACACACTGGTGATCTGGGGCGGTGAATTCGGTCGTACCGTATATTCCCAGGGAAAGCTCACTGCAGATGATTACGGACGCGATCACCATCCGCGCTGTTTCACCATGTGGATGGCCGGTGCCGGCGTGAAAGGAGGGATCACCTATGGAGAAACCGATGACTTCAGTTATAACATTGTAAAAGATCCGGTGCACGTACATGACTTCCAGGCCACGTTGCTGTATCTGATGGGCATAGATCATGAACGATTCACGTTTAAAATGCAGGGAAGACGTTTCCGGCTCACGGATGTGTCCGGAAAAGTTGTCCGCGATATTATCACCTGACATCCATTTGTTAACAGTCCATAAAATAAAATTATGAATAATCAGTCCAGAAGAAAATTCATCCGACATGCATCCATGGCATCCGCACTGGCATTCGTTAAACCCGCCATTGGTTTTTCCATAGTGAACAAAGGGAAAAAACCGGAGGAGATGATCATCGGTCAGGGAACCCACCAGTACAAAGTGGACAAGGAATGGGCCAAAATCAGTTCCGCCAGCAATCCGCTGCAGAATTGCCATGAAATGGTACAGGACAGCAAAGGAAGACTCATCATGCTGGGTGATAACACCCAAAACAATATTCTCATTTTCGATAAATCCGGAAAGCTCCTGGACTATTGGGGGCATGCCTTTCCGGGGGGGCACGGACTGACACTGAGCCAGGAAGGCGGAGAAGATTTTTTACTGCTTACGGACTGCGGTTATTTCCAGGAGAAAAACGGGGATACGAAAAGCCAGGCAGGCCAGGTGGTGAAGATGACTCCGGACGGACGGCTGATTTTTGCCATCGGGCATCCCCGCACCATTGGCATTTATAAAGATGATGAACCCTTTATGCCGACGGAAACCGCGGTAGGTCCAAACGGGGATATCTATGTGGCGGATGGTTACGGTTCTGACTACATCATACAGTATAATGCGAAAGGACAATATATCCGGCATTTCGGCGGACATCACAATGCGAACCCCGAACACAACCTGTCCAACGCCCATGGTGTGGCTGTTGACAAAAGAGATAAAAACAATCCGGTGCTGATCTGTACCTCGCGCATGGAAAATTGCTTCAAGTATTTTACCCTCGACGGAAAATTCATCCGTCGTGTGGACATGCCCGGCATGTATGTGTGCAGGGCTGTGTTTGATGAGGACAATATTTATGCGGGCGTCTGCTGGTCACAGGATGCAGCAGGTAAAATGCTGGATGGCGATTCCGGATTTTTAACCATTCTGGACGGATCAAACAAAGTGATCTCCAATCCCGGCGGCGGTGCGCCGGTATATCAAAACGGGAAACTGCAACAGACCTTTGCGGACAAGGATCCGGTGTTTCAGCACGGACATGATGTATGTGTTGACAATGAAAAAAATCTTTATGTGTGTCAGTGGAACGCCAACCATACGGCGCCCGTAAAATTAACCCGTGTTTAAATGATCTTGCTGAATGTGCTGACCTTTTTGGGAAGAATGCATCCGCTGCTGGTGCATCTGCCCATCGGGTTTATTTTGCTGGCCCTGGTGCTGGATACCCTGGCTTATGTGCCCAGGTATACACACCTGCGGACAGCGGTTCCCATCGCACTACTGGCTGGTTTCCTTGCTGCCGTGCTGGCCAGCATCTGCGGTTACCTGTTGTCGTTATCCGGAGATTATGATTACAAACTGCTCACGCATCATAAAATGGCGGGCCTTGTACTAACGATTCTTTCCGGAACATGCTATCTGTTCACCACGCGCGCATGCCAGTTTTTTTTCCGCATTCCTTACCGGGTATTTTCGGTGATGATCATGGCACTCGTCGGCCTGCTCAGTTATGCCGGACATCTCGGTGGTAACCTGACGCATGGCAGTAATTATCTTAACCTGCGGGTGTTGGAACAGCAAGAAAGGAAAAAACCGGTCAGCACGGAGGAAGCCTATATTTTTGAAGATGTGGTTCATCCCATCCTCATCAGCAAATGCGGTCAGTGCCACCAGCAGGATAAACGGAAAGGAAATCTGTCCATAGAAACCCTGCAAGGCCTGCTGAAGGGTGGCAAAACCGGACCTGCCATCGTAGCGGGTAAACCGGATCAGAGTGAACTCATCAGAAGGGTCAACCTTGATCCCCAGGATGAAAAATTCATGCCCGCCAAGGGCAAGACCCCGTTGACAAAAACCGAAAAACAAATTATCCGGTGGTGGATTGAAAAGGCACATGCCACAGAAGGAATGAAGATGGCACAACTCAAGGACCGGGAAGCTATAAAACCACAATTGGCTTTTTACCTGGGTCTGGATGGAGGCACCTCACCAGATGCTGGTCAGGATTCGGTACTGGTGCAGCATATCAATCCGGATATTCCGGTGTCACTGGATCCGGCCCTGCTGAACAATCTCCGTCAGAAGGGACTGATGGTCCGGCTGATGCTGAAAAAGCCCATGATGCTGGATATAACACTGCCCGCAGGTTCGGGCAAAAATATGGGCGACCTGAAAGACGGATTAAAACAGGTTGCCAGGAACATCATCTGGCTCGATCTGTCGGACAACGGACTGACGGAAAAGGATCTGGATTTTCTTCCCCAGCTCAGCAACCTGGAAAAATTGCGGCTGGAAAAAAACCCCATTTCCGACAGTATAGGCAATGAACTGGTAAATTTGAAGCACCTGGTAGCAGTTAACCTCACGGAAACCAAGATCAGCAATGCCTGCCTGGCCACTTTACAAAAAAATCCATCGATCAAACGCGTATACAGTTGGGATAGTCAGGTAAAATAATTCACGCCGTTATTCCTTCACCCGATTCCACAGATCCCTGTCGAGCGCCAATACCTGGGTCACGATGCCGGTATCGTCCTTTATGAATTTGAGTGTGAATCCCGGATTATCCTTGCCGGAAAATTCCAATGGGGATTGGGGAACAAAAATCAATTCTTTTTCATCCCACATTTGCTTGAGCACCAGGTTATTTTCAACTACCCGGATTTGAATATAGGAATCCTTTCCGTCATTATTAAACCGGAATTTGTACTTGCCTGCGCAAGCTTTCAGCTGATCCGGACTTAAATGCGCCGTCTTTATTACCTGGGGTTTATAATCATTCGTTTTATTCCAAAGATCCCTGTTGAATGCCAATACCTGCGTGACGGACCCGTTGTTATCTTTCGTAAATTTCAACGGAAAGTTGCCAGTATCGTCCAGGAAATCCAATGGGGTCTGCGCAGTGAAATGAATTTCCTTTCCATCCCACATCTGCTGCAGCACAATACCGTTTTCGGTTGGGCCAATATGGATATAAGCATCTTTCCCCTGTTCAAACTGGAACGTATAATAACCTTCAAGAGTCTTTATCTGGCTCATGGGCAGCGTGGTATCTTTTCTGATCATGGGTTGATAATGATCTACTTTATCCCAGCGGTCGCCATTACTCACCAGCAGTTGCACCACCGCGCCTGCTTTATCCGTTATAAACTCAAAACGTTTTGCTTTGTCCGGCGCAGTCACCGCTCCATTCCGGTTGGCCGTAAACTCCAGATCTCTGCGGATATCCGCAAATACATCTTTACCGTTCCAGAGTTGCGTAATCACCAGCTGATTGTATTTTTCGGTTATCAGGAGGTAACTGTTTTTATTTCGCTGCCCCTGGTAATAGCCTTCGGCGATCTGCAGTTTTGAAAAGTTCTGTTCAGCGATAATTTTCGGTTCAGGAAAAGCCGCTGCCCGGCTCTTTAAAGGATGAATAATAAAATAGCTGAAGAACAGTGCCGGCAATATAAATGCATATTTATACAGTTGGCGAACGGATGTTTTTTTAGTGTTCATCATGGCAATTCTGTTTTTAAGTTTGGATGAATTAAACAAGTTGACCAAAGCGGGGGAAGGAAAAAGACTGTGCAGGAGGTTCCATTGGTAACTCTTGCGATCAATGCCCTTTTTAAGAACCGCTTCATCAGCCATGTATTCCAGGTTCAGTTTTACGGAGCGTCTGAAGGCATTGACTGTCGGATTGATCCACAAGAACATATATGCCAGTTCTGATAACAGGATGTCGATGGAATGCCAGCCCCGGATATGCTCCTTTTCATGTAATATTATTTGAGCATATAGCTCCTCATTGTACCGTGTTCTGTTAATGACCAGACAATGAAAAAAAGAAAAGGGGGATATTTCATTTTCATGTTCATAGCAAAGGATTCCATCGGCCAATCGCCTTTTGTTGCCGCGGATCAACCGGAAAAGCCTGAGGATTTGAACAATGAACCGGATGAATAAAATCAGGGTAACCACCATATTCAATAACAGGAACAGGGAAAGAGGTGAAATCTTTGAAAAGAATGCGTGACCATTCCCGGAATTGGCCGGAATGTTTTGAACGCTGGAAGCAGCCTTTCCTATTCCTCCGGTGCGTCCATACCATCCGGAGAATGGATTAACCGAAAACACCCGGTTCCGGAACCCGTCCAGGTTGTTCAGATGGAAACCAGGGAAATCCGGCAATAAGGGCAATAAAAAGGATATAAACAGGATGCCCAGCAGTATAAAACGGTTGATCCCGAAAAACTTTTCTCTGCTCATACACAGCCGGTAAACCAGGTAGAGGGCAGAGATCACCACCTGTACTTTCAGCAGGTAAATGGCAAACGTTTCCATAACAAAAATTTATTTATCCTTCCTGCCAATCATCTTAATGATTTCCTTCAGTTCAGCAATCGAAATTTCTTCCTCCTCGGCAAAATAGGCGACCACATTTTTCATGGAGTTCCCAAAAAAACCTTTGAGCAGGGGCTTTACATATTTCCCCGTGTAATCCATTTTCGAAATGGCCGCTGAGTACCGGTAGGTCGCCCCAAAATCCTCATACTTCAGAAAACCTTTATCGGCCAATCTCCGCATCTGGGTGGCCACTGTATTGATGTGGGGTTTGGGATCCGGCAATTCCTCCCGGACGTCCTTGGCAAAGGCCTTTTCCAGCTTCCACACAATTTTCATCAGCATTTCTTCTTTGTCACTTAATCGTTTCATGATACAATGCTACAACTATTATTGTAATTAATAAACTACATTTGTAGTTTATTTTAATATTTTTACCAACCGCTTTCCGGATTTAACAAAAAAAGGCTTCCTAGCTTTGTCTGATGAAGAAACTCACGGCCACGCTATTCCGTACAATACGGATTCTTTGGACATTCTATAAAAATTTTGTTTTCCTGTCCACCCTGATCAGCCTCTGTTGCATGGTTCTTTTCCTGGAATATGGCTTTTCGGTTTTCATTGGCTTGTTTTGGTTCAAAGTAATAACCTCTTTAATTATTTTCTATTTTGTCAATTACTATAAGCGGCAGTAATACTATTATTATTTCAACCTGGGGATATCAAAAACACGGCTCTGGTCGCCGATATTCATCTTCGACTTTTCGCTTTTTATTTTAATGATCACCCTGGCCCATCTTTTCAAATGACCCATATTCTGGAAGCCGATAGCATTCACCTGGAATTTAAAGGAAGAAAGATCCTGAGTTCCGTTTACCTGAAATGTGAGACCGGTAAGATCACGGGACTGCTGGGCAGAAACGGCCAGGGTAAGTCCTGTTTGATGAACATCATCTTTGGCAGCATGGCCTGTGAAAAATCGGTGAGGGTGGATCACCGCGCCCAATATGCTTTATTGAAAAGGCCCGATCTGCTTCGGTTTCAGCCGCAATTTCACTTTATTCCGCGCAGTCTTAGTCTGAAAATAATTTTTCGGGACTTTCACCTTGATTTCGACCATTTTGAAAAATGGTTTCCCGAATATATCGGTCGCTATAAATCAGCCGTCGGTACGCTTTCCGGCGGAGGACAAAAGCTCGTGGAGTTATATTCCGTTTTAAAGGCCCCAGCCCTGTTTGCCATGCTGGACGAACCTTTCACCCATCTGAGCCCGCTTCAGGCGGAAAAAGTAAAGGACCTGCTGCTGGAGGAAAAAGGCAATAAGGGCCTGCTGATCACGGATCATCTTTTCAGATATATAACAGGAATCTCAGACCTTGTTTATGTACTCGACAACGGCAGAACCCATTTAATTAAATCCCTGGATGATATTGAAACGCTGGGTTATGCAAATCTGTAAAGTTTTCAGTTCCTTCGCCTCATTGAGCAAGCAGGGTATAGACATTCCCTGCCTTTGTTTCAAAATCGTATAAAAGAGTAGATGCTAGCTCCGGGCCGGCGATTTTTGCCTGCGGCGAGATGAGCGGCTTCTTAACTTCATCTACCCGGAAGAAAGGATTTGGATTATTTCCGATGGCGGGTTTTAATTTGATGTTACCCGTAATGCCGGAAATACCGGGTACACGAATCCGGCAATTGCCTCCCAATGTGGATTTTATTTTAACCTCTTTTAATTTCCCATCCTGCCAGCGCATATCAACAATCTCAAATCCGCCCGTTGCCCGCAGTCCGCTTACGTTTCCCAGTTTCCAGGCATCCGGCAATGCCGGCAATAAATGAATATCCCCGTCCTGGCTTTGCATCAGCATCTCCGCAATGCCTGCCGTACAACCAAAATTGCCGTCGATTTGAAATGGCGGATGCGCATCAAATAAATTCGGATAGGTTCCTCCGCCTTCATGCTCCCCTACGGGCGACAACTGATCAGTGATCAGTTTGTAGGCGTGGTTGCCGTCCAGAAACCTCGCCCAGAGATTTACCTTCCAACCCATGGACCAGCCTGTTGAAACATCACCCCGGTAGATCAGGGAATTTCTTGCTGCAACCCAGAGAGCCGGCTCACGGTAAGGAGAAATCTGATTTGCCGGATACACACCGAATAAATGCGAAACGTGCCGGTGTTTATCTGCGGGATCATCGTAATCCTGCAGCCACTCCTGAAGCTGGCTGTACTTGCCAATCTGCATAGGTGGCAAACGATTCCTGGCCGTCTTCAGTTGTTTTATCAGGCTGTCATCTTTTTTTAATAGCGTGGCCGCGTGTATGAGGTTGGAAAATAGATCAAACAGCAGCTGGTTATCCATCGTAACACCGGCCGCAATGGAGGTGCCGGGGAAAACCGTGGGATTGTTTTCGGGCGACATGGACGGACATACCACCAGCCAGTGATGGGTTGGCTCTTCCACCAGAAAATCCAGATAAAACTGCGCCAGGCTTTTCAATACGGGATAGATAGATTCTAAATAGGCGGAACTACCCTGATACAGGTATTTCTGATATAAATGCCTGCATAACCACGCACCTCCCATGGGCCACATGGCAGAATAGATCCCATCTACCGGTCCCGTGATCCGCCACAGATCGGTGTTATGATGCACTACCCATCCCCGGGCGCCATACATCACCCGTGCGGTTTCCCTTCCCGATTGCGACAAATCCCTGACCATTTGAATCAGAGGTTCTTTCATCTCCGCCAGATTGGTTTCTTCGGCAGGCCAGTAATTCATTTCCGTGTTGATGTTGATGGTATACTTACTGTCCCAGGGCGGGTCCATTTTATTGTTCCATATCCCCTGCAGATTGGCAGGCTGCCCCCCGGGTTCCGATGAAGAGATCAGCAGGTACCGGCCAAACTGAAAATAGAGGGAAACCAGTTGCGGGTCATTTCCTTGTGCGAATTCACGCAACCGCTGATCGGTGGGATTTTTTACCGCTGTCGTGGTGCCCAGATCCAGTTTTACCCGTTTGAAAAAATGCTGGTAGGCTTTCTCGTGATCACTGCGTAGTTGCGCATAGTCTTTGCCGTAAGCGCCAGACAAATAATGCGCCGCACGTTTCTTTTCATCGGCGCCCAGGTCATGATAATTGATGTAATTGCTGGCTATGGAAATAAACAGAACGGCTGAATCGGCGTGCCGGATCCGGAGAGTCTCATCTGTTACTGAGCATTCACCACCTGAAGTCCTTATTTTGAGGATCGTCCTGAATTTTACCCTGCCTTTGACACCCTCCAGGTCACCGCTGATTCCCGAGAACATCAGTTCATTGTTTTCCACGCTCACGCTGCCCTTTTGCGGGCTGGACAGGGAGGCGGTGAAATTCAGGCTGCCGGGTTTATCTGCGGTCAGCAGCATCACCATCACCTGGTCGGGTATGGACGCAAAGATTTCGCGGTGGTAACGAACCCCATTGCTGGTATAAGATGTTCCGGCTACTGCTTTTTGTATATCCAGTTCCCGGTGATAATCTTCAACAGCATCCTGACCCGGGAAATTCAGGTTCAGGTCTCCGACCGGCTGAAATGCCATGCCATTATTCTTTTCAGATTGTATAGTCTGTTCCGCCAGCTTCGCCGCCTCAGGATTTTTTCCTTCAAAAATCAAATGTCTCACTTCCGGCAGCGCGGCCAGTGCGTGCGGATTGTCGTTCCTGTTGGGACCCCCGCTCCAGACTGTGGATTCATTCAGCTGTATGAGTTCATGTCCGGTGTTCCCATAAACCATGGCCGCAATCCGGCCGTTTCCAATGGGCAAAGCCGCTTCCCACACATTGCCAGCCGGCTTATCGTACCATAATTTCATCAGGGAATCCTGGGCAAAGGCGGATGCGGATGTCGCGATAACTGAAAACAGCAGCATAAATCCTTTCATATGGAATACAAGTTAAGTCAGGGGCAAAAGTAAAAAGGGAAAGGCGAAAAGATTTTAATTATTTTGGCCAGGAGGTTGTAAAATAGTGCCAGGGGATACTGTTTGATAAATCAACGGGTATCCCCTGGACTTTTTTTCATCTGGCCGAACAAAAGTAAAGCAGTGAACTGCTGCTCCGGATGAACGAATCGTTAAATCGCCGGGACCATGACAACTTTTCAGTGAATACCAGGTATGCCCAGGTGAATACTATTCCATTTAACCAAACAGTTTCAGGATATCTATATGTAAACCCCTAAAGGTTTTCATTTATTTTTTTGGGCAATGACTATTGACTACCATAAAAAGCCGCAAATCTTTTTGCAATGAATAAAAAAAATAAATAAATAATTCGGACTGCATCTTTCATTTTTTTTAGGGCCAAAGGTTATATTTTAGCGAAAATCCCTAACCGTAAATCACTTTCCTTCAGCCAGCGAATTCCGGTTGCCGACTCCGGGACAATACCACTTCGGTTTCCCCGAAATCCATACTGGCGGCAGTTATTGTCCATCAGCAGGCCTCTGCCGTTCTGTATTAAAAGCATGGCGCCGGAACATTTTTTGAATACGCGCTCAGAGAAACAGGCCATTCGGCCGTTAAAAAAACCTGGCAAGTATATTTATATTTTCAGCGTAAGTAGTTACCCTTACACGCGATCCTTCTGTCAAAAACTTTAGCAATATTAAATAAATATTGAACGTTTGATTAGCTCATTGGGCCGATAGAAATAAATATCTGATTAGCACTGACAGGATTTAACAAAAAGAGTACACGGGTTCACTTTCATTAAATAAGCTCAGCCTCAATCAGATTTTTTTATTTGCGGCTCCCGCCAATACAGATTGGCACATCATCATTTAACTCTAATATCCTTTACTGGCATGAAAAACCTAATCGTAGCCTGTTTGCTATTTTTTGTATGCACCGGGATCAAGGCGCAGATCGCCGGATCCACCACTCCCCACTCAGTGACCCCCGCCACGGCAACCGTGATAGATGCGACTATAACTGTCGGTGGAACAGTTAATCTGACGAACGCAACCGTTCAGATTTCCAATAATTATTATGCGGGGGATTTGCTCTCGTATAATACGGTCCTGGCCACCTCTTATGGCATTACCGGAAGTTATTCCGTCAGCAGTGGCGTTTCCGGCATTTTGACGTTTACCGGAACCACCACGCCTGCAAACTGGCAAGCGTTGTTCAGAACGGTGACTTATCAGAATACGGCGGCTTCCTGCGGGCCTTCTTCCAGAACGATCATATTCAACCAGGGAAGCTATCTTTACAATTCTTACAGTCAGCATTATTACCAGTATGTCAATACTCCCCTGAACTGGGTTGCCGCCAAAGCAGCGGCAGCGGCAAGTTCGTATAATGGCATGCAGGGTTACCTCGCCACCATTACTTCAGCAGGAGAAAATAATTTTGTATGGAAACTTCTGGCAGCGGATGCCTGGATTGGCGGATCCTACGATTATCTGCAGATCAATGGCGCAACCGGCACTACCACGTACGCGAACCAGGCCGCCGCGATCGGACAAGTTTATTGGGTGACCGGGCCGGAAGCAGGGACGAAGTTCTCGTCCGGATTGGGCAGCCCAACGGCGTATAATGGAGCTTATATGAACTGGAACGGCGGTGAGCCGAATAACTCAGGTAATGAATTTTATGTCGAATTCTATTCTTCCGGCGGAAACGGAGGCAAATGGAATGATCTGGGCATCGGAAGTATACTCCCTTATGTGGTGGAATATGGCGGTATGCCAAACGACATACCGCAGGGCAACAGTCTCACGGAAACTTTGACCATCGCTTCCACAACCGGCGGCGATATCACCGGAGGAGAAGTTACCGTTTGTGCAGGGACCAATTCCACCACCCTCACCAGCACAGCGGCCGTTCCGGGTGTTACCATTGTAAGATGGGAATCTTCCGTTGATAACTTCCTCACCACCGCCACTGCCATTGCGAATACGTCATCAACCTACACAGCAACCAATCTGACCCAGACCACCTATTTCAGATCCATTGCAACGGGAAATTCCTGCTCCACCTCGCCATCTTCCGTGACCAAGATCATCGTTGGCAGTTCTGTGGCGGGAACCATTTCGGCAGATAACACGTCTGTTTGTAACGGATCCGTTGCCAACCTGTCTCTGGCGGGAAATGTGGGCAACGTTTTAAAATGGCAGTCCAGCACAGATAATGTCATCTGGACGGATATTGCCAATACTACCGCATTATACACCACGCCGGGCTTGAGTACCGGTACATATTATTACCGCGCCCAGGTACAAAGCGCCGGCTGTTCAGTTATTGCCACAACCAATGCCATCACCATCACAGCCACCAGCGGTTCCGGAAGCCTGGGCGGCACTTTATCGGGTGCAAACCTGTGTCCTTCACCCAATACGGCCACAATAACATTAACGGGATATACCGGCGTTATTCAAAAATGGCAGTATTCCACAAACAGCGGGGCTACCTGGACTGACATCGCCAATACCGCGGCTACTTATACTGCGACCAACCTGGCCGTAACAAACAGTTACCGCGTCAGCGTGAAAAACGGAAGCTGTAATGCCGTGAACAGCAGTACAGGCACCATTACTGTTAACCAGCTTCCCGTTGTAGCGGCCATCACCGGAACAGCCAGCGTTTGTACGGGAGCAACAACAACGCTTTCCGATGCAACTGCCGGCGGCGTATGGACGAGCGGTTCAACCGGTGTGGCGACTGTTGATGCCAGCGGCGTAGTGACCGCTGTATCAGCAGGCACATCATTAATTACCTATACGGTGACCAACGGCGGCGGCTGTTCAACAGCGGTTACCAAAACCGTAACCGTGAATGCACTGCCCACCGTGGCAGCCATCACCGGAACTGCCAGCGTTTGCGCCGGATCAACAACAACCCTTTCCGACGCAACAACGGGCGGAGTATGGACCAGCGGCACCACCAGCGTAGCCACCGTGAATGCCAGCGGCGGCGTAACCGGCATATCAGCAGGAACTTCAGTCATCACCTATACTTTCACCAACGGCAGCGGTTGTTCCAAAGCAGTTACCCAGACCGTCACCGTGAATGCACTGCCCACCGTGGCAGCCATCACGGGAACCGCCAGCGTTTGTGCCGGATCAACAACAACCCTTTCAGATGCAACAACAGGAGGCTTATGGACCAGTGGTTCAACTGCTGTGGCAACTGTGAATGCAACAGGCGTTGTAACCGGTGTATCAGCAGGAACTTCAGTTATCACATATACTGTCACTAATGGCAGCGGCTGTTCAACAACGGTTACACAATCTGTTACCGTGAATGCACTGCCCACTGTAGCAGCCATTACCGGCACGGCCGGCGTTTGTACCGGAGCAACAACAACGCTTTTCGATGCAACAACCGGCGGTGTATGGAGCAGCGGCACCAGCAGCGTAGCCACTGTAGATGGCAGCGGCGTCGTAAGCGCCATTTCAACAGGAACTTCAGTTATCACCTATACTGTCACCAATGGCAGCGGCTGTTCAAAGAATGTAACCCAAACCTTAACCGTGAATGCACTGCCCACCGTGGCAGCCATCACCGGAACGGCCAGCGTTTGCGTTGGATCAACAACCAATCTCTCAGACGCTACTTCAGGCGGTGTATGGAGCAGTTCCAACACCAGCGTAGCCACCGTGAATGCCAGCGGCGTCGTAACCGGCGTGGCAGGGGGAGCAGCGGATATCCTCTACACAGTTACCAATGGCAGCGGTTGCTCAGGCGTTGCGACGCAAACCGTGACCGTGAATGCATTACCCAGCATTCCGGCCGTTACCGGAACACCAAATGTTTGTGCCGGGCAAACCACCACCCTCAGCAATACTATTGCAGGCGGCTTCTGGTTCAGTTCCAACACCCTGGCAGCCACCGTTGATGCAAATGGCGTGATCAGCGGGATTGCCGCAGGAACTTCCGTAATCTCCTATACCTTGACGAATGGCAGCGGATGTTCTAATGTATCAACCCTGACGGTAACCGTTAGCAATATGCCAGTGACTGCATCCATCACGGGTACAGCCAGTGTTTGTGCGGGACTTACAACATTACTTTCGAATACCACACCCAATGGCGTGTGGAGCAGTTCAGACAATAGCATAGCAACCGTTGATGCCAGCGGCCTGGTGACCGGCATGGCAGCAGGCAGCGCGGACATTACCTACACCGTTACAAACGGTGGCGGATGCTCCACCTCAGCAACGCAAACCGTAACTGTGAATGCATTGCCCATTGTGGAAACCATCACGGGAACCGCCAGCGTTTGTACCGGATTAACCACTTCACTCAGCGAAGCAACATCCGGCGGTGTATGGTTCAGTTCCAACACCCTCGCAGCCACAGTTGATGCCAATGGCGTGGTAACCGGAGTTGCGGCAGGAACTGCCGACATAACCTATACGGTAAACAACGGCAGCGGCTGTTCCGAAGCAGCAACACGCACCATAACCGTTAATGACGTCCCGGTGGTTGCAGCCATCACAGGAACCCCAACCATTTGTTCCGGATCAACCACCACCTTTTCCAATACAACCGACGGTGGTGTATGGAGTAGTGGTACCGCCAGTGTGGCTACCATTGATGCCAATGGCGTGGTAACCGGAGTATCCGCAGGAACATCCCTGATAACTTATACTGTAAACAACGGAAGCGGATGTTCAACAGCCGTAACCCAAACCGTTACCGTAAACGCACTCCCGGTAGTATCGCCAATAGCCAGCCAGGGCAGCTTGGTCAGCCTCGGCTATGCGTTACCGTTAAGCGACGCAACAACAGGCGGCCTATGGAGCAGTGATGATGACGGCCTGGTTTCTGTTGATGCCAATGGCGTAGCAACAGGCGTGGCGCTGGGAACAGCAAACATTGCCTATACGGTGACCAGCGGCAGCGGTTGCAGCGCCAAAGCATCCATAGCGTTGACCACAGTGGCTTATGTACACGTGGATGCACCGGAGGTAAAAGACTCTCTGTACTATATCGGCGATCCGCAAAATCCATCAACACCGATTGACCAGATCTCCGCTTTGCCGGGAGCAAGCCTTACTTTCTACACCAGCGCTTCCGGAGGATCAGGATCATCCATGACGCCATCCTTACCAACGCAGCCGGGTACCGTCACCTATTGGGTAACCCAAACAGTGAACGGTTCAGAAAGCGACAGGATATCCTTTAAAGTTACCATGGTGACACCAGATGTATTTGTTCCAAAAGTATTTACACCCAATAACGACGGAATCAACGACGTCATCAAACCGATCATCCCGGGTCTCAAAAATTTCAGATACTTCAAAATCTACAACCGCTGGGGAAATCTGGTGTATCAGAGCACCGATCCGAATGCCGGCTGGGACGGAACATTCCATGGCACGCAACAACCCAGGGAAAGTTATCTCTGGATGATAGAAGGAGAAAACATGAAGGGTGAAGTGAAAAAATATTCCGGAATGATCACACTCTTCAGATAAGTCAAAAAAAAAGCAGTTTCAACCCCAAAAAATATAAACTATCACATCAGATGAAACATCCTTATAAATCCCTAAGCCTCCTGCCCCGCTTGTCCTTTGCCGCGCTGTGCCTCTTTCTGGCATCCGGATCTGAAGCGCAGGATGTGCATTTTGCCCAGGTGCAGGATATGAACAGTTGGTATAATCCTTCCTTAAAAACAAATAAGGATATGCAGTTGCGTGTCAACTTCAGAAGTGTAAATTACCAGGGAATGGCCGCTTATACCAGCGGGGCCGCCACGATAGACGTTCCCCTGGTGAACAAAACGAAAAAAGAAGACCACAGTGGCTTTATGAACCTCACGGCCGGTGTGGACTATGACCAATCCAACGGTGGTATTATGAATGTTACCACCGGCATGCTGGCCATATCTTATGCACAGCCGCTGAATAATAAAAACACGTATTTGTCAGCCGGATTCCAGGCCGCTTATACTTCCAGCAAGATCAGCCTGAATGGCGGAAATCTTTTCCCGGATCAATTTGACAAGTACGGGCCTATTGGCTCCGCCACCAGCGCAGATCCCCTTCAATCGGGGAATACCTACGGTTATTTTAATGCCGGTGCGGGACTTTCCGTTTTTCATAACGGTGCAGACAAACAATGGTATTTCGGCGGGTCCGTTCGTCATATCAATCAGCCTTTTACCGAAACCACGCATTCCACCACTTTCCGGTTACCGATGAACTATGGATTTCAGGGAGGCTATACCGCCGCCATTAAAAACCAGGGATCCATCGGAGCCTACGGAATTTTTACCTGGCAGGGAGGAGCCTATGAGCATTTGGTCGGCGTACTTTATACCCGCAACCTGGATAAAAATGCAACGAATGCCCTGTCCCTGGGAGTTGGCTACCGCATCGGAGATGCGCTAATACCCAATGTGGGATTGAAATTCGGGAAAAATAAAGTCTCGGTGAATTACGAAATTAATATTTCCAGTATTGAAACCAGCCATTACAGCCGCTCCGGCTTCGAGTTATCCTATATGTTTAATTTCTAAAAACAAAAATCTCAACCGGTCGTAAATCATTTGTACTTAATGCTGCGAAAACCGCAGGAAACAGGTTAGCGGTAGTCTTTAAGGATATTCCATCAGGTGATATCCTTTTATCATGCGGGCAGTCCCTACCTAAACGCCAAACAGGCGTTTTAAAAGGCAAACCATCAGCATGGCCGTGATCCCCATAAATACAGTGGATACCGAGTATACTTTCAGCATGGTTTTCATATCCAGCCCGGAGAATCTGGCAATAACCCAGAAATAAGCGTCATTGGCATGGGAGATCATCATAGAACCCGCCCCCATCGACAAAATGCAAAACAATCTGCCGGTTTCCGTATTCAATCCCAATGCCGGCAGCAGGGGTTGAATGATGGACACGGCGGTGATGATGGCGACCGTAGAAGATCCCTGGGCCGTTTTTAAAATAAAGGTCAGCAAGAACGGAAACAAAATTCCCATATGGATCAGGGTTTCTGAGTTGCCAAACTGTTTGCCGATGCTGGTAGCTGCCAGCACCGCCCCGAATGCTCCGCCGGCGCCAATGATCACCAGGATACTGCCGGCTTTTTCAGCCGCATCCCGGAGCAATGACGGAAGCGTTTCCCTTTTTTTCAGTTGGCCGTAAGGGAGTGCCAGAACAACGCCAATGGCTAAGGCAATAACCGGATCACCCAACGCCAGCAAGGCATTCAACCATGCCGGCACGGCAGCCGCATCCAGGATGAAAAAAGATTTTACGGCAATCAGGGCGATCGGTACCATCACCGGCAGAAACGCCCTCATTACAGGGGGAGGCTTCGACGGTTCCGTTTCCTTTTCCATTTCCTCCTGAATAAACTGCCCGGCTGTTTTTTTACCCGCATGATTCGCCCATAAATAACCCGCAAATGCGGTGGGCAGGGCCACTATGATTCCCATCAGGATCAATTTTCCAAAGTCAACCCCAAATAGCCCTGCCGCTGCAGCAGCTCCCGGATGAGGCGGTATCAAACAATGAACGGAATACAGGCCCGTGGCCAGAGAAACAGACATGATTGCCAGGGATATGCCGGTTCGTTTTGCCAGCGATTTGTTCAGGCCGCTCAGCACAATAAACCCGGAATCACAGAATATGGGAAGGCCGACAAAAAAACCGGTTATAGACATCGCAAGAGCCGCATACCTTTCTCCGGTCCTTTTTAAAATGAAGGAGGCCATGACTTTGGTACTGCCGCTGTGCTCCAGCAAAACGCCCAGGGTAGTTCCAAATACAATGATCAGTCCCAGCGATTTCATAATATCCCCAAAACCGTTCTTAATGGAAGCAACCACCGATTGAACGGACAGGTGAACGCCCAGTCCCACTACAAAACAGGCAATAATCAATGCAAAAAATGCATGCACCCTGTATTTTGCCGTGAGCAGAACGATGACGCCAATGCCGGCAAGCAGCCAAAGGAACAGGTACGGGAATGAATTCTCCATAATTGAGTTGAAAAAGGTTGACTCTTTGTGGTTAAAGATCTGTATTTGCAGCCCTTTTCACAAATCATATTCTCCGCAAAATCCCGGGCGTCCTTCTGACGATTATTGAAATACGTTTGTCGTTTATCCCGCGAACCTTGTTTATAAAAAATCATTTTTGATCTTCTAAAACAAGACAGGATGAAAAAGACAATAATAAAATCCGCCGTTGTGACCGGGATGATCGTCTTCGGTTACGCCGGAGCCGTGAACGCCCAGTTTTTTAAACAGATTTTAAATGATGTGAAACAAACGGCTCAAAACCGGGCCGATAATAAGGCCACGTCAACCACCAACAAGGCGCTGGACAAAGTGGATAATTCAACGCAGGCCAAGCCCAAATCCAATAATACCTCCGCAACAGGCCATGCTAACCCAGCCGTCAACTCAGGCGTACTGGCAGATACCGCGGCAACCAACAGCGTTTTGGGCGCATTTGCGAAAGCCGCCCAGCAAAATCCCAACGATACTTCAGCGGCCGATCTAACTATGAAAGCATTGGGTCTGCTGGCCGGCGGCGGTGGCGTATCCGCGGCCGATTCTGCTGCAGCCATTAAAAGTTTTGCATCCGGAAACGGAGGCAGCGGCTATTTATATGAGACAGTCACCACCAGCACTTCTTCGAAAGGAGCTGTTTCAAGAGATACGGCCAAATCGTACATCGCCGGTTCCGGAAACGGACGCTCTGAAATGCGCATCAATATACCAGGAGCCATGAGCAACCAGATGATTGTTATTGGTCATGCCAGTGACCCGAAATACAGCATCAGTCTGTATCCGGACAGCAGGACTTATTCCCTGAACATCATTGACAGCAGCCTGATCAATTCCGGAAGATCGGTTTACCAGGTAACTAAAATCGGCACGGAAAACATACAGGGATACCGGTGCACACATGTTAAACTGACTACGACAAGCGGCAGCGGGATGTTTAAATCAACTACTACCATGAACCTATGGACAAGCACCGATATACCGGGTTACGAAGTTTTTAAAAAATTGAGCGGAGGCCGCGCCGCATTTCATATCGACATGATGCAGGCCCTGGAAAAGGCCGGATGCGCGGGATATCTCGTGAAAATGCAGGACTCCGAAAAGGATTATTCCGTGAACATGGTGCTGGTAAAAGCGGAAAAGCAAAGTTTTCCGGACAATCTCTTTGTAATTCCGCCCGGATATACAAAGTCCAGCGGGAATATGATTTCCCATATGATCAGTCGGCAGTAGTTGCTTTTCAGCGTCACACACAAGATTATTATGACCTGTAAATAATTGTAAATCAATAATATATCCGCTTAAGACCGGATAAAAAGGAGCAATGGCCGAAATGGGTTTATTTATTGCTGTAAATAATTTATACGATTTCAGGATAATATTACTTTTGATGGCGCCTGTATCGTATTACCCATTTACTTATGCGGCGAATCCGGATTGTATTTTCAGATATCCTGTTTGTATTTATCATTTCCCTGCTCGCGTTTATTTCCATCATTTCCTATCAGCGCATCATGCGATTCAATGCAGCTTATGGCTGGGTTAATCATTCTGACCTGATTAAACTGAACCTGGTTCAGACAATGTCCTATTTAACGGATTCCGAATCCGGCGCCAGAGGATACCTGCTCACCAAAGATTCCATCCTTTTAACACCATTTACCGGTTCCCGGGAAAAAATAAAAAAAACCACGGCCTCACTGGATTCGCTGATGCAGGACGATCCGGAACAACTTGTAAACCTGAATATGCTCAGGGAAATGGTGAATGCAAGATTTCTGCGGCTGAATGATATGCTGAACAACCCTGACCTACCCGCGACCGTTTTGCATGACCAGCTGCTGGCGGAAAACCAGTCTCTGAATCAATGCCGGGAGATTCTTATTAAAATGAACCGGATCGAAAACAAGCTGTTGGAGGAAAGAACGGAAAACAAGGACCGCTATGCCACGATCACACCATTTTACAGTCTGATCTTTTCGATATTCGCCATCATTGTGGTAATCCTGGCCTATTTCAGGTTACGAAGCGAAACGCAGCTCAGGTTCAGGGCGGAAGACAGTGAAGCGGAAATCATGGCCGCCGGAAAAAAAATAGAAGAAACAGAACTAAGGCTGCGACTGGCCATAGAAGCTGCAGCGCTGGGCACGTTTGACTGGAATTTCGAAAACCAGGATTTTCTGAGCTCAGACCGGCTCAACGAAATATTCGGGCATAAGGATCAACATATCACCCACGAAGACCTGATCAACGGCATTCATCCGCAAGATAAACTCCTTCGGGAACAGGCATTAGCCGATTCTTTCATCAATGGTTCACTGCATTATGAGATCAGGATCATCTGGCCTGACCAATCCATACACTGGATCAATGTGTATGGCAAGGTTATATTCGACAGCGCCAGACAACCTTCGAGGATGTATGGAACGGTGATCGACATTACCCCTCATAAAAAGATACTGGAAGAATTACGACAGAGTGAAAGTAGCCTGGAAGAAAAAGTGCAGGAAAGAACCTTATCCCTTATAGGAGCCAACGACCGGCTGGAAACCACCATCATGGATCTCGAACATAGCAACGCCGAACTGGAATCCTTCAGCTACGTGGCCAGTCACGATCTGCAGGAACCTCTCCGCAAAATAATTACTTTCTGTGAGCGGATCAGCGACAAGGATAAAAATAATTTGTCTGATTCCAGCAAGGATTATTTTTCACGCATCAGCCTTGCTTCCACGCGGATGCGAAATTTGATCGACGCATTTTTAGCGTATTCGCAAACCGGAAATGTGACCGTGAATTATGAAAAAACCAATCTGAATACCCTGCTGGAAGAGGTGAAAAATGATCTGCATGAAATGATCGAAGAAAAGAAAGCGGTCATTCAATCAGGAAAACTTCCGACCCTGAAGCTGATACCGCTCCAGTTTCGCCAGCTTCTCATCAACCTGATCAGCAATGCCCTTAAATACAGCAAACCCGGCGTTCCTCCCGTAATCACCGTAACCGCCGAAATGGTTTCCGGCATCGGATTGAATGAAGAAGAAAATGATCCGGCGGTCAATTACTGGAAGATCGGTCTGGAAGACAATGGCATCGGTTTCGAACAGCAGTATAGCAATAAAATATTTGAACTGTTCCAACGGCTGCACCCAAAATCCGATTATACCGGAACCGGAATAGGACTGGCCATTTGTAAAAAAATCATCCGGAACCATAAAGGGTTCATAAACGCGACGGGTAATCCTGGGATTGGCTCCGTTTTCAGTATTTTTATGCCGGTAATCGAATCGTAAACAATCCTCCGTTTCAAAGCGGCGAACAAATGACAGGTTTCAGTATATGATGCAAGGAAATTATCTGGACAGCGCCAAAAAACAATTTGCACAATATAAAGCACTTGGTGAAAAATCCATGGCCCAGATTCCCGAAGAAAAACTCTTCTGGAAGATCAATGAGCAAAGCAACAGTGTATCCACCCTCGTCAAACACCTCTGGGGAAATATGCGTTCCCGGTTTACCGATTTCCTCACATCGGATGGCGAAAAGAGTTGGCGGAACAGGGAGTCAGAATTTGAGAATGACCTGAACTCCCGGTATTTACTGATGGCCCGATGGAACGAAGGCTGGGGCTGCCTGCTGGAGACGCTCGATGAATTGCAGGAAAAGGACTTATTAAGCATCGTTTCGATCCGGAACGAAAAACATACGGTCACAGAGGCCCTGAACCGTCAGCTAACGCATAGTGCCTATCATGTGGGTCAAATCGTTTTTTTGGCGAAGGTAATCAGTGGTCAAAACTGGAAATCATTATCCATCGCCAGGGGACAGTCGGATCAGTTCAATGCTGAAAAATTCAAGACTCCGGATAAATGATCTTGGCCAGGAAAACACCATATTATTTCTTCACATGCCTGTTTTTCCCGATCTTTTTATTGGGGCAGCAGGTGCGTTATTCCCCGTATATCAACGCTCGTTCACCCAATACTTTCCAGGTGATCGGAAAATCGGGAGATCATTACTGGGCCGAAAAGGAACAAATCCGGAAAATCTATACCCGGCGCGAATCCGCCTTCGTCCTGGAAGGACAGCGTTTTGCCGTTTATGACGGGCGACTGAATTTCATCAGAGAAATGCCGGCTTTGCAAGTCCCCAGAACCATCAGGCAATACCTGCTGACCGGAAAATCCTTTTTCGATCAGTTGATCCTGTGCTCGGCTACCGGAAAAACAAAGGTTGTCATCAATCGTTATCCCGCAGATAATACGTCGGAAATAAAGAGCCGGCTGGTTGACAGTTTTCCGTTTTCCGCCGCGGGCACCCGGTTTCTCCTGGTGCGTTCCGAGGATCAGTCAAAGGCCCTCCTGGTTGGTTTTGAGATCAGCTCCGACGGATTAACCAGACTGCATACCATTCTGTTTGATGAGGGATGGAACATACTTTACCACACTATACTGGAACATCCTTATTTCACCCAGCCCTGCATACAGGATGATTTTGTTTCTTTCCCCGCCGAAAGTTTTGACAACCTGCCTATTAAGTTGGCCAACAACGGGGAATGGCTGATGGCTTCTGAGTCGGTTACCAATCTGAATTATCTGCTGTTCCATATTTACGGTGATGGAAAAAGTTTCTATTACCAGGAAATCCCGCTCTCGCCCTACTATAATATGGAGGATATTGCTATGTCCATCAACAACGCCGGGCAGGAAATGAGCGTCGGGTTGTTATCCCGTTACGGAAACACTTCCTTAAAAAATGTGCAGGTCAGTCATTATTCAATGACCCAAAACCATTTCGATTTTGATTCTTCCTACCAATTCAATACACTGGCCAACCGGCTGAACAACCAAAGCCTGAGCAACGAAAGTTTTATTTCCATTCCCGGTGAAGGGTATATGCTTTTTAAGGAATATGGAAGGGAGAAGTATCCGGGAGATATAGACGCGCGGGCTGAAGAAGCGTGGGATCCGGTATTCCTGCAGGCGAATTTTTCGGGCAGTGAAAATGAAGAAGTACTGCAGCTCAATAAAAACGGATATGCGCTAAAAAAAGGTCTTCAGGGCATCCGTTCGGTATTTGACCGAGGTAACCTGACCATGTTCTATTTCCCCCAGCAGCGGCAGGATAGCACCTGGAGCGGCATGATCAATGCCGGACAAACCACTGAACTGAATGCTCCTACTCTCTCATATCTGGTATTTCCGGTAAAAAACAAGGTCTATATCATCTATAACAGTCTGATCCGTCAGGGGAACGAATCCAATACCGCCACCACCCTGAATATAAAGGGACAACAAACCGATGATGCCGTGATTTTCTGGAAAATGGGCAGGACACTGGATTTCCAAAAAGCCCGCCGGATTTCCTTGGAAGAAGTGGCCGTACCCTACAGGAATAATCAGGAAACCGGGTTTGCTGTTATCAGGCTTTGAAAAATTCCATCAGCCAATATCCATTACCCGGATCATGGGAACGGATTTTGATGGGAAATCAATAATAATCTTCTATATGTCCGAAACCAACATCACCGAAAAAACGACTGAGCAGCCGCGCTGGCTGACCATTATAAGAATAGCCCTCGGGCTGACGCTGATATTTAAAGGGATCAGTTTTATACGCAATACCACGGCCTTGAAATCCATGATTCTGCAAACCGGCGTTGACGCATTTTCCAGGAATTCCGAAGTGTTGGTTTTCGTCATCACTTTCTTTAACCTGCTGGGCGGTTTATTTATAGCCGTCGGACTATTTACCAGATCTTCTTCCATCGTTCAGATTCCGATTCTGATCATTGCTGCTTTTTTTGTAAATATTAAAACAACCGGCAATGGCATTTTCGAATTGATACTTTCTATTGTGGTACTCCTGTTGCTTGTTCTTTTTGCCATCAGGGGAAGCGGTGCCCTTTCAGCGGATGAATACTTCCGCAGTTATTATAAAGCGGGCGAAGCAGATGGAAATACGAAAAAATTTTTTAAGTAACCGGGATTCAGGCTGGTAGTGTTTTTATGAATTTTAAGGCTTCCGCTTCATGGGCAGGTCCGTTGGTGAAAGAATCGTAGGTGAACCTGACCTTGCCGGATTTGTCGATCACAAAAGTCTCCCTTCCTGAAATCAGGAATTTACTTTTCACACCAAATAATTTCAAAACCCGGTTGCCCGGATCGCTGAGTAAGGTAAATGGCAACTGATGATGGGTTTGAAAATGCCGGTGGCTTTCCACGGAACCGGAATTGATACCAATGACCATGGCTCCGGCACCGGTAAAATCTGCGTAGGCATCCCGGAAAGAACAGGCTTCCTTTGTACATACGCTGCTTTCATCCTTTGGATAGAAATAGACAACCAGGATTTTCTTTCCGATGTAGTCCGAGATATTAAACAGACTGTCCTGCTGATCCTTCAACGAAAACAAAGGAACCGGATCCCCGGCAGTCAGGTGCTTTTGCTGTGCGCCGCAGGCCATGAAAAGGCCCGCAAAAAGGGCGGTGGTGATCATCATTTTTGTCAGGTATAATCGGGTTACAAGGTTCCTGCGTTTCATCAGCTGGTTTTTAAAAATCATTTCTATTATTCCCGAGATTTTGCGTAAAACCAAAAAAGCCGGCATGGGCCGGCATAGGGATGATCCGCTGATCAACCGGCTTATTTATTTATAGGTCACATTTAAAGTGATGGGAACACGCAATGCCTTGGACACAATACAATTTGCTTTTGCCCCTTCCGCAATCTGCTTGAATTTGGTCTCATCCACGCCCGCGATCACCGAACCTTTTAGTTCGAGGTGAATTCCCGTAATGCTCAGTGCGGTCATGTCCAGATCCAGTGTGGCATCCGTTTCGAGATCTCCCGGCGTAAATCCTGCCTGGCTAAGGGCAGCGCCAACGGCCATCGTAAAGCAACCGGCATGGGCAGCAGCAATCAGTTCTTCGGGATTGGTACCGACGCCCTGTTCAAACCGTGTTTTAAATGAATACTGTGTTTTATTCAGGGTGGCGCTTTGGGTAGTTATTTCCCCTTTACCTTCTTTCAATGTCCCTTTCCAATGAGCGTTTGCAGTACGTTTCATGATGTTGTATTTATATGCCCTACAATTTAATCTGACATTTGTTTAAAATGATTTTTCCCCGGGATATTTTTCTTTGACATCATACGCCGGATTCTTCCCATTTCTCCGGAAAATGAATGTTAAAATAAAAGAGGATAAAAAAGTCTTTTATTGCGGCTTTTTAAATAATTTTGCATCCTTATCCCATCCCATGTTTTCAAAAACTTGTGAATATGCCATAAGGGCCGTGATCTACATCGCCCAGAGATCAAAGGATGGTTTTAAAACCGGCATCAAAGAAATTGCCAAAGGCATCGATTCCCCGGAGCACTTCATCGCCAAGATCCTGCAGGACCTGTGCCGCTCGGGACTCATTCAATCTTCGAAAGGACCGAGCGGCGGTTTTTATATGGACAAACAGTCGCTCAAATATTCCCTGGCGGATGTGGTGAAAGCGACAGACGGGGATAAGATCTTTACCAGCTGCGCCCTGGGGCTGGATTATTGTTCGGAAACAAAACCCTGCCCCATTCACCATGAATTTAAAAAGGTGCGTAAAGAACTCTCTGATGTTTTGCATGATGCCAAACTGGGCGCATTTTATGAAAAGTTTGATAAGAACCTGGCTTTTTTGAAACAACGTTGATTATGCGGTATCGTTTTGTTCAGACAATAAAACCTTATTTGAATGAGTGAAAAAGCTGACATCCTGAATATAGAGGATGTTAAGAACCTCGTGGATACTTTTTATGGAAAAGTAAGGGCGGACCTTTTACTGGCCCCGGTTTTTAACGAAAGGATCAGGGACAACTGGCCCGTGCATCTGGAGAAAATGTACAGGTTCTGGCAGACCGTTCTCCTGAATGAGCACACTTATATGGGAAGTCCTTTCCCGCCCCATGCCAGTTTGCCCATTGATCACCGGCATTTTCAGGCATGGCTCGGGCTGTTCCGGGAAACCGTAGATGAACTATTCAGTGGCGAAAAGGCAAAAGAAGCCAAATGGAGGGCAGATAAAATGGCGGAGATATTTGAATCCAGAATACAATATTTCAAGGAACAGGGATTTAAAAGCATACTGTAAAACGGATCAGCCGGTGGTCAGCGATTTCCCCTCCAAATGCTTTTCAAACCGGAATTCCATACTGTATATATGATCCAGCCGCCTTCCTTCCCATCCCATGAGCGAATACACATTACCGTTATATACGATGGGGATGCGTATGAACTCGATACCTACGAAGGGGAATACAGGAACCTGATGATGCTGATATTCGACAGCCTGTATACAGAGGAATTCGGTGAATGCAAAGGCATGGGGCGGTGCGGCACCTGTCTGGTGGAGATTCTGTCTTCTGGTCAACCGCTGGATCCCATGGAAAGAAATGAGGAATCGACAATCAAAAAAATGACTTCACCGCGTAAGGACCTCCGGCTGGCCTGCCAGCTTCTGATAAATTCTTCGCTGCAGGATATCAAGATAAAAATTCTAAGGGAGGGTAATTAAAGGGTAATGGATTCAATTTGCCGGTTAACATTTTCTACCATGCTGTCGCACCGGGAAAGATGAAAATGAAGAATATCTTCTTTTTTGTAATACGCACCCAGGGAATCCCGCAGGAGCGACTTGGCCCTGTTTAGACGCACTTTAACATTGGCCTCCGAAATATCCAGGCATTCTTTTGTTTCCACCACATTCATGTTTTCTATTTCCCGCATGATGAAAACCGTCCGGTATATTTCCGGCAGTTTGCGGATTGCCTCTTCCAGGATATTTCTGAGCTCAGTATTGATGGTTTTGGAAGCCGGCGTCTGGCCATCTCCGGGGTTATTTGAGGGGAAGTTATTATGCATCATAATGGCTTCATTCAGGTGGACGGACAATTTTCTTTTTTTCAGGCGGAGCAGGCTTTCATTAATAAGAATCCTGGTAAGCCAGGTGGAAAAACTCGATCTGAAGGCAAAACGCGCTAAATTTTCATATGCCTTGATGTAAGCTACCTGCATGACGTCCTCTACTTCCGCGTCGTCGTCGATGATAGACATCCCCACCCGGTACAGACGGGCATTATAGCGGCGGACAATAAGTGCAAACAAATTCTTTTCCCCTTTTAAAACTCGGGAAATGACTTCCTGATCAGAAATAACTTCCGTTTCGGAGCCCTGCAGGAGATGCGGATTATCCATACTACTGTGCATTAGAGTACCCTGATAAGGTTAGGTTACAAAGCTAACTTCTTTTTTTTGTAACCTTTCCGGCGTAATGAACTCAAATAGGTATTCAACCAAATAAAATCAGCAAAATGAAAATGCTTAAAACTTTAACAACCTGGGCTGCAGCTTCTATGGCCCTGATTCTCCTGCAAACAATGTCAGGCTTCGCTCAGCAAACACCCAAACTCGGGGATGATGAAATCGCTTCTGTGGCCGTGGTCGCCAACCAGAACGATATTGATTTTGCCCGGATCGCCGAGAAAAAGTCGAAGAACGCAGACATTCTTCAGTTCGCCAAAACAATGGCCAGCGATCACCAATCCGTTATCGACCAGGCCGTTGCCCTCGTTACCAAACTTAAGGTGACACCAAAAAACAATGCAGTCAGCAAAAAAATGACAGCAGATGCTAAAAAAACAGAAAAGATGCTGAATTCAAAGTCAGCCGCCGCATTTGACAAAGCGTATATCGATAATGAAGTCGCGTATCACAAAGCGGTCATTTCTGCAGTAGAAACCGTACTCATTCCCCAAGCCCAAAATGCAGAACTAAAGAGTTTGCTACAAGCGGTTGTACCTACTTTAAAATCCCATTTGGAACATGCTGAAATGATACAAAACAAGTTTGCCAAATGATACACACCATCCGTAAATTTTGGGGAAATAGCCTGATCCTGGCATTTCCCCTCTTTATCCTGAACAGTTGTTCCACGGGCCCTGAAAAAAAGGCCCCTGAAAAACAGGCGCCAAAAACTTATATAGTTGATATTGCGCAAATGAAATTTCAGCCAGCCACCCTTACCGTACACAAGGGCGACACGGTAGAATGGATCAATAAGGATATAGTGGCTCATGATGTTACCCAGGTACCTAATAATTCGTGGACCTCTGGCAGCCTCTCGCCCGGCAAATCCTGGAAAATGGCCGTTGAGGAAAGCGACGATTATTACTGCAGCATTCATGTGGTGATGGTGGGAAAGCTACTGGTGCAGAATCCCTGATGCGACGCAGCGATGTGCATGCATAATACCCTGTTAATGAATATCATCGGGCCAACGGAATATATCTATTGGCCCGATTGCTTTTTCAAACTTTACAGAGCCTTTTTTAACGGCAAAAACTTCTTCAGCCTGGCTTTTAAACTTCGGATTATCGCTTATCACGATTTTTAGCCGCTCATACATATTATTATGCCATTCATAATACTATGTATTGCATAGTACATAATGAAACCCTTATCTTTGCATAGTCAATTACAAAAAAACAAAACCAATAAAAATTAAGACAATGAAAAAGAATCTCCTGATTTTATCCCTGGTACTGGTGGGTATCACCGGCTCGGCCTTTGCAGCTTCTCCTTTAACAGCCACTTCCCCGGCAACCGGTAACCCGGACATCAACCGGTTTGTACTTGTTTCCTTTAACCATCAGTTCGCCAGTGCCCGGGATGCCAAATGGGAAACCAATAAGAATTTTTTCAAGGTATCCTTTCAAATGGACAACGAGATTTTGTTTGCCTACTATTCCCTGGAAGGTGATTTGCTGGCAATAAGTCGTTATATCAGTCCCGATCAGCTTCCTGTTCAACTGCTCATCTCCCTGAAAAAAGACTATTCCGGTTATTGGATCACCGATCTGTTTGAAATTCACATCAACGAGGATAGCTCGTATTATATAACCCTGGAAAACGAATCCCAGAAAAAAGTATTAAAATCCGTTGATTCCAGCAGCTGGAACACATTTAAAACGGAAAACAAATAATTTGGAAAAAAGGAGCAGCTTATATTGCCCCCAAATAAAAAAAATCCACTGCTTCAGCGGATTTTTTTTATTTACAGACGGCATGACTCCCCGGCAGTTATCCGATGTTGTCAGGGATGTCTGTGTAACGATTTTACCCTTTACATCGCTCCGAACTGCTGCAAATATTTTTCAGAATTGGCCTTTACATTGGGTGGCGGATTCAGACTCAATGATTTTTTAAAGTTAATGATGGCATTTTTCTTATCGCCTTTGATCGCATATCCTTCACCGAGGCTGTCCCACACATTGGCACTCTTCGGATGACGCTGCGTATTTAAGATAAATGCATCAATGGCTTTATCCATCTGTTTTTGGTTTAGCAACTGGTAACCGTAGTTGTTTAACTCCAGCTCCGTAGCTATGGACATGGCTTCTTTCATTGTTTTTTCGGCCTCCTCTGTTTTTCCCATTTCCTTTAATATGCCGGATTTAAGATTTAAGGTGGCAAAACTGTTATTCTGCTGCACGGCAACATCCGCCCACCTGGACGCCTGTTCCAGGTTCACTTTATTTTGCAGTGCATAAGCTGCGGCGCTTGCATAACCCTGCCAGGAAAATCCAACCGGCCCCTTTAATTCCTCCGTTGCATTGGCCATCACAATATCATCCAAGGCAAATTCAATTTTCACCGGAAACTGCTTTTTCTCCCAGTTCAAAACCAGTTCCGCACTGTTATGGGTGATCTCATCAAAATCATAGGTGAGCATTTCCGTAGGCGGTCCTTCCCGTACCGTAATCTTTTCACGCATCTCATCCAGTTTTGGATCGTACCAGAAATTACCCCAGGATTTGCTGTCTTTCGACAGGATCACTTCACCCGTATTGTCCTGATTGATCGTAAAAAACAATCCGTAGTCACCGGCAGGAACAAGATGCCCCTGAATCGTAGCCGGATGAGATAATTGAAGAATGGTATTTTCATTGGCACCCGCACGCCAGGGTGCTTTGTTTCCCGCGCCAAATCCTTCCACGTTCCATCCGTATGGAACGAGCTTGCCCCAGATCTCTCTTCCTTTTACGGATGGCCTGGAATAATGAACCGTGATACTGGAAATGCCGATGGTTTGAGAGACGGAAGCAGCGGGACTGGGATTTCTGGGTGTTGTTATCACGCCCTGCGCCCAAACACCGGCCGAGGATAAAAGCAATCCCAATGCCAGCGCATTTTTTACGTTGGTTAGCTGATACATGATGTTCGTTTTGGTAAATAAATAGGAATGTTCTATTAAGTTAGCATTTTGCCTGCGACTGTTTACTACATTTGGTTTAACGGTCATAGAACAGCCCGAACGGCGCAATCAATGGACAGTGCACTGTCCATTGTCCATTGTCAATTGCTCACCTCAGCGCCAAATAAACGACTGCCCCGATTACCCCGCCAAGCAGGGGGCCAAGAACGGGAATCCAGGAATAGGACCAATGACTTTCCCCTTTGCCTTTCATCGGCAACAGCGCGTGCATGATGCGGGGACCAAGATCACGGGCGGGATTGATGGCATATCCGGTGCTTCCGCCAAGGGACAGTCCGATCACCCAAACTACGAGGGCCACCGGCAGGGCACCAACAGAACCCAGACCGATCAGGGTTTTGCTGGTGGTGATTTCTGCGCCGGTAATATAAAAAACAGTATAGGTAAGTACAAATGTTCCGATCGCCTCACTAAAAAGATTTGCCAACGGATTGTAAATGGCGGGAGAAGTACAAAAAGTAGCCAGTTGTAATCCCGGATCATCCGTCCGGTTATAATGATCGCGGTACATCAGCCATACGAGAAACGCGCCGGACATGGCGCCCAGCATCTGGGCCAGCATATAAGGCAGAACGCCGGACCAGGGGAATTTACCGGCAAATGCCAGCGACAGGGTAACAGCAGGGTTGAGGTGTGCACCGCTGACGGGACCGGCAACCACCACTGCAACATAGACCGCAAGACCCCAGCCGGTGCAAATGACGATCCATCCGCTATTGCGGCCCTTGGTTTCTGACAAAAGCACATTGGCAACAACACCGTTACCCAATAAAAGCAGCAGCAGTGTGCCGACATATTCCGCAGTAAATGGACTCATGTATGATTTGATTTTTAAATGTCGGTATTATGTTATTTCCCGCTCCACACCTGTGCGGCATGCACCGCTCTTTCCCATCCCGTTATTTTGTTTTTCATATCCAAACCTTCATCCGGAACAAATTCCCTTTCTGACTTCCACAATTGTTGTATGCTTTCCACATTCTCCCAAAAACCGGTGGCCAGACCCGCCAGGTAGGCGGCCCCCAGCGCCGTTGTTTCAGTTATCTCCGGTCTGATCACTTTACAATTCAGCAGGTCAGCCTGAAATTGCATGAGGAGGTTGTTTGCCGTTGCTCCCCCGTCTACCCGCAATTCCCTGATGGACATGCCGGCATCGGCCTCCATGGCTTTGAGTACATCCCGGGTTTGATACGCAATGGACTCTACGGCGGCGCGCGCTATATGGGCAGCCGTAGTGCCGCGCGTAATGCCCACGATGGTCCCCCGCGCATCTGGGTTCCAGTACGGAGCACCCAGTCCCGCAAATGCAGGAACAAAATAAACACCGCCGGTATCTTCCACTTTCTGCGCCAGCGCTTCGATATCCGCGGCTTTCCGGATAATACCGAGACCATCTCTAAGCCATTGCACCACGGCGCCCGCAATAAAAATACTTCCTTCAAAAGCGTATTGAATTTTCCCGTCGATCTTCCAGGCAACGGTGGTAAGCAGGTTGTTTTTTGATTCCATGAAACGGTCCCCTATATTCATCAGCATAAAACATCCCGTACCATAGGTGTTTTTAACCATGGCCTTATCCAGACACATCTGTCCGAACAGCGCAGCATGCTGATCCCCCGCTATCCCGGCAATGGGAATTTTATTGGCGAATAAACTGTTCTCGGTTTCTCCGTAAATTTCGCTGGACTGTTTTACCTCCGGCAGCATGCTTTCGGGAACGCCCATGATCTGCAGCAGTTCTTTATCCCATTGCTGTTCGCGGATATTGAATAACATCGTGCGGGCGGCATTGGTGGTGTCGGTGACATGAACCCGCCCCTGGGTGAATTTCCAAACCAGCCAGGAGTCCACCGTACCGAAGGCCAGTTTACCCGCCGCCGCTTTTTTTCTGGCCCCGCTTATATTATCCAGAATCCACCGGATCTTGGATCCGGAGAAATAGGCATCAATCACAAGACCTGTTTTTGACCTGATGGTTTCGGTTAAACCCTGTTGTTTCAGTTGCTCGCAAAATGGCGCCGTGCGACGGTCCTGCCATACAATGGCATTGTATATTGCTTCGCCCGATTCCCGGTCCCACACAATGGTTGTTTCCCGCTGGTTAGTAATACCGATGGCGGCTATGTTCCGCCCGTCTGCGCCGGCCTTTACAACGGCTTCTGTAGCCACGGCGGCCTGAGACGACCAGATCTCATTGGGGTCATGCTCCACCCATCCCGGCTGGGGAAAGATCTGGGTAAATTCTTTCTGGGCAACCGATTGAATACGGCCCTGGTGATCAAACAGAATGGCACGGGAACTGGTTGTTCCCTGATCCAAGGCCAGAATAAATTTTTCCATACAGCAGTTTGTTCGTTTTAATAAAAGGATCTCTTGTACAATTTCATTTCTGATTTTTTAAGTCGTCAGCAAATACCCTTCAGCAACCTTCCCGAAAGATACTATTTGTTCCCTTTCCCAAATACCATCCTTACCTAATTCGGTTGCCATGAGCCGGGCAACTTCGGGCGCCATTTCCACGGCCGCCCGTGCATCCAGGAACAGGGCCCGCGTTCTGCGCGCCAGCACATCTTCAATCCTGCGCGCCATCTCCTGCCGCACGGCCCAGATCACTTCAACCCCCGTATAAGGCAATTGGGGATGCAATGGCTTTTCCCAGCCGGGATGAGCCAGCATCAATTCGCGTAAGGCATCCTGGTCGCTCCCGTAGAAGGATAAATGCCCGGATGGGTGGTCCTGTATCTGGTGGCCGTGAATGGGCAATGATTTGGTAACGCACTCCCGCGGGGTGAAGCCGCCGGTAACTATGGCCTGGTTCACCGTGTCTTCCCCCATCTTCCGGTAAGTGGTCCATTTGCCGCCGGTGATGGTGATGAGTCCGGATTTTGAGACAATCAGTTTATGGCTCCGTGAAATTTCTTTTGTACGGGCATCATCCGTTTGTGGTGCAGCCAGTGGCCGGAGTCCCGCAAATACACTCAGCACATCTTCGCGCCGTGGTGAACGCACCATGTATTTCGCCGCCGTCCGCAATATGAACTGAACTTCTTCTTCCAATGCAATGGGTTCCAGGGTATGTTCATCCAATGCTGTATCCGTGGTACCCACGAGGGTTTTATCGTGCCAGGGAACAGCAAATAAAACCCGGCCATCTTCCGTTTTCGGAATCATCAGCGCATCTTCCGAAGCCAGGAAGGATTTATCCAGAACCAGGTGAATGCCCTGGCTGGGGCGCACGAGGGGTTTACTACCGGGCATGTCCATACGCAGCAGCGCATCCACAAAAACACCCGTGGCGTTGATCACGGTTTTCCCTTTTACCGGATAGGAAATCCCGGTCTCCGCATCCACGGCGGTAACGCCCGTTATTTTATTTTGCCGGTCCTTTAACAGTCCCGTGACACCAACATAATTCAATACGTGACCCTGCTGTTCCATGCAGGTCTGTGCCAGGTTCACCGCAAGCCGGGAATCATCAAACTGCCCGTCGTGATACAGCACGCCACTTCTTAATCGCCGGGGAATGATATTCGGTAACCGCTGCAGCGTTTCCTTCCGGGAAATATACCGGGAACGACCCAGGCTGAGTTTGCCCGCCAGCAGGTCGTACAGGGTTAACCCGATGGCATAAAAAGCTCCACCCCACCAGTTGTAATTGGGAATGATGAAGGATTCATTTTTTACCAGATGCGGCGCATTTTTCAATAACAATCCCCTTTCCCGCAGGGCCTCTCGCACCAGTCCGATATTACCCTGGGCCAGGTAGCGTACGCCGCCATGCACCAGTTTGGTACTCCGGCTCGACGTGCCCGTGGCAAAATCGGCCTGTTCCAGCAAAAGCGTTTTGAATCCCCTGGAAGCCGCGTCCACGGCCACGCCCAACCCGGTTGCCCCACCACCCACGATGATCAGATCCCAGACTATTTCACGATCGGCCAGTTGTTTTATCTGAGCTTGCCTTTCCAATGTGTAAATATGTAAATGTGTAAATGTGTAAACCGGGAATCAATTATTTTCCACCAGTTGCTCCTTCATCAGATAAACACCCAGGGAGCTGATAAGCGGTTCTGCCTTGGCGTCTCTTACTTTTATCCGTATGCGGCTCACCGTTTGGCGTGGAAAACTGATGATCCGCTGATGACCGATGGTGGTTTCACCCAGGTGATACAGCAACTGGTTGCCATTCCATAATTCAACGATAAAGGATTTTACTCTTTGTCCATTTTGCGTTGGTTCTTTCAGCTCAATGCAATTCAGTTTCTGCGCCTTATTGAAACGGACTTCCATAAAATTATTCGCATAATATTTTCCCAGGTTCACCCAGGTTTTCTCATCCGCATCCGTGAGGGCCGCAGTCACGTTTTTTTTACCCAGCCATATTTTGGATCTGTCTGTTTTGATCAATGAAGAACGAAAGCTCTCCTGCCGCAGCCTGGCAAATTGCACCAGCGCGGTGGAATCATAAGCCGTGATCAATCCCCTTCTGTCCGGCGGAACATTCAATATCAGGTTCGCTCCGCGACCAATGGATTTTAAATATATCGCAAATAATGTTTCCGGTTTTTTAACCAGGCTGTCTTCTGCCTGATGATAGAACCAGCCCGGGCGGATGCTGACGTCACATTCCGCAGGGATCCAGTTGGCCCCGTTTACATTGCCCTGATTCAGGGTATCACCGGGCGGCGCGCCAACACCCCTTTTAAATCCGGCGGTATCCAGCAGGTTCCAGTTCGTGGTTCCGGCGTACCCGCTTTCATTGCCCGCCCAGCGGATATCGGGACCGATATCGCTGAACACCGGTGTGTTTGGGGCTATCTCGCGCAGGGTGGATTCAAACCGGTGCCAGTCGTACTGCTGTTTTTTCCCGTTTGGTCCTTCTCCGTTGGCGCCATCCCACCAGAATTCAAAAAATGGCCCGTAGTTGGCCACCACTTCTTTCATCATATTGACAAATACATCGTTGTAGGCCGGGGTACCATAAGCCGGATTGTTCCGGTCCCAGGGAGAGAGATAAACACCAAACGACAATCCAGCTTCCTTACAAGCCGTGCTCAGCGCTTTCAGTACGTCACCGTGGCCATTCTTCCAACTGCTCTGCGCCACGGTATGTTTGGAATAAGCGCTCGGCCAGAGGCAAAACCCGTCGTGGTGTTTGGCGGTGATCACGATGCCTTTGGCGCCGGCTGCTTTGGCAATGCGGCACCACTGACGGCAGTCCAGCGAAGTGGGATTGAACACTTCTTCTTTTTCGGAACCCTTTCCCCATTCCAGATCGGTGAATGTGTTTGGCCCGAAATGCATAAACAAATAAAAGTTGGCATCCTGCCATTTCTGCTGCATGGCACTGGGAAGCGGCCCCACAGGAGAAACCGGTTGGGAAAAAGCATTTGACAATACATAAAGGACGGATACTAAAATAATCAGGAACTTCTTCATAAGTTATTATAAAAGCTGGTGGAATTGAAAAACCAATATACTTATTTTCTCTATTCTTATCTTAACCTACTTTTGCGCCTATAAAACAACGTATGTCTTTCTTTACAAATAAAGTTGTGGTTGTTACCGGCGGAAGCGATGGTATCGGCAGGGCCCTGATCGATGCCCTGATCCATGCCGGCGCCAAAGTGGCCACCTGCGGAAGGCAGTATGATAAGTTGTATGCCCTGCAGATGGAATACTCCCAGGTGATGCTGCATACCATGGTTTGTGATGTGAGCCACGAAGAGGAATGCAAACGGTTTATTAAATCAACGGTAGATACTTTTGGCACAGTGGATATCCTCATCAACAATGCAGGCATCAGTATGCGGTCCCTGTTTGACGATGCCGATACCGACGTGATCCGACAACTCATGGACGTGAATTTTATGGGCGCGGTATACTGTACCAAGTTTGCCCTGCCCTACATTATAAAACAAAAAGGAACCATCGTGGGCGTTTCTTCCACGGCCGGATACCGCGGACTTCCCGGAAGAAGCGGTTACTCCGCTTCCAAATTCGCGCTGCAGGGCTGGTTAGAATCCCTTCGGACCGAACTCATGGATAACGGCGTTCACGTGATGTGGGTGTCTCCGGGCTTTACCAGTTCCAATATCCGGAATGCCGCACTGAACAGCCAGGGCGTGGAACAGGGAGAAAGCCCGCTCGACGAATCGAAACTCATGAGCGCCGAAACCTGCGCCCGTTATATTCTGGGCGCCATAGAAAAAAGAAAAAGGGTGCTGGTGCTTACGTTCACGGGAAAACTCACGGTATTCCTGAATAAGTTTTTTCCATCCCTGGCCGACAAACTGGTTCACCGGTATTATTTTAAAAACGGCGAATTGATCAAATAGACCCATTAAAACAGAACGGATTACCGATGGCGATAATTACCCTTACTTCTGACTTCGGACTGCAGGATTATATTGCAGGGGCGGTCAGGGGTCAGCTTTTGCAAATTGACCCGGACTTCCGGATCCACGACATATCCCACCAGGTGTCCCCTTTTAATTATCCCCAGGCCGCTTACATCTGCCGCAACGCCATTTTACAGTTTCCTTCAAATACCTATCACATCATCCTGGTGAATCTGTTTGAACAAAAACCGGAACACCTGCTGATGGCCCGTTTTAATGGCCAGTATTTTTTTTGTGCAGATAACGGACTGATCAATATGATCCTGCCACCCAAACCAGAGATGGTGATCGGCATCCCCCTGGACCAGCACGCCATTAAAAATACCCTCTATTGCACCCGGGTGATCGGCAACGCCATCCGCGATCTGGAAAACGGACTCATCCCGGAAACCCTGGGTGATCCACAGATCGTCTACATTGAAAAAAATGAACTCAGGCCCGTGCTGGCAGAGAATTACATGGAAGGACAGATCATTTTAATCGACAATTTCGAAAACGTGATCGTCAACATCACCCGCGCCGAATTTGAGGACCAGCGCAGGGGACGCGGGTTCAGGATCGTATTCAAAAGAGATGAAAGCATTGAACGGATCAGCGAGACCTATGCCGACGTGCCGCTGGGGGAAAAACTGGCTCTTTTTAATTCAGCCAACTACCTGGAAGTGGCCATACACAAAGGAAATGCCGCCGGATTATTCGGACTACAGGATTTTACAGACCAGTCGCTGCAGCATTATTTGTTTTACCAGACAGTAAGGATTTACTTCGAATAATGGGAAAATGCGCCATGTTAAAATGTGAAAATTGGTCGCTCACGGATCATTAACACATTAGCATATCAGCACATATACACATTAACCCTATATTTGTCCATCCTAAAAAAAATCAACGGACTATGAACTTTAAGAAGGTGAATAACATCTCGGGCTGGGCTGTTTGTCTTTTTGCCTGTACGGTGTATGTTTTAACCATGGAAGCCTCGGGCAGTTTCTGGGATTGCGGGGAATTCGTATCCAGTGCCTACAAACTGCAGATCCCCCATCCGCCAGGCGCCCCGCTATTCGTGATGATGGGGCGCTTTTTCATCATCCTCTTTGGTGATAATCCCTTAACAGCAGCGAGGGCAGTCAATTTCATGAGCGCCATCCTGAGCGGGCTCACCATCCTTTTCCTCTTCTGGTCCATCACCCATTTCGCCCGTAAAATCATCCAGAAAACAAACCTGGAACTTACCTCAGGACAGATTTTTACCATCGTGGCCGCGGGTGTCGTCGGCGGACTGGCCTATACTTTCTGCGATTCATTCTGGTACAGCGCTGTGGAAGGCGAAGTATACGGTTCCTCTTCCTTTTTTACCGCCCTGGTTTTCTGGGCGATCCTGAAATGGGAGCATGTAGCCGATCAACCCGGATCTGACCGCTGGATCATCTTTATTTTTTATATGATGGGCCTTTCCATCGGCGTCCATCTGCTGAACCTGCTGACCATTCCGGCCATTGTTATGGTATACTATTATAAAAGGTATAAACCCACAGCCTGGGGTGCGGTAGCCGCTTTTGTGGTGGGCTGCGTCATCACCGGCCTGATACAGAAATTTGTTATCCAGTATACCATCAAGGGCGCAGCCTGGTTTGATATCCGTTTTGTGAACGATCTCAACCTGCCGTTCTTTTCCGGTTTTGCCTTCTTCTTCATTTTACTTGCAGCCATCCTTGTTTTTGGACTCCGTTACGCCATCCGGAAAAAATATTACCTGCTTAAGGTCGGCATCTGGTGCGTCTCCTTTATGCTGATCGGTTATTCCACTTATTTCACCACCATGATCCGCTCCAATGCCGATCCTGCAATAGATATGTTTAATGTGGACAATCCGGTGAGCCTGGTGGGATATCTGAGCCGCGACCAGTATGGTGACTGGCCGATCGTGTACGGACCGGATTATACCGACCGTCCCCCGCGCAGTGAAGGTTCCGATCAGTACATCAAAGGCAAGGACAAATACATTGTTGCCGGGAAATCCGTAGTGCAGGACTGGGGCAATACACCATCCTCCCATTTCTTTCCCAGGATGTGGGACAGCCAGAATGACCGCGGACAGGTAGATGTATATAAACGATATGGCGGCGTGGATGATGGCGACCAGCCCAATATGGGCAACAACATCAGGTATTTTATTACCTATCAGACATACTGGATGTACCTCCGGTATTTCTTTTGGAACTTCTCCGGAAAACAAAACGACCTCCAGGGCTTTGGTAACCGGCGGGATGGAAACGCCATCACCGGTATTCCGTTAATTGATAATTTTTTGTACGGCGACCAGAGTAAAATGCCCGATAGCATTCATTCAAAAAACAAAGCGTACAACCGCATGTATGCCCTGCCCTTCATCCTGGGCATGATCGGGCTGGCATTCCAGTACACCCGGAACAAAAAGGATTTTATCGTCAACTTCCTGTTGTTTTTCTTTACCGGTATGGCCGTGGTGATCTACCTCAACCAGGCCGGGCAGCAGCCCCGCGAACGGGACTATGCCTATGTGGGATCTTTTTACGCATTCGCCATCTGGATTGGACTGGGCGTGATCTGGGTGAAAGAAAAATTCGACCGGTTCCTCAAGGGCCCGGTGTCCAACTATGCCGCCGCAGGCCTTTGCCTGCTGGCCGTTCCCGTACTTATGGGCAGCCAGGAATGGAACGATCACGACAGAAGCAAAAAAACACTGGCCCGTGACCTGGCCAAGGATTATCTGGAAAGCTGCCCGCCCAACGCCATCCTGTTTTCCTTTGGCGACAACGATACCTATCCCCTGTGGTATGCGCAGGAAGTGGAAGGCATCCGCACCGATGTACGCGTGGTGGTGAACAGTCTGCTGGGTACGGACTGGTACATCAATGAGCTGCGTTACAAAATAAACAAGAGCGCCCCCTTCGACGTGATCTTCACGCCGGAACAGATCCAGGGAAATAACCGGGATGTGACTTATTATCAAAAGCTTCCCGGTTTTGACCAGAATAAATATTACGACCTGTACAACATGATGAAGAATGTGATTGGCAGCGATGATCCGAAATACACCAATCAACAGGAAGATGAAACATACAACCTCTTCCCCGTTAAAAAATTCAGCGTGCCGGTTGATCTTAACACCGTAAAAGAAAACGGAACCGTACACGCGGGAGACAGTGTGCTAAGCGAACTGCATATTGATATTCCGAACAAGAATTATTTGCTGAAAAACGACCTGGCGGTATATTCTGTGATTGCTGCCAATCACTGGAAACGGCCCATCTGCTTTACGTCAACACAGGAACTCAACGATCTCGGCATTGCGAAATATGTTCGTCTCCGTGGACTTTCCTACCAGCTCGTGCCAGTTGAGAAAGGCGGCGTGGATAATGATGCGGCGTACAAGAATATCATGGAGAAATTCGGCTATGGTAATGCGGACAAGGACGGCGTGTACTATGACGAGGAGAATCGCCGGCACCTGAACAGCATCCGGATGGCTCATTCCCAGGTGGCTTTCAGCCTGATCGATGCAGGTAAAAAAGATTCCGCCCGGAACATATTGGAACATTTCGACAAAGGCGTGCGTGAATCCAATTTCCCTTATGGCATGACCACCAACAGGGGAAACCAGCAGGACGGCATCTCCGCCGATTTCCTGCAGGCCTGCTATCTGGCCGGCGACAGTACCCTGGCGAGAAAGGTGGAGGCCTCCCTGAAAAAGGATCTGCAGCAGCAGATGCGCTATTATAAATCCATGGGCGATGAAAAAAGTGATGACCAGCTGGCGACCAACGCGTATATGATCCTGCAGGGAAAAACCGGGAACTTATCCGACAAGCAAATGGACTTTGCGCAGGATATCTTTACCACCTACCGGATGATCATGCAGATTGACGAAATGGATAAGCAGTATAACAAAAAACCGGCCGCCCTGCCACATGATCTGAAATAATTAAAGCTGCAGCCGGACGTGCAGTTTGTTCAGCCCCTTCGCTATAAACATAACGCCTATGGCGAAGGCGGCTGACCACAACATACCCGGAACGCCATATGACCATTTAGCCGGAAAAAGCCGGATGTGAAAGATCATGACCAGTGCGAAAATAATATCGGGAATGAGATAGGTGAGCAAAGGATTTTCTGCCGCGGGCTGAAAAAAGCGGGTCCATCCCTTTTTTCCTTTTATATCGATCACCTGGTAAAAAAGCAGGAACAACAGACAACAGCTTGCAGCACTGTAAAATCCCCAGCTGGGTGTAGCATAAATTTTGGAAATCGGGAACAATGGTCTTAGGAAAAAAGCCGCAACACCAAAAAGCAACGCGAGGCCCGCTACCCGCAGCATCCGCCGGTTGACAGTTGAAACAACTTTTTCATCAAATAGCAGTATGCTCACGATGATCCCGCTGAGCATGACGGAAATATGCGTTCCATTTTTTGCGGGAAAATCATACCAGCCGTAATATTTCGTTAACGCAAACAGGACCGTACAGAGCGCTATGAAAAGCAGCAGGGGAACAACCCTTCCGCGCGACAACTGGTAAAAGGAACAGCTGAACAGATAGGCCCAGCCGATAAGGCCCAGGATACCCCACCATCTTGGCGTAATAAAATGATCACCATCGTGCCCCCCGCGATATATCAATGCCAGAAAAAGTAAACCCGCCAAACCAATTCCACGCAGGGACCAAACCCATTTTCTGTCTTTCACCCGGTATACCTGCCAGACCATGATGGCAAAAAAATAAAAAAGCAGTGACCAGACATAGATCGGCAGAACCATATTGTGTGGTCCTGAACTTTCTCCGTTCACCATAAAAAATCCGAAACAAAGCAGCCCGAGAACGCGCCATAAAATATATTTCTGCAATTTACTCCGTTCCGGATTGTTTGTTAACCGTCTGTGAAGGGCAAAGGGAATGGACATACCGGCAATAAAAAGGAAGGCCGGAAACACCACGTCCACAAAGCTCATGGCATCTGCATCGGCAGACATGTGCTTCATCCAGAACGGAATGTCCCGAATTCCGGCCAGCTCATTTACAAAAACCATCAATAAAATGGTGATTCCCCGAAATGCGTCAATGGAAATGATCCTTTTCCCGGATAGATTGTTATACATATGGTAAAAGGGTGTTTAACTGAAATTTACCACTTAGGCGGGAAATTCCGGCATAAACTATTTGTTTAATTTTAATGCAGTAACTTGATAATATGATTGGTTTTCATTTCACAAAGTATGATCCGTCGCGGGAAGGCAAATCGAAATTTGACCAGCTGCTGGATGTTTTTATGCAATTGCTCACGTACACCAGCGGCGATGTGGGTGAGGCCTTGCAATGGATGAATCAGCTGGATAAGGAATATGACCTGACGAACGGGGAATACGGCATGGGCGACTTTATCGAAGAACTCCGCGAGAAAGGGTATATTGACGAAAACAAGCAGACTGGCGCCATTAAAATAAGCTCCAAAACAGAACAGGGAATCCGCAAACGGTCCCTGGAAGAGATATTCGGAAAATTAAAAAAGACAAAGTCGGGGGATCACAACAGTTTCAAACCCGGAACGGGGGATGAGGTAAATCCTGAAACCAGGTCCTTTCAGTTTGGCGACCAGCTGGAACAGATCGATTTCACGGAATCCATCCGCAATGCGCAGATCAACCACGGCATTGAATCATTCAACATGCAGGAAGACGACCTGAAGATTCGGGAAACGGATTATAAAAGTCAGACTTCCACGGTGCTGATGATCGATATTTCCCATTCCATGATACTCTACGGCGAGGACCGGATCACGCCGGCGAAAAAGGTGGCCATGGCCCTGAGTGAACTCATCACCACCAAATATCCAAAAGACACCCTGGATATAGTGGTATTCGGCAATGATGCGTGGCCCGTGGAAATCAAAGACCTCCCCTATTTACAGGTCGGTCCTTACCACACCAATACGGTGGCCGGGCTCGAACTGGCCATGGACATTCTGAGGAGAAGGAGAAATCCGAACAAGCAAATTTTCATGATCACCGACGGAAAACCCACCTGCCTGAAATCAGGCAAACGGTATTATAAAAACAGCTTCGGTCTCGACCGCCGCATCACTGCCCGCTGTCTGAACCTGGCCGCCCAGTGTAAAAAGGTCAAAATACCGATCACCACCTTTATGATCGCCAGCGATCCTTACCTGCAGCGGTTTGTAAACGAATTCACGGAAACGAATAACGGTAAGGCTTTCTTTGCTTCCCTGGATCACCTCGGCGCTTTCATTTTCCGTGACTTTGAAAACGGAAAAAGAAAAACGGTTTACTAATCTGAAACCTGATTTCACGATTTTACTTCCATGGCCCTGCCCGCGGTCCCGGAGCATATTCAAAAACATGATGATGAACATTCAAAAAATAAAGACGTTTGGCGAATTGAAAAAGTCGGGTTACACCCGCAAGAAGGTAAAAGAAGAGATCAGGGAAAACCTGCTGAAAAAACTGCAGCTTAAGGAGAACAGTTTCCCCGGCATCGTGGGTTATGAAGATTCGGTGATACCAGACACGGAAAGGGCGTTGCTCTCCCGGCACAATATCCTGTTCCTGGGTTTGCGCGGACAAGCCAAAACGCGTATGGCGCGGCAGATGATCAACCTGCTGGACGAATACGTTCCCTATGTCACCGGCAGCGAGATCAACGATGATCCGTTTGCGCCCATTTCGAAATATGCGAGGAACCTGATCAAAGAAAAAAAAGACGAAACGCCCATCTCCTGGTTAGCCCGGAACGACCGTTACAGTGAAAAACTGGCGACGCCTGATGTGAGTGTGGCCGATCTGATCGGCGATATCGATCCCATCAAGGCGGCGAATATGCGGCTCAATTTTGCCGACGAGGAAGTGATCCATTTCGGCATCATTCCCAAAAGCAACCGCGGCATTTTTGTGATCAATGAACTCCCTGATTTGCAGGCCCGCATCCAGGTGTCTCTTTTTAATATACTGGAAGAAGGCGATATCCAGATCCGCGGATTTAAACTGCGCATGCCGCTGGATATTTTATTTGTTTTTACGGCAAACCCGGAAGATTATACCAACCGCGGATCCATTGTAACGCCTTTAAAGGACCGGATCGAGAGCCAGATCCTGACGCATTATCCCAAAAACATCGATCATGCGCTGGCCATTACGGAACAGGAAGCGGATATCACCGATGACCAGCAGGTGCGGGTAAAAATCAGCGACCTGGTAAAAAGAATCATCGAACAGGTGGCCTTTGAAGCAAGGGGCAGCGAATTCGTGGATAAGAAAAGCGGCGTGTCGGCGCGACTCACCATTGCAGCCTATGAAAATGCCATCAGCGCCGCAGAAAGGAGGGCCCTGCTGAATAATGAAAAAGAAACACAGGTATGGATGAGCGATCTCGTGGGCATCATTCCTTCCATTACCGGAAAAATAGAACTGGTTTATGAAGGGGAACAGGAAGGCCCTTACCAGGTGGCCTTTAACCTGCTCGAAAAAGCATTTCGTACCCAGTTCATCAATTATTTTCCCAATCCCGAATTATTCAAAAAGAAAAAAGGGGGCGAAGAAAATCCCTACAAACCCATAACCGCCTGGTTCGACAAAGGGAATCACCTGGATATCTTCTTTAACACCAGGGATCAGGATAAAATTCAGGTGTTGTATAAAGTCGACGGTCTTCATTCTTTTGTAAAAAAACATTTCCGTCATGCCAACGAAAGAGAAATGTCGCTCCTCATGGAATTTGTATTACACGGATTATCCGCCTATTCCCTGATCAGCAAAAAAGTGATGGAAGGGAAAATCGAATTCAAGGATCTGATCGGGTCTATGATGAATCTGAGTACGGAGAATTTTTCTTCTGAAGAGGAAGACTTTGGATAAATGTATATATTTCATCAACAAACATTCACTTCCCGCTCCAGCTCTACCTCGAATTTCTTCTTAACCGAAGCCACAATGGCTTCGGCAAGCTGAAGGATTTCTTTGCCGGTAGCATGACCATAATTCACCAGCACGAGCGATTGAAGCTGGTGCACGCCGGCATCTCCTTTCCGGTAGCCCTTCCAGCCGCATTGCTCGATGAGCCAGCCGGCGGCCAGCTTCACCGACCCTTCTCCGTGCGGATAAGCGGGCATATTGGGAAATTCCTTTGAAAGGGATAAAAAATGAGCCTGGTCCACCACCGGATTCTTGAAAAAGCTGCCTGCATTCCCGATCTCCGCCGGATCCGGAAGTTTGGATTTGCGGATATTGATCACTGCCTCCGAAACAGTCCGGATGGATGGAGTACGCACTTCCATTTGTTCCAGTTCCGCACGGATGGCTCCGTAACTGGTATTCAATACGGGAATTTTATTCAGGATGTATGTGACATTCAGAATGATGTATCTGTTTTTTTCTCTGGATTTAAAAAAACTGTCCCGGTATCCAAAGGCACAATCATTCACTCCGAAAGTAAACAGTTTCCCGGTTTTCCGGTCGAAGGCTTCCAGTTCATAAAAAACATCTTTCAATTCCACCCCGTAGGCGCCGATATTCTGAATGGGTGCCGCGCCCACACTTCCCGGGATCAGGGAGAGGTTTTCCAATCCGGCCCAGTTGCGGCCGATGCAATATTGTACAAAAGCATGCCAGTTTTCTCCCGCTCCTGCCCGCACATAGATATGCAGAGAATCTTCCTTGATCTCTTCAATGCCGCGGATATCCATTTTCAATACCCAGCCCTTTACATCCTTTGTAAACAAAATGTTGCTGCCACCGCCCAGCACCAGGATGGAGCCCCCTGCCTTTTCAACCATTTCTTTTAACTGATCCTTATCTGTGATGGCAACAAACTGCGCTGCCCGGGCCTCCATGTGAAAACTATTGTACGGTAGCAGGGATTTGTCTTTTTCTATACCCATGATCTGTCTTATTTAAATGACTAAACCGGATCGATATCGGGAACGACGGTTACGGATCTGAATTTCGGATCGTTTTGCAGGATGGCCCGCTGTTGACGGATCACCTGCTTGGCATATGCAATTGTACCGCCATTTTTCGGAAGTTTCAGCATGATCTCCATGATATACTGATTGCGTATGCGGGCCACCACCGGTTCTGCTGGACCCGTGAGGCCGGATTCGAAATCTTTTTTCAGGTGAAGGGCAAATACCGCTGCGGCATCATGCACCACGTCTTTCAGCTTGTGGCGGAAACTGATCTGGATGATGCGCGAAAAGGGCGGATAAAAGAAATTTTTCCGGGCAATGATCTCCTGCTCATAAAATGCTTTGTAATCGTGGGCAATCACCAGTTGCAGGAGCGGGTGTTTGGTATTGGCCACCTGGATCAGTACTTTTCCTTTGCCGTCCCTTCTTCCCGCCCTTCCGCTCACCTGCTCCATCAGCTGAAAGGCACGCTCGTTCACCCGGAATTCAGAAAAGTTCAGGAGACTGTCTGCATCCAGTATACCCACGAGGTTCACCCGGTCAAAATCCAGTCCCTTCACCACCATCTGCGTTCCCACCAGGATGTCCAGCTTTTGCTGCTCAAAAGATTTTATCAACTGGTCATGTGCCGTTTTCCCCCGCACACTGTCCACATCCATCCGGGCCACCCGTGCATCGGGAAATATATTCTCCAGTTCCTCTTCTATTTTCTCCGTGCCAAAATTCCGCTGAATGAATTGCTGGCTGCCGCAGGCGGCGCAGGTAGTGACGGGTGGATAACTGCTTCCACAATAGTGGCAAAGCAGTTTATTGGTCAGTTTATGATACGTGAGAGATACATCACACTGTTTGCATTGCGGTATCCATCCGCAAACCTTGCAGATCTGATAGGGAGAATATCCGCGGCGGTTACGGAACAGGATCACCTGGTTTTTATCATCCAGTGATTCCCGGATGGCTTTCTGCAGGTCGGGGGTAAGGATCACTTTTGATCCATCCTGCTGCAGGAATCTTTTGGTATCGATCAGATTGATTACGGGAAGATCAACCTGACCCCACCGTTCGCCGAGTTCGGCAAAACCGTATTTGCCGGTCTGCGCATTATAGTAACTTTCTATTGACGGGGTGGCGCTGCCCAACAGCACTTTGGCGCCAAACAAACCGGCATAAAAAATAGCCGTATCCCGCGCGTGATACCGGGGCGCCGGATCTTGTTGTTTGTACGAGGTATCGTGTTCTTCGTCCACGATGATCAGACCCAGGCCGGCGAAAGGCAGAAAAAGGGATGACCGTGCACCCATCAGCACTTTCACTTCCCCGCTGCGCACTTTGTTCCAGATCTCGAATCGTTCATTCTGGCTGAACCGGCTGTGGTAGATGCCCAGAAAGCCGCCGAAGTGCTGCTGCAGCTTGCGTACGATCTGCGAGGTGAGCGCAATTTCCGGCACCAGGTAAAGCACCTGCTTGTTTTCCAGCAGGAACTTCTCGATCATTTTGATATATACCTGCGTTTTACCGCTGGACGTGATGCCATGGAGCAGGGTCACCGGTCTGATTTCAAAATTTTCGTTGATGGCCCTATATACCCGTTCCTGCTCCGGTGACAGGGTAAAATCGATCTGTATGTTTTTTGGCAACGGGCGCAGGCGGTCGATGGATCTTTGTTCTGCTATCAGGATATTTTTCGATATCAGTCCCTTGAGCTGGGCGTCTGACGCACCGGATTTTTTCAGGAGCGCCGTACGGGCTACCTCCGGTTCCGTTTTCTGGAGATGCAGGAAACTCAATAGAAGTTCCACCTGCTTTTCCGCACGCTGCAGTCTTTTATCTTCATTTAAAAGCTGCTCCAGCTTTTCTTCCGCGGCATAATCGGGATGCAACAGAATATAGGTCTCTTTGCGGGGTTTATAGGATTCCGTGAGGGCTTCCCAAACGAAACAGACGGATTTTTCAATCAGCCGTTTCACTACGGGATAAACAGTGGAACTGCTGAGGATTTCCTGGGCTGCGGAGAGTTTCAATTCCTTTTTTATCAGGAGGGCCTCAGCAAGCAGGAATTCTTCATTATCCAATGCGGAAAAATCATCTCCGTACGCTTCCTGGAAAACCAGGATGCTTTCACTGCTCAGCTTAAAATGGGCCGGCAGGGATGCTGCCATCACCTCGCCTTCAGAACACATATAATAGGCGGCAATCCATTCCCAGAGTTTCAGTTGTTCCGCATAGATCAGGGGCTCTGCATCCAGCACGTGACCGATGGGTTTGGGGTCAAAGGCTTCCGGCTTTTCGGTGACAAACCGCTTCAGTATCCCCGCATATTTTTTATTCCGCAGTGTCACTTCCACGCGGCAGCCGGGCAGAAGTCCGGGTAATAAATCATCCGGGACCGACCATGTATAGTTCCTGGGAAGTGCGAGCGGTATGATGATTTCTGCGTACAATCTTTTACTATTGCTATTTAAACAAGGAAAACGGTTGGATGTTCAGTTTTACCGGGATCTGATCCAGGACGCCCCATAAGCGGTCAGCTGCTGATCCATCACCCGGAAAACATGCTCCCTGTACTGATTCAGGGCGGTTAAGGTAAAACCTTCGGGACTGATTTCGCTCAGGAAAACAACCCGGGATCTACCGGGCCTTAAACTGAAAACGGACCGGTAATTCATCAGGGTATAATTATCCAGGAAAAGCACCGGTTTGATGGGTGTTTGCGTCTGAATAGAGAGCCGGAAGGCGCCGTCGTAAAATGATTTCAGCGCATGGCCCGTTTCATTGAATGTTCCCTCGGGGAAGATAAACACGGAAACATGATGCGCCAATATATTTTTCAGTTCCCGCACACTCTGCGCCCTTTGCGTGGTGTTGCTGCGGTCCACCAGCACGGCGCCACGACTGTATATATACCCGAAAACAGGGATTTTTTTGAGTTCCGCTTTGGCCAGCACCCGGAAGGGCTGTTTGCGGATGGACTTAAAAATACAGGGTATGTCCAGGTATGAAATATGGTTGCTGACAAAAACATAACTTTTTTGCGGGTCGTACGATTCTTCAAAAATATTCTGATGACGGATGCCGAGCAGGAAATACCAGCAGTCGGCCCAGACCCACACCAGCCTGCAGATCATATTGCCGCCGGTGATCTTTCCGAATAAAGAAAAAAACAGCACAAAAGGAAAAGCCATCATCGTGAACAGGATGAACCAGAGGAGCGCATAGATCGTGTAAACTGCCCGGAGAATACTGAACCAAACCTTCATTCCATCTCTTTCTGTGAAAACAAAATTAACCAATAAGGGTCAAACCCCTTCAGTTGCAATGGCATTGCCATTCCACATGGAGTTCAATACAGGTGATCACGATGAGCTTTTCACCGGAAGGGGCAACCACAATCCGGAGATACTGGTGTTCCTGCGTAAGCGCTTCCACGGCATATTTGGGATCGGGTTTTGCTTCCGGTTCACTCTTGGCGTAATTGATGGTACCCGAATCCAGCACTTCCTGTATTTCCCGTTTGGTAATATGCCGGCAATCCATCCTGCAACGCGCATGACGGGTAAAGATAAGACGGCCATGGCGGTTGAACGGATCGCGTACCACCGCAACGGTCTTCGCGGGTTTCACGGCCACCGGCGTAGCCGCCGGATCATTACAGGCCAGCAACACGAAAACAAGAAGAACGGATCTGAAATATAAACTGATCAAACGCATGTTTCCTAAAGATACAGCGCAATAATTCCTTTCCAGGACTGTATCTTTGCGCCCCTATGGCAGCATCCAGAACCGTTGCTTTTCATACCCTGGGGTGTAAACTGAATTTTTCAGAAACATCCTCCTTATCCCGCCTGATGCAACAGGCAGGATTTGAGAAAAGAGCATTTGACGATGACGCGGATGTATATGTGATCAACACCTGTTCGGTCACTGAAAATGCGGATAAGGAATGCCGTTATCTGGTGCGGCAGATACAAAGAAAATCCCCGGCAAGTTTTGTGGTGATCACGGGTTGTTATGCCCAGCTCAAACCCGAAGAGATTGCGGGTATACCGGGTGTGGACCTGGTGCTGGGCGCGGGGGAAAAGTTCAACATCGTTGAGCACATCAGCCAGCTGGTGAAGGGCGATCCCTCCAAAATATGCAGTTGCGATATTGACGAAGTGCAGCAATTCCACGACGGATTCTCTGATAACGACCGCACCAGGGCTTTTCTTAAAGTGCAGGATGGCTGCGATTATACCTGTTCCTTTTGCACCATCCCGATGGCCCGGGGCAAGAGCCGCAGCGATACCATTTCCCATGTACTGGAGAATGTGCGCAGGCTTGCGGCCAAAGGTATTCAGGAGACAGTGCTCACCGGCGTGAACCTGGGTGATTTTGGATATGCTGCTCCTTCCGGCAGTACGCCCGGACAGGCTGTTTCGAATGCCGCTTTCGAAACACCTCCATCCATCGTGAAACGAAAACAGGAAAACTTTTTTGAACTTACGCAGGCGCTCGAGCGGATGACCGAAATGCCCCGCTTCCGCATTTCCTCCATAGAACCCAACCTGCTCACGAACGATATTATTGAGCTGGTGGCCCACAGCGACCGGTTCATGCCCCACTTTCACATACCCCTGCAAAGCGGCAGCAATAAAATACTGGGCCTGATGCGCAGAAGATACAAACGCGAACAGTATGCCGACCGGGTGGCCAGGATAAAAACCCTTCTGCCGCACGCCGCCATCGGCGCCGATGTGATCGTTGGATTTCCGGGGGAAACGGCCGAGGATTTTAAAGAAACACTTGATTTTCTGCATTCGGCAGACGTTTCTTACCTGCATGTATTCACGTATTCCGAGCGCGACAATACCCGTGCGCTGGAGATCAAACCCGTTGTACCGGTTTCCGTCCGGAACGAACGGAATAAAATACTGCGCAATCTTTCCTTTCAGAAACTACAATACTTCACTGCACAGCATGCCGGCCAGTTCCGCAAGGTTTTATTTGAACGCAGTCGCAATGAAAGGATGATGGAAGGATACACGGACAACTACATCAAGGTAGCGGCACCTTACCGCGCTGACTGGGCGAACAGGATTGTGGATTGGAAATTATAGTTCGGATATTTCCTCATACAATTTTCGAGAAAAAACCGGTTTTTAAATATTATCCGGTCGTTTTTAAGATCTGTTTATTCTTATCCCATCAGCCTGAAAACATTAGCGCATAAAACCATTCATTACCATATCGAAAGTCTTATAATCCTGAACCTGCCATCTGATCTTACATCGAGAGTAAATTCAATATACGACTACATTTTTTGATTGCTCCGTATGCGCACTGAAATAACCGTAGGCTCCGCCGCTGATATTGGATTCCGGATCGGCGGGCGATGCAGTTGTATTGAAAGCTCCTCCTCCCGAAGACTGCTGTAGCTGGAACAGATAATTGTACACATTTTTATCAATACAGTACATGCTAACTTTTATCTGGTCACCCGGATTCAGATAGGAACTGTCCATCCTCAACGTATTGCTGATGTATTTGCCATCGGAGAGCCGGTCATCAAACACAAAGGCATCTTTGGTAAATAATTCGCCGTTGATATATTCCTTAAACTGGTAATAATTCTGCGTCCCCGCCGGATCCTGGAAATAAGTAATCGCACTGATGCGCCGCTGGCCAAATGCGGTGATGGACTCGAAACCAACAGAGTCCAGCATGACTGGCTCCGGCATCACGGATGTTGCGTTGTACTGTTTATTGTTCACTGAGACCGACAAGGTATACGTATTGCCCCGAGCTCCCTGCAGCGTGTGCGTCGTGTACACGCCTGGCGACGTTTCTGTGAGACTGTCCGTATTTCCCAGATTATCCGAGAGGCGGACAACCGCTCCCGGTACCGGCGGAAAGATATTGTCTGCATAAAAATTAATCGTTTGATTGATGTTTACGGAATAGGGCCCTGGTCTATCGGTCACTTCGCCCTGGATAACGATCTGCGGGGGCACCGCATTCAGGGGGAGGATAACCGTTTTCTTGCAGGCAAATAAAAGAAAGGCCAATAACAGGCATGTATAGGCAAATGGTTTCATTCCATTTAAAATTTAAAGTTGTAAGTGATGGAAGGCACCCAGCGGAACAGTGCGTACTGTATTGCCTGGGTTTTGGATGGATCGCCGGGGTCCTGCTGGAAAGTGATGCTGTAGGGATTTTCCCTCCCATACAGATTATAGATCGAAAAATTCCAGTTGCTGTCGAACCGCCTTGTCTTTTTGCCCTGCAGCGTTGCACTGAAATCCAGGCGGTTATATGACGGCATCCGGTATGCATTCCTGTCCTGGTAAAGGAAGGCAACCTGCCCGTTCACTTCGTATTTACCGCTTGGCCAGGTAACGGCATTTCCGGAGTAGTAAACAAAATCCGCTGACAGGGTCCACTTCTTATTGATTTTATATATGCCCACCACGGAGAGGTTGTGCGTGCGGTCCTGGTTGGCTGGAAACCAACTGCCCCTGTTCACACCGCTGAACTGACGTTCCGTGCGCGAGAGCGTATAGCTGATCCATCCATTGAATTTTCCGATTTTTTTCTTCACAAACAATTCTAATCCATAGGCGCGTCCCGTTCCAAATATCAGCTGGGATTCCACATTCTCATTAGCCCGCAGTTCGGCGCCATCCTTATAATCGATCTGGTTCTGCATATCCCGGTAGTATACCTCCGCTGAAAACTCATATTTATTTTCCCTGAAGTTTCGGTAATAGCCGGCAGATACCTGATCTGCGGTCTCGGGTTTTACATTGTTGCTACTGGGTATCCAGATGTCCGTCGGATTGGCGGATGTGGAATTGGAGAGGAGGTGCAGATTTTGTGTTGTCCGGACATAAGCCAGTTTTACCGAGCTGCTGCCAGTCAGTTTATAACTCATGGAAAACCGGGGCTCCAGGTTAAAATAATTTTTTACTGCGCGGCCCGATCTATAGCTGGCTGTGTCGATGGTATTGCCGGCGGCGTCATAAGTATAAAAATTGCCGGGTCCCAGCGTAGTGAATAAATTAGCGCGTAACCCATAGTTGATGTTGATCCTATCTGAAAGTGAAACATCATGTGAAATATAGGCTGCATTCTCCAGCGCGTGTTTTTCCTGCAGGGAAAGGGCGTTGAAGCTGGAATTCTGAGACGCGGATATAACGCCCGGCGACGTGTTATGATCTATCAGGTCGAGACCGAAGTTGACCTTACCGGCCGAACCGGCATAAAACGTCATGTCCTCCTTAAAATGATAATCCTGGATATAGGAGTTGATCCCGATATCATTATTCCCCGAGGTGATGGATATGTCGTAGTTGTATTTGCTGTAAATCAGGGAACTGTTGGAAAACAACCTGCTGTTAAAAATGTGGTTCCACCGCAGGGTGGCCGTCGTGTTCCCATACTGTATGCCAAATGTATTGCCCAGGCCAAGATGATCATTTCCGAAATAGCCGGACAGGAAGATACGATCCTTCTTGCCCAGTTTATAGTTCGCCTTGGCATTGATGTCGTAAAAATAAAGGCTGCTCCTGTTCGTATTGGAATCCTTCGACAGCTTAAGAAAAAGATCCGCATAGGTACGCCGGGCACTGACGATAAAAGAGCCGTTGTCTTTCTCGATCGGACCTTCCACATTTAACCTCGATGAGATCAGGCCGATGCCGCCGCTGGCATGGTACTCCTTATCGTTCCCGTCATTCATTTTCACGTCCAGCACGGAAGAAAGCCTGCCGCCGTATTCTGCCGGAATCGCTCCTTTATACAGCGTTACATCCTTGATGGCGTCCGAATTAAAAGTAGAGAAGAAACCCAGGAGGTGGGAAGGATTATACACCGCGGCTTCGTCCAGCAGGATCAGGTTTTGATCAATGCTGCCGCCCCGCACATAAAATCCGCTGTTCCCGTCACCGCCGGACTGAACGCCGGGCAAAAGCTGAATGGTCTTCAGAATATCCTTCTCGCCGAACAACACCGGCAGGTACTTCATTTCACTGGTGGATAATTTCTGGACACCCGTCAGGGGTCTGCTCACATTATTATTTTTATCGGCGGTGACCACCACCTCCTGAAGCTGCGACTCCTCCGGCACCAGGTTCACCGGCAGTTCGAAGTTCCTGCTCAGGGAAATCTCCAGCGTATCAGAGGTATAGCCGGTAAAGCTCACCAGGAGTTTATAATTCCCCGCTATCGCACTGACCGAATAAAATCCATAGGCATTGCTCAACACCCCGGAATTCGGCTGGCCGAGCAGGAAGATGCTGGCGCCAATCAGGGTTTCCCCCGACCGCTGGTCACGAACCGTGCCACTGACCGAATGGCGCAACTGGGCGCTGGCCAGAACAGGAAAGAGTAGTACGCTGAGGGGCAGTAATAACCTTTTTGGTTGCATTCCACAAGGATAAGCAGGAATTTAGTTAAAGAAAAGTTAGAGAGGGTAAAATGGCACATCTGGACTAACTTTCAGATGGAAGATGAAGAATTATCGTTTTATTTGAAAGCAATCGCAGCACTGGTCGGACCGGCCAACGGAAGCAGTGCAGTTGATTTAAAACCAACTATTTTCGCCCATTTGTTAAAGTCTGCAAAAGTATAATCAAAACCCGTTCCGTTTTCAATAAGCATATTTAAACTCATCATCAGTCCGAAAACATTGTGTTTTCTTTCATCATCAATAATATTTTCAATGGCTGCAAATGCACCGCCTTCGGGAAGGGATGCGTAAGCCTTTTTCATCAATTGCAATTTAATTTCTTCATCCCAGTCATGTAAGATATTACCCATTACAATAATGTCCGCCGGGGGAATGGAATCCCTGAAGAAATCTCCACTTCGGACCGTTACTCGGTCACTCAAATTAAATTTCCGAATTGTTTGCGTTGCAATAAGCTCAACAGGAGGAAGATCAAACGTGGTACAGTTCATGTGTGGCTGCTGTTTGGCTACCATCACAGAAAGGAGTCCGGCTGAACCACCCACATCAGTCAACGTTTTATATTTTTTAAAATCAAATTTTTCAGCAAAGCCAATAAAGCCACCCATCTGAACGCCCGACATGCCATTTACGAATTCATTCAGGCTAGCAGGATCCTTGTAAATTTTAGCAAAAAAATCCTCCCCCAATTTGGCCTCATTCTGTGGAGATCCGGTTTTTAATCCTTCTTCCAGGTTACCCCAAAATCCATACAGCCTGCTATTCATCATTTCCAGAATTCCTCCTATATAGGATGGCTTATTCTTATCCAGAAAAACATCCGCATCTGAACCGTTTGAATAAGTGGCTGTTTCTAGTATTCCGTTGCGGGTTAGAAAACCAAATCCGTATAGCGTATCCAAAAAATCGTAAACATGTCTGTCAGAACAGTGCAATCCGAGTAAATTCTTTATTTCCGATGCTGACAGGGATTTTTTTTCTGCGAGTTTGGTAAACAATTGAAAGTTCACAGCAGTCAAAAGAATCTTTGAAGGCCAGAATCCGGTGCCAATTTTCAAAATACTATCCGGCGAAGGTTGGTGCGTTTGATTTTCCATAATTGTAGTGTTAGCTTAAGTTGGTGTCGGACGAAAAGATGCTTCTGCAACCCCTTTAAGCCTCCATTCAACGTCTTGCTTTTAAATTTAATGATTATCCGCGATCTGGCAACGTTTTTCATTTAAATTTCGCCAACACTCGATATCTTTATACTAATTAACGACCCGAAAGAAGTAATGTCCCTTTGCACTTCCCAATTCCATTTCCATATTGACTCCATCTGTAATGTAGAATTTTTTACCCGGGAATTGCAGATTGCAAATCAAAATTATCTTCTAACTCTTTAAAGCGAATACAACCCCAGCAGTATATTTCACGTTTATATACTATTGTTCAGATCCCAATTTAAAACCTGTACCCTCACGACGCATGATTGGTAATTAATCCCGACCCAACAGGTTAAAACAAGTTCAATGAAAAAAAGAGTATTTCTCATACTAAATCTTCATCGTTACCTGTCGATGTTGGCCCAACAAGACCTTGGAATTCGCAATGGCAATTACGTAGGGATCGAGGGCGCTTTGCTTAGTCCCAGTTCAATGTCAAATTCAAAATCGAAAACACAAAAATACCAGACATGAAATTATTACTAATCACCACCATCATAACAGTAATGGCCGGATTGATGCTCACTGAACATTGGAATACGGATGCTGCAAGCGCTAAAATATCATTTTCAGTAAAAGGTCCCTTCGGACGCGTACACGGCAATTTTTCTGGATTGAAAGCAACCATTCAATTCAGTGAAAAAGACTTAGCCAGCAGTTCGCTATCCGCAACTATAGAAGCCAAAACAGTAAGCACCGGAATATCATTACGCAACAGTGATCTCCGCAATAAGGAACAGTGGTTAAATACGGAGAAATACCCGGTGATCAGTTTTAAATCAAAGAAAATTGAGAAAACGTCCTCAGGGTATAAAGTTTCAGGTGACCTCACCATCAAAGGGACAACAAAACCTGTAGAAATCCCATTTACGTTTGCTCCCAGCGGAAATACAGGTACTTTTAACGGACAGTTCACAATTAATCGCGAAGATTATAAAGTTGGAAAACCTGGCGGTTCGGTGGGGGACCCAATAAGCATCAGCTTAGAAGTTCCTGTAAAAAAATAGCCTTCTCAGAACCGGACATCCTGTGAATTCCATTCGTTATTCAAAATAGCTTCTCCCTATTTCCCGTCAAGTTTTTTTACAAATGCCTCGATGCAGCTTACGAGTTCATCCTTAACAGGCAGACGAGGCAAATTATATGTGGCCATGTTCTCGTTCCTGTCGCTGGTGGATTCGTTTAAAATGTGATTCATATTTCTGATAATCTTCAGATCGGCCCGCTGATTTGCCACAGCGGTGTTGTCCCGACGCCCAGGCTATTATACGCGTTGGGTGAAGTCAGAAGGAAACGATCATCTTATAAAAATCCCCGAACCAGATCATTCCGGCGGTACACCCTACCCTTCTTTAAATGTTTTTTTAGGTCGTCTAACGGGGCCATGGCTTAATTTCCTGCCTGCAAATTTAATGATTACGGAATTTTGTAAGGTTTTTCATTTATATTTCATGCATATTTTACCCGAGTATCTTTAATATTGCATTCATATTGTACAATCATTCAATAAGATAGTGGTATTGAAGCAAGACAAATCGACAGTAGCTTTGATAGAAGAACCGTATCGCCAGGCAACTTTTTATTTGCAAGAATTCTGGAGTTATATCCTGCGTTCGATTTTGAGCGGTTAATAGGAAACCGAGGGCCAATGGGAAATCCACGAGCTTTGACAGCCTGCTGTTTTACGAGAGGTTTTGTTTTTCCATGTTCTTATTTTTATTTCGACGTTCTACATGTATGAGATTCTTTAACGATTTTGAATAAATTATGACACAATGAAATACCCAATAACTCTGGTTGTAAATTTTACATTGATAAATATGCTAAAATTAATTTTAGCATTCGCTCCGGTAGTATTTTTTGCTTCCTGTAAGAATACACACACGACTTCCGTAATGGATGAAAAATTTGAAGGCAATGGAGATCATTTAGAACGCTTCACCCAGGTAATGGTACCTCCGCCGCTGTTACCAAAATTTGATCAGGTTGACAAAGAGGATCCCAAAGTAGTCCTGGTCACCTTTGTAATTCAGGAAAAGAAAATAGAAGTTGCTCCAGGAGATTCAATATGGGCATTTACTTTCAACGGTACCGTGCCAGGACCCATGATAGTGGTGCACCAAAATGATTTTATAGAATTAACACTCAAAAATCCCGCTACCAATACCCAAACGCACAATATAGATTTTCATGCCTCAACCGGCGCCATGGGCGGCGGCGACATCTCTCTGGTAAATCCCGGCCAGCAGGTAACTTTCAGATTCAGGGCGACCAGGGCGGGGGTATTTGTTTATCACTGTGCGCCTGGCGGAACGATGGTACCCATACACGTCGTATCGGGAATGAATGGTGCAATTATGGTTTTACCACGTGAAGGATTACAAGATGAAAATGGTAACCTGGTGAAATTTGACAGGGCCTACTATATAGCTGAGCAGGACTTTTACCTTCCAAAAGATAAAGATGGTAAAGTGAAAAACATTGCCACTCCCCGGCAAAGCATTCAGGAACTGGCGGAATCTATTAAATCACTGATGCCGACAAATATTGTTTTCAACGGAAGGGAAGGTGCGTTAACAGGCAAAAATGCGCTCACGGCCACTGTTGGTGAAAATGTTTTGTTCATAACATCACAGGCAAACCGGGATACCCGTATTCATCTGATTGGCGGTCATGCAGACTTGTACTGGCCCGGGGGTAAATTTAATAATAAACCTTACACAGATTTTGAAACCTGGCCTGTGCCGGCAGGTTCCGCCGCAGCGGTCATGTACAAATTCCGGCAACCGGGCACTTATATACTTCTGAATCATAACCTGATAGAAGCCTTTGATTTTGGGGCATTGGCACAAGTAAAAGTTGCGGGAACCTGGGACAGTACGCTGATGAAACAGATTCAAAAACCAATCCCGATAAAGTAGCTTCCACCTTACTGCTTCCCGGAATATTCCGATATTATGTCATTCGATACTTATCAATATATTATTTTAATTTTTCCACCATCAACCGTTTGCAGACGGTGTCACTCAAAGCCTGTGCGGGTCGGTTGCCATAACTCACAATCATGGAGTGATCGAACGTTTCGATGGATTTGATTTTTAATTTCAAACCCAGCTTCATTTCCCGGCTATTCAGGAATTTTAAGAACTCAGTAGAGGTATTAATGACAGCGGCCAGTTTAACATTATCTCCGGTCTTACAGTCCGACAGTCTATTATAATCTATCCAGGCAACCTTTCCATTTTTATCGGGGATGGGCGAGCCATGCGGGTCTACTTTAGGAAAACCCAGCAGTTCATCCATTTTTGCAAAAAGTTCAACCGACTGTACATGCTCCATCTGTTCAGCAATATCATGCACATCCTCCCAACCGAATCCCATCTTCTCCGCCAGGAACATTTCGATCAGGCGGTGCTTACGAATGATGAGTCCCGCTTCCTTTTTGCCTTTTTCGGTCAGTTTAAGGGGTTTATAACTTTCATAATGCACCATTTTTTTCTCCGCCAGTTTTTTCATCATACTGGTAACCGTCGGCATTTTGATGCCCAACGCTTTGGAAAGCCCGTTTACATTCACTTCCCCAATTTCATTGGATAAATTGAACAAGGCCTTAAGATAATTTTCTTCTGTTCGGGAGATCATAGATCAAAAATACCTAAAATGTTTTATCCGGCATTTAATAAACATTAATTAATAAATATATTTTGTTAGATCATTCTAACATATTAGTTTTAACTAAGTAATTACAGTCAGAAGATGCAGCTAAAATTATATTGCCCAGTCACTTTTGCACTGCTTTACCTCGCGGTATCTGCTCAAAATCAGACAATTACAGCTAAACCGACCGAAAACAGCCAGCTCCTTGAACCAGCCGCTGTTGCTATAGCTGATGCCCGAAAATTCAATTTCCATTTTCAAACGACTTATATCTACCAATATAAACCCGCCTTTTATTCTCCCTATAGCGCTGCGCATAGTTTGTTGGGAATGGAAGAAAAACAAAACTCATTAACGGCCACACTTTATGCAGGAATGAAACTTTGGAAGGGTGCAGAAATATATATAAATCCGGAGATTGCTGGTGGAAGCGGGCTGAGCGGTGCCTTTGGATTGGCTGCGTCAACGAATGGAGAAACCTACAGGGTGGGTGATCCGTCACCGACTTTATACCTGGCGCGGTTGTTTTTAAGACAAACCATTGCGTTAGGCGCGGAAAGTTCGGGCGTTGAAGATGGAGCCAATCAAATCTCCTGTCAGTTGCCATATAAGTATATCCAATTTCTCCTCGGTAAATATTGCCTGGGCGATATATTCGATAATAATGTATACAGTAACTCGCCCAAGGCGCAGTTCATGAATTGGGCCATCATGAACAATGCGGCCTGGGACTACGCTTCCAATGTACGGGGATACAATTATGCGTTCACAACGATACTACGGCTTTCTGAATATATCTTAAAAGCCTCTGTATCCCTGATGCCCACAGTTCCCAACGGAACTATTTTAAACACGAATCTCCGGGAAGAATATGCAATTAACGGGGAGGCAGGTAAAACATACAAAATTGGAAATAAACCAGGGAACATCCGCCTGTTAGGCTATTATAATTATGCGGGTATGGGTAATTATAAACAGGCAATAACCACTTTGGATTCCGATGGGGTGCCGGATATAGCAGCTACCCGGTCTGCCGGAAGACATAAGATTGGGTTTGGAATAAATGCAGATCAGCAGATTAGTGAAACCGTAGGCTTGTTTGGCCGGATCGGATGGGATGATGGTAAAACAGAGACCTGGTGTTATACAGAGTCTGACCGGACCCTCTCAGCGGGTATTTCAATAAATGGTAAAAGATGGAAACGCAAGGACGATCAAATTGGATTTGCTCTTGTAACAGATGGTCTTTCATCCGCTCACAGAAATTACTTGGCATCCGGGGGATTTGGTTTTGAACTGGGAGACCGTAAACTCAATTATGGGCATGAAACAGCAACAGAACTGTATTACAGTTTAAAACCTGCTTCCATCCCGATTTGGCTCAGCGCAGATTATCAGTTTGTGATGAACCCCGGATATAATAAAGACCGAGGGCCAGTAAACGTTTTCTCTTTCCGATTGCACCTGGAACTCTAAAAATAAATTGGATGTAAATATCAAGCGATGTCAGAAACAGTTAAAATCCCAACAGAAGAAAAAAAAATTCAAGCCTCAAAGGCCTGGCGCAAAACAACTTTACGTCCTTCTCTGCCCGAAGTGTTCTCCACCATTCATGTTCCGGTTACCGGAAGCTTCTGGAGAAAATTATTAGCTTTTTCCGGTCCTGGCTTAATGGTAGCAGTAGGTTATATGGACCCGGGCAACTGGGCTACGGATATTGCCGGTGGGGCGCAATTCGGATACACTTTATTATCAGTCATTCTGATCTCCAATTTCTTTGCCATCATTCTGCAATATCTTGCGCTGAAACTGGGCATCGCCATGGAGCGGGATCTGGCTCAGGCGTGCCGGGACCATTATAAGCCAGTCGCCAGCTTTTTTTTATGGGTCTTATGCGAAATAGCTGTTGCAGCCTGTGATCTGGCTGAAGTGATCGGATCAGCACTTGCATTAAATCTGTTGTTTCATATTCCACTGACCTGGGGCGTGGTCATCACTGCACTGGACGTCCTGGTTATCCTGTTTTTCCAATACAAAGGTTTTCGCCTGATAGAAAGTATCGTGGCCTCTCTGATTTTTGTCATTCTCATTTGTTTCACATTCGAAATCCTGGCTTCCCATCCTCATTTTATTCCAATTTTGAGCGGCATTATCCCCAGGCCGCAAATTATTACCAATCCATCCATGCTCTATATCGCTATTGGAATATTGGGCGCGACCGTCATGCCCCATAACCTGTACCTGCATTCCAGCATTGTACAGACAAGAAATTACCAGCGCAATGAGACGGGAAAGAAAATGGCTTTAAAATTTGCAACCATCGACAGCACAGTGGCCCTGTTATTTGCCTTTTTCATTAATGCAGCCATTCTCATCCTTGCAGGTGCGACCTTTCATACCACCGGACACCAGGGTGTGGCAGATATCATGGAAGCCCATAAGCTACTTGCTCCCCTGCTGGGCACCACCCTGGCCAGCACTTTATTCGCTGTTGCCTTGCTGGCCTCCGGCCAAAACTCTACACTGACAGGAACACTTGCCGGTCAGATCGTGATGGAAGGATTCCTGCATATCCGGCTTAAACCCTGGTTGCGAAGGTTGATCACCCGGGGAATTGCGATCATTCCTGCATTTATTGTTACCGTGCTGTATGGGGAAAAAGGAATTGCCAGCTTGTTGCTACTCAGCCAGGTGATCCTTTCCATGCAACTAAGCTTCGCCGTGATCCCGCTAATCCTGTTTACCAATGACCGGAAGAAAATGGGCATTTTTACAAACGGCTTGTACACACAATGGATTGCGTGGATAGTAGCAGCTATCATTCTTGTGCTGAATCTTTACTTATTATTCGAAACTTTCAAATAATAAGAATGCCAAGATGCCCGCTGCGGGATATAAAAATTTAGATCAGGTCTTCTACTTTCTCCTGGTTATAGTGTTCAATGTTTTTGATAGTTGGACCACCTGATAACCGTTTTTCGGCCAACGGCCAACGGTCAACGTAAAAGTCGTCCTGTAGTTACAAACTGTCCAGTGCGGCCATTTGTGAAACTCCCTTTAGTAGGCGATGAAACAGTTTCCAGGAGATAGGCGATACCGCTGATCCTGCCGCCGGTGTCACTACCCCGTAGTTGCCAATACATTGTGACAGTATACGGTTCGGGAACGGTATAGGTCTTTGTTGTAGTGACCTCCATGATGATCAATCCACCTACTTCATAACTCACCTGAACCGGCGGATATACAAATTGGTTGATAGTCATGACAGAGGATCCATTTTCACCATGTTCTCCCTGTTGAAAATTTGGAAACCTTATACTGTCCAGTTCAATTGGGTACGGTATGCTATTTGTCAACGCCATTGAATCGGAAGCAATGGTGAACGGATCAGGGCGGTTTGTTGTATCGTAATAGCCGATAACCAAAGCAGGTTCATTTGTTGAATCCATTGTAAGTGTACCAGTGAAATTATAAAGGGAATCCTGTACAACCGCGGCGTAAAATGTGACGGATAGGTCAATATTGTTGTATATCACTTTTGCAACGACGTGTTCTGCAGAATCTGGTTGGGCACTGAGTGTCCAGGTTGTCTGTGCCACGCCAAAAGGATCGGTATTTTGCGAAGCCGCGCTCACGGATCCACCGTTCTGTGAGGCAGTAAATGAGACAGGAACACCATTGAGGGGTTTACCCTCTTTATTCTTAATTATGACCGAGAGCGAAATAGGAGAAAGTCTGGAAATTTTTTCAACCGCTTGGTCGCCAAATTGAATAACAATTGAACCCGGCACGGTATCTTTTTTTGTCGTGTCCGTTTTGGTTACGGTCGTATCCGCACAGTTGTCGCAGGCTCCTACCACTAGATTATTCTTCCTGGTGCACCGTATCACGATAATTGTCAGAATGAGTATGGTAAGGAAGTATTTAATTGTGTCAGCTTTAGGTGGCGTTCTTTGACAAAATAGATCACTCGGATCGTAATATTTTTATAGGGCTTGTGATGGCAGCTTTTATTATTTGATAGCTTATGGTTAATAAAGTAATGATTAATAAAGAAGATCCTGTTACAGCAAAAACCCACCATGAAATTTCGGAATGATATGGGTAATTTTGCAACCATCTCTGCATTAACCAATAGGCCATCGGGGAAGCGATCAACAAGGAAATAATGATCAACTTGATAAAGTCCCTTGATAACAATGCCCACAAACTATAAACTGAAGAACCCAAGACTTTTCTGATACCGATTTCTTTTAGGCGCTGGTCGGCAAGTAATGTTGCCAAACCAAAAATTCCCAAACATGAAATAAAGATGGCGAGAATCGTGAAAAAACTGGCCAGTTTGCTTATGCGTTCTTCATCTCCGAATTTCTTAAAATATTCCTGATCACTAAATTTGGATTCAAATGGAATTTCAGGATTATATCTTCCAAAAACATTTTTAATTTCACTTAAAGAACTGCGAATGTCCCTATGTGGATTTAATTTTGCAGTTATAATAATATTTTGGTTTTCACTCATTAAGTAAACGTATGGAAGTACAGGCTGAAAAGGTGATTCATATAGAATGTTTTTAATTACACCAATAATGTGAAGGCGCTTTCCGTTCCTTTCAATAATTGTACCTATTGGATTCGTTAATGACATAAATTTCACTGCGGCTTCATTTAAAATCAAAGCCAATGAATCTGAAGCCAGATTGCTTGAAAAATCGCGCCCTTTCTTTATTTCCCATCCAATTGTCTTACCATATTCAGCGGTTACGCTATTTATTGGGAAATCAACTTGTAAATTAGGGTCCTTCCCAGGCCATATAAAATTGCCATCATCTACATAAAAATCTGTAGTCGGATTAGTAGATTCCACTACTTCAACAACAGTTCCCGATTTTTTTAATTGATCCCGGAAAGAATTAATATGATTATGTATTTCAGGCGTATCAAAAAATGTAACCAGATTATCTGGATTATAACCGATCCGATTTCGGCTCTTAGCAAAATGGATCTGTTGAAAAACAACGAAGGTGCAAATTATCAAAATAACAGAAACAACAAATTGAAGCACGACCAGAGCCTTTCGTTGCAAAATAGCCAAGTGACTGAATTTATATGACCCCTTTAACACTTTCACAGGTTGGAAAGAAGACAAATAGAGTGCAGGATAAAGCCCAGCAGCAGCTCCAGTCAAAAAACTGAAGGCAAGACAGATTAACCAAAAGCGTGGGCTGCTCCAAAGAATGGAAAGATCTTTGTCAGCCAATCCATTAAAAAATGGAAGAGCAATAATTACAAAAATCAAGGACAATACAAAAGACATCGCTACAATTAGTAAAGATTCTATAAAAAACTGATTAAATAATTGCCAACGCCGGGAACCAATCGTTTTTCGAATTCCTATCTCCTTTGCTCTACTTTGAGAATTAGCGGTACTTAAATTCATGAAATTGATACAAGCAAGTATCAATACAAAACAGCCGATAATTCCAAAAAGCCATACATAGGTTACCCTTCCACCCACATTTACCCCGTTTTTAAACTCTGAATACAGATGCCATTTGCTCATGGGATGAAGGAACATGACAGTCTTAAACTGATCAGCGCTATGAATACTTAGATTATTTCTTTTAAGATCGCTGATTTTATTTGAGATCTTATTCATATCAGCTTCATCCGCGATTTGAACATAGGTGAGAAAGTTGTTGTTATTCCAGGGGTTATCTATTTTTAATCCCGGAAAAATGGTGAGATATAAATTCCATGGTGCAATAAATCTGAGGTTTCTAAAATCTGAATTGAATGGCAGATCCCTGTATATGCCTGTCACCTGGACATCTGCTTTATTTTCTATTCTTATGATTTTATTGATGGGATCCTCATTGCCAAATAAATCCATTGCTACTGATTCAGATAATATAATTGAATAAATATTAGTTAAGCCATTCTGTGTTCCTTTTGTCATCTCCAAGCTCAACATGGAAGGCGCTCCCGCATCCATATAATTTCCCTCTATATTGAATTTTTTATCCTTATAAGTGAGAACATGCCCTGATGGATAAGATGACATGACCACCTGCTTGAAGTCACTTCCAAAGTTCTTTCTTAATAAATCACCAAGATGATAGGGATTCCAGATGAGTGTAATCCTTTCGCCATTAGCATTGTCATGATTCATAACCTGGGCGATATGGTTATAATTCTTATGATAATTATTAAATGTCATTTCATCATGTATCCAAAGACCGTCCAAGATGGCGATGCTGAGGCCAACCGCTAAACCGAGAATATAAATAACGGAGAAGCCCTTATTTTTCAAGAGACTTCGCCAGGCGGTTTTTAAGTAATGCATTTTTATGCTTTGTAGTAACGAAAGATTAAAAAATTAACATTTAAAAACATTTTGTAATATAAATGTAATTGTAAATTACAATATTACGGGGCTGCTTCGCTCACCCTTCGTTTAAACTGCTTTTATGCTTAAAAACTACCTGAAGATTGCCTGGCGAAATCTGGTGAAGCATAAAAGTTTTTCTCTCATCAATATTCTGGGTCTGGCTATCGGCATTGCATCCTGTCTGATTATTTTTCTATATGTTCACAATGAATTGACTTTCGATTTATACAATGCCAATGCAGACCGTATTGCCAGAGTGACTACGATCCTGCATGCCCCCGAATCTGATGTGATACTGGCTACGAGCCCTGCGCCCCTGGCAGACGCCTTGAAAAAAGACTATCCTGAAGTGGAATCTGCTGTAAGACTTGAGAATGTAAATCAGGCGGTGATATACAACAATGACGTTTTATCGGAAGAAGCATTTTATAAATCAGATCCGGATATTTTTTCGATTTTCAGCTTTGACTTTTTAGAAGGCTCTGCAACAGGCGCATTGCAAAATCCAAATTCAATTGTAATTACCGAAACCATTCGTAAAAAGTATTTTGGAGCAAATTCCGCCCTTGGAAGTACAATGATATGTAATGGTCAAAGCATGCTGGTCACAGGGGTAGTCAGGGACAGACCCGCCAATTCGGATATTCAGATCGATGCCCTTTTAACTGGCGAATTTTCAAAATTGACCAAGTGGATGGACGATTTTTCGCGGTTTACGTTTATTTTATTTAAGGGGAAACCCAACCTGAAGAATTTCGAACATAAACTGGCTAACCTGGATACCAAATACATTAAACCGGAACTGGATGCCATGGGGGCTAATAAATACAGGGTAGCATTTGAAGTAGAACCTTTGAGTGCTGCCCATTTCAGTATGGGGAAATTAGCCGATACACCCAAAGGAAACAGACTTTTTAATTATGTGTTTTCATCCCTGGCTGCTTTCATACTGATCATCGCCTTACTCAATTATATTAACCTCTCTACGGCCAAATCAGCAGAAAGAGCGAAGGAAGTGGGGATCCGTAAGGTAAGTGGCGCATCGAAGTATCAATTAATTAACCAGTTTTTATTTGAATCCCTACTGCTCTTAAGCATAGCTTTTTTGTTGGGCATTGGACTGGCACAAATTGCCCTACCCTTTTTTAATAAATTATTGCAGACGGGAATAGCCATCAAATGGTCTGATGGAACATGGTTTATGGGGTTGATATTTCTAGTCAGCTTATTGCTGGCAGGCTTATATCCGGCTTTTATATTATCTGCTTTCAAACCTATTCAGGTATTAAAAGGCAACTGGAGGAATAACAAAAAGGGCGTTTTTCTGCGAAAGGCCATTACGATTACCCAGTTTGCCATTGCCGCAGCATTAATCATGGGAACAGCGGTTATTTACCATCAGATGCAGTTCATCCAGCGAACGGATCTTGGGTTTAACAAAAGCCAATTGCTGAATATATACCTGTCACGGGATTCTGCTTCCATAATACCAGTGCAGGCTTTTCAAAATGCGTTGCGGAAGCGACCTGAAATTAGTGGTTTTACAGTTGGAGACGGAATTACCCCCGGCGGCAGTGCATTGAGCTCCACGGTTACCGAAAAAGCAGGGGAAAAAAGGGAAATGATGTGCTATTACTATTCCATCGATCCGCAGTTTCTTCCTGTCTTTCAAATCCACTTGCTGGAAGGGAGGAATTTATCGGACAGCTTCGGGACAGACAAGAAAGAGGGGTTTCTGGTAAATGAAGCTTTTGTAAAAACGATGGGTTGGAAATCGGGTATTGGTAAAGTGATGGAAGGAATGGATCATAAAGGAAGAATCGTTGGGGTTGTAAAAAACTTCTATTTTAATTCTCTGCATAACCTGATTGAACCCCTGGTTATGGTATATGCTGCTCCAACTGCAAACACCACGACAGTAAAAATAAAACCTGTTAATCTACCCATTGTAAAAGAACTTTTTAAGAAATATTTTCCCGCAATTCCTTTCGACTATGCATTTGTTGATACTAGAATAGATAGCCAATATCAGAAAGACAGAATGACCATGTCTCTATTCGGTGATTTTACCATATTGGCAATTTTTGTTTCTTGTCTTGGATTATATGGGTTGGTAACCCTGATCGCTTTTCAGAGAAAGAAAGAAATCAGCATACGGAAAGTACTGGGAGCCTCACTAACACAACTTCTTGCCCTGTTAACAAGGGATTTTCTAAAACTTGTGTTTTGTTCTTTTGTCATCGCCCTACCTATCGCAGGCATAGGAATGAATAAATGGCTAAATTCTTATGCTTATCACATTCAGTTGAGCTGGTGGTTGTTTTTAATCCCTGTGTTACTCATTATACTTATAGCACTGGCTGTAATCAGCGGGGAAATAATCAAGACAGCATTGGCTAATCCAGTTAAAAATCTGAGGACAGAATAAGGATCGTATGGGAACGCCTGGACTCTGTCTACTTCTATGTCATTAGGCCCCCAAGGCTTGAGAATTAAATAAATAAGTTCATCAAAAATGACATATGTAAGATAAAATTCTAACTACTATTTGTTATTTGGCAGATCAAATAGTGGCGAATACAAATTAGGCCACCTCTCATAATTTTATCAAAGCGGCCGGTAATCAATTCTATAGTGCTTCAAAAAAACCACCAATATTATTTGGTGGTTTGATTTGAGTTATTTCTGAATCGTCCCCTTTTGTCCGTTTCAACCGTCCCCCCTGCTTTAACTGTGACCCCGCTCGGGCTCGAACCGAGGACCCAAAGATTAAGAGTCTTTTGCTCT
>JBEPUT010000012.1:0-109680 GCA_041691395.1 Chitinophagaceae bacterium
ACGATCCCCATGTTAACCCGGCGCACATCGCGCTGTACCTCGCCATCTTCATGGAATACCTGGTTCAGAAGAACCCGGAAAAATTAACCATCGACCGTGACACGCTCATGCTACGCGCGAAGATCAGCGGGCGAGTCACCTATAACAAATGCATGCGCGACCTCCATAACTACGGGTACATCCGGTACACGCCACCCTTCAGCACTTTTCTCGGAAGTATGGTCCGCCTCAATCACTTCTAGCAAAAAGAAGCCCATGGGAAAAGGAAGCGGGCACTGCAGGAGTGCAACCCGCCAGCGATACCATCGGTAAGGCTGGGATAAGTGCCAAGGCTCTTTCGGGGGCCTTGGCTTTTAGGGTCCAAAACAAATTAGAGATAAGAAGACAAAATATAAATCACATTCTTATGACAAACCTTGGTGGTAAGCAAACTGGAATTGGCAAAGGCGGTCTTTCCCGAGATCAGCTTATTACACTAGACGATCTCGCAGAGTTCAAATTGCAACTGCTTTATGAAATAAAAAACCTCTTCAAGGAACACCACAGCCAACCCCTCAAAAAATGGATTAAATCCCGCGAGGTGCGGAAATTATTGAATATATCTGCAGGAACCCTTCAAACTTTGCGAATCGGCGGGAAGCTCCCATTTACCCGGTTGGGAGGAACTATTTTATATGACGCGGATAACATTCAAACGATCCTAACAGCTTCCAAGACTTCACAGATTCGGAATGCTTTTAATAGTTCCAAAAGGCTTTAGAATCCAAAACGTCCACTTCTGGCCATCACCTCGGCCAACTCCGTGCACAGGCAGAAATATCCCGCACATTAGATTATGGGCTTATTTTTCGCTGGCTCCTCGTACTCACCAGAAAGTCACCTCTGAAAATGTCTACCAGATCTATTTCAATACATCTTAATAATCTTCGGCAGATGTATTGCCTCGCCAGTTGCATCGGGGCAATCTTCGTTTCCCTCTCCGGGCAATTTTTTACTTTTAAACCGACCGTTCTGGCCAAAAAGCTTTTCCTCTACGATATCCATCTGCTCGCTAATATTACTCTTATTGGACCTGACATATACTTCTGTAGTCCTTACCGAAGTATGACCGAGCATCCTGCTTACCGTCTTTAGGGGCACACCGTTATTATAAGCTACTTCGTTTGCAAAGAAGAATCTCGCTTTATGTGTCTTTAGTAGAATGGCAAAATTTGTGATCCGGCCAATTTCCTTTAGGCAACGGTTATATTCCTGATTGGTAGGTACCGGAAGCAGCCGTCTCCGTCGTTCACAAACCGGATGATCCTTATATCATTCCAGTATTTGCAAAGGAATGGGTAATAAAGGCAAGGATTCCTCAGCACCGGTTTTCTGGCGGCATTTTGACACCCATTTTTTTCCGCCTATTTCTGTAACGACATCGGAAGGTTTTAATGAATAAATTTCAGTATAGGATAGTCCGGTAAAACTACCGAAAAGGAAGATGTCGCGAATAATATTCAGCTTAGCTTTCTCAAAATGAAAATTTAGCAATCGTTCCATTTCGTCCATATTCAACCAGTCATGCTTAGGGTCAGTAAACTTGCACTTAAAAAGAGCAAAAACATTGCTGTTTATCCACCCATTGGCAACAGCCCTGTTCATGACTTCCTTAAGCCATTGAACATATTTCATGGCTGTATTCGGGATGATCTTGTGTTGTATCAGGACATACTTGTAGAGTTCCTCACAGAATTTATATTCCAACTGAGCGAGTGGAATATCATCCTGCTTATAACGATAGGTCAAAAATTCAAAATACCTTCTTTTCCTCCCGATCCATTTCTCAATCGTATTAAAGGACCGGTGACCGGAAAAAGAAAGTTGTAAAAAGTTCAATAAGAATTCGTCAAGTGCAAGCCTAAAGGTTTTCTGCCTTTGCTTGTTATCAAACACGCTATTGGCTTTCCTGACTATCTGTTCGATATCTTTGGAGAGTTGTTCTTTTTCCCTTTTCAGAAGACTAAGCTTCGCGGGAGCGGGGACGGCGTCATATTGGCACGCCTTGTTGGATTTTTCACAATAAGAGATAAAAGATTTTATGACGGCATCAATGGATTCGCTTAATTCAAGGTTTTCAACTTGTTCCAGGCGGCTCCTTTCCCCGGAAATTGGGGTTAGATAGGACTCCTTCACCATTTGCGGTGTCGCCAATTCATTTTTCGCCTGGCATAAGTCGAAATGCCGTTCAATGTCGACTTTAACCTGGCCTATCTCTTTATTAATCGCTTTGAAATCTGGATCCCGGGCAAGAACTGTCTTGGTTTTATTTTCCCAGTGGTCTGAAAGGACTTTGCAGCCCAGGGAAAACTCGTCTTTCAGTCCGTCAATAGTGATCCTTACATAAATGGGAATCTTTCCATCCTTACTCGCTTTTTTCCTTTTGAGATAAAAAAGAATCGAAAATTTTTGTTTGACGTTCATAACGCATCATTTAAGATTTTAAAAAATCTCTCTTTCAAACGCACCGTCAACTCTGTGTCGCCTTACGGATTCCAATTCGGGGGCCTATAAAGGTAGGCCCCCAAATAGGCCCCCGAATAGGGCACCGAATCCATTGATTTGATTTGATCTTAATTGATTTGCTTATTTGGAGCAAACGCAGTGCAGGCCTGCATTTTAATCAAAAATGACCCTTTTTGTAAGGGTCACCAGGTGAACTGCACTGGGTTCGAACCAGTGACCTCTGCTCTGTCAAAGCAGCGCTCTGAACCAACTGAGCTAGCAGTCCGGATGGTGTTTCATTAAATCCTGACCAGTAAGGGATGCTTTTTCTGATACAAAATACGCAGAAAAACTGACACCAAAATAACCAGATACATCTTAGCAATTGATACACTCCGGTTCACGGCAACTTATTCGCCAGCCTGCGCAGCTGGATCTCGGAGACCTTGGCAGCGTAACTCACATTGATCATGAGGAACCCGGCATTCTCAAAACTCTGCTGCGCATTCTTTACGTCCACGATGGTGGCCTGTTTATACTGAAACCGCTTCAATACCAGGTCCAGCAACTTCTGCGAAAGATCATAGGTTTCTTTGGCCGTTGCCAGTTGCTGCAGGTTGTTTTTATAGGCTTGCCAGCTTTTCACGGCGCTGGAATTTATCCCGAGTAATAACGTATCTCTTTGCAAACCGGCGATTTTAACATTGATGCCCGCCACCTGCTCCTGCTTGCGGTATATGTTCCCGTTGAATATCGGAACGGTGAGGCCCAGTCCGAGGTAGGGACCATAAGACTGGTTGTACAGGGAAAACCCCGCGGCATTGGCCGTATGGCTGAAATTATACCCTGCATTCAATAAAAAAGAGGGATAGCGCTGGGCGCCGACTTCTTTTTCAATGTACTGGTTGATGACCACCTGCTGATAAGCGGCCTGCAGATCGGGATTTTGGGAAACAGCATCCAATATAGAATCCAGTTGTAGGCCGTTATCTACGAGAATGGTATCACGGATAGCAATAACCGAATCCGGTTTCAGGGTCAGCAGCGTCAGCAGATCGGTCTTTCCCTGATCCACCACCAGTTGCTGCGCTTGCAGGTTCTGTATCTGGGTGTTTAAATCAACCTGGCTCTGGAATAAATCCGCATCGTTGGCCACCCCTACCTGCTGTTGCTTTTTTACGATATCCAGTTTTTGTTTAGACGCTTCTATGGATGTCTGTAGCGTCCTGGCATAACTCTCCTGCCGTACGATGTCGTAATATTTCAGCATCACATTATAGAACAGTGTTTGTACCCGCGAATCCAATTGTTGCCGGGTTAACAGAACAGCCGTTTCATACTGGCGTTTGGCATTGTGCACCCGGCCACCGTTATACAATAAGACATTCCCGGCAACTCCGGCGGTAATACTGGTGGAACGGGCATTGGTGCTGCTTTTGTTATTGGCCGGATTGGAATACCGCTGATCTATACTGGTGAGTTGCTGGTTACCTGAAGCCGTTCCCGCCACAAAGGGCAATCCCCCGGCATATCCATAACTGTTATTGATCTCTGCAATATCCACGGCATGCTGGGTGATCCGGATGCCCAGGTTGTTTTTCATGGCTATATTCAGAACCTCATTCAGGCTGAGCTCCTGGGAAGAAGCCTGGGTTACCACTGCTCCGAAAAATAATATTAATAGGATCCGCATCATTATTTTAAGCTGTTACATGGGTTAACCTGGTTTTGTGTTTGCCGGACAGGTACGTATACACGGCCGGTATCACAAACAGGGTCAGGATCAGGGAAAATAATATGCCGCCCACCACCACGATGCCCAAAGGTATGCGACTGGTGGATGCTGCACCCAGGCTTAGCGCAATGGGCAATGCGCCAAGGGAAGTAGCAAGACTGGTCATCAGGATGGGCCTCAGTCTTTGTGAGGCCGCTTCCACTACCGCAGGCATTTTTTCAAGGCCGTGTTCTCTTTTCTGGTTGGCAAATTCCACGATCAGGATCCCGTTTTTGGTCACCAGCCCGATCAGCATGATCATACCGATCTCGGAAAATATATTCAGGGTCTGATTAAATATCCAGAGGCTCAGCAGCGCCCCGGCGAGTGCCAGTGGTACGGTGAGCATAATGGCGAACGGATCTACAAAACTTTCAAACTGCGCCGCCAGCACCAGATAAATCAGGATCAGGGCGAGACCGAAAGCAAACAATATATTGGAAGAACTTTCTGCATAATCCCTGGATGCGCCGGCCAGCGCGGTCTGGAAACTCTGATCCAACACCCTCGGGGCAATGGCCTGCATGGCCTTGATGCCATCCCCGATGGTTTTTCCTTCAGACAGGGACGCGGATATGGTTGCCGATTTATACCGGTTGAAATGGTACAGGGTTGCCGGGCTGCTGTTTTGCTCCATGTGGATCACGGCATTCAGCGGAATATTAACGCCTTTGTTATTACGTACATACAGGTTGCTGATGTCTGTGGGCTCATTCCGGTCTGATCTTTCCACCTGAGCGATCACCTGGTACTGATAGCCGTTTTGAATATAATAAGCCAGCCTGCCGCCGCTGAATGCAGATTGCATAGCGGAAATAACATCGTTGGTGGAAAGGCCGAGGTCCTTGATCTTTATGCGGTCCAGGTTGACGTCCAATACCGGTTTATTAAATTTCAGATCCACATCGGCATTGGAAAACGTTTTGTCTTTCCGGATCTCTTCCAGGAACCTGGGAATGGCGGTTTTCAATTTTTCGAGATCCTGGTTCTGCAATACAAACTGCACCGGGAGACTGGAGCGGGAGCCCGAACCCACCGCAATGGTCTGTTCCTGGATGGTAAAAATGCGGGCTTCATTGAACCTGGTTAATTTCTGCTGCAGGTCATTGGCAATCTGGGCCTGCGTCCGGGTTCTCAGCGATGGATCAACCAAACCGATCCGGGGGGAAGACCCGTTAAAACTGCTTCCCGTTGGCGTGCGCACAAAAACGAAATCGCGTTCGGGTACCGAATCATATAAATAATCGGCAATGCTGTCGGAGATATTGGCCATACGGCTATAACTGGTCCCTTCCGGCGCCGTAGCGGTCAGCCGCACGGTGCTCCGGTCTTCCAGTGGCGCCAGTTCGCTTTGCAGGGAGTTCAAAAGAAAATAAACCATCACGGCACATACGGCAATGATCACCCAGGCTGCCCATCGCACTTTCAGAAATGCCTGCAGCAACCGGCGGTAACCGTTTTCCATCCCCTTGAAGAAAGGTTCCGTTCTTTCATAGAACTTCCCATGGGAAGCGTCCTTGCGCGTGAGCACCACATTCAGCACCGGCGTGATGGTGAGGGAAACAAAAGCGGATATCAACACGGCAGCAGCCAGCACCACGCCGAATTCACGGAACAGGCGGCCGACAAATCCCTGTAAAAAAACAACGGGTAAAAAAACAACGGCCAGGGTAATGGAAGTGGAAATAACGGCAAAGAAAATTTCCCGGCTGCCTTCCACCGCTGCTTTTTTCAACGGCAATCCCTCTTCCAGTTTTCTGAAAATATTTTCCGTCACCACGATCCCGTCATCCACCACCAGTCCGGTGGCCAGTACGATGCCCAGTAAAGTAAGGATATTGATGGTAAACCCGCAAACATACATGATGAAGAAAGTCGCGATCAGCGAGATGGGAATATCGATCAGCGGCCGCAAGGCGATCAGCCAGTTCCGGAAAAAGAAAAAGATCACAAACACCACCAGGCTGAAGGAGATAAGCAGCGTATCCTTTACTTCGTTGAGTGACTGCCGGATGGTTTTGGTATTATCGATCAGTACGTTGAACTGCAGGTCTTCCCGGTTGGATTGTTTGATGATGTCCAGCTTTTTATTGAACTCATTGGCAATTTCAATATTGTTCGCTCCCGGCTGCGGGATGATGGCGAGTCCGACCGCATTCACACCATCATATTTCCAGCTTTGTTCAGGGTTTTGGGGGCCTAGTTCGATCCGAGCCACATCGCCCAGGCGAACGATGCCGGAACTGTCTTCCCGGAGGATCACGTTCCTGAAATCCTCAATGCTGGTGAGCCGGCCCTTGGTCATAATGGTCATCTCGGTATTGTTACCGTAAATCTTACCGGGAGGCAGCTCCACATTTTCTGAAGCCATCGCCGCGCTGATGTCATTATACGCCACATTATAGGCGCTCATTTTATCCGGGTCCAGCCATACGCGCATGGCAAAACCCAGATCGCCGAAAACATTCACGGAACTCACGCCGTCTATCGTTTGCAATTGTTGCTGCAGCACATTGTCGGCATAGTCACTGAGTTCCATCAGGCTTTTGGTGCGGCTCTGCACGGCCAGCAATAAAATGAAATCACTGTTGGCATCTGCCTTGGTCACCACGGGTGGGGCATCAATATCGAGGGGAAGGTTCCGGGCGGCTTGTCCCACTTTATCCCTTACATCACTCGCTGCACTTTCCAGGTCATATCCCAGGTTGAATTCCACCACGATGGAACTTCTGCCGAGGGAACTGGTGGAGGTGATGGTTCGTATACCGGGAATTCCGTTTACCTGTTTTTCCAGGGGTTCGGTGATCTGACTTTCGATGATGTCGGGATTGGCGCCGGTATAGGAAGTGGTTACTGTAATGATCGGCGGGTCGATGGCCGGATAATCACGAACCGCCAGGAAGTAATATCCCACGATCCCGAATAAAATAATCATCAGGTTCATTACGGTTGCCAGCACAGGCCTTCGCAGCGATAATTCCGAAATGTTCATGATTATTGTGAGTTGCTCCCGTTGTTATTTAATGCGGCGAACTGGGCCAGCGTCCTGATATTCCGAACTTCCAGTCTGGCCTTGGGCCTGGCAAACAGAACGCCGGTCACCACCACGGTATCCCCGTCTTTTATGCCGCTGGTGATCACCACATTATTGGCCAGCCGCAAACCAGCGGTTACATTGGCGAAACTGGCCCTTCCGTTTTTCACCAAGATCACCTGATTGTCCTTATCATTGGGAATAAGGGAATTGGTGGGAACCAGAATGGCCTTTTTATCGGTACCGGCATTGACAAATACTTTTACGAAAGCGCCGGGATTGGGATTGCTGTTTTCCAGTATCGCCCGAACGGTCAGGCTCCTGGAAGATTGATTCACCTGGGGTTCAATGGCCATGATCCTGGCTTTTTTCCTGCCGGCGCCAGTGGCATCCATTTCCACATCCACGGTTGCCCCTACTTTTAATATACTGCCATAACCTTCGGGCAGGGTAAAATCTATTTTGATCCGGTCAAGCTGCAACAGGGTGGCGATTAGGGTGGCGGGAGAAACATAAGCGCCCAGGCTCACCTGGCGCAAACCGATTATGCCGCTGAACGGCGCCTTCAAAATGGTTTTATCAGAGAGGGCCTGGTTATAAGCGATATCTGCTTTGAATCCGTTAACTGCATTCAATGAGGCATCGTAATCGCTTTGATTGATGCCATTTACGGCCAGCAGTTGTTTGTTGCGCTCTTCGGTTTTTTCGGCGAGGTCGAGTTGCACCTTACTTTTATTCACCTGGGCCTCCAGATCAGCGTTGTTGATGCGGGCGATCACGGTGCCTGCGGCTATCCGTTTGCCTTCCGGCACATGGAGATAAGTGATCCGGCCGCTGGCTTCAGGATGCAGTTCAACATATTCGTTGGCAACAACCGTTCCGTTCACCTCTATGGTATTGGTGATGGGTTGGAAAGCGGCGACGAGAACATCCACGTAAACATTCGCTTCCGGTTTTTTTGCAGCGGTATCCTGTTTATTTTTACAGGCAGGAAAAAGGAAAAGAAAGATAAATGAACCCAAAACCAAACTGATCTGCTTAGTCATCCATTATGGCTGTTTTTGATGAAAACGGTTAACTCCAAATATAATCAGAATTATATTTCCGGGCTGGCAAAAGGCCCTTTTATTATATGAATGGGCGGGTGAGAAATTAAATTAACAACCGGAAAACCAAATCATCCGGCAACAACTCTTCTTTGCAATTCTTTCCGGATCAAAGCCAGTTCCCTGCCGGTTTGTCCGCTCAGCGAACTGTTTTCCTCCGCGCGCCGCATCAGGTAAGGCACCACCTCCTCTATGGGACCGAAGGGCAGGTATTTGCTTACGGAACACCCTGCGTTGGCCAGATTAAACGTGATGTTGTCACTCATTCCGTACAGCTGGGAAAAATGAATGTGTTTGTGGTTAAGCGGCAGTTGCCTTTCGCGCAGTAACCGGGTAGTATAACCGTTGCTGTATTCGTTATGGCTGGCGATGATGGCGGAAATATGCGCAATATGATCAACGCAAAAAACCACCGCTTCGTTATAGTCGCGGTCCGTGGCCTCTTTATTCTCCTGAATGGGAGAAGGATAATGCTGCGCTTCCGCCCGTGCCCGCTCCTTCTCCATATACGCCCCGCGTACGAGCTTCACGCCAAGCACAAAATCCTTCAGCAGGGCGGCTTCGAGTATATCCCGTAAAAAAGACAGCCGGTCACTGCGGTATAACTGAACGGTATTGAACACGATCACTTCGCTTTTATTAAACTGTTCCATCATCTGGATGCTGAGCACATCCACCGGATCCTGTATCCAGGTTTCTTCGGCGTCCACCAGTATCCCCACATGATGCGCTGAAGCCGCTTCACAGATCTGCTGCATGCGGCTACGCACGCGGCTCCATTCGGAAGACTCCGCTTCATTGAAAGAAGACAATGCAGCGTCATATCGTTTCATCAGCGATCCCGATGCGGAACTTAATGAGCTGTCCAGTTTCTCCAGCAATTCAAAGCGGGCAAAACCCGTGACCTTGACGCTGATGAACGGAATATTGGGTTGGGAAGCCGCGTATCGGATCACCCGTATAAATTCCCGGCAGGCCTGGTCAAATCCATTTTCACCGTTCTCCCCGCCTTCCACGCCATAGTCCAGGATGGCCTGCACCTGGTAGGCCCCCAGTTTCCGGGCAACGGCAGCCGTTTGTTCCAGCGTTTCCCCTCCCACAAACTGCGCAAAAAGCGTTCTCCGGATGATCCCTTTAACAGGCAGTCCGGCACGGATGGCGAGGGGAGTTAAACGGATGCCCCATTTCACCAGGAATGCCTTTCCCATGCTGCGGAATAGAAAGCGGGCCTTTTTCAGTTCCGCATCGGATTTATAAGCAAAAGCAATTTGCGTATTGGTGAAGGAGACGGGGAGAGGAATCATATTTTCGGGACGCCGTTTGAAAGTGGATGGTATATGTTGCAAAAATACCCGAAACCAACCAATCCACTAAGTCCTAGCCGATTATTGCTTATTTTCGGTACTTTCCGATGAGAATTATTCAAACCGGCATTTATAAGCTCAGCATACCCATGGATCCGTTTAGCATTGCTACCGGAACGATGTACTATGCTCAGAATCTTTTCATCAGGATCCATACCAGCAGCGGCATCACGGGCGTGGGCGAATGTTCTGCCTTTCCCATGATCGTGGGCGAAACCCAGGCCACCTGCTATGAAATGGCCAAAGAGTTTGCTGCTTTATGGAAAGACAAGGATCCACTGGACATCCCCGCCCGTATGGCCGGATTACATGATTTCACCGCCTTTAATTCCACGGTGAAAAGCGCTTTCGACATGGCCCTGTATGATCTGGCATCTAAAGAAGCGGGACTTCCGCTTTATCAATTTTTGCACGGCAGCAGAAAACCACTCGAGACCGATCTGACCATCGGTATCGGTGAACCGGAGGTGATGGCGGCGAAGGCACTGGAATTTAAAAATAAGGGAGTCCGGATCATCAAAATAAAGCTCGGCAAAAACGGTCCCCAGGATGTGGAAAGGGTGAAGCTTATCCGCCAGGCAGTGGGTGATTCGCTGGTGCTGCGGATTGATGCCAACCAGGGATGGGATCCTGAAACCGCCCGCGACGCTTTAATGGCCATGGGGAGATTTAATATCCAGTTTTGCGAACAGCCCATGCGGCACTGGAACGATCATTTGCTTCCGGAACTGAAATCCATTTCACCGGTGAAAATCATGGCCGACGAAAGCGTATTCGATCACCACGATGCCCTGCGGCTGATCAAAGCCGATGCCTGTGATTATGTCAACATCAAATTCTCCAAGTCCGGTGGCATCCTGGAAGCCCTGAAAATAAACCAGGTCTGTGCCGAAAATCACATCCCCTGCATGATGGGTGGCATGCTGGAAAGCCGGCTGGCCCTGACGGCCTTTGCCCATTTTGCCAGTGCCCAGGACAATATTTTATATTATGATCTGGATACCTGTTTACTCGGACATACCATTGATCCGGTGACCGGTGGTGTAAAATACAGAGGCTACCATCTTGAACTTCCGGAAGTTCCCGGTATTGGCGCGGATGTGGAGGAGGAATTTTTGAAGGGATGTGAGCAGACGATGGTTTGATTTCAAATTAAAAACCGCCGCATAAAAAAAGAAAACCGTAGGCGTCTCCGGGATCACTGGCTGATCAGCGGGAAAAGGATTTTAACAGCAAAAAATGGAACAAATAATGACCAAATCGCCAACGGATTCGCAGATCACCATGACGGAACTGGTACTGCCGAACGACACGAATGTATTTGGCAACCTGATGGGTGGCCGGCTGATGTACTGGATGGATATTGCGGCGGCGCTCTGCGCCACCAAACATTGCAACGCCGCCGTGGTTACGGCTTCTGTGGATAATATTTCGTTTGAGAATCCGATCGTGCTGGGCAATGCTGTGCATATAGAGGCCAAACTCAGCCGCGCATTTACCACGTCCATGGAAGTGCACCTGCGGGTTTGGGGAGAAAACTTTCTGATCCGCGAAAAGTATAAAAGCAACGAAGCGTATTACACTTTCGTTGCCCTGGATGCTGGACGCAAGCCGATGAGGGTTCCGGAGATTGTTCCGGGGAATGAAGAAGAAAAATTGTTGTTTGAGGGCGCCTTGAGACGCCGGCAACTCCGCCTGGTATTGGGGGGCAAGATGAAACCGGAAGATGCGGAGGAGCTCAAAGCTTTATTTATGCAGGTAAAGTCTTAGCCATTTTTCCACGCTCCTTCAACAGTTGCCATGTCTTTCAAAAATATATTGCTTATTCCGGTTGCCGGAGCATGGATGAGCCTGATCCTGGCTGCATCGAAGGCACGAAAATATATGGTCCGTGAATATGGAGCAGGATTATCACGAGCAGAAATAAAAATTGGCAGAAGGCCGGGCAAAAAAAACCCTCTCGCATTTGCAAGAGGGTTTTACATGTGAAACAAATTGTATCATTTAGGCTCTTCCGTTCCGCCTTTTTCTTCCTGCTGCAGTTTTTCTTTAATTTCCGCCAGCGTTCCGAGATCACCGAGGGTTGGCTTTTCAACCTTACTCTGGATCGTCTTCACGGCTTTGCGGGTTTTATCCGCGTCGGTCTTTGCTTCCTTGCGGGCAACATCCTTTTCATCGGCTTTAGCCTGTTCCCAGATGCGGGTATGGGATAAAACGATGCGCTTTTCATTGCGGTCGAACTCGATCACCATGAACTGCGTGGTTTCATCTGCCTGCACGGTCTTGCCATCTTCTTTGGCGAGATGACGGTTGGGGGCAAATCCTTCCAGACCATAAGGCAACTGAACGAGGGCACCCTTGTCATCTTTGCGCGTAACTGTTCCTTCATGGATGGTACCGATGGCAAAGGTATTTTCCAGCGCGTTCCAGGGATCTTCTTCCAGTTGTTTATGTCCGAGTTGCAGTTTGCGGTTTTCCTTGTCTATACTCAGGATCAGCACGTCAATATGCTGGCCTACCTTGGTATATTCAGAAGGATGGTTAAAGCGTTTCAGCCAGCTGAGGTCGCTGATGTGGATCATCCCGCCAATACCCGGAGCCAGTTCAACAAATACACCATAGGGCGTGATGTTTTTCACCAGGCCATTGTGTTTGCTGCCCTGTGGGAACTTAATTTCGATGGTGCTCCATGGATCTTCGCTAAGCTGTTTGATGGAAAGGCTCATCTTGCGCGCGCTCTTATCAAGCGTTACAATACGGGCCTGGTGTTCATCACTCAGTTTGAAAAATTCCTTGGCATTGATCGGTGTATTGGCCCAGGTGATTTCACTCACGTGTACCAATCCTTCCACGCCCGGCATGATTTCGAGGAAAGCACCGTAATCTTCTATATTCACCACTTTGCCTTTCACGATTTCACCCTCCCTGATATTTTCAGGCAGCACGTCCCATGGATGCGGGGTAAGCTGCTTCAAACCGAGGCTGATTCTTTTCTTACCATCATCGAAGTCGAGTACCACCACCTGGAGTTTCTGATCCAGTTTAAGCACTTCGCTCGGATGGCTGATCCTGCCCCAGCTGATGTCAGTGATATACAACAGGCCATCCAGTCCGCCGAGGTCCATAAACGCCCCGAAATCCGTAATATTCTTGATGGTTCCTTCCAACACCTGACCTTTTTCGAGTTTGCTCATGATCTCGGCACGCTGTGCTTCGATATCGCTTTCGATCAGGGCCTTATGGGAAACGACGGCATTCTTGATGGCATCGTTAACCTTAACTACTTTGAATTCCATGGTTTTTCCAACGAACTGATCGTAATCAGTCACTGGTTTCACGTCAATCTGTGAACCCGGCAAGAAGGTTTCCATTCCGAATACATCCACGATAAGACCACCCTTGGTTTTGCTGGTGACCGTTCCGGTAACCACTTCACCGGTTTTGTGGATCTCCACAATGCGTTCCCAGGCGCGGGTAATGCGGGCCTGTTTGCGACTGAGGTGAAGATGGCCTTCCCTGTCTTCTTTTTCCATTACCATCACTTCCACTTCATCGCCGCTCTTCAGGTTGGGCAGGTCGCGGAACTCATTCAGGGAAACCAGACCGTCACTTTTAAATCCGATATTAACAACCACATCGGTTTTAGTGAGACCGACTACTAAACCCTTGATGAGTTCCCCGTCGGTAATGGTGACAAACGTGTTGTCGTACACATCGTCATACTTTTCCTTTTCTTCTTTCGTGTAAGCAGCGACATTTCTTTTGTCGATGGTCCAGTCGAAATCATCATGCGGAGTAGGCGCGGGATAGGCGGTCTTCCCGTTTGCGGCAGGTGCAGTTGTTGTCGCTGTAGCTGTTGCCGTATCGGCAGCGGGCTCCTGTCCTTCAGCGTTTGGGTTAAGAATGTTGTTTTCTTCCATATAAATAAAAATCCCGAAGGTTTTAAATCGGGGCTGCAAAAATACAAAAAAATCGGCTAAAAAGGAAAGGGGCCTGAATTCAGGGAAAAATGGCATTAAAAGGTAAAGCCTCTTATTTCCAGCCTTTAGACAGGTAATAAGCGTAACCTGTTTCCAGCGCCCGGCCAATGTCCTTCATCAGCGCAGGATCTTCTTTGGTAATGTGAAAGCAGGTTTTTCCCTGCAATAATTTGAGCAGCTTCACCGGAAGTTCAGGTAATAATTTCGGATTGGTATAAACAGGAAAGAAATAGAAACCCACATATCCGCTTTGAATCAGTATGGTGGCAAATGCCAGTTCCGGTAACGTTTTCTTGGAAATGACGACTTCCTTATTATAATATACAGAATAGTTTCCGGGGCCATCGGCGCGGACTATGTAATTTCCCTTCACGTATTTGGAGAGCATTTTCCTAAGCTCTTTAAACAGCGGAGGCAGCGTTGGCTGGCCCTCGGACTTATCTTCATATTTAACGGACTTCTTCTGACTTACTTTCGCCATGGAGCTGGTTTATAAACCGTCAATATAATCTATTTCCATGAACGGCAAGCCATTGCAGGGTACTATTTTGAAAGCCATTGTTTTGAATCAGTTTCAGCCAGGCTTGCTTTTGGATGTCTCCCGCAAACCAACCGGTATACATTTTCGGTGCTTCCCAGACCTTTGCCGGCGCGTTTCTGTGTCTCTATAACCTGTCTGCTTACATGATTATTTATAGTAAAGGTCGATCTCCCTCCCGAACTCATGGACCACTTGAACGAGATCAGGATTTTCCGGAATGGCGGTCCAGAATAAAATACCTCCGGCTTTGACGGCCTTTGTCAAATAGAGGTGGGATTCTTTAAATATGATCTGGTAGGTGATCTTGCCCCTGTTTCCGATCAGGTTGCAGGTATAATGACTGCCCTTATATTCGATCTGGATATTTTTTGTACCGGAGGTTTCGTGCATCATAAAATAGAATTTATGGTATACCCTATCGAAAGACAAGGCTCCCGGAGAAAAGTTGCACCGGCCCTGAAAATCAGGAAATGCCATGGGAGAATGTCAGGATTTCAGCTGTCTTCCCGCGCTGTCGCCATGTATTGCTCCCACCAGCGCAAAGACTTTGGATAAATTCCGGTTTATTTCTCCAACTTTGCACGGATGGAAAATATCGTAGACATCAGACCATTGCCTGATGCGGGCGTTTATCAGCTTATCCTGCCGGAACAGGTATCCAGTTTGCTTCAGTTGAAACAACCGGATGGTAAAATGATGTGTATCATCCACGAAAATAAAATGCAGCTGGAATGGCTTGGCCAAAGGATATGGCAGCAATATCATTTCCTGGATGATGCCTTCATCACCGGAAAAACAAAACTGATCCGGAAGAAGCGGCTCGCTTTTATTATCCTGATCATGGCAGCGCTGATCAGCATTTTCAGAATCAGCATCGCGGGATGGATCCACGTGGATATTATTTACCTGACTGCCTTCCTATTTACCATTGGTGTTATCAGCTGCATGCAGTTGATGAAATATTTTGCGCTGGGCATTACCGGCACAAACAGGGATCAGGCCTCCGGACAGATTTCAGCATTGAAAGAATTGATCCGGAAGGACTATTCGTCTACAGATTAGTTTTATAGGATGTTTCCACTTTGACGCCTTTGGTCAGGGTTTGATAAACCACGCAATACCTTTCGGTTAATTTGGCCAGGGTTTGAAGTTGCTCGGCGCTTGCCTCCGAATCGAGTATGAAACCCAGGCGTATTGATTTAAATCCTACAGGCGCGTCCTTTGAAACACCCAGTGTGCCGCGGAAATCCAGATCACCTTCTGCTTTGATCAGGGCATCCCTGATCTGTATGCCGATAGCGGTGGACACGGCGCGCAAGGTGACACCCGCACAGGCTACCAGGGCCTCCAGCAGCAGATCCCCCGAACACGCGAGCATACCGTCGCCACCCGTACCCGGATGCAGGCCCGCTTCCACCAATCCCTTGCCCGTTCCCAGTTTGCAGGAAATACCCTCCCCAATTTTCCCTTCAGCCCGGAGCGTGATAACTGCGGTTTCAGGGCGCTCCCGGTATTTGTCTTTCAACGGAGCCTGCAGGTTTTTTAGTTCTTCTGATTTCATTATTCGATGCGTGATTTGGTGCGCAAAGTAATCATTACGGAGAAACCGGGAAAACCTGCCCTGGAATTCATGGGGTCAGCAGGTGCTGGCACGGTTATATAAGAACTATGTTCAGCCCAATAAATCAATTATGGAAAATGACCCGCACAAAAAAGTGCTGCTGGTTGATGATGAGGAGGATTTTTGCGAAATTGTTTGCAGAATCCTGTATAAAGAAGGATATGAGGTTGTATGTGCACCCTCGCTTAAAATCGCTGCCGAAGAATTGACTCAATATAACCCGCACATTATTTTACTCGATCACAATTTACCGGATGGATTTGGATTAAGCTTCCTGGAGAATAATAAAGAGGTGCTCAACCATAAGCAGGTTATTTTTATCACGGCCAATTCTTCCCGCGCCCTGATAGATAAAGCTATTTCGCTGGGCGCATTTCATTTTCTGTCCAAACCCTTTACCCGTTCTGCCTTAAGCAGGGCCGTTTCCCAGGCCGAAAAATCCAGTTAATTGTTGATGGGATACACCGGCCCGTAAATTAATCTTTCCACAGTAGCGGGATGGCATAATTTTTAACATTGGGGAATAAATCCATCAACAGCCATTCCGGTGGCAGTCTCATCTGATCGGCGTTTAACCGGCAAAAGGCACCAGCAACAATGGCAAACGCGATCGCGACCTTATTGCCATTCAGGGGGCCATCCAGTTTTTTCAAAAACCTGGTAATTGCATTGACCTGGCCGGCATTGCCAGACAGATACTGGGAATCCTGTTCAATGGCATGGTAAAAAAACAGTAAAGGTGGCTCCTTTGCCAGGAATACTGCTGGCTTCAATTGATCCTTTATGATTTTGAACGATTCTTTTGGAAATGGCCAGCCCGACGCCTGTTCCGGGATATTCCTTCCGGCTGTGCAGCCGTTGAAATAATTCGAAAATCCTGCCGGCATTTTCAGGGTCAAACCCGATACCATTATCCTGTATCGATATTTTATAATAGGCCATTAGCGGATTCCGGTCCTGTTCCTTACCGAACTGAATGGATTCTTTTTTACAGGAAATATTGATCTGCATCGGCCTGCCTTTTTGCTGATATTTGATGGCGTTCCCCAGAAGATTTTCAAATAACTGACGGATCTGAAACGGAATGCCCCATATATTTATGGGACCAGTCGGGTCCATGCGGATGCTGCCCTCTGGCAATGAATCCTTGTAAAAGATCTTAATCTCCTCCAATACCTCATGCACATTTACCACCTCAAATTTATCCGTGATGGCGGAAGTTTCAGAATACAGCAGCAGGTCGTCGATCAGGTCCTTCATCCGGATGACTGAATTCACGGAATTAGTTAAATACGTTTTTTCCTTTTCCGACAGTTTTTCCCCGATGCTTTCCATAATCATAGAATTGTAAAACTGTACTTTCCTTAAGGGTTCTTTCAGGTCATGAGCCGCCGCATAGGAAAATTGCTGCAGCTCCCTGTTCTGGAATTCCAGTTCTGCGGCATAGTCCTTGACCTTATCCGATGCCAGCTTAATTTCCGTCAGGTCGCGGGTCACTTTGGAGAAACCCAAAAGCTGGTCCTGCTCATCGTGTATCGCGGTAATAACGATACTTCCCCAGAATTTGCTTCCATCCTTTCTGAGACGCCAGCCCTCGTGAACAGCTTTACCCCTGTTCACCGCCTCTTCGATCAATTGCTCCGGTAATTTTTTTTGCCTGTCCTCCGGCAGATAAAATATCCTGAAATTCTTTCCGACAATTTCTTCTGCCAGGTATCCTTTTATTTTCTCAGCACCCTTGTTCCAGTTTTGGATAATACCATTCACATCCAAAAACAAAATAGCATAGTCCTCAATTTCACCGATCATCTTATGATATCTTTCTTCACTCTTTTTCAACGCATCATTTGCTATTTGGAGTTCCGTAATATCCGTCAGGGTATTGACCGCACCGGCTATTTCACCGTATTGATCAAAAATGGGGTTGGACTGCAGAATCACGTTTCGCCTTGTCCCATCAGGCCGTTCCAGGATAACGCCGGGGCCACCGGAAGGGAAATACCTGTTTTTTCCCTCAACCGGCTTTTCCCCAAAAAGAAGTTCTGCAGCTCGGTTAAAACTGCTGATATAACCGGCCGCGTTGGTCAGGTAAGTGGCGGCAGACAGATGCTGTATCATCTCTGCAAGTTGTTTTTCAATTGGCGGGATCTTCTTCCTGCCGGAACCTGACTGGTCTGGGACTTCATTCATTTAATGCTGTGTTACGGCCGTTTTCCATGATTTATAACATCTCGCAAATTCGCATCGTCAGAGCAAGAATTAAAATTTTTAATTTTTCAAAACGATGTTTTCCTTTGTGCGGCATTTCCTAAGTTCCTGCCAGTTTTCCGGGAATATTTTATCCAGCATGCCCGGCTCATCTTCAGAAAAATCGGATTTGGTGACGTACATGTTCGCACCGGCATCAAAGGCGTAATGGTAGCCAGCAACTCCATAAGTTGATGGCCATTCTCTACCTCATGAACAGCAAAATCCAGGTCGGATTGACTAACGGCTTCCACAAAAAAATCCGGTCATCCGGATCATCGTCTGCCAGTAAAATTTGCATTTCCTGGTTATTGATCATTGAGTACCAGTATTATTGGTCGTTTGGCTAAAATACTACACAAAAGTTCAAAAACGGGATTTTATCGGAATCTTCGTAACTTAATTGATCACAATCAACCTATAACTGGACTCTGTCCACGCCGGAATCCGGCGCATTTTTTTGTTCCTGAATAGATTTTAGGCAAACTTTTCATTTAAATTTTTAGCCGGGTCGCCATTCAGGTCATGATATAAGGAGCTGATGAAAATGGTCTGTGCCGCACCGGGCAGGCCATGACCAGGAAAACGCCCAGCACACGCATTACGATTCTCAGTAACGGTTGAATAATCCGGCCGAGAAAGAAAAGCGGCACGCAGATGATAAAAAACGAAAGCAGCCTTTGCAGTCCGCAACCGACAGTGGAACCAAGGCTTTCGCCCCATTTTTCCCTCATCAGTCCGGCGGATCGTTTAAATGCCTGCAGCGAGCCCGGATTTTCGTAAGCTATGATGGGCAGCACAAAAAGGTGGCAACGCTCCAGCCGTCTCAGTGATTAAGGATAGATTCCAGGCCGAGGAAATTGTGCAGGCCGCATTGCTCAAAGCATTTAAAGGACTTTTCGTTATGGGTACGGCACTCGGCCTTTTTGTCAATCATTTATTGGCGAACGCCAGTTATTCGCTACCGGGACTTTCACCGGAACAAATTCTTTCATATTTCCAGGTAGGTTTAATATTCTTTTTTCTTTTCCAGTTGGCCAAAATCTTCAGACTGATCTTTTAAAACCGGGATAGCATTCAGCTTTCTGTTGCGTTTATTTCTTATGGCTGTCCGCCATTTCCAGTGCCGCCGTAGCCGTGTAATATTTTGCTATCATATCGGGCACCTCCCAGACAGGTAGTTGTCCCGCCTTCAGGTATTTCAGATAACGCTGAAGCACCGCTGAAAAATGCGCTTCATGCCCTACATTATATTTATCCGGAATGACCAGCTTCCATGTTTTGCCGGCTCTTACTGCACGGATACCCGGATGGTCTGAATTCAATTTTGAGATCGCTTTCTGTAAAGCGGCTTCATACTGCTGATCATTATTTAAGGGTGTGATGTACAGCGTGGGCTCATAATTTTCCGCTGTGCCTTGTTTTATTTCCAGGTTCGCCACACTTCCTTTCATCAGACAGTAGTAAGTATCGCCGCTGCCTTCAGGTGCTTTGTATCTCCAGCCTGCAGTCAGTTTGATGTGTATGCCTTTGATCGAATAATCAATCTGACCATTGCCATGCGTATCTAAAATAGTATCGTGCAGCAAATAAGGCTGCAGATAAGAAGGGAAGTGATCGTTTTGGGTCACCGCAGTAAACTGCGAAAGGGTGATGGGTGTTGGCCAGATCCTCGCATGATGAATGGTAATGTCCTTTTTATAGTCAAGCACCGCTTCGGGAAAACAGGTCCATTGCACCAAATCTATCAAATGTGTCCCGACATCTGTAATGGCGTCGCCCTGCTGGGCCGGATCAAAAAACCAGGAAGGCCTGGTCAGCGCTTTGCCGGAAACGAATTTATAAAAATAATGTACACTTTCTATGGTGACTCCGGGCGCTTTTCCGGTACCAGCGGAAAGGGTGCCAAATACATCTGGCATTTGGACCAGTTCTCTGAGCACCAGGTTGGTGATTTCGGAGCGCTCCGTCATGATATCATACAGCAATACCTGATGCTGCGCCGCCGTAGTAAACGCCTTTTCCAGTTCCTTAAAATTGGCCGCACGAATGGCCATGGGCTTATCCGAAAGTACGTTCAAACCAGCGCCAACCGACTTTGAAATGTATTGCGTTTTACGCAGATTGTTTCCGGCAAGCACAACCACATTTCCTTTTTTTTCTGCAATCATTCTTTCCAAAAAATCATTTCCGGTGTATACTATTTCTGACCAGTGCGTGGGAGACTCCCTGCGCGTATTGTATTGTTTGATCAGATCCAGGTGGGATCGCAGTTCCGGGCCTTCGGGTGCGTAAACATATACGTTGCTGTCAATGCCCGGGGACATGGATTTCTGGACCAGAGCCGCGTGAAAGTGGCCGGGATCCAGGGTAATGAGTTTTATCATGGCGGTGTCGGTCTTACGGCTATCTTTTGGTGACACGGAGGACTGGCAACCGGAATTAATCACAGACACTAAAGAATAAATGAACAACAGTCCGGGAAATAGCTTCATAATCTGTTTTCCACATTAAATTCTTTACTGATCTGATAAACAGGACCTGACTGAGGCGAAGGCGTTCATGGATACAATATACTAACTTTTCGATGGAACAAATGGCTGCCCCGGGCCAACCACCTGAATTGGATTTTACGGATTAAATAAATGAACCCCGGCCAAACACAATGAAACTACTTTTATCAGTTCGCCGGCAACAAAGTATACATGCATGTTAGAACGTTCAACGCGCATTCCGTTAATAAGCAGCGCGGCCCTTTTATTCATAATGGGCAGGAGCCAGATGGTCTGAATTATCAGGACAAACAGGGCCAGGAAGAAGAAAACGTCCGGCCAAAATGCTCCCCTGTTCCGGTACCATAAGGCGCTTCCCATAATCATTAGGGCCAATACCCATTCCACTTTATTTAATGCTCTAAAAACCAACCGCCCTATGCCAAGGCCTATCGCAAGTGTTACTCCCGGGGCTCGGAACTTCAGCCATGCCTCCATGAAACTGATGGCGGTAACAAATCCAATCCAGATAAAAAGACAAACCAAAGCTACCGGCTGTTCGACTGTCCATGTAATCATAAAAAGCTTTTATGCCTGAACAGACAAAAGATCCATCCTTTCGTATGTCCATACAATGGCTGCATAAAAAAATACAACCCAAAGATAACCCGTTTTCATAAATAGAGGACCAAATTGTCCTCTATTTATAATCGCCATTAAAATCATGGAAAATTCATGGCTGCGGCCCAGCGGCAGACGTGAACAGGTCATTATACAACCCCCGCAAAATGCGCCCGACTGGAATTTTTTTTCTCGATGAATCCTTCTACATTTGCAGCCCTGCCCGGGTGGCGAAATTGGTAGACGCACTGTGTTCAGGTCGCAGCATCCGCAAGGTTGTGCTGGTTCGAATCCAGTCCCGGGCACCGAAAACCCTCTTTAAATCATTGATTTTCAGAGGGTTTTGCACTTTTAACACGCTTTTTTTCAACACTTTTTTACGCTTATCCACACTAAAAAAGTCCCGTAAAAGTCCCACAGAAAATCCCACACTTTGGATTACTGTTTGTGGCATAGCCACAAACAGATATTTATGACAATTGAAGAGAGACAATCTGACAATGGGAAAAAAACATATTACAGGTTTAAATGGGCGAATGGTCCAAAAGATAAAATGAGCGCTGGCGTTTTCACCTACACTAAGCCTAGGACCCAGATCGAAAAAAATCACAACAAAGAAGCATTAACCATTCTGGAAATCAAAAGATCTCAACTCGTAATAGACAGACAATCGATAGGAACCGGATACATACCCGCGCACCGATATAAGAGCAATTTTATCGACTTCTTTGATGACTTTGTTAAAAAGAACGCCCGCGTTGGGAAACGACATCTTCATGCCAGCTTCGTGCACTTCAAAGAATTCGTAAAGAAACAATCATTACCACCGCTCGAGGTCACCGAAGAATTCTGCACGCGATTCAGAAATTATCTATTAGACAAATTCAACGGCGACACCCCAATGAACTATTTCTCGGAATTTAAGCGCATGATAAAGGCGGCCACGAAACAGGGCTATTTCCGCAACAGTCCAGCCGAAGATGTTAAAGCCAAGACCGGCAAAAATCGAAAATTAAAAGAAAACCTCGAAGTGAAAGAGTACCTCAGCTTATTAAATACACCGTGCCTGAATGAAGAAGTAAGGGAAGCGTTCATTTTCTGCTGCTACACAGGACTAAGGTGGATAGATGTAAACCTGTTAACCTGGAAAGATATCGGCAGGGACACCATTAAAACCAGGTTGATTCAGGCGAAGACGGGCCAACCCGTCGTTATCACGATGCATCCAATTGCCCAGGCGATTGTCGAAAAACGACATTTAAGGCTAATAGAATCCGGGTTAGAAGAACGGATCTTCAGGCTTCCCAGCGCAGACGGAGCAAATAAACTTTTAAAAAGCTGGGTAAACTCCGCATCGATCACCAAAAAGATAACCTGGAGTGTAGCCAGACTCAGCTTTTCCATACTTCTTCAGGATGAAAGCGTAGATACTGCGACGGTGGCGCTGCTACTCGGCCACAGGACAACAAAGTATGTCAACGACACCTACAAGCGTCACCGCCCCAAGGATCAAACAGCAATAATCGCCAAATTGCCGTCACCTGAAAAGACACCCGACGTGGCCTGAATATTTTACTTTAACTTTTTAACAGCCTTTAACAACAGGGATTCGCTACCGTCCATCATCAAATCCAATTCAGCGCGCTTAAAATACCCGCTTTCATTCTTGTATACACCAAAGGCATCACATTTCTTGGACAACTGAGTTCTGCCCAGGTTACAATAAATCATCGCCTCCTCAGGCTTAAGGAAAGGTTTATGGCAAATAGCCACAGCCTTCATTACCGCAATATCCGACCTCCTCATCATATCACCCCCTTTTTTAAATTAACGTTCAAACTCAATTTTTACCTTGGTGCCTTCATGGACAAGCGTTGGATTTCAGCATCGATCAATTCAGATATATCGGCCTTAATTCTAAAATAATTGTCCGTGATTTTACCAGGATCAATAGCTTTCCCCTGCGGCATTTGGTGCGATCTTCCTCTTTTCTCCTTCATGGAACCATGCCCCAAATCAATCTCACAATGAAAGCATTTAAGCTTTATCTTTTGATTGGGGTCGTCCGCAACCATCCCGACAAATTCACCAGAAGAAAGGGAAGCAATTTTGGATTGGGGTATCGCAAAATCCATCTGTGTCGACCTGCTGACAGAAGTATCCGTTCGGTTGATGGTCATACTGTTTTTAAGTTGGCTAATCTTGCCAAACCGGTCAGCCAACACTTTAGCAGTCTCCCCCATGACCTGACCGGAAATGATATTTCCCGTAATATTCATAATGACAGACGCCTGGTCGCTTCCATAATCCTTTTTCAGCTGACTAAAATCCTGCATTCCGAGGCAGGCTGCGACCTTATTGGATCTGGCAGTGGCAATTAAATTATCAATCCCATTCAGAAATATCGTCGGAAACTCATCAAAGACGAGGCTGCATTTATGCTTGTTTTTTTGATTGACCATTTTGACAAGCCGGTTAACATAGAGCGAAAGGACCGGCCCGAAGGTCTGTTGCTTTTGCGGGTTATTAGCTAAACACAGCACTTTGGGTGATTCGGGGTTGTTAATGTCCAGGGTGAAATCGTTGCCCGATAAAACCCAATACAACTGAGGTGAAGAAAGCCTTGCCATACCAATTTTCGCGCTGGCGATCTGGCCTTCCAACTGTTCCATGGCGTCATTCTGGTAAGCTGAGATAAAAGGGTTGATCATCACCTCAATTTCCGGTTCAGTTTTCAGCACTGGAAAGAGGTTTTCATAATCCACCTGCATTAATTCAATAACATGCGGAAGCGTACAAAACTTGCCATTCATGTATTTCCGAAGAAACCAAATTACAGCAGTCACAAAGTTGATCGGTGACTCGACAAAAAAATCGCCTTGTTTTGTAATCCATTCCCGATTTAACCCTAGTAGAATTGATCTGGAGGATTCAATGGCATCCGTTATATCAATCATACTCGCAGGATCAAGGGGGTTGCATCTGTCGCTCTGTGAGGGGTCATCCAGGTTTATCCGACAAAATATCGGCGCGACAAGGAAAGAAGTCGCATCTCGTTGCAATGCATTAAAGGCTATCCCGGACAAATCCGGATATTTAAAATCATAAACCAACATAGTAAACCCCTTAGCGATATGCTGTTTTATCAACCTTTGAATTACAAAATAGGACTTACCCGAACCAGGAGAACCAATGACCAGCAAACCTCGAAAGGGATTGATGATATTAATCCAGCTCCTCCGAACTTTTCCTTTAAGACTATATAGTGCAGGCAGATTAACAGAATAGGCATTGGTCAGCAACCGTTCTTCCTGAGGAAATGTTTCATTCAGTTCATTAAAAACGTCCAGTCCAAGTTCTATCCTAACCAGGCGCGATAATCTTGATCCCCCAGCAAGGACGAGAAGATAACCAAGCGTAGTCAGGCTGATATATGTAATGCAAAGGGATTGCTCGCTGGCATCAATATCTAGGCATAGGCCAGCCGAAAAGTAGGTAACTAATCCGGCACCCAGAAGCCAAACAATAGACCGCCTCCTGGTTTTCCCGTCCTTCCGCCCCTGACCACCGATTAGAGAAACGATTAACAAACCCAAAGAAAGAAGCTTCGCATGGTTACGCTCAAATAGCCCGGTCCGTGCAATATTCCACAAGAATCGATTTGTAATGGGGTTTGTAAATCCCCAATCCGCAAACGCATCATAACAGAAATAATAGAAATGGAGAAGCAATAAAACTATACTGCCCATCCTTGTAAATTCGAGGACTTTTTCCAGCCCCACAGCATTTTCTCCTGTCCCACTTGCCATCACACCTCATTTTAATTATCTATTCAATTTTCGCTTCTTCTTCTTCCTTTTTGCCTTTAGCGCGTGCGGCGGAAGCGCATTCATTCCCTCATTCTTCAACAATTGTTCAACCAACGAAGCGGCGAAGATTTTCTTCTCCAGTATATTTCCGGGTAGCGTGCGATCCTTGACGTTTACCAGCTGTTTAGGCCGCTCCCACCGCTGGCAATCGTTGGCAGATTCGCGCGCTTTTACCATTTCATTTAAAACCGCTAGCTTGCTTACCAAACTTCCTATGCTATATTGTTTACCCAACTCACTTCCATTAAACACTGCCTTAGTCCGGTGATCGACAAACGTCACTCCGTAAGGCAGACCGTTGACATTTCGCCGGATGATCGTCGAGATTTCTTTTGCCGACAATCCCTCAATCAGTTGGTCTATCGTTATCTTACCCAAATTCAACTCTTCATCAATCGCCGCTTTCAATGCCAAGCGGTTGGGAAGGCGTTTGCTGACATTTTTCCGAAATTTACTCTCCAGATTCCGCAGCGTGGGTTGACTATAAATGGAACTGGCTTTAATCGGTACACCCATTTTATTGCCGTGTGAATCAATAATATGGTAAACCAGTCCACCATGCGAATGAATTCTCCCGCCCATACGACCAGCGTCGGCCATAATGTTGTAACTATTCAAAACGGCATTGAAGGAGGGCAGCGACGTGTATTTATATTGTTCCATCACTTGATCGAGCACGTTAGTAATGGACCTTTTCGTTTCGGACTTGCCGTATTGGATGGAGTCCGGAATCAGCAAATCGGGCTGCAATATACTCTTCGAAGCGCCCGACCCAGCCCTCATTAAACCAAATTCGATCTCGATTTCCTTTCTGGCAAACTCAGATTGGTTTCTTCCGATGTTAAAAGTATCGATTCGACTTCCGTCCGAGGTTATGGTCGTCGTGACAATATGGATATGGGGGTGGGCGGCATCTGTGTGTCGGTACACCAGAAACGGCTGGAGGCCAAATCCGATTTTTTCCATGTATCGGCCTGCAATTACAGAAAGCGTGTTTTCATCTAATTTTTCGGAAGGATCAAAATTCAGGGAGATATGGAGGACATTGCTTTTTTTCGACCGGTCGTTTAGGGAAATTAGGTTCTGAAATCTGCTCAGTTTATCGTAGAAATTAAGGTCGGCCAAATCCTGCAGATAATTTCCAGCAGCTATACAATACGCGTTGCCATTTAATACCTTCTGTTCATTGTAATTCAGTGCGCGCTTGATGCTATGCGGGCTCGTTATTTTTGCAACCATAATTGATGGATTTGATTCATGCGATACTTGATTTCATCAACTTTATTCAAGAAAGACCGGTGCGTCGACTCATAGAGAAAAACCCAGGATCTCATTTGGGGTACGGTATCCAGTGTGTGCAAGCGTTTTACCGCCTGATTGAAATTGTTACCGATAGCTGACAACTCGTTCTTTAGCAGTAGCATTTCCGCTAGGAATGCATCAGCTGATTCGTTCCGGTATTTGACGGTCACTGGGTGAGCCAACATCATTTTCCGTGCATATTCACTGAGATTTCTGCAGGTTGTATGCTGAAACTTCGTATAGATCTCCTTATACTCCTCCGGCTTGACCCGAAAGTTTATCCACTCTTTAGCACTGTCACTTTTTTCATTCATTGGCCTCAACTTTCAAAATTCTTAATCAAACCCCGATGACTGCCAGTCAGAACGCCCGTCGACTCCGGAGACAACCAGGGCGCCGAGAACCAATTGTGCAACAATTGAACATCTCGCCCGTTGCAAATCCGGCAACGTCACCCCCTTCAGGTTTTTCTGTGGGCCCGTCTGAAGTCTTCAAAATTAGACATGACAGTATAGGGAACGAACAGCTGATCAAAATCTAACCAGCTGGTATTAAGCCTGGAAAGGCCGAAAATAGATTGGAGTTTTTTTAGCCATTAAAGACAGGGATATGAAATTGTTTCTATGGCATAAAAGAAAGGGGGTTACATGAGCCCCTGATCAGCGAAAGAGAAAAACCCCTCGTCATTGAGGATTAGGTGGTCCAACACCTTAATGTCGTGAAGACCAGCAGCCAGTCCAATTTTCCGGGTGAGATCTTCATCCGAACGGCTTGGTTTCAAATTGCCGGAAGGATGATTGTGAGCAAGGATGAGGCTACAAGCAAGCACCTCCAAGGCAGCTGCCAGGATAATCCTTGGATCGGCAACCGTACCGGTGACTCCCCCGGTCGAAACCTCAAAAAGCCCTATCACCTTGTTTGCCTGGTTTAAAAACAAGACCTTAAATTCTTCGACGAGTCCAATCCTACCCTCATCCCAAAGCGTTCTGAATATGTTGTGTGAATCTTCGGAACACCTAATCAGAATTCGCTCTGAAGCTTTCACCTGGGAAATATATACCAACTTAACTTTTGCTACCTGATTCAGGATCAAAGCTCTCATTTCATTTTCCATAACATCCATTTAAATAAGTTAAATAATTAATTATGGAACCGTTATCGGCTTGACGACGAGTAAGACCAAACAGGAAGGCGAAATAAATAATGGCCTGCGCGTGGGAACTGTGTTTGTTTCGCCGGTTTGGGCGCCCGACGCGTCAAAGCCGAACTTTGTAAAATAATTGATATGCACAACGCAGTTTTCAGTTTTTCCAGTAGCTCGATTTACGACCGGCTTGCCAAAACCAAGCTGCCGTCCGGGGACGGCAGCTTTCGGGAGACGATCTCTAACCTTCAGGATTGAGCTTATCCATGCGATTTCTCAGATTGTTCAATCTGTCTTCCAGGACGGCTTCCCGTTTTTCGGTTTTTTCCCGCTGGCTGATTTCGATGGACTGAATATCAGTACCCGCCATTTCGCCTATCTTGTAAAGAAAATAACCGGCTTCCGTCCTCGGAGACTTGCTGTCGGTATTTGATACTATCGCAGCCCTGACAAGATATCCAAACTGACTATTGGAGAGTTCCTGTAACCCCAAGTATAGGCTCTCTGCATTTTTGTGATCAAATTTGTCATTTTGCATCCACAACTTTTGAAGCACTTCATTTCTGCTCGAATAATCCAGAGACTGAAAAATGATAAGCCGGGCCGCTGCCCAGTCTGCGACGGTAGGTTCAGAAGTCATTGAAGACATTTCCGTTTGAAATTTCTCATGCACGCTTATTTGAACCTTCTCCCTGTCCAACTCCTTCAACCTTTTCTCCCGGTCAGACAGCCGAGCTATTTCCGCCCGCAGCAGATCAGGCGTTGCGGTTCCAGCTTTGAGCGCTGACTGCACTTCTTTTGCGGTCACTTTTGGCAGCAGGTTTTCGGACTGCGCAGGCCGCGGAATAAAGAAAACCACCTTACATTCAGAATCTGAGAAATGAAGTCCTTTCAGTACCTCGCCCTGAAGTACCGCAGACTTATACCGATCCGTTTCCGAAATATATTCCTCCATCGCCTGATTGTAACCACCCTCGTCAAATTCCGGTTCGGCTTCTTCATCTTCGCCTTCTATCATAAAATCATCCTTTTCTGGTATTTCGGGATCTGAACAAATGGACATTTTGCACCGGTCATATTTTGGTAAATCGTTGGCCCCGGCGATGACTTTGCACGCGAGTTCCAGCATTTCCGGAATATCCCAGCTATACAGTAAGGCGTTCGGTTTCTCGGTTTCAAAAATTCTGGCCAATTTTATTGCATGATGAGCATTGCATTTTCTTTCAAAACATTCCCCATTAGTACAAACGGCCTCTTTTGCTTCGTCCGGAAAAAGCGTTTTCATCGTAGCAGTGTTAAACGGGCATTTGGAGCAGGCTCCGACCTCCGGCAATAACTGTTTATCTTTTCTGTCAAATGGGGCTGAGTTTAAACCGTACTTAAATTGAGAAAGCACATACTTTAGATTTCCGACTTGGAAATGCTTTTCTTTTTGCCAATTGGCGCAGTACTGACTGAAAAATGCCTGCTGTGCGGATGTGGATAAAACACATATTTGCAAGGCTTCGGTTAGGTTAAAACTGTCAGACAGAAAAATTTCCTGAATCTCCGGAATCAGGGAGGCGAGTTTAATGCGTGCGTAAACAAAGGTTTTGGATTTTCCCAGCCGCGCGGCGATTTCATCGACGGTTTTCCGGTTTTGCTGCATGTATCCTATGGCCAGCGCCTCATGAATTGGGTGTACATCCTCTCCATGAAGATTTTCAACCAATTGAATTTCGCGGACTTCGTCGTCATTCAGGTCTTTGATCGTCACCGGGACTTTTAAAAGGCTCACCATGGCCGCAGCCCGTAACCGCCTTTCTCCGGTAACCAGTTCAAAACGACCGGAAGGCATTGGGCGAACCGTCAGGTTTTCAATGATACCGAACAAAACAATGCTGTCAGCCAATTCCTCAATGCCTATTTCCGAGTAGTGCTTCCGGTAATTCAGGGGGCTGAAATCAATTTCCGAAACGGATAACAATTCATACCTGCCTTCCGGCTGCGTAACCGAAATAGGAGGTTTTGATATGGGTTTATTCTTGATTTTTGAAGTCATAATTTGTTTTTTGGAGATTAATAGATATTTTTTGAAATGAGGTCTTTTAATTTACACTTGACCTCTTTGGCGACCTCGCCGCGCCATGTGGAGGCATTGGAAAGAAAATAGAGCAATATCACTTTCGCCGAATCCTCGCCGTAGCGGTCGTTAATTGTTTGCAGTGAATACATGGCCTCCAGGTAAGGCACAGCGCCAAAATATATTTTCGGCCAGTTGGCGTAAATTATCGGCGCGATTTCTGATATCTTGTCAGGGATTTCCATAACATCAAGTTTAAAATAGGGGGTGGCAGTCCCCCCATGGATGGATTTAAAATGGAAGGTCTTCGGCAGTTATCTGAGTTGCGGCTTTCGTCAAAAGTGCCTCGGATTCGTCGGCGGGCTCACTTGTTCCGTTTGCCTTTGGCCGGTCACCCAGTTTGACATTATTGACATGGAAAGTCAGATTGGCCCTGGCCTCACCGGCTCCATTGGTATATGCATTCACGCCAATGGTTCCGAAAAGTTCCACCTGACGGCCTTTGGTCAGGTAAGGCGCAACGCCGATTGCCTGCCAGTAAGAACAGTTTACGAAGATTGTTTGCTGTTTTACTTCCTGTGATTCTTTCGATTTATAACTATTATTGATCGCAATACTGAATTGTACGACTTTGCGTCCATCGGGTAATTCCTTTACTATTGCATCTGCTGTTAAACGTCCAACGAGTTCCATAAAATGATAATTTAAAATTTGACTAATTGATTGAAAAATGAAAATCTGAAGACTGCGCAGGGGGAGACCGGGAAGAAGTTGTCATGTTGAAATTTTGATGATCGAAAAAAACAGGTTTGAAAAAGAAAAAAGGGAAAAAAAGAAAGCAAACCCTAAGCTGCCAGGGCTTGGGCAGACACCAAAAGGAAACGGAATAAAGTCCGCAAAGCGGTGCCTGAAAGGCATTTGTGCCGTAGTCTTTTGGTTTGTGAAACGGCAGGCAGCTAAATTGCTTTCTCTTTTGCCACCCGTTTTCGGTTCAAGCCTGAATATTGCCCGTAGTTAGGTCTGTTCCACTGAGATAATTTTTTTGACCTGCATTAGAATAGGAAGACGTCCTCGATTAAATAAAACTGTGGAGTCGGCGAAGCCAAAAGGATAGATAAGACCAAATAAATAATTTGTTTTTTCCCAGGGTGCGATCGTAAATAAGCCATAGATGCCCGCCGGATATTCAACCATTTCTTTCGCGTTATCTTTTGTTCCGGGTAACCATATCTAATGGAGTGTCCGGTTTTAACCTCAATGAAATAAAGCACGCCCTCCTTGGCTGCGATTAGGTCAATTTCCAAATGGCCGGTACGCCAGTTCTGTTCCATTATCTGGTAGCCCTGATTCTTAAACCAGGATAGCGCAAGCACTTCTCCTGACCGGCCGGTTTCGTTATGTCTTGCCATTAGAATCCCCTCCTTGCCCAACCCGAATGTCTCGTGGTGATTCGAATCAAAAAGGATTTGTCTGAGACAAAATCCGCACTATTCATAAAATTGTTTTTTATTTTGGGGAATATTCATGGCAACAACCTTCTTGGCTCTAGTCCCTGCGTGGATGGAAAGCGGTCTGTCCAGGCTTCGGAAATGAAGCGCTTCGGCAACGTGCGGCAGATCAACGATGACACTTCCAGCCAGGTCAGCAATTGTCCGGGAGAGTTTGAGGACTCGGCTGTAAGATCTCGCTGACATTTGCAAAACATCTATCTGTCTGAGTAGAAAAGCCTTAGTCTCTTGTTCCATCTGACAGGCTTTTTCAATTATTTTGTCTGGCATTTGGGCATTATTGTAAATGCCCGGGTAGAATCGAAGACGTCTGGATTGAATCGCGCGCGCCTTGATCACCCGCTGGCGTACCAAGTATGAGGACTCCGGCCGGCCAGGCTGCTCCACGATCTCAAAACCGGAAAGCGGGTCAACCTCTATGTGCAGATCTATCCTTTCTAGCAATGGGCCGGATATTTTCCGTCGATACCAGTAGAGCGCTGTCTTGTTGCAGGTGCAGGTCCGGGTGGGATGTCCAAAGTACCCGCAAATGCATGGATTCATGGCTGCCAGCAGGATGAATGACGCCGGAAATTCAACAGATAATTTCGCTCGGGAAATCAAAACCTTTCGGTCTTCCAGGGGTTGACGCATCACCTCGATGGTGCTCCTTCTGAATTCCGGTAACTCGTCAAGAAATAATACCCCATTATGGGCTAGACTGATTTCCCCCGGCAGTGGCATACTGCCTCCTCCGGCGAGGGCAACGTCGCTCATGGTATGATGCGGATTTCGGAATGGCCGGTCCCGAATGAGTCCGGTAAGCGGTTTCCCGGTGTTTATCACACTATAGATGCGGCTGGTCTCCAGTGACTCAGCTACCGTCATCGGTGGGAGGATCGAAGGCATCCTTTTGGCCAGCATCGTTTTACCAGATCCTGGAGGGCCTATAAGCAGTGCATTGTGTCCACCCGCTGCGGCAATTTCAAGTGCCCGCTTTACTGGCTTTTGTCCCTTGACATCGCTGAAATCAGGACCTAGGGGATAATACGCTTTCTTTGGCTCCATCGCGATCATGGGCGTCAACGCGATATCAGACTGGACAAATGCAATAACTTCTTGTAGCGTGCTGATGCCATAAACAGCCAATCCACTGACCAGAGTGGCTTCCGGTGCATTTGCCTTTGGCAAAATAATACCCCGAAACCCTTCCCGGCTTGCCTGATAGGCCATGCACAATGCACCCCTGACCGGAAAGATCGTCCCGTCGAGGCCTATCTCACCGATAAGCAGGTAATCGGACAATTTGCCAATATCCTGAACCTGCTCCGAAGCGATGAGAATGCCAAGGGCCATCGGGAGATCGAAAGCCGTTCCGGATTTCCGCAAATCCGCAGGTGCCAGGTTAATGACCAGCTTCGTGCGCGGCATTTGGAAGCCCAGTTGTTGAACCGCGATAGCGATCCTGGAGAGAGATTCTTTTATCCCGTCGTCCGCCAGCCCGGTGATACTATAGCCTATGCCGTTACCGACGCTCACCTCTATAACAATACGAAATGCATCCAATCCATATATTGCGCCACTGTATAATTTTGCCAACATATTTCTCTATTTTAATAATTAGATTTATCTGTCCAGATCGACTAGCTGTGTTGCATGAATTTCTGTGATGGTCCGGGTTTGGCCACTTTCATCAGAAAAGGTTTTGTACCGGATAGAGCCTTCCACAAGCACATGACTTCCTTTAATAATATAGTTCTTCATTTTCTCGACAGCTGTTTTCCCCCAGATGACGACCGCATGCCATTCCGTAACTTTTTTCGGTTTGCCGTCCCGGCAGAAATAGAACCGATCAGTCGCCAGCCTTAAAACAGCGACATCCGTACCATCGCCTATCCGCTTAATAATCGGATCCTTGCCCAGGTAACCGATGAGTTGCACCTTGTTCATTGATTTCATCCTTTTAAGATTTTAGATTCAGACAATATATTTTCAACACGAAGATGGGAGTTGAAAAAACCTGCAGCAATAGCATCAACGTGTATAGGAATATAGAAACGGGTAGAAACCTTTACCATCTTTTGATGATTTTAAATTGATTATTTTCCATCGCCCGATAGCCGTAATTGAACGAGAAAATGAACTCATTCTTGGTAGTTTGTGCGATAAGATGGTGCGTATGGTAGTCAAAATCATATCCCATTTTGAGTAAGGTTTCCCGGTTTACATAGAATTCCGGCTTCTCCCCAAGAAAACTCTTCAGGATAATTCGGTTCCGCTTGAGGATAGTCAGAACTTGCCTGATTTCCTGCGCATTTTCAATTTTGATCACGTTGTGGTGGTCATTTTTACATTTATCTGAGCAAAAGCGTCTATCAATTCTGGAACCGATGGACAGCGAAGCGCCGCATTGTATGCATGGAGTGGATTGTGTGGCCATTGACAAATCTTTAAGACTGTTATTTAATAAAAAAAGGCAGCTCAGCGCTGCCTTTGGACGTCAACCGTTTGATTTCCCAAGGATCGCTTGATCAGGCGCGAACCCGCTTCTGACTCACGTTTTCCTTTTTGCGCGTCGCGGGATCGGCAGTGTTTGTCTTTCCCTCCTTTTGAGAATCCTCAATCGACGCCATATCATCCTGCCCGCTCAAAGACACAATAAATGCCAGGTCGTTTCCAGAAAGTAACTTACCCTCAGCGTCAAATATTCTAAGCGATTTGAATTGCGGCACCGCTTCGACGTCGTAGGAACAGATTTTACCGTCCAATGAAAGGGTGACCGGTTCCCGATTGCCTTTTCTTAACCCGCCAATCAGTTTCTCCAGTGAATCGGGTTTCTCCAGTTCCAGAAATGGAAAACGCTCCAGGGTCTTATTCAGGTCAAACCCATACCCGTCCGTGAAATACTGCAACCTGAAATTTCCTTTGGCATCCGTCTCCTGGAAATTGAACTGTATCCAGCTGTTATATTCCACTTTCACATGCGACAACAATTTTTCGCAATAAACCGCACGGCCGTAAAGCAAATTATAACCCTTCAGCAGTTCGATTACCGGCCCGTTCTTTCCGTAGTAAAAAATCTGCTGCAAGCAATCCCGGGTATTCTCCCGGCTGATAATTAAATGATAGCGATGAAAATAGTAGAGGTCGGTCTCTTTCCAATGCTTGAATTGAAGGATAGCAAACACCGAATCATCCCCAAAGTCCGGTTGATATTCGATGGAAAAATCCGGCGGTGTATCCTTCAGCCGCGCTTTCAACTGCTGGGCCACAGAATCCGGAAATCCCGCTTCTGTAACATACTGCTTCAGGTACTCAAAATTCTTCTGATTCATGATGTAATTTTTTATTGATGATTAAGAAAAAGAGATCCTCCGGTGTGTGACAATATTTGGGCAGCAGGCTGTGCTTTCTTTGGGGAAGCGCGAATGCGTTGCCGGATACTATACTGTTCATGAGTTCTGTGGCGAAATCAACACAATTATATTTATAGGTTTGATACCGCATCGTCTTCGCCAGTGACTGGGCGCGCAGCATCAGCGAATCAAATTTTTCGCGGTTTAGGTCCGCTCCAAATGATGCATCATACTGATGATTAGCATTGTCGGCCAGGGCAGCATCCACCGGTTTATTGTTGAAAACTCCAGGAAAGCCGGCCCTCGGGTAAAAACCAAAATATTGGACGAGAGAGTCGGGACCGTTACGCTTTTTCAGCGCAAGAAATACATGCCCCACGTATCCCTTCAAAGGATCAAGCAGCCAGTGCGGATGCTTTCGACACGCCAGACGGACGAATAGCTCCACATGGTATTCGGCCCCTTTTTCGGGCAGGCGGTCAAAAGCGGGCCAAAACGCGGAAACAGGATGTGTATTTTTTGGGAAGCCAATGTCTGTCGAGGTTGACAAATGGCCCTGGACACAAGCTTGCAACAGGCAAGCGAAGGCGAGAAGGTATTTCATGCAATTCGTTTCTGATTCGAAACAAAGATGCAAGCCGTGAACGGATCCCTCGGTGTGAAAAGTGCAATAAAATGTTTGCGAAATGAAAAAACCGTTGCCCCTAAAATGGCGCCAGGGGATCCCGTTGATCACTCAACCAAGATCCCCTGGACTTTTTTCCATTGGCTTGTCAAAATTAAAACACTCATCAATGCGCAGAAAAATAGATTATTAACGGCTGTGGATTAATTGCCATTTCGGCGGGTCTCCGTTGGCCGGTACCCAAAATGTCTTTTGAAGGCAGTCGAAAAATTATGAACATCCGGATAGCCGGTAAGCCACGCAATTTCAGATACAGTCTGCTTGCCCTCCAGCAGCAACTGGCGCGCCCTGTCCATCCGCATCTCCTCGCCGAAACGAAAAAGACTGCATCCGAACAGGTTCTTAAAGGCGGTTTTCAATGTAAAAACGTTTGTACCCGTTTTCCGGGCGAGTTCAGTCGCCGTATATTGATGTTCGAAGTCCGACAGGATCAGCGCTTTCGCCGCTTGCGCATATTCGATGGAAACGCGCGAGAATTTTTCAACAGCCGTTTGAACACCCGATATATTCCGCAGCATCAGGATGAGCAATTCCATGGCTTTGGACTCATAGAAGGCCGGCGCCATAGATTCCAGGAAATCATATCGCAACATCTCGTTGACCACGCGGATCATGCCCGGGCTTAGGAAACGGGTAGAACCGAGTAAACTCGTAGCAACAGCTTTTTCCACCTTTTCCAGGAAAACGGAAAGCATCGGAAAATAAGGCGCAAACTGCTGCAGCGTTTCCTTATGATAATGCACATCGAACGTATGGTATTCCCCGACCTGTTCAAAGGTCGCCTCGTTATGCACGAAGGGCGCAAAACTCAGATCGAACTGCTTTTCCTCCATCACGGTATGCACAATGCCATCCCATTTGGCCCGCATTTGTCGCTTAAACGGAATATGCAGTTCCAGCACGGCCAAATCCGCTCGTGCGACAAGGGTCACCGGCGTCCGGATGGCGTAGACGCTATACCAGATATCGAAACCAGTACCCGGGAAATGTTGGAAAAGCATGTCACCGAAGGGCGAAAAGGTAGCAATGGGCGTAGAACCCACGAGGCAGTGCTTTTGGTAAACCGGCAGAATCCGGTTCCCATAGACAATCTCATCCCCCGCACGGGAATTGATCTGAAGCTCCACTGGCAAAGGTTTTTGGCGTTAACCCTCCACACAAATTCCGTTAAAAGAAAGTTACGAAAAGCCGGAAACTTTTTTAGAACACTAATTTTTTTAGTATTTTTGTGCTTTAAATTCCCACTTTATGAAACGGGTTGCTACGAATGACGGACAATTTCTGTTTGACAATAATCTTCGCGGCCTCGCATTCTTCGCCCGGATCGCCTTCGCGTCGCTGATCTTTTCTCCCGTTTTGTTTACCGGATATTGGTTAGCCATGAAGTTCGTCGCGCGTGGTGACTCCGCGCTCGTCTGGATCATCGCGACCCTTCTTTTCTCCGCAATGATTTATGTCGTTCTGCAAATCATAAAAACGCACATGGTCAAACTCCGGCGGCAAGGCAATTGGTTTTGGCTCGCGTTATTTATTCTATTCGTCGGCTTTGTTTGCGTCCCTCCCGTTTTAATTACATTGCCATGGGCGCTGTATTTGACCCATCGCAACCAAATGATCGCCTGGATGCTCGAGATCGCGTTCGCTTTATTCATCTATCGGCAATACGAACTCAAGATAAACAGGAATTAGTAGCCGGTAAATTCATGGATTGTTCACGGCGCCTACACAAATTGCCGAGAAGTAATGGCGTCCTATATTATTTATCGCAGTAATGGGCGACCAGAGAATCACCCACTGGATCCGCTAACCAGGCAGGCTTTTACCTTATTTCCGCTTAGACGAAAGATATTTCCGAGCGAGACATAATTTGGTCCAGCTTGATAATTGTATTCAATGCAGCTCTCAATATCTTGAACTGCCAACCTAGCGGAAAACCATTGAGATGTCGTTGGATCAGTGGGCGAAAAACCAGCGAGCAGTAGTAGCTATTTTTTGAACAGGCTGGAGGAACGCTTCTCTGATAAATAAAATAAAAGACAAATTGAAGTCCTACAAAACTGCTCGCGGAACGATCCAGTTTTCCTTATCAAGCGATTGCCTGTTGCTCTCGGTCTCCCTAGCCATTTGGTATTTCCCTGAATCTAAAGAGATTTTTTTTCTTTATAAATAAAAGGGTACTTATTTATGATCTCCTCGATTTGATAGCTGAATTTTTTAAAGGTATGCTGCCACCGCTTTACTTCCGCATCCGTATACTGGTATAAACCTTTGCCATTCTGCATTCCCATACCTCCTTCTTTCAAAATATCGATAAAAAAATCCGGAATTCGTTGTTCCTTTGAAAGATAGGGGTTTAAATCCTTCATCACCATTCCATAAGCATAAGTTCCCATAAGATCCATGTATCTGCAATTCCCTGCAAATGGCAAATAATAGCCGGCATCATTCCGGCAGGCCCGGTCTATATCTTCCACTGAAGCATAATCGTTTTCAACGAGATAAAAAGCTTCCCTGACCATAGCACTTAATAATCTGGATCTGATTCCAAGATTCTGAACCACATAAGGATCTTTTTTCCAGGCCTGCTTTGCCTGTCTGCAGACCTGATCCACTATCTCTTTCTTAACTGTAAGATTGCCTATAACCTCGAGAAATCTGGTCGTATGTGCAGGTTCTACCCAATTGAGTCCAATGATCCTTTCAGGTCTTCTGGCTTCGTGTTGCAATGCATCAAGACCAATACCTTCCGAATTAATTCCAATAACCACATCAGGAGAAAGTCTGTCTTCCAATTGCCTGATCTTATCCTGTTTCACTGCCAATTCCTCTGTCGTGATAATAACGGCCAGTCCGCAGTTTTCCAGTCCCTTTAAATTTCCGGAAACATTTAGCCGATCCATTTCCAATATACCTTCTTCATGCTCAGCCTTCATGTCGGAATAGTACGCAAGGATAGCATTTTCTGAATTTTCAACATCGCTTGTCCACAGATTAACCACATGCCCGGCTTTTAATAAACACACTGCAATACTCCGGGTGAGATCCCCTTTACCCGCCAGTAAAACGGTTCCAAACTGAGCTATTTTGTTCTTCATAATGTGAAATGCCCCAATTAAATTAAACGCTCGTTAGATTGTTTTCAATACCAGTTTCGCTTTCTTAACCGCAAATTCAATATCGTCCTCCGTATGAGCCGCACTGATATACCACAAACCCCTGCCGATGATCCTTACGCCACGGTCGTGCATGCCTGCTATAAATTTGGATAATTTTGCCTTATCTTGAGTTAAGGTATCCCGGTAATCCTTCACCTTATCCAGGTGAGTAAATGTTGTATTGAACATGGGTCCCGGGCCTTGCACCAAAAGGCCTTGATTTGTTTCAAGCGCAGCCAGTCTCAGGCCATCCATTAAACGGTTTCCCAATTGGAAAAACCGCTTATACGGATTTTCCGTTTCCAAAACATTAATCGTTGCCAGAGCGGCCGCGACGGTCGGATTGCTTGAATTCATGGTTCCTGCATGAATTACCCTCGATTTCTCTATTAATTCCATCCATTCCCCTTTCCCTGCGATCACGCTCAAAGGATATCCACTGGCAATCGCTTTGGCAAATACAGAAAGATCAGGTTTTACGTTGAAATACTCCTGGGCGCCTCCAAGCGAAAGGCGAAAACCGGTAATCACTTCATCAAAAATCAGCGTTATGCCATATTCATTGCATAAAGCCCTCATCCCATTTAAAAACCCTTCTTCCGGAAGAATACATCCACTATTACACATCACCGGTTCCGTGATGATTGCCGCAAGTTCATGATGATGTTTTTTAACTGTATCTTTTAATAAGGCCAAATCATTCCAGGGCAAAATAATAAACTCGTCCCGGGCGCCTTCGGGCAGGCCTTCCGTCCAGGAATAAGCAACGGGGTTTTCCCTGCTTCCTAATTCTTCCCCCGGTTTGGCGGAAATACCCCAGCATACATTATCGAGCCAGCCGTGGTAATGGCCTTCAAAACGTAAAAATTTCTGTTTCCCGGTTTTTGCCCGGGCAATCCGAAAAGCGGTTTGAACGGCCTCCGAACCGTCCAGGCAAAACCGCATCAATTCCGCGGAAGGAATAATCTGGTTAATTTTTTCGGCGAGCTCAATTTCTTTTATGTGCTGACCGGCAAAAAGCTGCCCGGATTTTGAATACTCCTCAACAGCCCTTAACAACCCCGGATGAGAATGACCCAGGATCAATGGCCCTTGGCTTAGCGTGAAATCAAGGTATTCGTTGCCATCAGCATCATAGATCCGGCTACCCAGTCCATGTGTGTAGAATAATGCATGCGGATGATTATACTTTCTGAATTCAGATGAAACGCCTCCGGCAAGAACCTTCTTAGCTCTTTCCAGCAGTCCTTCAGATTTTTTGTATATATATGTTCCCATCTGAAATTAGGAATTGATCATTTAAATATTTTATCATAACAAGTCATATACCGTTTCAGAAGGAATCAGATAACCGTTGCATTTTTGTTCTGCTCTTCAAGCTTACCTGATGGATAAAGAGAAGCCAGTTGAAAAATGTCTTTATTAAATATCGCAAAGGCATCTTCCCATTCTTTTGCTTCTTCCTGCGTATAAGCATATAGGCCCGTCAGACTCTGGGTTCCGCGGGCCTTAGAGTCCACCATAGCCTGCATGAGTTCCGGCACACAATCCTCATTGCTAAGTTTTGGAAAAACCGATTTAAATATCTGCATCCAGTCTTGCAAACCCATAAAGTCCATCCTCCGGAAAACACCCATTAAGGTCATCCAGGACCCTGCATCATACCTGAATGCCTTATCTGCATCCTCCATAGTAGCCATACCGCTGCCTATCAGGTTGAATATTTCACGATAAACGGCATACATCAATCGGTTGGTTATAAAACCCGGTATATCCTTTTTCAATAAAGTAGGTTCTTTACCCCAATGACGGGCAATCCGGAATACCCATTCGGCGTTATCCCGATCGGTCTTCGCCCCGCAGATAATTTCCATAAACCGAGTAGCATAAGCTGGCTCAGCCCAATGCACGCCAAGGAATCTTTCAGGACGTGGTATAAACTGCTGAAGAACACTTACCGCAATTGCTGAAGTATTGGTAGCGATAACCGTATCCAGTCTTATTTCCTTTACTATCTTACTGTAAACAGATGACTTAACCTGAATGTCCTCGATAACACACTCCAATACCAGGTCGCAGTTTTTAAGTTGCTGATAATCCTGCGTTATTTCAAGCTGTTCGGCTCTTAACTTAAAGGACTGTTTTATGATGCCTGACCTACGGCAAAGATTCAACTGGTCATTGATCCGGGATGCTGCAAATTCAAAATCTTCAGGTATGGGTGCAACAGCTATTATCCTGTGACCGGCGAGCAATAAAGAAACTAGAATACTGCTTCCCATTAATCCCAACCCAACAACTCCTATTTCAACAGCCGCGAACGTTTCCTTGTTTTTCATTAATAGGAAAGTTTAACGATGCAATCAATCTCAACTTTTATGCCCTCCGCTAACACCGACTGCACTGTCGTTCTGGCTGGTTTAACGCCGGGAAAATATTCAGCATACACCTTGTTGTAACGGTCAAAGTCTTTAATATCACTCAAATGCACAGTACATTTAACCACATTTTCCATCGTAGATTCTGCCACTTCCACAATGGCTTTAATATTACCCAAAGTACGATGGGTTTCCTCTTCGATCGTTCCTAATATAAATTCAGAGGTACTGAAATCTACCGAAGCCTGACCACTTACAAACAAAAACCCATTGACAATCACTCCATCAGAATAAGCACCCGTATCAAATCCCTTTCTACGAGCCGGATGATCTATTTTCGTTTTCTTCAAATTCATACTCTGTTCATCTGCGATGATTAATATAATAGTTAACCCCGGGCATATATATTTCAACATACCATAGGATAATCAAAAATAGCTGACATGCTTTTCAAATTCTGTTACTTTTCTGTATATTTATAATACTATCTTTCAGTATTCAGACAACGTCAATAGATCTTTGTTTTATTTATCGGAATTTGCTATTATTAAAATGCAAAAATGAAGGCCATTGAGAAAAGACTGCCACAGGATTATGATAAATCTTTTATTGTATTCAGGGAAACAGGAAAATTCTTTCCCGCTCCTTGGCACTACCATCCTGAATATGAATTAGTACTCATCACCAGCAGTACCGGAAGAAGAATGGTTGGCGACCACATTGGATATTTTGATGCAGAAGATTTGGTTTTCATGGGGCCGCAACTTTCCCATGTTTGGATGAACGATCCACAATATATTAATGGCGTGGCGGATCGAAGAGCAGATGGCATCGTTATACAATTTGTTGAAAAATTTCTTGGAGAAAAATTTCTCAATATTCCGGAAATGGCAAGTTTTAAAAAAATTCTTGAACTATCCAGCCAAGGCATGGCTATTAAAGGCGCAGCAAGGGAGAAGATTAGCTCTATTATGAAAGGCATGCTCGAAATGAATGGCTTGAAACGCCTTTCAGCCCTGTTCACGATATTTGACCTATTGTCCAACAATTCAGAATACGAATTATTGGCAAGCCCCGGATTTATACTGAAAGCGCAATTACCCTGTTCAGATCGCTTCAGCAAGATCACTGAATATATTCTCCGGAATTTCGACAAGGATATCACTTTGTCTGACGTTGCTTCCAAATCAAATATGGCCATCACGACGTTCTGCAATTTTTTTAAAGAAAACTACAGGGTAACCTTTATTGAGTACCTGAATAATGTACGGATTGGATATGCATGTAAGCTAATCAGTGACATGAACAAGAATATTGTGGAAGTTGCATACGAAAGCGGCTACAAAAGCCTGGCCAATTTTAACCGGCAATTTAAAAAATTCAAAAATATGACCCCGACAGAATACAGAAGGACCATCAACCTGGCATAAGGGGAAAAAAACTTTCCGGACAATTCCTATAGCTTCAGGATGCTTTGCAATGCTGCAGGATCCGCACTTAGTTTTTTAGTGAATTCCGAGGCTGCATAAAATGACAGCATATAATCTTTTTCAGTTTGCTTTTCCGCAGTCTTGCTTCTACGGCCCCGTTGCCAGGCTGAATTTATTCTGGACATAAAAATTTGGTCCTCCTCAGCCACCTTACGGATATAGATTTTTATTGAATTCATGTCCCTTTTGCGGGAATCAGCAAAAGTCAATAGATTGTTTTGTCTCTTACAGATGTAGTCCAGGAACTGAACGCTTAAGAGGAAATCGTTGAAGTCCGCTTTATTCCTTTTTATCCGTCCATTATAATTCAGTAAAAGATTTTTTATTTCCCTGAAGGGATTCTCCAACCGTGTATTTTTATCCAGAATATTCCTGACGTCCTGTTCATCCAGCCAGGGCTGCAACCGGAAACTGTCATTTTGCGCACAGAAACTCTGGGGGGCCTTTTCATAAACAATCCTGTATATTTTTTCCCAGTTCGCATCCCAGGCCGTACCGAAATGGCTTTTCACAAATCCAGGAAGAGCATCCATATAGTGATCATTGCCTTTCTCCTTCAGCATTTTTGCTGCGATGGTATAAGTATCCCACTGGCCGTTCTGAAGGTACCGCATGGGCACCCAATTTGACAGGATAATACCCAGATTGTTGGCATTTTCCAGATTCCCATATACTTCAGCATAGGCATTTATATTTCCAAACTGGGCATCGCCCATGCGGGGGCCCCATCTGCACCAATTCAATGCAGGGCAACCGATCAACTGGAATTCTTTGTCTAAAATCGTTTTGGCAATACTATCCACTTTCATTTTATCCGTTTCCCAGTAATTCCAATCCATTATCACGATATCCCTGCGAAGCAGGTCAAGAACTTCTTTGTCATGGTAAATGGGAACATCTCCCCAGATAATTGTTTTCTTACCTAATGATTTTACGTATTCATTCAACTTATTTACATATCCCGCCCAAATCCGGGGTTTACTGTTTGTTTCCAATGCCTTTTTTGACATTTCGCCGGAACCCCAGTTTACTTCATCGCATCCGATATGGAAATAGCGTGAGGTGAAAATAGCAGCAATCTCTGTATACAGATCCCTCATTAAATGAAGCGTACTGTCACTTACAGGGCTTACTGAATTGAATTCCTTTCCGCTCTCGCCATCGTCCAAAAATTTATACCGTTGCGTTTCAATGATATATTTAGCATGACCAAAGGATTCAATTTCCGGAATCATCTCGATCCCTCTATTATCCGCATATTTTATCAGCTTATTTAGTTCCCCGGTTGTAAATGCCCCTGGGCATGTTTTCAGCTCCGGATGGGATTTAAAATAATAGGCAGACCCCTGGTCATCTGTTATCCTGAAAATAATGGAATTCAATCCCTCGTCATGGCAAAAGTCAATAAGGCGGAAATAATATTCCATAGTCTCTATTGTCCGGGGAGCATCTATCATAAATCCCCGAAATGGCTTATCCCTGTTATAGTCTGCTGGTTTGTTTTTAAAACTGAACAGGGAAATAGCCCCGATGATGATTAATAATTTCAGAATTGCTTTCATTTACAGTATTAATAAAAAGAAAAAAGAACTAATAGGATATGGTCATATGAATATGTTTGGCCGTCTGCGGAACAGTAACAGATTCTTTGCCGGCATCCCATTCCTTCCAATCCCTGCCATTCACAGTCACAGACCTGATCGGTTTTTGAAAAGGCGCGTGAACAAAAAGCAATATCCTGGAACATGCTGATGCGGGTAAATCAATCTCAGCCTCTATTGTTTCCGGTGATCTTCCGGAACTCAATGAATAACTTATCTCTCCGTATTCCGTATGCGCATTGAACAGCTCTACTTTCTGACCCGGCTCGAGCCACCTTTCCGGAATACCTCCGCCAAGCCAAAGTTCATCTTTTTTTTCCATGACCAAAAGATCGCAAACCTGGTTGATAACACGGGCTTCATCAGAGATCTTATAGAAGGGGCCGCTGCCATGCCCCCACATCCTGTATTCTTCGGTTTGTACGTTCACATCCGGATACAGACAAGATACAAAACTATTATACAAATCGCGAAGTGCCGCCTTGGTCTCCCGGCGTTTCAAATACGTGTCAACCGGGTTTTGAAGATTGGCCTGAAATACCATTCCACCCCGACTAAACCAATAGTCATCATCTACCCATCCATGGGTATTCAAGTTCAGCGAAGTTGAAAGGGTTAAATTATCCTCCCAGTCGTTCAGGATCCAGTCAGCCATGGGCTCATCCGCATCGATCAGGCCGGTTTTAATCAAAACGATGGGGCCATACAATGCCTCTCGCGTTGCGGACAGCCGCAGATTAGGATAAATCCCTTTATTATACCGGTCGTAATACGCTGACTTTTTAGACCCAAAGTATCGGAAACGTTGATGCGGACGTGTTGGAACGTAGGGAACATATTCATTGTTCCTCAGCCGGATGACAGGGCTTAATTCAATGGCCTTTTCTATGCTGCTTCTAATGTCCGAATGATAAGCAGCTGCCTGCTTACGGTAAAACCCGGCCTGCGGCAGACCCGCTTTAGTAAAGGCTTTAACCATGGTCTCCAGCGCCAGACAGGTATAACCGTTTGTGGCATACCAAAACCGCCAGTCCTCAGGATCTTCCAAAAGTCCGGCAGGCAACAAACCATACTGACCGGCCTTATTCCCTTTTTCATCCAGTTCTTTGGTATGACTTCTCTGTTCGATGATCCAATTTGCCGCCCTGATCATGTGCGGGGCCGCTTTTAATAACCACTCCCGGTCACCGGAATACAAATAATGACTAGCAAGCGCCCATAACACGGTACCATGATGCATATTGTATCCGTTAAACGTAAGGTCGTACACAGAGTCGATCCTTACGCCATAAAAAACATCCTTCTGATCTCCTGTAAAGTCGCCCGGAAGTTTGCGGCTTCCCTGAAGCTCCATGAAAGTGTTTAAATAATCAGCGGCAGTCGAAAAATCTCCCAACCGGTCCATCAGCATGGTTTGTAAAATGGCCTCATTGGCATATACGCCATATCCTAATGACGAGGCGGAAACCATATACAGACCGCTCTTCGGGTCCTTGGTGGCACTCATACGGATATGCGGGATAACCGCTTTCTCCATTTCATTGAATTTCCTTTCGGGTACATTATAAATCACCTGTCTGGCTACCAGGTTCCTCCAGTAGGTTTCAACCCGGTTTTTTTCGGAATCATAGTTCAGGGAAGCGACCGCTTTACCGTCCGATGCGGTCAGGTCGCCGACAAAAGGAAAATAAAAATAGAATACCGCTGAAGAATTTGCTTCCAATTGCATTTGATGGTGGAGGGATCTGTTTTCTTTGCTGTTGTCCCCGGTTAACTCGCTTATCCCTTCCGCCGGGGTTAACATATAACATCTCAGGTATTTCTTACCGCGGATCTGATCAAACAAGAAATTACCGTCCATCGTTAAATAGTTCAATGCCTGGTTTCCCGATAACCAGATATCGGAAGTATCCCGATGAAGAGATGGGTTGGATACCGTGAGTTTTACCAGTAAGACAGCGGCCGTCTGCTCATCCCTGCCCTGGTTGGAAGGCGACAATGGCCCATGCAGCAGTGTGGTAAACGCCTCTTCGTTATAATTTAAAGAATCCTGCCTCCAGTTTGAATGAACAATAGGTAAATAATCATTCAGCAAGGACATTTCACAATTCTCTTCAGTCCGGTCGAAATTGGGCAGCCGACCGCTACCAATCTTCCATGCCAGATCATCTCCGTTCCAGTTACACCTCGCCAATTCTTTACCCTGCGCTTTTGTGAGCAGTTTATTAATAAAAATATTACCCCCCCATTGTACCGCAAATTTTTGCCAGTTTGCATCAGATGCCAGAGGAAGATATATCCTGTTTCCCAGCTGGTCGTGTACGGGATCCAAGTGAGGAATTTCCTTTCTGGCACGATCGTAGGATTGTTCCGGCTGAGCTTCGATCCTTTGCCTGACTGTTTTACCTTTGACCGGGCCTCCTTTTGAAAAAGAAACCGGATCATCGGATTTTGTTATATAGGCATTAAAATGCGGAATATATACAGGTCCTTTTTCAAGATCGTTCACAGAAAACGAAAACGTGCCATGAGGCGACCGCAAAGTAACTACCGTTTCGTCGTTGGATCCGGGCAGGGTTGTCCTGGCGGAATAGATGTCGGCCACAATCCCTTTCGATTTTCCATTCAGGGTCAACTTCCATGAATTTATACCCGTTTTTTTATCCTGCTTATCCCAGTTCCAGGATGAAATACTTTTCAACCGGCCATTAAAGATCTCCAGGCTTCCTTCAACGGATGAATGACTATTTTCATCACAGCCCAATTCTATCCGGATGGAACTGCTTTTTTCCTCAGAGGCTGAAAAAACATGAATAGCCCGGATACCGGAGTGCTTTTGCGGATATAACAAACGGATTTTTAAGGTTCTCCTGTAGGTAACTGGTCCGGGTAAATAAACGGCATGACTATTTTCCTGCGCAGTCAACGGTTTAAATGTGAAAACAAGCCGGTCGCCATCCGGTTCAGCATTCACATCGGCAGTTATCCAGCTCCCCTGCCAAGGATCATCTTCCTGGTCTTCTATCGTGGGCATAACAGGTGGGGTTTCCGGCCAAGTATGATGCCAGTACTGCAATACCGGTAAACCGGTAGATTTATCCGCGGCACGGCGATCATAAACAACTTCAACGCTTTGTATATCCCTTGCTTCCCACCAGAAGACTCCAATGTCAGAAGAGTAAGCATAAACGGCCTGGTTAAAACCCGGTTTAGCTAAAGATTTTCCTAGTGGATTAGCTATTTTGTACCAGCTCTTAAGACTGCCAAATGGAGTGATCTCCAAACGATTGCTCCTTTCCCGTTTCGGCGGAGAAACCGGCTGCGACTGAAGAAAAAAGGAACCGAATAGGGCAGGTATCAGAAAAAATAATAATCTTTTCCTCAGTATGGATTGGTTTTGCATGCTGATGTAGTTAAATAAAAAAGGTAATTAAAGCAGTTATCGTTTTTACCAATATTACTGGGCGGTGTATCCTCCGTCAATTACCACTGCCTGTCCCGTAATCCCACCTGCTTTTTCTCCGGCCAGGAAAAGCGCATAATGTGCTATTTCGTCCGTCCGAAGTAAGCGTTTTTGGGGAACCAGCGGAAATATGACCTCCTCTATTACCCGACTCACCGGAATATTCCTAGTCTTTGCCAGTTCGGAGAGCTGATTCCTTAACAGAGCCGTATCCACATAACCCGGGCAAAGTGCATTAACGGTTATATTGTGTTCAGCGCCTTCCAGGGCGGCTACTTTCGTAAGGCCTATCACACCATGTTTTGCGCTGTTATAGGCGGACTTACCGGCAAAGCCGACCAGGCCATTCACGGATGCTATATTAATTATTCTGCCGAACGCCTGTTTCTTCATTATTGGAAACACCTTCTTGATCGCTATAAAACTGCCGACAAGCATTATCCGAATTAAAAGCTCAAACTGATCGACAGGAAAATCCTCAATCCGGGACACGTATTGAATACCGGCATTGTTGATCAGCACATCAATCCTTCCATAAGTCTGCAATGTTATATCCATAGCATCTATTATCTGGGATTCGCTGGTCACATCGCATTCAATTCCTGAAATATCCGGATGTTCCTTCTTCAATTCAGAAACAGCCTGATCGATTTTATCCCGGTTGATATCCGTTATAACCAACTTCGCTCCATCCTTGGCAAACAGCCTTGCAATTTCGTAACCTATACCGCTTGCGGCACCTGTGATGAACAGCACCTTATTTTTTACTGACATACGGCTGATTTAAAATGGCGAAAAACATCATTTTTCGAGGTAGGAATTTTTGGCAGATTCATCCGGAGAAGGCCGAAATAAATTAACGATCCCCTGACAATAATCTTTTAATCCAACCACGTCCGCACCCACGCTGACAAATTGATAACCCATTTTAACAAGGTACTTAAGGTTGGACGGGTTTCCGACCGTACCGGCGAACTTACCAAATTTAGCGGCCACAGCCGCGACGCGTTCATAGGTTTCCGCTATTTTCGGGTGATCCCATTTCCCCGGCGCCCCGATACCCTGACTGAAATCGCCGGGTCCGAAGAAAAGCATATCATATCCCTCCAATGCCGCAATGGCTTCCAGCTCAGCCAGCGGTTCGGGATCTTCGATCTGGAAAACGACAAAGCGTTGCTCATTCGCCTGTTGCAGGTAATCATTAAAATCTATTGCCGTATAGGCACCATCCGTATTTCCACCGTCAATGGGCCTCCGGCCGAGAGGGTGGAACCGGGTCATTCGGACCACTTTTTTTGCATCTTCCAAGCTCATGATATGCGGCACCATGATACCCGAAGCGTCGAGCTCTAACGGTCTTATATAATCGCTATAACTTCCTCTGGATACCCGCACCATCAGGTCTACATCATGCGCCTTGGTAGCCCAGGTATTTGCCGCCACCACAGACCAATCCTGACCGACATGTTCCTGGTCTATCCAAACGCAGTCAAATCCCGAGATCGCAGCCAGTTCAGAAACCCGAGCATCCGAAAAATTGACTTTAAAGCAACTGACGGTTTTTCCGGCTCTGAGTTTTTTTAATACCTGGCTTTCGCGCATTCTCATTTGAAAAGATTTTAATGATCAATTTTTATTCGTTATTAACAGGCGGGCCTTCTGCTTTCAACTGCACCCGGTATATCAGTAATGCACAAACGATCAATAAGAGGGAAGCCCAACGGTACATCGCGCTGAGGTCCACCTGCGAGTCCCGCAAAACGCCTCCCGCGTAAAGTCCGATTCCGCCAATAACCGTTGCGAACATATTCAGAATCCCATAACCCGTTGCCCGGAAACGTTCATCAACCACCTGGCAGAGTACCGGCATCATATTCACATCGGTGAAGGTACGCGTGAGAGAAAAGATCATAAAAAGAACAATGGTCAGGGGAAGAATGGCCGTGCTGCTCGCGATGAACACACAGGGCGCTGCTATGCAAAGGCCGATAATCGGAACCAGGATCCGCGCCCTGGGATTCGACCTGCTCCAGCGGTCCGCCAGAAAACCGCCCAAAAGCAGGCCCACAATCGCAGAAGGATAGAAATATCCAGTGGCATATAACCCGGCCATGCCTTGAGAAAGATTGAAATGTTCCTTATAATAAGTAGGAAGCCATCCCATGATCATCCAGCCGACTACTCCAAAAAGTCCCCAGAAAATCAGCATGATGATAAAAGACCGGCTGCTGAACAGGGCCCGGATACCCTGAAGAAAATTTACCCGGATCTTTATTGCTACGGAAGGATTTTCTGATCGTTGCTTGGGAGCATCACGCAAGGTAAAGATCAGGATGACAGAATATATTATTCCAACGATTCCGAAAATATGGAATGGGAAAGTCCACGCATGCTTCTCCGCGATCCAGCCGCCTACAAAACCAAGACTCGAACCGATCATAATGCCCACCATATGAATTCCTGTGGCGAGGGAACGGGTGGAATTCCGGTGATAGTCCACGATCAGCGCAAGGGCCGCGGGGATATAACAGGCTTCGCTGATTCCCATCAGCGCGCGAGTTGCCAGCAATTGTTCAAAGTTAGTGACATAGGACGTCAGCAACGTGACGATTGACCAAACTAAAAGACTGGTGATGATCACGCGGCTGCGGTTAAACCGGTCGGCGAGAAAACCAGCGAAGGGACTGAGTAATCCGTAAACCCATAAAAAAATGGACGTAAGCAGTCCAAACTGCGTGTCCGTCATAGGGATTGCATGGACAATCGACCCCCGCATGGTGGTGAGCATGGTCCGGTCGAGATAATTTAAAGCGCCGACAAAAAACAATAAGGCAACCACCAACCATGCGCGTGAGGACAGTTTTGAACCGGAGGCCATCGCGACCGGTTGCCTTATGGACATTCGAGATGAATTAGACTAATCATCACTGAAACATTTTGTGCACCGAAGTTAAATCAGCCTGGCAAAACCGCTGGAGGCTACTTTGCCTTTTAAGACGTGGTCAACAAATCCGTGATGAAATGCATCAGCGATATACGCAAACACTTCTTCAATGGCATCGCGATAGGTCATAACGATTTCCTCCGTATGCGCCATGGTTGGATAAATAGATAAGCCAGCCAGGAATCCCCTGTCCAGCATCAATTGCGTATAAAGCGTTCTCAGTTTTTCCGCATCTTCATGGTCAAAACTGAAATGAGCCAGGGAGGGGTAACCGGCCGTGACCACAGGCAGTTTATATTTTTCACCGGCACTGCGCCAGTATTGCATGATCAGGTTTCCCACCTTCGCCACATGTTCGGGCACATCAACTCCTGCCATTTTTTTCAATGTGGCCAAGGCGGCAACGGGACCGATACTTTCCGTCCAGTAGGTACTGCTGATAAAGGAATAATGTGCACCATCCATGGCCTCTTTTGTTCCAATCACGGCGCCGACAGGCGTGCCATTACCCATGGCTTTTGCGAATACCGCCATGTCCGGCTTCACGCCGAACCGCAGATGTGCGCCACCGTAGTGCAGGCGCCAGCCAACGGTGATCTCATCAAAAATGAGCAAGGCCCCGCATGCCCTGGTAGCCTCCCGGATAAATTCAAGAAAACCTGGTTCGGGGTCTGCATTCCGACAAGGCTCCATGATCACTGCTGCAAGCCGGGATCCATAACGATCGATAACCTGTTTGAAACTGTCCAGGTCATTGTACCGGAAAGCAACGGTTGTATCTCTCAACTGAACGGGAACGCCTAATGGATTAAGACCTGGCAACAGATGACCCCTCAGCGCATCGTTTTCTCCCAAATTTGCCGCCAGATACCAATCCTGCCAGCCATGGTAACCACATATAGCAATCACAGAACGGTCCCTGGTAGCACGGGCAATCCGAACCGCCACAGCACAAGCCTCTCCCCCACCGCGAACAAATCGGACTTGTTCGGCCCAGGGGTGAATACCGCATAACAAATCTGCCAGCTCTACTTCTTCGGGCGGATTGAGCGAGCACATACTTCCCATTTCCGTTCTGCGGATGACGGCGCGCGTAACTTCCGGATCGGCATAACCCAACAGACAGGAACCGACCGCGTTGGTGGACATGTCATAATAGTGCTTTTCATCAAGATCCCATATCTCACAGCCTTTTGCGCGGCTGAAATAGGCGGGCCAACGGCCCGGTGCCATATTCTCAGGACGTTTACTTAACAATTGCACACCACCGGGAATACGGGTCTTCGCATGCAAATAAAGCTTCTCCGTCTTATTTTCAGATTCCGCCATTATTCAATCTTTAAATTTTCAACAATTCCTTCCCAGGAACAGGAAAGCCTGCGATCCGCATCCCTATGGTTTGCGCATCATTCTAATGTACACGTATTCTGGCAAATTCAATGCGGGTGTTATCACTATGGTCTCCCGCGTAATAATAGGCGATCATTTCACCAGGTCCCAGATTTAAGAGTGTAGGATGACCAACAGAAAAACGGGTCATTTCATCCCAGGCATCATCCATACTGATATTCCGGCTATCCTGCATTTTAAGTTTACTGTTGTAAACGACCAGGCTTTCATCAAAGGTCCGACCATGGTCTCGGCTGGTACGGACCGTTATAATGGGTCTTATGGACCGGTCGATATCAATTGCAGCTATTCTTCCATCTCCAAGATCAACCGGCTGTCCGGGTTGTCCGTAGACCCCGGTATCCCAGATATCACCCCAGGTCTTGCCGCCATCATGACTCTCTCTGGCATGGATGTTCAGGTATTGCTGTCTTTGCCCGTCAAGGGTCCAGAAAAAGTCCACAATTGTATTTCCGTCGGCAATAACATTCGGACGCTGGTCCCAGTAATACATACCCGGCGCTTCGGTGACCTTTACCACGTCGCCCCAGGTTTTCCCTCCGTCGTTTGAAAAGATCATGGCTGATTTATGAACCCATTCCGATTTATCCCAATCGTGTTTATTGATCTCAAACTGGCACACGATGGTTCCGTCCCTCAACCGGAACGGAGCACCCGTGAGCGGCGTAGGATCACGTACGGGATCTGTATTCATTAACTCAGGAGTTGACCAGGTTTCCCCTTCGTCATCGGAAAGGCTTATAAATATTCGGGTATCCTTAAGGCTTGAATTTACCGGATCATAATAGGGCTTTGACAAATCAGAAGAATCAACCCAGTTAGACAACATCAGCACCCGTTTACCGCCCAGCGAAAGAAAATATAAAATGCGGCTCTGGCCCGCAACACCATCAATATCCGGCAACTTGACGGGTTCAAATGGTCTGACCCAGGTCTTGCCCTCATCATCAGACCATGTCATCACCGCGTGCATAAAATCACAGTCTCCTTTTTTCTCCGATGCCTTGAAAGCACCAAGCCATCTGCCTGAAGGCAATTTCTCAATACAGGGGAAAGCATTACTGCTGAAATTTTTATCATCCAGCGGTTTGGTTATACTGCCTTTGCTTATTATTTGCATCGGATTTTTTTAGTTCATGCAAGATCCCTCAAGCGGATCAGGAAGCTTCGGTTACTCCAAATGCTCTCCTGGCATTGTGACAGAAAATATCGTTTATCTGGTCTTTGGAAAGGCCTGCCAGTTGTGCTGCGTGTTTCACGGCCAGGAGCTGATCGTAAATCGCCAGGATCGGGCGCGCATCCGTATGAATATTCGGCTTTTTGGCATATTCCGGTGTTTCCATCTGGTACCAGAAGCGGCCGAGGGGAGCGTATCTTCCATGAAAAGCGTTCGCCGCCAGATTATCGGAGCCATAAAAAATCCTTTTATGGTCTTCTTTCTTAAACAGCGTGTAGTGGGCCATCACATCTGAAACGGCCGAATTGTCGTACCAGATATTGGGCATCTCGCGGAGCCGGTTGATCGCCTTTTCAATCGCCCAGTAGGTAAAACTTCGGGCGCAGTGCGCCAGGATCCATTTAATCTTCGGATATCTGCGCGTTGTATATTCTTCCAGGTCTCTCAGATTTTCTTCATCTGCGCAACCATGATAACGGGAAAGATGCATGGTGACCCACAAGCCCATTTCATTCGCCAGTTCCAGTTGGGGAGGCGTAAAAAATTCGGATATCCGGCATTGGTTTGGATCACCGGTTAGTGAATATAACCGGTAGGGTTTCAGGCCCTGAAATCCCTTTTTCAGCATATCGTTTCGGATATCCTCAACCTGGCATTGCGGAGTGACCAGTCGGTGTCCCCGGGAGTTCGGCTTTTTTTTCAATTCATCCGCTAAAAATGCGTTGTGTGCCTGAACGTCCATGCCCGGGCAGGGAGTCCCCAGGACCAGGTAGTCTATCTGTCGCCCGGGAAACATCCTTTTGTTCCACGCTTCCGTAACGCGGAAGTCCGCGAAGACATACGCGTTACGATGTGCGTGGTTTACTGGTAAATGTTCGTCGTTCCAGAAGTGTATGTGTGCGTCAAATATTTTTTCGGGCACAAACGATTCCAGATCTTCTTCCCACACGATACGATCCGAATCGTTCATAAAAATCACCTGTCCGTCGGGGGCGGTTTCAAGTGATGTTCGATCTTCCTTTTCTCCATTCATAACCCTCAGATAAGTTGTTAACCATTTTCAATATGACAAGCCTGAATGACCAAAATTAACTTCCGACATTCTATCAATATGGAATATTTATGCTCATTTATAGTACTTTATTTCAGAAACCCGTTTGCCTCAGTGCCGTCTACGCGCCACATCCTTTTGTTTTACTGTTTCGGCCAGGTAGGCCACCGTTTCAGCCGGATTAAAGCGATCTGGCGAAAACGCGCTGACGTCTATCTGCGTCCGGCCATCCGCAACGAATTCCGCCAGCAGCAATCCCGACACGGGATTATACGCAAAACCGCCTGAATGAAAGGCCAGACCAAGATACAATCCCGGAATCGCAGAGACTGGCCCCAAGATGGGCTCTCCATCCATGGAAAAGGTCAAAAGACCAATCTTGTCGCTCTCCCAACGGACCTTCTCAAGGGCTGGCACAAAAGGCGTGAATTTCGATCTGATCTCTTCCTTTAGCCGGACCGGAGCATATTGGTCATCCGGGTGCTTTTCCAGTTCATTCAGGTGATAGGTAAGCGAAGTGACACGTTGCTCTTCCCGCTCCCCCGTTTCTATTCCAAAAAGCAGTCGGCCACCTGATGCGGGACGGACATAACCTCCCAGTGGATCCGCATTAACAGCCGGAATCAACAGGGGTTTCCCGAGAGGTTCCGTAGTATAACGTTGATGAATAACTGTTTTCACCGGCAGCTGCAGGTTTAGTCTGGAAAGCAATACATTCGTCCAGGAATATACGGTGCTTAGCACGACATCTGCTTCGACCTCTCCGGCAGCGGTTTTCACGCCGGCCACCGTTTCACCCCTCATCATAAAATCCGTCACCAGCTGATGTTCGCGAATCTCGACACCGAGTACGCGGCATTTCTTTGTCAATGCCGGAATATAATCCTGTGGCTCGCTATAACCACCCCGTGGATCAAAAAGCCCGATGAAATCTCCCGGTGGATAAAGCTCAGGCCATCGTTTGTGCATTTCATATGCATCCAGTATTTCATAAGGGGCCTGACAATGGTCGTAAAGAGGCAGAAGTTTTTCACGCACCGTCCACGACAGCGGATCAAAAAGGTTCAGTGCGCCAGTGTCCTGAAACCGGTAGCCTTCCAATTCTTCCGAAAGATCCCGGAAAAGCTGCAGACTGATTTTACGCGACCTTACGCCGGTCTCACTCCACAATAATCCGGTAATGATTCCGGCAGCCCTGCTGCTTGACCCATCTCCTACCGGTCCCTTATCCAGTACAATTACTTTTTCAAAACCTTTGCGTGCCAGGTGATAGGCCGTGCTAAGGCCTGTAACGCCTGCACCAAGAATAACAACGGTACTGCGGTTCATTTTTAATTTATTATTTTTTGTCTTCCGGACGTTCTGGACGAAGAAGGTCGACGCCCGCGCCTCCCATAAATGAATAGAGCTCGGCATGCTGCAGAATAAACCGCAGACGAAGCCCGGCATGCAAGTCTGGTAAATGTTTATGTTTTTGCCAGCTGACCGGCAACGCCGTGCCATCACTTCGGATAATATGGCATTCCCCAGCACTATAGCCTGGCAAAACGTTTCCATTTTCGTCAAGCACTTCTACTTTTAATGAACCGGAGCCGGCGTTCGCATTTACCAGCAGCTCCTGATGAAGATTTTTCAGCGACCGGGTCGTTACGATCCCAATGGTCTCATCCGCATCCAGGGAAACAAAACCGTCCTTGCGCAAAGTCGCAAGGCCAATGGCAGCCTTTGCTGAATCTTCCGGCGCGCCATGCGTCTGCTTACATCCTCCGTACCAGAGTTTGATCGTATTGTTTTCAACCAGCGGATGGTTGGGTGTAAAGATCATGCCCTGATCCCAGGAACCCCTCGGGCCAACGGGTAAAATAGGGATGCGTTCCCCATTTACTGTTTCCTCGCGGACCCAATGAATGCCATCCCGACTGCTGGCCAGTTCACAATAGATTGGTCCATCATCATGAGCATCTGTTATATGAAATATCCAAAGAAAGCCGAGGTATCCGGATTCGTAAGGAAAAGCACTCAGTCCGTAGAATTCCGTCCGCTGACCCGGCTGAGTTACCCAGTGATCGTCCGCTTTATCCGGCATCATGATGAGACGGGTTGAAGGCCAGTGCTCAAAATCTTTCGTAGCGGTGAACCCAACACATCGCCGCCTGAAACCCCGGACAATGGCAAATATTTTCGGAAAACCAATATAACGATGGGTATGATCATCCCAAACAAATTGGCCAACGTCCCCCGGGTCTTTGAGAACCGGGTTATGCGCAACGTCAGTCCAGTGAATACCATCCGGTGAATACGCGCCCCAATAACCTCGGATCAAATGATCCGGTCTCGTACGGCCGTAATCATAGTTGAGCAGTTTGTACCGGCGATTGGAATCTTTTTCCCAGGGAGTATAAATAACCTGGGGTAAAACATCCTCTTTTGTACGGCGCAAAAAAATATTATTGGCTTTTGAGCCTTTGTAATCAACGATGCCCAGCTCCGGTTTTTCCCAGGTCAGCCCATCCTTACTGGTTGCATACAGATCAGCATACTCACCAGCCCAGGATTGATACCATAGCCTGTAACCCTTTTCTTTTTCGTTGGGCAACACAGTTCCAAACACGTAAGCCATTCGGCCCTCCCAGGGTTTATCTGCGATGAGTAAGGGATTTCCGGCATGTTTTATAAACGGGTGATAGGTTCGCTTGATATGCTCTTTTTTGGCTACCAGATAATCGTCTGCCAGCAGTTGCCAGCTCCCTGCTAGACCGGCAAAGGCCGTCTGTTCCGACGTATCCACCATGGAGGGAGCGCCAGCGCTCAACGGGGCATTTTGGATCCCGCCCGCAGCCATACAAATAACGGCCGGGATGAAGACGAAAAATAAATACCTTATTTCAATACCCTTAAGCATAATTAAAATTTCAAATGCTCAATGACCATCGGCAGGTCAATCATTAAATACTAATAGTTCAGGGATGTGCATTTTTGCCTTTGCCCGGGCCGCCACTACCTCGTCCTGCGGTATCCACCGATAGGGCCAGCGCAAACGCGTGCCAATAGGAAACCATCCCCCCACAGCGGCCAGGAATTTATCCAGGGCCGGATTAGAAAACCCAGCGTGCTGATAGGGGATAATGCATTCTTCAAAAAAATTCAGGATTCTCTGCTGAATCTCTAGCGCCTTGTCCAGATCCGTCTGCATTAATGCCCACCACGCTTGTGCTCCTTTGGGGCTGAGGCAAGCGATATTTGAATAGGATCCGGCGGCAACTGACTCCTTCAGACCTGTCGCCAACTTGTGCCCCGGAACAAACACGGAAAGATGGGTTGCCTGTTCCCGCATCTTACGATACCATTCCGCGTTTCCACCAGCCACCTTGATACCGATCAGGGTGGGAACACTTTCTTTCAAAGAATGATAATCCTCAGGAGTTAAGACCTGCTTGGCATGTGGAGGATTGTATAATACTATCGGAATACCTCCTGCTTCCGCAGCCATTTTTTGAAGAAAAATAATTTGCTCTTCCTTTGTCATGATTACCCAATCGGGTAAAATAACCTGGAAGGCGTCCGGTTTCAAATACAAACTTCTCTTCAATCTTTCTAAGGAGGTTACCGGGCTTGGATGGCTAACTCCTATCTGATAGCGGATTCCTGCGGCGGCGCATTTCCTTCCCAACAACTCACAGATGCCATCAAATTCATCTTCCGTCTGGTTATAGAATTCACCAGCCGTCCCATTGGAATAGATCCCATCCAGACCGGCCGTAATCAGGTAATCCAATTCACCATTCAAAACCGGGTAATCAATGTGGTCATCGCTACCCAAAGGCAGCAATAAAGTTCCCCAATTGCCCCTGAGATTTTGCGATGTTAATTTTGCCTGCATAACAAAAAGGATAAGTCTTCTTTAACGCATCGGTTCCCTATGATTGATCAATTAGGCCGAAGATCGATGCGGAAAAGCTTTTGAATCTCCGATGCAGTCAAGACTTTTCTATCGACCCCGATATGTTTAGCCTTCCCGGTGAATTGTGCCTGGGGAACGGGCGTTACCTCCTCTTTGTAAGTCATAAAATGTTCGTCGGCATCTGCTCCAAAAAACAAATTATTTCCCAGGTGAATGCCTACTTCCGGCAGCGCATCCGGCAATTCAAAATAACGGCGTATGTTCTTATCCGTTACCAAGTGCGCAGCTCCGAATTGTAAACGCCCCCGTCCCACCTCCTTACCATCCAGATAAAGAATAACCAGTCCCAGATCATAGGTCACTGCCAGCAGATGAAATTTTCCGTCATGGAACGCCAATGGTCTTGACTGAACGGTCTGCCCGTTGACATTAAAGCGCAATCCTGGATTTTTTTTACCTGCCGGATCGAAGTCAAACAGCAGCTCGCCACTCGCCAGGTCCCCGCTGCCGCGGTAATTGCTGAATAACCGCATAGGTCCCTGACGGTTTGTCTTAACCATGGCCGATAAAGTAAAACGGGCGCCCAGATCGGTGGTATTCAGTATTTCAATTTTTGTCGGATACAAAGTATCGAAAGGAAAGTTAACGGATTCACTGGCTTTCGAAGGACGATCCGGATCCGCTGCGACCGATACCGGCCCGTAAAGCCGGTAAGGCGGAAGTTGATCCGCCTTTTTAAATGTCAGGTGAATGTCTTGCGGCTGTGCCGGATCAAAAACATCAACATCTGCGCCGCCATTAAAAGAATACAGGGAAGCATTTTGAAGAATGAACCGCAAACGGAATGGCTCCCGGGAATCCGGTAAACTCATGTGGTTTCTCCAGCTGACCTGAATGGAGGTGCTATCCATGCGGACGACCTTACACTCGGAACGACTAAAACCCCGTACCACTCCTCCATTTCGCCCAACCACTTCAACGGTTAGTGAACCACCCGCAGCATTCGCATTCACCAGCAGCGGCCCATGAAGATTTTTCAATAATTTGGTCGTAACGATGCCTGTGGAACCCGTTGCATCCAGGGAAGCAAATCCATCTTTTCGTAAAGTGGCCAGACCTATGCCCGCTCCGACACTGGCATCGGGTGCGTCATGCGTTGCTTTAGAACCACCGTACCAGAGTTTAATGATATTGTTTTCAACCAACGGATGATTTGGCGTAAAAATCATTCCCTGATCCCAGGCACCCTTCTGACCCACCGGCAGTATGGACAGCCGTTTGCCATTCGATACTTCTTGACGTATCCAACTGATCCCATCCCGGCTGCTGACCAGTTCACAATAAATCGGCCCATCGTTTTTGCCGTCGGTAATATGGAATATCCAAAGAAAACCAAGGTATCCGGATTCATAGGGAAAAGCGCTCAATCCGTAAAATTCCGTCCGCTGGTTTTTCAGGGAGGCCCAGAGATCATCCGCTTCATCGGGAACCATTATAAGTTGGGCCGACGGCCAGTGTTCAAAATCCTTTGTTGCAGTGAATCCAACGCATCGCCTGTTGAACCCCCGGACGACTGTAAAGATTTTCGGGTATCCGATATAACGTCCAGTATGGGCGTCCCACACAAAATTTCCGACGTCTCCCGGATCTTTCAGTACCGGATTCTGCGGTACGTCCGTCCAGTGGATTCCATCGGATGAATAGGCGCCCCAGAAACCGCTCACCAGGTGATCCGGTTTCGTGCGGCCATAGTCATAATTGAGTAATTTGTACCTACGGTTAGGATCTTTTTCCCAGGGTGTATAAATAACCTGAGGCAAATGATCTTCTTTGGTTCGACGTAAAAAAATATTATTGGCTTTAGAACCATTATAATCAATGATCCCAAGTTCCGGCTTCTCCCAGGTCAATCCATCCCGACTTGTCGCATATAAATTCCGGTACTCCTTTCCCCAGGCCTGATACCAAATCCGATAGCCCGTTGCATTTTCGTTGGGTAATACCGTACCATAAATATAGACCATGCTGCCTTCCCAGGGTTTGTCTGCTACAAGCACCGGATTGCCTGCATATTTTGTAAACGGATGATACGTCCGTTGAACATGTTCTTTTTTTTCAACCAGATAGTCGTCCACCAGCAACTGCCAGTCCCCCGTAAGATCGGCGAAGCTTTTCGGTCTTGCTGTATCGGAGGCATTTTTTGAGGTCCGGGCCGTCCAGTATTTTTCGCTTTTACCGCGACTGGGATAAAGTACGGCGCAAAGAAAAGCAAGCCATACATATTTCATCGTTGTTCGGTCGATCATAATTAGATACCCGATTTTAGCCAGGGTTCAACAAGAAAGTAAAGTCCCTTCTTATTTAAATCTGAAAGAATACAGGTCGGCATCTTTCAAATAGATATGCAAACGGACCGGTTTATTTGCCAACGCCTCCAGATTTTGATTTCCATTCCAAGATACGATTCTTGCTATTTCATTGCCGATCAGGCTTTGTTTATCCTTTAGGGTGAACCCGGGAACCGGATCGCCATTTTCATCCTGTATTTCTATACGGATCTCTCCTGCCGCAGAAGTCGCGTAATTGATTTCAAGCTCCTGTCCGGAAAAGATAAAGGGCTTGGTGACCAGCTCTCCTCCTTTATATGGCCCATAGACGGAAGTGAACCCATCGAGCCTCAAAGTGTAGCGCTCCAGGCAAGCAGTAGGCTGGGCATAATCCTTATTTACATAGATCGACATTTCTTCCTGTCCGGTCTGAACCACATTCAGCGCAGGATAATTCGTTCTGGAAACCCAGTCGCCTAAACCGGTACCCGGACGAATGAACGATTCCATAAACATTCGGCTGTAACGATTTCCTCCCCGGCTCGTCATGAAATAAGCATCCGACACATCATGAAAATATCCTGGTTCCACCTTTAATTTTGAGGCTTGTTCACTAGTCAACACCTGGCGCCCCTCCATAAGTCTTCCGCCTATCGCAATATATATTTGCGGCGCCCTGAAATACGGGCTGGTTTGTTGTGTATAAAGTTGTTCGGGAGGCGTATCGCCAAAAGTCATGGCCACCGGTTCAGACCAATGAACAAAGTCAGGCGACGTGATGCGGCTGACTGTGCGGTAACCTTTATATCCCGTACCCGACCAGGTTCGGAAATAACAAGCATATAATCCTTCACTTTCTGACCAGAAACATACATTCTGCGAATCAAACATTCCGTTTTTGGTAATGGGTTCATTTTTGAATTTCTTCCAGTGGATCCCATCGGATGAAACAAAAGCAAATAATCCACCCCCTTCCGAAGTCCCTCCCATCGCTTTATATTTCTGATCAGCCGGCGTATTGGGACTGCTATCCAGAAAGGGTGAAAAATTATGCGTTGCCGATTCCCGGGCCAGGATGACATTATTTTCGAAATCACCATCAATCTTATGCAATTTCAACAGAGGCTTCACCCAATGGATCCCATCTTTCGATTCTGCATAGCAGGTTGTTGACAAATGTTTATCCAGTTCGATCGCCGTCGCTTTGGTAACTTTTGATTGCTTTTTACCGGCCGGTGCGACATATTTTTTATCCGAAGGCATTCCCCTGTAATAGGCGCGGTATAGTGGCCCATCTTTTATTATGGTCGTATAACCGCAGAAAACACCTTCCCACGGCTTATTAAAATATATGACCGTTCCCTTGTCATTCGGTCTGTGCATGACGATCTGTGCTCCTTCAAGGGTATCCACCAGGTAATGATCAACAAAAATAACCCGCTTCGTTCCCAATGTAATAACACGATCATCCTGCCCGAAACTGATACCAGGATGGTATAAAAAACAGAACAGTACCAGGGATAATCGTATTAAGCGTTTTTGCATAAATTTCATTTTAAACTAAATGGGATCCAGACATCCGCCTGCGGTTTATTTCTGAAATTGGAATGAATAGAGATCAGCATCTTTTAAGACAAACCGCAGCTGTACGGGTTTGCCCTCCAGCGCATGCACATCGCTGCCAGTTTCCCAGATCACGGCCCGTTCAATATTGTCTCCAAAAACAGGTGCACAATCTTTCAGTTCAAATCCGGGTACCGGATTTCCACTCGTATCCTGGATCTCCACCTGAATACTGCCTGCAGCAGACGTGGAAAAATTCAGCGATAATTTTTTGCCCTCAAAAAAGAAAGGTTTGGTTGTCAGGCTGCCCCCTTCCATCGGCGCATGAACTGAAACGAAACCATCCATGCGCAGGGTGTAACGCCGAAGATCGCTAGTGGGTGCATTACTCGTCCAGGAGCTTTCCGTTGCATACAAAGAAAGTTCATCGGGAGCGCCTTTTAGGTCAGATTTTGTTTCGATGATCCCCCATCCGATATATTGCTGCCCGTAATTCCAGGTTCCGTCCCGTTCGATACCAGGACGAAGAAAACTTTCATCCCAGCGCTGAAACTGAACTCCATCACGGCTGCTCATCAGCATGGCGTCCGTGAGGGCGGTTCCGTACCGGAGGGAATGGCTGCTGCGCAAAGTCCGGTGTTCAAGCTGAGGCAGAGCCCGCATGGAAGGGGACCATCCGCGTTCAATATAACGCGTTGGCAATCCGATGAAAAGATAAGGCGCGCGGAAATAGGGCTTGACCTGGTTGGTATAAAGTTCTATCGGCAGGGAGTCTTCATAACTTACATCTTTCATTTCGCTCCAGTGAAGGAAATCCTTTGAAACAGCCGTACGTACTGCCCGGTAACCTCCCTTTGTTAATGTTTGCGCGTTTGTTCCGCCTTTAAAATAGCGCCAGTATGCGCGGTATTCGTTGCGGGTGCTGTCCCAAAAGGCAATATTCTGCGAGTCGAACGCGCCTTCCGTGATTACCGGAGTCTTGCTCATCGGTAACCAGTGAACCGCGTCAGATGATTTAAAAGCAAGCAACCCTTTGGGTTTCTGCGAACAAACGATGGCCTTGTACCGCGAATCGGGATGTGCTTCCGGGTTCCCGTCTTTAAACATGGAAGCATTGTCACCCATATTGAGCTGCAGGCCACCGATCTCTCCACTGGCCAGGACAATATTATTTTTTTTGGAACCTTTATACTCGTAAAGACCCAAATCCGGTTTACGCCAGTGGATGCCATCAGCGCTCTCTGCATAACAGATATAAAACGGATGGTCATTAATGAATTTATCGGGAGTCAGTGTAATCTGTGAACCGCGATAATACATCCGGAAAAGATCGCCGTCTTTGAAGACGCTATGGTATCCGCTGGTATTGCCCTCCCAGGGTTCATTATGTACAACGGCAACTTCCCGGAGTTCCGGATGATGCAATATGCGTTCGGCCTTCCCGGAAAGATCCTTCACCAAAAATTCATCCAAAAATAATTGCCGCTGCATGCCGATATCAGGTGTGCCGGAAGCCCGGCCATTTGCCTGCTGAGCAAAAGACGGACAGGCAAAGGTCATACAACCGGCAAGCGCCCATGCAAAATGAAAGATTGATTGCCTGCTGAATGGTTTTTTCTTCATACCTAATCAAATCGTATTGCAAATTATTCCGGAATGCCGTTATCCGGTTATTGAAACCGGAATGAATAGAGATCAGCGTCTTTTAAAACAAACCGCAACCGCACCGGTTTGTTCTCCAGCGAATGGAGATCGCTGTCTTTCTTCCAGGTTATGGTACGATCCAGGGTATCACCAAAGATGGGCGCACAATCATCCAGGCCGAAACCCGGCAGCGGTTTACCGTTGGTATCCTGTATTTCAACCTGTATACTGCCTGCGGCGGAACTGGAAAAATTCAGCGACAGTGTGTTGCCGCGGAAAAGAACAAGTTTAGTGATCAGGCCGCCTCCCTCCATGGAGGCATGAGCGGAAACAAAACCATCCAGCCGAAGTGTATAACGACGCAACCTTACGCCCATGGGACGTTGGGACTGGTAGTCTTCTGTAGCATAAAGGGAAAGTTCGTCGGGTGCTCCTTCGAGATCAGACTTTGTTTCGATCATTCCCCACGCGCTGTACTGCTGTCCATAATTCCACGTGCCTTCCCGTTCAATGCCCGGTCGGAGAAAAGTTTCTGTCCAGCGTCTGAAGTTTTCGCCGTCGAGGCTGGCCATGATCATTCCTTCGGTCACAGCAGTTCCCTCCCGTACACTTACACTGGATCGCAGTTCGCGGTAGGCAAACTCGGGAAGGTCGCGCATAGATTGCGACCAGCCGCGATCAATATACCGTGTCGGGAGGCCGATGAGCAGGTCAGGAGCGCGGTAGTACGGTTTTACCTGGTTTGTATAGAGTTGCACCAGCATTGTATCCAAATACTTCAGATCCGCATGATGGTCCCAATGGACGAAGTCCGTGGATGTTGCCGTCCGGATATCCCGGAGATGGTTTTTATATATTCGCCAGTAGGCCCGGTATTCCTTATGGACGCTATCCCAGAAAGCAATATTCTGGGAATCGAATTCTCCGTCTGTGATTACCGGTTCATGGGTAATGGGCAACCAGTGAATCGCATCGGCTGACTTGAAAACAAACAGCCCCTTTGGTTTTTCTGAACAAACAATGGCTTTATAACGGGCATCTGGTGAAGCATCCGGGTTCTCATCTTTAAACATCGAAGCGTTATCGCTCAGGTTCAGTTGAATACCACCGACATTTCCGTTGGCCAGCACGATATTATTGTGCTTCGAACCCTTGAATTTATAGAGGCCTAAATCCGGTTTACGCCAGTGAATACCATCGTTGCTCTCTGCATAACAAAAGCGATTATGCAGATCAGCATCCGTTTCGTTTTTGTGGCCATTCTCGAATCTTTCCACATTCACCGCACGGTAGTACATGCGGTAGAGATCAGCATCTCTGAAAATGCTGAAATAATTACTACCGCTGCCTTCCCAGGAACTGTCGCATGTCAGGATAATCTCCCGTGGAACCGGGTGATGCAGGCGTAATCCTGCTTTACCAGTAAACCTATCCACCAGAAAATCATCAACAAACAATTCCCGGTTCATACCGATATTCACCACGCCAATGCGGGAATTATCCGTTTGCTGAGCATTGACGGGATTCAGGAGAAACATCAGGCACGCCGTAACCAATGACATCAAAAAAATGCATGCCCGATGTTCTATTTTCTTCATGCCTATGGAAGCGAGACCGGTGATCAACACCTGAATCCCGGTTATCCGCTTCGTGATTGATTTGTTTTCTGATTTCAATACCCTGGATTTTGAACAGTTTTAGGCTCCAGACTTAAAATGCTTAAGGAAAGCGGCCAGATAAATTTGTACTCGCTGCCTGGATTCGTTTTAAAATAGGGGATCAGTTCATCTGCTTTATTAAATCGCAGGATATCCCACCAGCGCTTTCCTTCGTAAACCAATTCCAGCAGGCGCTCGTTGAGAATTAATGAATCATTTACTTCCTGGGTACCATTTACAAAAGTATGGCTGCCGAAATTGCTGCCGAAGGCGCGGGCCCTGACCGCATTCATCTCCGCAGACGGATCCTGGTTCAGCGCATTTTCCGCTTCTGCCTTTAACAGTAAAATATCCGCATACCGGTATATCACCACATCATCAAAAAAATGCCTGATGCCATTATCGATCATACCATCAAACTTCCTCTGCACGGTGGCAAAGTAATTGGTATAAAGGCCGGTCGCCGGATCTACCCCGTATACATCGATATAAGATGCTCTTTTACGCAGGTCATCATCACTGAACTTGGACCGGGTATCACTTGTCAGCGTCCAATAATTATCTCCCCCGAGTACACCGAGGGAATCCCTTGTTGCGGGAGAAATATTAGCAGGCAATCCGCTGTATACATACATATTAGCCATAAAAGTTTCGCTAGCCGACTCGTATTCCTTGAAATTACTTGCCATAATAATCTCTTTATTGCCCTTGTTGTCGTAATCAAATATGGAAGAAAAATCGGACAACAAGGCCACATCACTCGAGCCAATCTCAGTCAGAGCATTCAGCGCGGTCGTAAAATCCGGAGCTCCTCCTCCCAAAACTTTTCCCGTCCATAAATACACATCTCCTTTAAGCGCATCCGCACCAGATTTTGACCACCTGTTCCTGCCTGTAATAAAACTATTATCGGGGAAAAGAGCAATGGCGGAGTCAATATCTTTTTTGATCAAAGTGAATACATCTCCTATAGGTGATCTCTCTTTGTAAATAATGGATGGATTATACCCGCTCGTGGGATCGGTCACAATCGGAACCGCCCCCCAGGTTCTCACCAGCACAAAATATAAATATGCCCTCATGGTATAGGCTTCTGCAAGGATTCTATTCTGATTAGTCTGGTTTGTAAATTTGATATTCGGAACATTTTTAAGAATACCATTGGCGTCATTTACGACGGTATACAACGTGCTCCAGTCCGGCCCGGCGGCAGTAGCATCCAATGAATTGTCAAAATTGCGCGAGTTGGTGGCATCTACCCCCGTAGAGGCCTTCATATCCTGACTTCTCGATTCCCCCCAAATGAAAAGGTAGGTCGCTGTTACACTCGTAAACCTGGCGTACATCCCATATAAAGCTCCTGTTGCATCATTTTCTGTTTTCCAAAAAGAAGTGGTGGAAATGGAACTTACCGGATTTAACTCGAGTTGTTTGGTACAGGACGCAACAGAGAACAGAGCGATCAATCCGTATATGAGCGTTTTATTAGATTTTGTCATGATGATCTGCGTTAATGATTGTTAAAAAGTAATCGATAATCCGAAAATAAGGCTCATTGGATTTGGATATCCATAATAAGTGCCTGTTGCTTCCGGATTCAATCCTGGATACTTGGTGAAATAATGTAAATTATTACCGGTTACGTTAAGCCTTGCATCTGTTATTTTAACCCTTTTGAGCAGGGCCTGCGGTAAATTATAAGATAGCGTGAGTTCTCTTATACAAAGAAAATCCAAACTCGGAAAAAACCTGGAGCTTCGCCTGCCATCCCATACATTCCATTGGCCGTTCTGATCTGCAAAATAGTATCTGGGCACATCTGTAATATCTCCTTGTTTTTTCCAGGATCTGAGCAGGTCGGTCGACAAAGCATTGGCTCCTGAAAACTGGCCTTCAATCCTTGCTCCTGTTTCATAATAAACATGAGCGCCAATGGTATAATCCATGCGAACGTACAGGCTTATGTTTTTATAACTAAACGTATTTGAAAAACCGCCGGTAAGGTGGGGATAAGGATTTCCCATATAGACCTGATCCTTCGTGTTAATGGTATCATTTCCGTCTGCATCTAGCCAGTTCACATCGCCACCATATTTTGTTTTAACCGGCCTTGGAACCAGCATATCCACTGGGCCTGCCGCAGCATCCGCATCAGTAGGATAAATACTGAGTTGTTTGAACCCGTACAAATCGCCCACCCGACCACCTTCCTGTAAGCCGCCTTTCCATTGGTAGGATTTTGTTTTTGCATCCCATACATTAACGCCTCCGACCCGGTTATTGGGAATACCATTTGGGGGGAGTTTAAGAATCTTAGTGTTGACGTTTGCAGCATTAAAAGAAATGTTCCATTGAAAAGCCGAACTGGGAGGCAGGATCTGGGCATTGATTTCAATCTCATATCCTCTGTTCTCCAGGGATCCATAATTCGTGAGGATGCTTGAAAATCCAGTGGAGGGAGGTAGGCTCAGCGTCGTTAGCAGGTTGTCGGTTACTCTTCTGTAGATATCAAATGCGATGCCTACCCGGTTATTAAAAAGACCGATATCTGTTCCGAAATCCAGGGTTTTAGATTGCTCCCACTTGAGATCCTGGTTCGGAAGGGTAGTAATCTGAATTCCGGGATTACCTGAATACCGGGTTCCGGTACTGTACTGACCCTGCGCCTGGTAAAATCCAAGTCCGCTGATATTGCCTGTTGCTCCATAGCTTGCTCTTAACTTCAATTGAATCAGATTTTCAGGAAATATTTTCCAGAAATTTTCCTTGTCTACTTTCCAGCCCAGGGAAATTCCGGGAAAGAGTCCCCATTTATTTTGTTCTCCCAGAACGGAAGCCCCGTCATACCTCAGACTTGCATTAAAAAGATATTTTTGTTTATAATTATACGTGATCCTTGAAAAGTATCCCATTATGATCTGATGTGATTCCGAGCCGGAAACAGATACCGGATTCCCGGACGCATTCAGCGTTGGTATCAAATCGGTGGCCGCATTATTCCCTGTTGCGCTTAAGGCCGAATTGTCAGTTCCAAAATAGGAGAACCCTCCGTCCACTTCTATATTGTGTACATTTTTTATTGATTTAATATAAGTAAGCACGGCGCTGCCCTGCGGATCAAACTCCTGGCTATACGAGCCGGAAGCCGTTCTGGATGTATTTAAATTTAGTGGCCCGTTCAAAAAGGATTTTGTAAAATTCCTGGAATATACACTTCTCTGATAGAACGATATTTGGGGATTAAACGTTAGTCCTGGTAAAATTTTCCATTGTGCTCCTCCGATTATAGTCAAATCCGTCGCATTGTTATTCGGGAAGCGGGTAGACAGGGAATACTCTGGATTTGCATAGCCTATACTTTCACCCGGAGCGAGAGTTCCATCTTCAAAATAACGTTTCGCTGTAGGCGGCCCAATCATGGCTGCTGTGAAAATACCTCCCACGTCAATCTGTTTATCACTTGTGTTATCAAAAGAGACCCGGGTAAAGACCTTAAAATTCTTGGTTAACTTAAGGTCTCCGCTGAAATCTACGTTATACCGGCTATATCCGCTGTGAATGGCAATTCCCTGATCATTCTGGTATCCAAGCCCCAAACGAAAAGTAGCTTTTTCGCTTCCCCCTGATACCGATAAGGCATGATTCTGGGAAAGCGCTGTCCTGTATAGAATATCCTGAAAATCAGTATTTGAAAAAATAATCGTTTTAGTTGGATCCAGGGGATCAGGAATACTTTGCCAACCCTCGTCCAACTTATATTTGTTGTCTGGCGTAAGATATTGTTCACTAAAAATAGTTTGGTTCGTCAGGTCATTCCCTATCCCACCGGGATATGAATTCCCAGTAAGAAGATCCACATAAGGAGGGTAATTTCTCGAAGTGGCTAATATTCCAAGTCTTGAATAGTATTCAAAATCCTTTGCCTGAAGCAGGTCGTACTTTTTGGTAGTTTTGGATAGGGTAAAACCGAGTTTATAATTAACCAGGGTTTTACCGGCTTCCCCGGATTTCGTAACAATAATAATAACCCCATTCGTTCCCCTAGCTCCGTAAATAGCAGTAGCTGCAGCATCCTTTAAAACCTGAATAGACTTAATATCATTGGCATTGAGATTATCCATATTACTCCGGATAACGCCATCAATCACATACAATGGAACCGCCCCATCCGGATTGTTAATGGAGGTTCCTCCTCTCAGGATAATCCGGGGAGTTGCGCCTGGTTGTCCTGATGTATTTTGAACCCTTAATCCAGGTATCGTCCCTACCAATGCCGATGCAATATTCGGATAGGGAACGTTTTCCAATACCTTATTGTCAAGCTTTGATATAGAAGTGGTAACCAACTCCCTGGACTGCGTTCCATAACCTACAACCACCACCCCTTTTAAAGAGGAAAAGTCCTCTTCTAAATTTATATCTATAGCCTTTCTTCCGGAAATCGACACATTCTGACTTTTCATTCCGATCAATGAAAATATCAGGGTTCCTCTTGTCTCCGTCACGTTAATGGAATATTGACCGTTCGCATCGGTGGTTACCCCTCTATTCGTTCCCTTTAATACAACACTTACGCCCTGGACAGGAGTTCCTTCAGCGTTTCTTACCGTACCGGTAATCGAGTTTTGAGCAAGAAGATTTAAAGAAAACAATTGAAGAAGAAATAAAAGATATAAGCATCTTTTCTGATGGAGCTTGCTTAGGATCCGGCTCCGTGTTGCAGCAGTTCTTTTCATAATTTTCATGATTTAGCTTGGTTTATTGTTCCGGTGGATATTACAAGTCCGTTCAACCGGCATTCACAGATAAAATGAATGACCAGTGTCTTAAAAAAATTAATTAATTCAATTATTTAAAAGTAAATGTTAACCTTTACCCACCCTTCAACTTTTGTTCACATTAATAATACTATATTTCAGAAATAACGTAATATTAATCCGCCTCATAAACAGGTTATCGTGGCGATATTTATTTTAATGAATGAATCATGACGGGGAAAATAAAATAGCCGTTGCTTCATTACTTTCATCCAAAACATTATCTGCTGTTCAATTTCAGGAGATAAAAGTAAATGCGCATTTTACGCAGACAGTACCCCGGAATATACTTTAGCGTTCCTCGCTAAGGTCCGCGGCACCTAAGTCTTCGGGCAGTGGTTGCGGGCGAGCGGGTAATTTAACAAACACCAGCACCGCAGCAAAAACCATGATGATCAGGGCAGCCCAGAAACTCGCCCTCAGGCTCCAGGTATCGGAGATCCAACCATAGAGCATGGGCGCCAGACCAACAGCTGAAGATATTAAACCCAGGAAGGCAATATTCCGCCTTACCTGTGATTTCGATGAACAACAGACGGGGTAGTTGATATAATACACGCCAAACAATTCACCCGCTCCCATTAAACCAAAAGCAAGCATGAACCAATACCCCGGCACCAGAAGCACCCAAAGAACACCTGTTATCTGCAGACCTACCGTAACCAGAAGCGGAACCTTTGGATTGGTGCGGATCAGCAACCAGCCCAGCAGGAAGCCAGCCAGCATCTTGAATGAAAACCGGAGCGCAAGCTGGTAGCCCACCAGATCCTCCGGTGCTCTTCCAACAGATATCCGGGTGAATATATTCATGTTATTCTGCACCATGTTGCCGCAATAAACAAGCAGGTAAGCGATGCAGGCAATAAGCAATACCCTGTTGCTGATCATCCCCCTGAATCCTCCCAGCACAGCAACATGAAAGGGCTCCCGCTTCACATCCACTTTAGGCAAAGGAATCCGGTAGAAATGCACAAGCAATGCAGCGAGACCTGTACAAGCCGCACAGGTGCCAAATAATATCGCATAATTATATGGATAATAATTTAATGACAGCCATCGGGGAGGTTGCCATCCAAAGAGTTTTCCATTCAGCAGTAATTGAGCGAAAAGAGAACCGACTACTGCAAAAGCTGGTCCCAATCCAAAAGCGAGTCCGAGTGCCCTGCCTCTGCGCTTTGCGGAAACGCCCCTGTCCAGCGCCTCCCAATTGAGAATACTCAGGACGCCGTTGCTTCCTCCCAATATTGCAGCCTGAACGACGAGGGACCAAATGATGATTTCGTTTGATGGCTGAGAAATAATCAAAAAAGCAATCAGCACACCCGTCAGGGACATAAGGCTGTATGAAAGGCTCATTGTTTTCTTCAGGAGACGTGCCTGAGGAAATAACCAGGCGATGATCACCGGTAACCAGGACATCGCGGCGTAAACCGTACTCGGTAGATTGGCCATGGCGTTGGAGGCGTGCAACCGCTTGCAAAGACCCGCCTGTATACCAATATAAAGCACCGGAGCGGCCAAATAGGTCAGCGATACCAGGGATGCGTATATCAGCGCATTGCGATTCTGATACTTCGGATGAGCTTGTTCATCAGACAATATGCCTGCAGCGTCTTCGGACGCATCAGCATTGGTGGTCGGATCAGACATATTTTACGCTGCTTTTATTCATAATGTAGTACTATTCTTCAAAACCCGAACGCATATAAATGATCCGGTAAAAACTTCCACGCCTCTCCATCATCGGCATTAAAAAATTTTTCAAATTAAATCAGTCTTATTTAACAAATCAGGAGAATCAAAAGCCAGTGCGTCAAATGCCTGGTCAATGTGAGCGGGAACGCGACCGCTTACGAGTACAGAAGTCACTCCCGGCTGATGGAGGGCCCACGCCAGCGCGAGCCGGGTTGTCGTTTGACCCGACGATGCAGCCAATTCCTGAAGTTTGGCAAAACGGCGATTGGGGGTTTCCTGAAAATAAATCTCCTGATGTCCTGGCACCAGTGCAAAACGGGAACCCGGTTGTACAGCACGCTGATGCTTTCCGGTTAAAAAGCCGGCGCCCAGCGGGCTGTAAGTGATGATACGGACATCATGAGAAACACATACCCCGTGCAATTCCTCATTTAAATCGCTGACTGCGAGGTTATGATTATTCTGAACAAAACCAAGTTTCGCAAACCCGTGATTCATTTGCCGTTGCAGCGTACGCCAAAGCTGTTCCGCCGTAAAGTTGCTTGCACCAAGAAATTTGACTTTGCCATCTTTAACGAGATCGTTCATCGCCTTCAGCGCAATAACTGTATCTGCGGCAGGATCCCAGTTGTGAAAGTAAAGCAGATCGATCGCATCCGTTCCCATGCGCTTCAGGCTCAGGTCAACGGACGCTGTTATGTTTTCCGGCGAGTAAGGAGGTAATATTTTTGTGGCGACAAATATTGCGCTGGCAGCCAGGGGATTCCCATCCAGCCACTCACCCACTATACTTTCGGATGTGCCATCTCCATAAGCTGTGGCCGTATCAAAGAAGGTAATACCACGTTCAAACCCATGATCCATCATGATGAATGAGGCCTTTTTATCAATCTCCCGGCCAAAAGTCACACATCCTAACCCAATCTTGCTAATCTGCCGGTCGACCCGATGCATAAAGGAACTTTTTAAATGTAACCAGATGTCAACAAGGTCGTCATTCAAAACAATAAACCAGATGGGTTTACAAAAGCCGGTGTATCAATTGAAGTAACTTACTCCGGATGGCATTTTCCGATCCCGACTCAAGATAACTGGAACGACATCGCCAGGTTTCATATCCGCCCTTTTCCAGTTCATGCGGTGGCGGCACATAACCAACATAGCCATTTGAAAAGCAAATGGTAAAATATTTATCTATTCCGGATCTTTCTTTAAGCCATAGACCCGTTTCTGCAAAAAATTCCCCTCCCAGGCCCCCGATAATGCCCCTTCCGATTTTAATAGCCTGTACCGGAAATAAGATCGTATCCGGATATTCATTTAATAAAACCTGTTCACGGGCATAAAGTCTCCGAAGCTGATCGAAGTTGATTTTAGGGTTTTCATAGATCGTGATCTTTTCATAATCGGTTTCGGCCACAGTAAATCTGGCGGCTACCAATTCATCTGATGATGGCTTACGGACATGAACCTGAATTTCATCATACAGTACAGATAACCTAGGATCGGTTTCCCAATGAATATTGTGGACTGCCTGAAAAACTTTTTCCGCCAGATCATTGCCAATGATCTGGCTTTTTTCAAAGTCAGCTTTGGGATAACGATCCGGTTCAATAAAATCCCAGATACTCGCTTCACCGCTTGTTCCATTACTCATGATACCAACAAAATCTTCTCCGGCATGCAGCCTGAAAGCGATATGTTTTGAGAATACGCCAAAATAGTCTGCGGTTATAGTACCCGCTTTGCAGTCGCCAACATAGTGCATTGAATAATTGGCGAGCAAACTGATCCATTGGTTGTCCATTCCCCGAATAGCGAGAAAACTCAACTCATCATCGACGCGCGAAACCCGTTTTTCAATCTGAGCCTCATCGCCAAATGGATTGGTTTTTACCTTATCCAGGCCAAGGGTAACGGGATTATGGGCTTCATATCCTGGCTTCATATAATAACGCCTGCACACGACGTGCTCGGGAACATCAACTGCCCCAAACCCCATTCTGGCAGGCTTCAAGTTTTTTTGCGCCTGCTGAACAGCCTTCAAAATCAAATGCGGAAGCTGCTGCCGGTAAGGCAGGTCAGCCGGTACCAGAAGCAGAGCGGATACCGACCCTGCAAAATGAGTATGCGTGCTTGAAATAAGAATATGATGACTATTTATTGCTGTTTTCTTCGTTATCTCCGCTTTGACTTCGTCTAGAAAATCTTTAGGCATGGCACATATATCCACCACCACAATTGCCATCTCTGTGTTTTCATATTTTAACACAATTGCTTTCACATGCAAACTATCATGCACATACCTGGCATAATGCGTAATGAAATCACCATTAATCAGTGTGCCCAAAGGGGGAGTTATATTAACTTTTGCAGCTCCTGCTTGGAGATGTGATGGCATCTTCGCAAAATTTGATGATGAGATTAATGCCAGGCTTTTCGTAAAAATCTGAGCCAGTTCTTATGAAATATGTTGTCAATGTCTTCTGACTTATATCCGCGGTAGACAAGAATATCCTGGTATTTCTGGAGGTCCGCAATAGAATTTAGATCCCAGGGAGATTGCTCCGTTCCGAAATTTCCATCCAAGTCGGTCCCTATAGCAACATGCAAACTATTACCGGCAATCTGGCAAATATGATCCCAATGATCCACCAGATTTTCGAGCTTAATATTTAATTGCCAGGGATCTGAAATGGCATCTATAAAACGGCTGTCCATGGCCCAACAATCCAGCATCCCACCAATAACCGCATCCCGTTCAATCAGGCGTTTTATCTGTTCATCTGTGAGCTGTCGTTGTGAAGACGCTATTTCCCTGACATTGTGATGACTCGCCCATACCGGTCCATGGTATATTTCCATCACCTGGTTAAATCCGTCATCCGTAAGGTGGGTTATATCCAGGATCAGATTCAGCTTACTCATTTCTTTTAATAATTCAATCCCTAAACCGGTTAGCGGGCCTTCCATTTTTGTGCCCGGCGCATACCTGCCCGGGCCAAAATGGGAAAGTCCAACAGCCCTGAGCCCGTACTGATAAGCCCGGTGTAAATAGGAGACATCCACCAAAGAATCCGCACCTTCCAGACTTAGAATATATCCTACCGGTTTCTTTTCATCCGGAATATGAATATCCTCCCACATGGATAAATGTCTTTCCAGTTGCCCAAGATCAGTGACTTGAGCCATTTCACCTAAGGCCTCCATCTCCCGATACCAGGCAAGCTGAGCCTGGGTCATAGCCCAAGCCTGCTGCGGAGAATTCCAGCTGGTTATACTGGTTCTTCCGGAAGGAGCGAAACGAGCCAACTGGGTGGCGACTACCAGCCCTATTTTCCCTTTTCTCAATTCGGAAAGACACACTGTACCCCTTCCCCGGTCATTCTTATCCTTCAAATGCATTTCCCTTTGCCTGATTTCATCCAATGGAAGCGTAAGATCCCGGTTCCATTCAATCGCATTCATGGCCAGATCAAGATGCGAATCAATAATAAACCGTTTATTCATAAATCATTAGTCGTTGGGTTCAACAATTAATTTAATATTTTATTCCTTTTTGTTCAGGAGAAAGTTCTTTTTTGTACTTAAAAGGATATTTACCGATGATTGCCTGTATCTGGTAACTATACTTCCTGAAGTTTTTTTTCCACTCTTCGGCCTCGCCAGGGCTGTAATCGTAAATACCATTATTATTATCCATGAATTGCTCTCCTTTTTCGATAAAATCTGTAAAAAATCCCGGCATCTTTTGGGCCTTCGACAATTCGGGGTTCAAAGCTTTCATCACCCGGCCAAAGCCGGATGCGCCGCCCATCAGATCAATATACCTGAAATTTCCCGCGAAAGGTAAATAATATCCAGGATCATTTCTGCAGGCGCGGTCTATATCTTCAATGGAAGCAAATCCGTTTTCCACCAGATAAAAGGCTTCCCTTGTCATGGCGGCCAACATCCTGGCGCGAATTCCAAGATCACGAGAAATGACATATGGATCTTTGCTCCAATTCGTCTTCGCCTCCTGAAATACTTGATCAACCAATGTCGAATTGCTTTTACTATTGGAAATGATCTCCAAAAAATATGTGGTGTGCGCAGGTTCTGACCAATTAAGCCCAATAATGCGGTCGGGGTTTTTACAACCTTCCTGCAAAACACTGAGTGGAATGCTTTCTGAATTTATACCTATTGCCGCACTTAAAGACAATTTTCTCTCCAGTTCCTGAATCAGGGATCTTTTTTTTAACAGATCTTCCTCCGTAACGGCAATAACCAATGGATAATTCAGCTTGCCATCCAAGGCATCCGTCACTTCCAACAAAGGCCTACTGATCTTATGACAACCGTTTTCAGTTAAATCAGCAAAATGTATATTAATACTTTCAACGGCCTCCTCCTTATTCTGCGTACATAAGCTTACGGCATAACCGGATTGCAAAAAACAAACCGTAACACTATATGCCAGTTTCCCCTCTCCTACAATCAATACCGATTCTTTCCTGACCCCATTCGATATCATAAGCATTTTTTGCGACCTGAATACAGCTCAATCAGTCAGACTGTAATTACAGACTCAGTTGTTCATACGCTTGATTTATCCTGATCCTTATGCCCGGATTCAGACGGATACTTAGCTGCTAACTGATATATCTCCCGGTTAAAAGAAGCAAAGGCCTCCTCCCAGCTTTTAGCTTCTTGCATCGTGGAAGAATAAAATTTTTTAGCATGCACGGTACCTCCAGCGTCTCCATCTAGTAAATTCCGCATTATCGCCGGCACCTCATCGCCACTATTCAAAACGGGAAACAAAGTTCTAAATATCACCGGGTAATCTTTCAAACCCATATAATCCATCCTTCGGAAAATTCCCATCAATGTCATCCAGGAACCTGCATCGTACCGGAAGGCCTTGTCGGCATCTTCAACAGATGCCTGCCCGCTGTCTACAAGGCCCAGGGCCTCTCTGTACACTGAATACATTAGACGGTTCGTAATAAATCCCCTGATGTCCTTTCTAAGAAGAGTGGGTTCCTTCCCCCAGGCATGCGATAGTTCAAATACCCAATTAGCATTCTGCTCCGAAGTTTGGTTCCCACAAATGATTTCAAGAAATCTTGTTGCAAAAGCCGGTTCCGCCCAATGAATTCCAATAAACCGTTCAGGATATGCAACAAACCTTTGAAGAACACTTATTGGTATGGCCGAGGTATTACTTGCTATAATCGTATCCTGATCAACCGATGCCACCATCTTGTGTAATACCGATTCCTTAATTTGTATATCTTCTGTGACACATTCGACAACCAGGCCGCAACCATTCAGCTCCAGATATTCATCAGAAATGGTTAATGAGGATAAGTAACTGTCCATCGGGTCTGTCAGGAGCCCACACTTTTCACATTGAATAAGCTGATCTGCAATTCTTGAAAGCGCAACTTTTTTTTCACCGGGAAGCGGAGCGATTGCTTTTACCTTGTGTCCGGCTGCCAAAAGCGAAGTAACGATACCGCTTCCCATCAATCCTAACCCTACAATGCCAATTTGGATATCTTTACAACCTGCATTTCCCGTCATTGTATTGATTTTTTACTTTATATGCTGATGTGATAACGGATACCCATTTATAATACTATCCTTCAACAAAATCCTTCTTTATAAACTACCGGTCAGTAATAAAATTGTGTATTTCCACGGCGTATGTTTGACCTTATCTGCGGGGAACTAATTTATCGATGAGCATCATGCTCCTTGACCAGCGGGAGTTCTGAAAAATTATTGTAAACCAGCTTTTGGAATCTTTCTTCATCCAGATGCTTCTGGTAAGTAGTTTTTGCCTCAAGGTCTTCTTTTGCAGATTGTCCAAAATAGATAAACCCGACTGCTTTGCGGCTACGTGAGTTGCTTTTGTTGCCATCAGCCCGATGTATCGTCATGGAATGATGTATTAACAAGTCACCCGGCTTCGCAGGAAAAGCAATCTCTTCATTATTTAAATCTTCCCGTTCCCCATAATCGGAAATGCCTTGCGAGAATCCAAGCGTTTTCGTCTTCCCGTGCGGACGCAAGCCTTTGAGATGTGAGCCTTTGATGTACCGAACACAGCCATTCTCCGCATCTGCATCTTCCAGCGCCAGCCACATGGTTACAGCCAGCGGTGGGTTAAGCATAAAATAGTAGTTGTCCTGGTGTGCCGGCGTTGGCTTCCCGATCCGGGCTGGCTTATTAAAATATTCGAGGTTCTTGCCGACTGCCGTATCATTCAATAAAATTCCCGCAATTCTTTTGAACTTGCCCTCGAATAACATTTCAGAAAAAAAAGGATCGTAAGTGTGCAGATCCTGTAGTTGCTTTAACGTTCCCGGATCATTATTCTCTTCATAAAAGACATGCCTGGGCGGCAAACCGGGCACACTTTCCTTTATAAATTGATCAAATTTTCTGTTGATCAGATCAACTTCTCCTTTATTAAGAAATCCCGGCAAAAAAACATATCCATTCTCATCAAAACTCCTCTTAATCTCCAAAAGATCCTCGTTTTCCATGATTGATCGTTTTTTTTAATCATCAGCGCATTTTATCATTCTTTCTTTCAAAAATACAAAACGATCAAAGGGATATACACTACTATATTTTTTAATTCTAATACTATCTTACAAGATGAGTTGAATAAATAAGATGTTTCTTTTATGGCGACCCCCGTATTATTCCGGACATCCGCCCTTATTTTTTCATTGATATATACATGTTCATTCCCGAAAAGCAATCAGAAAAGTTGCTCCGTTCAACGAATACAATCAAAATTCCCAGCATACGGTTGACAGAACCAATATTTCAGCCGATGTTAGAAATACAGGCAAACTCAATTTTCTTAATCCTAATAATATTGGTAAAAAAGGATTTTCAAAATGGCCATCCGCACCTCAGAACCCTGTCTCCTTATAAAAACGAATTAATTCCATTTCTCTTCTGTTATTCATCGCCTCAGAAAAAGAGGCATCCCACACATAATATCCATTTCCGGACTTACTTCCAAGTTTGTTATCTTCCACAAGATTTTTCAAAGTTGGGAGGGAGCTTTCAGCTTTACAGAGACTCGCAAACAAATAATCTGAAATTGAGGCGAAGACATCCAGGCCTCCCATGTCGGCAGAAACAAACGGTCCTGTTACGGACAGTCTGCGTCCGATGCTATAGATAACCGCAGCATCAATATCTTCCTTCGACGCAACCCCTTCTTCCAGTAAAAATTGAGCCTCCCGAAAAAGAGCAAACTGAAGACGATTTGCAACAAAACCCGGCATCTCCTTTCTTACTTCGATCGGCTTCTTTTTCATAACCTCCAACAGTGCCAGCGCTCGTTTCACCGTACCATCACTGGTTTTTTCACCACGTACAACTTCAACAAGTGGAATCAGGTGGGCAGGATTCCAGAAGTGCGTTACAACTACCCTTTCCGGAACTGCTGTTACCGAAGCAATCGCCGAGGGGCTCAGTCCTGAAGTATTACTGGCTAAAATCACGTCTACTGCACAAATATTATCCAAATGCCGAAAAAGTTCCTTTTTCAAATCCAACTTTTCCGGGATGGTTTCAATAATAAATGAACTTTCTCCCACCGCTTCATCTATGGAAGTTGTGGCCACTATTCTGTTTTTTACCTGTTCGGATTCCCCCATCTTTAACAAGCCATTTTGAGACAGGGTTTCCAGTTTCCTGATTATTCCGCACTCCGCCCGCTCCCTATCTGCATGATCTGTTCCAAACATTTTAACGTATATCCCACGCCATGCGGCACACAAGGCAATAGAATGACCCATGGTGCCACAACCAATAATTGTCAATTTTTCCATTTTCCCTTTTTTACAAGATTGACGCCTAAATAAACCACCCAGTCTTGATTATGCTTTACCGACACCGTGATTTCGAAATAAATGCACTACGTTTTACAGCATTATTCCAGGATTTACCCCACCCATCTACTGATCATATGAATGCAATACCATGACCAATCAGGGAAATCCTCATTTCTCAAAAGCTGCAATTGCCCTAATCGTTTTTATCACAGAATCAGGCGTCAGGGAAATGCTGTCGATTCCCTGCTCAACAAGAAATTGAGCGAATTCAGGAAAATCAGAAGGTCCCTGTCCGCAGATACCTACTTTAACCCCATTCCTTTTTGCCGATTCAATAAGTTTTATTATCATTTGTTTAACCGCCGGGTTTCGCTCATCATATAAATGTGCCACCAGCGAAGAATCACGGTCAAGGCCAAGTGTTAGCTGGGTTAAGTCGTTTGAGCCGATGGAAAAGCCGTCAATATGTCTAGCAAACTCATCAGCCAGAATAATATTGGATGGTATTTCTGCCATCAGGTATAGTTTCAAATCGTTCCTACCATGTTCCAGACCAAATTCTTTCATCACGCCTTTTACTTTGATTAACTCGTCAACAGTACGACAGAAAGGAACCATTACAACTACATTATCTAATCCCATCTCCTCTCGAACTATTTTTATTGCCTTGCATTCCAGGCCAAAAGCTTCCTTATATTCGTCGGAATAATATCTCGAAGCTCCCCTCCAGCCAATCATAGGATTTTCCTCCTTGGGCTCAAAATGGCTTCCGCCCAAAAGGTTATAATATTCGTTACTCTTAAAATCACTGAAACGTACAATAACCGGATTGGGATAAAAAGCGGCTCCGATCTTAGCAATCCCATAGGATAACTTTTTGGTGAAAAAATCTTCCTCATGATCGTAACCAAATATCCGTTTCTCAATTTCCTTTGTTAATAAGAGATCATTTAATTTTTTGTGATGCAATAATGCCAGGGGATGTATTTGTATATAATTACTAATAATAAATTCCTCCCTGGCCAGACCAACTCCCTTATTGGGCAGATGTGAAAACTTAAAACACATGGAAGGAGAAGCAACATTCAGCATAACCGAAGTTTTGATAGCCGGCAATTGATCAAGATCGCATTCTGTGGTTATGTAATGCAAAATACCTTCATAGACCAGACCGGCTTCTCCTTCTGCACAGCTCACGGTCACTTCGTCGCCCCCCTGTAAAACATGCGTCGCATTACCACAGCCAACAATGGCCGGCACACCCAATTCTCTGGCAACAATGGCAGCGTGACAAGTGCGCCCCCCCTTGTTTGTGACAATAGCAGAAGCTTTTTTCATGATCGGCTCCCAGTCCGGATCCGTCATATCCGTTACCAGTACATCTCCATCTTTAAATTCATGGCCTTCAATTACCCGTTTATCTAATGAATACAGTATGTTTACTTTACCGGAACCGATCTTATCACCTACGGCAATTCCTTTTAATAATATTTTCTGATCCTTGGGCTGATTAGAAATGCCATATTCTGTTATTTTTCTGTGATTTATCTGAGAATGAATCGTTTCAGGTCTTGCCTGAACTATAAAAAGCTGCTTACTTAGTCCGTCAAAGGCCCATTCCACGTCCATCGGTGTCCACCGGTTTCTGATTTTAGAATAATAGTCCTCGATCTTTATCACCCAATTGGAAAGCTGCATGGCCGTTGAATCCGAAATACAAAACCGGTGCTGAAACGCTTTTTCTGTAGGAATGATTTTTACTCTTTCGTCTGCCTTATCTCCATAGACCATCATTTTATCCTTTACTCCCAGCTTTTTTTCAATGATTGCCTGGTGGCCATTTTTCAAAGTAGGCTTGAATACAATGAATTCATCAGGCGACACAGAACCCTGAACAATCATTTCGCCGAGGCCGAAAGAGCCATTAATTACCACAACATCTTTAAACCCGCTCTCGGTATCAAGGCTGAAAGCCACACCCGACGCTCCCAGATCACTCCTCACCATCTTCTGCACACAAACGCTTAATCCAATTAAAAAATGGTCATACCCAAATCCCTGACGATAGCTGATTGCGCGATCCGTAAAAAGGGAAGCAATACAATTACGCACGGCATCCATCAGGGAAGCCGGACCGCGTACATTCAAGAAAGTTTCCTGCTGACCTGCAAAGGACGCATCAGGTAAATCCTCCGCAGTAGCAGAAGACCGCACCGCCACATCCGTATATTCCTGATTGTAATCTGAAGATAATTTTTCGTATGCCTTTATGATTACTTCACTCATCTCCTTGGGGAATCGTCCATTTTTTAATAATAGCCTCACTTGTTGCCCTCCCCGTCTAAGTGATTCAATATTCCCAATGTCCATCGAATTAATGATGTTCCTGATCGTGCCTTCCAAGTCATTGTATTCAAGAAATTCTCTGTACGCGGCCACCGTTACGACAAAACCATTTGGAATATTTATTCCCAGCGAAGCGAGATTTTGAATCATTTCTCCCAGGGACGCGTTTTTGCCTCCAACCGTTTCGATATCGTGGATGCCTACCTGACTCAGCTCCAGAATAAATTTGTTCATATCCTAGTCTCTTAATTAAGATTACTCCAGTTAAAATAAAAAACTGAAAAGAAATAAATATTGCAATCGTGTGCTAAATCCGTTTCAAAAATACGAACCTGTTAATAGGATACATACCCGTATATTTTCAAATTTCAGTACTATTTTGCCGAGCAGCATACGGTTCCTACTTACGGATTTTCGGTTCTCCATTATTCGATGGGCTCAACTGTGACAGTTCAGGGTCATTTCAATTTGTGAACTTCAAATCAACCTAACTGATCAGGATTCTCAACAGAGCACCGGGACCTGGCTCTTCATATCCTCCCGTCACAATTAATGTTTGTTCATCAGCAAAAATTAAGTTACTGGTAAAAGGCATCATCGTATTGATGGAAGACAGTAGCCTGCCCGCTGGTGATATCCAATGGACGGCCTGCATGCCGTAATGGGCCACCCACAAATTTCCATACTTATCTAAGGTCAGGCCATCAGGCAGGTTATCTTGCTCCCTGCCTGACTGATGCCTTGGTAATTCAGCAAAAATCTCCGCACGGCCTTTTGCTATACCCGGGCTTTTCAAATCAATTTTTAGGATCCTGTTCTTATAACTTTCTGCCACGTAAAGCCATTCCTGATGAGAAGACAATACAAGGCCATTGGGATAATCAAGTCCGGTGGCTAAAATATGCCGTTGCCCGTCTGCTCCGAGGAAACAAACTTTACCATTGTTTCTTATTGAATCAGTGAAATAGATATTTCCACCAGAATCTGTAACCAGATCGTTGGAGGAATAGACGGGTATTCCCCCGCAATGCCCCTCCATCTCCGTTTTTATAAACTTCCCCTCCTTATCAAATCGCCTGATAGCCGCATCGTCACAAATCAAATGCTCATCATTCGGTAAAATAATTTGCCCGTTGGGACAGGTCAATTGAGCCCATTTAGTTATCCTGTATTGAGCATCTATTTTCAGTATGCTTCTCCCCGCAAGAGTGCTACAGTAAATATTACCTATACTATCCATCGCGGGGCCTTCCGTGTAGAACGGCAGATCTACTATTTTTTCAATCTGAGTATTTAAAAGGTTCCCGATACACATATCGCCAACAGTTATAAGTTTTCAAACGGGAACAATGGTTTACGCCTATTATTGTAGTTAAACAAGGTCATATCTGCCTGAGTAACGCCCGGTGTATCCACCTGCATGATGGTTGGGCAAACGGGAGCATAAGCTGCTATAGGAGCATTTACGCCTTTAGCGACGAGCACATCAAAATCAGTAGGAACAATATGGAAAGACGTTAACTGCTGAAGGCTAAACGGCGGAACCCGCAGGGAGGTCAGCATGACCATGTTTCCTTTATTCGTTGAAACGATGGCTATATTTCCCATATCATAGCTGACCTGGCCGCCATGCCGAGGGCTTGTTTCCTTAAATTTTCCATCCGTATTCCGAAGTAGTGTTACTCGAATCACTTTAGTGATAGCAGCAGGACTATTAACAACGACCTGAATATCGAACGAATCACCTGTTTCGCATTTTTCCGCTTTCAGAACGGCCTGAGGATCATACAAACATATAAAATATTTATACTTTCCATATCGTTCCAGCTCATCTAATAAAAAAGCACTGTCACCCGGTGCCCCTCCACCAATATTATCACCCATATCCAGCATCAGCACGGGTTTATTACTATCCTTTACCAAAGACAGGGAAAAGGATATGTCTCTTTTACTGCCAATAAAATGTTCCTTGTGACCAATAATATACTTTTCGAGTTGCTTTCCCACGGAGAGAGCTAAATCCCTCGTGTTGTCTGACACAACAATGACCGAAGTTCCCATTTCCGGAACATCCGCATAAGGGAATCCCAATAAAATGCTTATTGACAATATCCCTTCCTGCCGGCTCAGTGTATTTGCGTAAGCATATAAACTTTTACAGGGGTCATTCCCGGTATATTGTTGTTCAATACTAATAGCCAAAGGAATTTGCACAAGAACCTGTACCGGTCTCCGTTTTTTCTGCAGCAGCTGTAGCAGCAAACCTGCTGCCTCTCTGCCTGTCTGCCGCTGATCAATATGCGGATTCGTTTTATAGGCTATAAGCGCATTGGTCGATGAAACCATTAACTGACTCACATTCGCATGGGGGTCAAGTGTGCCAACTATAGGCTTGTCCTTTCCTGCTCTTTTCCTTAATAAACTCAACCAGTGTCCATCCATATCCCTAAAAGTTTCACTAACAGCTGCGCCGTGAGGAACGACCAGGAAAGCATCTACCGGCAATACCTTCTCCAGCTCCTGCATCATTTGTTGCAGCAGGCAGTTATACGTTTCGGATGAAATTATACCACCTGGTGTTGCTTCAGCATACATAACCGGCACTACTTCGATACCTTCCTGATAAAGAACCTCTATCATTCCCCCTATTTCATGATAAGCCGCCGCATATTCATTCAGGATATCAGGCCCGGTTAACCAATGGCCTTTCCTGAAATCGGACAGTGTTGTAGATTTATCAAGAAACGTATTCGATTCATGAAATATTCCCAGTAAAGCTATTTTTATCGGCATCCCGTTAATTATTTTGGCATAAGCCTATTACATCCATTTCAAACTTCAGAAGATCTCCCAAACAACCTATCAACGTGGTTCTTTCTTGGTACGGCTCGCTGAAAAATTCCTCATATCTTATTAAGAATGCCCGATTCTGCTGTTCACCAACATAATTTCGAACGTGACCAACATCCCCGAATCCCAGTCCGGCAGTCTCCGGTATGCGTTTCAGGTTCCCGAATAATCCTCTGCATTCTTCTTCAAAAGTTTCTTAAATAATATTTCCGCTGTCGTCTACAGAAGCTTGTCCCAAAATGAAGAGATAATTTCCTGCCTGAACCGCCGGTTAAAAGGGTAAAAAACTTTTGGACACAGCAGCTCTGGTGATCACTTTTTAATTTATCATAATACGCCATATTTTTCATAAGCCTCCGCCGCCTTCATGCCCTTCTTTATTTCATCTCGTGTGATATTTTCAGCTGCCATTTTTTTTCAACGCCTTTTCAATGATTTCATTTTCGATCTGCGCGGGAATAACGACGATCCCATCCTGATCACAAAAAATCAGATCACCCGGAGCAAAAACAACACAATCTATCTCCACCGGAATGTCTATGTCTGTAATGCGTTACCCGTCTAAACTATCATAAATGTATTTAGCGGTTGCAAAAACCGGGAATCCCATTTCTCCCATTTTAGCGATATCCCGTACGGCCCCCATTATCAGGGCTCCTGCACGTCCACTGTTACAGGCCGCAGCCGAAACCAATTCTCCCCAAATACAAGATCTAACAGATCCGAAAACGGCAGCAACCAAAACATCTCCCGGCTTACAACTGTCCACTGCCTCAAGCTTTAATTATCGCCTGAGATCTTCATTATATATTCGCCAAAACGCATTTTTACAACGTCAAACCAGCTTATCCATTCCTGTATAAGGATGAAAAGGAGCACGGGTCGACTGATTTCTGTATCCCGCCGCATCTAGTACATCACAAATGACCGTTGAATAAAGCTTCTCTTTTATTTGCCGCAACTTTTACGGCAAAACAATGACTTATCCATTAATTATCAATCCGTTTACTGATTCAATCCTTTTTGTTATAGCTATAACATCCCCATCCTTCCATTCCGTGTTGGTATTTCCGAGGGGCGCCTTGGATGGCCCTATATCTAGATTGTATTTCAGTAACATTGCCTTTCTAAAGAAAGTCCAGATATTCGGTAAGATTAATTGAATCGTTTTTTGAAAAGAAAGCATAAATTCCCTGGTAAGCCGGTAATTGCCGTTCATAAATTCTGCCATGATGTGCTTACAAGGCACACCCCAAAGATTATAAAATGAGCCAATGGCCCCCACTGTGCCGCAAAGGGAGGCGTGACAGAATAATTCATCTGAGCCACTGAATAATTTCAACCTGTCACCTGCATAATTATAAATAGCACTTATTTCCAATAATTGATTGGTTGTTAATTTCATTCCTGCCACGTTAGGAATTTCAAGTAACTTCTTTACAAAACTGATCGTATCTCCTGGGATAAACCTTTCTCCCAGCTGATAAGGGAAGAATGGGAGATTGGTGGACCTGGCTATTCTGCTGTAATGTTCCAAAGCCGTATCTGCCGTTCCGGAAAAATAAATGGGACCTACCGAAGAAATACCATCAATCCCGCATTTTTCCGCATGCTTAGCTAGTCTTACCGATTCATCCGTGGTAAGCGCACCTACTTGTACTATGACGGGGATCTGTCCTTTTGTTACTTCACTAACAACCTTTGTTACGGTTTTCCGCTGTTCTTCCGTAAAGAGTATACCTTGACCGGTGGACCCCAGTATATACAATCCGTCCAGGTCCTGAGAAATTAACAACGCGGTTAATTTTTCTAACTGATCCAAGGCCGGCTCTCCATTCTTGAGAACAGGGGTAAACATGGCCGGCCAAAGACCTTTGAATTTTTCTTTCATTTGAAATTTGCTTTATTATTATTTTGTATTTGAGTTTTTATATACTGGATGGTATCCGCGCTGTTTTCAAAATATTGGTCAACTGATTTTTCCGCGATTTTAGCGGCAGTGCCAGGATCCTTAGAACCATGTCCGGTAACCAGACAAACAATATTATCTTTTATATTTATTTCCTTATTTTTCAGTGCGGTGAGCAATCCTGCAAAACCAACGGCTCCCGCCGGCTCACAAAAGATTCCCTCCCTGGCAGCCATATCGTGCTGGCTTTCATAAATCAATTCATCGGTTACTGTATATCCCGTACCTCCCGAAGTCCGACAGGCGGCGATAACTTCATCCCCATCAATTACATTTGGCACCTGTAACCCACTGATTAAAGTAGTGCTTTGAGAAACTGCCTCAGCCTCAGATAAGCCATTTCTAAGGGGACCGGCAATGCTGTTATTACCAATTGGCTGAACACAATGCACTTTAGGCATCCTAAAATTTGGATTATGTTCTTTCCAGATTTGGAATCCTTTTGTTATGGACAATGTCAGTCCTCCTCCACCCGCAGGTGAAAATACATACCCACCCATATACGGAAGTTCTTCAGCAATTTCATATGCAATGGTTTGAACCCCTGCCATCCCCAAAGGACTATAGCGGTATGCACTTATTTGTACCCCGGTTCCATGCTGATCAGCTGTTGCATTGAGTGCGGAAAATACCTCCTCGGTAACAGAAGCGTTTTTTCCAAAATCCTTTACCATAATCGTTTCAGCACCATACACCTGCATCTGTTGAAGCTTACCTATTGGGACGCCATCCACAATGACCAAATAACATTTAATATTGGCAGCCGCACAATAAGCAGCTAAGGCAGATCCTGTATTTCCGCTCGAACTGGCCAGACAGAATTTAATTCCACGCTGAAGCAAATCAGAAACAGCACAAGCAGCAAAGCGGTCTTTGTAAGATCCCGACGGATTTACCAGTTCAAGTTTGAAATACAAATTTTCCAGTCCAAGGGATGGTCCAAGCTGCCGGGACTTAACAAGCGGGGTATCCCCTTCACCCAATGTTAACCGGTTGTTTTCCTCTATAGAAGGTAGCATGTGGCTGTATTTCCAGATCCCTTTCAAAATTCTTTCGGGAATTGAAGTTTCTTCATCCGATAAGGATTGAAATTGTGAAAAAATCCTCCGTCTGCCAGAATGGAAGTACCTGTTATAAAAGAGGCTTCACCAGTTGAAAGCCAGTGGACAACATTTGCGATCTCATCAGGTGTCCCTTTTCTTTGAAGGGGGGTATTATCCTCAATATCATCCCCAAGGCTGGCGCTGATATTATTGCCTTTTCCGTCTGTATAATCGCTGGTTAAAGCTGTCTGGATATTCCCGGGGTTTACAGCAAGCACCCTGATCCCCTTAGGACCGTATAATACGGCTAACTCATAAGTAAGGCTTTCCATTCCGCCTTTGCTGGTTATATAAGCCGGACTGTTCCCGCCTGCCCGTTGGGACATCACACTGGAAATATTAATGATGACCCCGCGTGTTCCCTTTTCTTCCATTACCGCAGCAGCGTGTTTCGCCAAAAATGCGGGGGCCGTTAAACATATTCTCAGCGTTTTTTCCCAATCTTTCAGCGAAATGCTTCGCATGGTTTCCAGCGTTCTCCACGCAGCGTTATTGATGAGTACGTCGATCAGGCCCCACCGGTCGAGGGTTCTTGTGATGATGCTGTTTATGAAATGATCATCCTGTAAATCTCCGGAGATACATAAAAAATCGCAGCGCAATGCTTCCAGTTCTATTATAAGATCATTCAATCCTTCCGAATCAATATCCACCGCGGCAAGTGCATAACCGCCGGCCGCAAATTTTAAGGCAATGGCCTTCCCGATACCCCGAGCAGCTCCTGTTATAATGGCTACTTTTTTATTTTCCATTGATGATCAGTTTTCCAGGATTCATAATAGGTAAGATGCCTCCGAGAGATTCTCCGGGCCGGATAAAAGGTGCGGTTCTCAGGAAAAGTACGATGCCGTCCTGATCAGCCGGCACTTCCCACTGATCACCCTCCAGCGGGCGGGTAATGGTTCCCCATAACTGACCCTTTTTTACTACGGTCCCTAACTTTACTGCAGGAACAAATATTCCTCCCACAGGTGCAGGCATCTTTCCCTGCAGGTAGCCGCCTCGCGGCCTGTAGTCTTCTACCCAATATTTTATTTTTATTTCAGGAACATCCCTGGCCTGCGCCATGGCGAGCACATCAAAAACGTTTATACAGCCCCGGACAAACGCATTTACAATATCTTTTTTTACCGTGCCACCCCCACCAAATTCCAGGTATATCGCCGGCACGCCGGCGTCTCTGGCTACGGAAAGTGTTCTGCCCTCCGGCGCGTGATCAGTTCCCCAGATGACAGGCAGATTGAAGGCTTTCGCCAGGGCCTGCTGCCGTTCCAGTATGTTTGCAGAAGGATGCAGCATATAACCTACCAAAGGGAATATATCAAAAAGGTTACCCCCTGTATGCAAATCAATGTAATAGTCCGCTTTGCGGATCAGAACACTTATACGGAAAGCAGCGGACTCCGAATCCGTTCCATCCGGTTTACCCGGACAAATCCTTGCCAGATCCAATCCGTCCTTCCCTACCCGGTTTCCCGCCAGAAAAGACCCTCCATTCACCACCGCAACGATGGTTACACTGCCTGAAACAAGTATTCCTGGCAATTGCCGGATTAAATCCAGCGCCGCCAGCATGGGTTCGTATTCATCACCATGTACCCCTGCTGATATCAAAACATGAGGACCTGGTTTTTCCCCGTCAAAACGATATGGTTTGCTCATATCAGTGCTCACCTTCATAATATTTACCACCGCAGGTCGGATCTGCAGGATCAAAAATGGATAATTCCCTGAGCATCAAATGGGCGATCTGACTATGGCCTTTTCCATTCGGATGGAGCGGATCATTCATCCAGTTCTTATTTACATCTGCCTCCGGATTTATTTGCAATGTTCGCCGCCAGTAAGTCCAGTTATCCACCAGGATCTGCTTTTCCCTCTTTGCCAGATTTTGAATTACGCTAACGTAATCGAATAGATTTGCCCTTTCAGACGCTTTCTCTACAATGATTGTGTTTGGCGTCTGCAAAATGACCACAGCACCGGTTATCCTGATTTTTGAAATTAAAGAATTCAGGTTCTGTTCAAAAATCTCTGTATTCATTTCCTTTTTTGCACAATCGTTCGTTCCAATCATCAAAGACAGCACGGCAGGTTTGAATTGAGTAATCCGCCAGTCAAAATCATCCAGAATATCCTGACTCGTGTTTCCGCTTACTCCGGTATTGATCACGATATCCCTTTTACGCTGAAGCCGCATCCGGATGCGTTCTGCAAAAATTTCCGGGAAAGAACGGTACCCATGGGTGTGCCCGACTCTCGCGGTAATCCTGTTTCCCACAAACAACCATTTCACCGGCTCCTTTTGTTTTAACAGTGCGGCGGCCCGGTACAGATCCTGCAGTGCCATAACCGGCGGCAGGGACAACGGATTTGCGCTGTTCTTTGATATAGAAAAGGAAGACAATACGGAAGGCATGACCGCCATAAAACAGGATTCCCTGAAGAAATTCCTTCTGGAATATTTATTAAGATCCATAAGCTTAAAATCTATTTATTTGTATAGATCAAATCAGGACTCAACCTTTTTATATCCGTCTCCGATATCACACCTCATTTAGACTGGCGGGCAGCACAAAATGCCGCTAAACCATGCCTGCCTGCAACATGGATCTCCCTATAACAATAAGGTTTGCCCGGGTTCGCCTCCAGTATTTTCACATGGTACAATGCTCTCCCCTCATCCTTTGAAACGGCAATATTGAGGGGTGTCCTCTTTTGATTCACGCCATTATTATTCCATACCGGCAATAAATCCCCCCGTCTCCAGCAAACTGATAAAGTCAGCTTCTTTGTTTCTGGAATTGTTGAAACCGGGTTCAAGTTTCAGTTCTATTATACTCCTGCACATTTTTATTCGCCTGAGATAACAGCTTACTTCCAAATGCTAGGCAGAGTAACAAGCAAAAACTGAATATCTTCTTCATTTCGCGAAATTAAAATTACAGTACCGATTGTTCTCCCCCACTTACTTAAACTGAAAAGAATACAGATCTGCGTCTTTTATAAGAAACCGTAACCGTATTGCCTTCCCTTCCAGTTTTGAAAGTGCTGATGGGCTCTTCCAGGTAACGGTACGTTCGATCGTGTCGCCAAAAATAGGCGGACAATCTTCCGCTGTAAAACCCGGAATAGGTTTACCCGTTTCATCCTGAATTTCAACCCGGATTTCGCCCACCGCAGAAGAAGAGAAGTTGAGGTTCATTTTGCTACCTGTAAAGGTCAGCGTTTTTGTCAGCAATTCACCGCCACTCATTGGCGCATTCGCGGAAACGAAACCATCCAACCGCATCGTGTAACGCCTCAGCTTACTGGCTTTGTTACCCGACCAGTAACTCTCCGTTGCATAAAGCGATATCTCGTTGGGCGCGCCTTCCAGCAAAGATTTTGTTTCCACCATTTGCCAGCCGATATATTGCTGTCCGTAAGTCCAGGAGCCAGGTCGTTCAATTCCCGGACGCAAAAAAGCTTCATTCCAGCATTTAAAGTTTACGCCATCGTGGCCCGCCATGATCAGGGCTTCGGTTAATGCAGTACCAAAACGCGGACTGATTCCTGAACGCCATTCGCGATGCTGCAGTTCCGGCAGAGCACGCATGGAGGCCGACCAATCCCGGTCTATATAACGGGTTGGAAAACCAATGAATAGTTCGGGCGCACGATAATACGGTTTAATCTGATTTGTGTAAAGTTGTTGCTGTGAAAGAGAATTGTCATAATGTATGTCCTCCGGCCTACCCCAGTGAATAAAATCGCCTGAGGTAGCTGTCCTGACGCCCCGGACATTTTTGTCGAACGTGCGCCAATAAGCCCGGTACTCTCCATGAACCACATCCCAGAATGCCAGGTTTTGTGAATCAAACGCTCCATAGGTGATCACCGGTTCTTTACTTAAAGCTGACCAGTGAATACCATCGGGTGACCTGAAAGGTATTAGACCTGAATCGTCGTTCAAAGGAAAAAGTGCCTTGTATCGAGCCCTTGGGTCCAAGCCTGGGTTCCCATCTTTAAATACTGCCGGTTCTCCCACTGAAATTTTGAGGTTGCCCATTTTTTCAACCATCACAATATTATTGGACTTTGATCCATTGTACTCAAACAATCCCAGCTTCGGCTTGTACCAATGAATACCATCCCTGCTTTCTGCGTAGCAGCAAAAAAGCGGATTCGAATCCGTATTGGGTGCTCCCGGTCCAACGCGACGATGCCAGGATTTGTAATACATGCGATAGATATCTCCGTCCCTGAAGATACTCTGGTACCCACTGCCGGCCCCTTCCCAAGGTTGGTCATAAGTCATGACAATTCCCTGCGGAACCGGATGATGCAGCCGGAGTTCGGCGCCTCCACCAAGATGATCAATCAGGTAATCATCCACGAATAACTGAAGCCCGGATCCGATATCCAGAACGGATCCGGCATTTGGTTGGAGGGCAGATCCAACAGAATACCTATAAGCACCAAAAATTTCCCAAGCGGAAAATGCAGCGGAAAGAAGCCCGATCGCTGATACAATGATCAATAAACAAATTCTTTTCATCCTGATTAGATTTGAGCCTGATAATGCAGCAGATCCATTTCGTACTCGAAGAATCACCTTAAATCATGCGTTCAATCCGCCATCCATCAATATATTCTCGCCGTTGATATACTCCCCTGCCTTTGAAGCCAGCAGCACGGTCAACCCCTTTATATCGTCATTGTTAGCCATCCTTCCTAAGGGCACTTTTTTGCAGTAATTCTCCAGGAATCGTTCCGGCTGATGATTGAATAAACCGCCGGGGCTGATGCAATTCACCCGCAAATTTTTCCCCGCAAATAGTTGGGCCATGTACCGGGTAAGATTGATCAGTCCGGCATTGTGAAAAAAATAATCAGGAGGTAGATTTTTCGCCATATCTGTTCCTTCATAATTTGACAGGTCGGGCCCAAACATACCCATCATCGAACTGATATTAATAATACTGCCCCCTTCGGGATTCCGGATGATCAGGTCTGCCATCTCCCGCAGGATATCCATCATACCGGTTGCATTCACCTGCATGGATTCGGCAAACTGTTCTATCGGTGCACTATAGCCTTTCATCGGCCTCGAAACCGCATTGTTAACAAACACATCCAATTTTCCAAATTTATCAAGAACGGATTGCTTCAGTTGCAAAACCGACCCATGATTTCCCTGATCGACCCGATCGGCCTGAATATCCAGTCCCTGAGCCCGGTATTTCTCCGCTATTGCTTTTACATGATCCAGGGCCCGCGAAGCAATGATAACCGTGGCTCCCGCTTCCCCCAATCCCTCGGTAATACATTTTCCGTAGCTGCCCGCACCACCCGTAACCAGGATAATTTTCCCGGTAAGATCAAATAATTTTTTAACGTTCATTGATCAAAGATTGATTGTTTTACCCCCTTGTTGTAAGCTTTCCTGAGCCCCGATCAGCACGCGGATGATTTGTTCCGTTATGCTGAACGGTACACGCGGGTTACCTTCCTCAACAGACCGGACAAATTCGATGATATTATCCCGGAACATGGCATAGGAGTTCCTGATCTCAATCAAACGCCACCTGTCTTTGCCAAACAGTGAAACCTGGAAAGTCGGCGCAATATCCATGAACAGGTGAACCGTCGCCAGCAATCCGTTTTCAAATTCAATGGTTACAATGGATTCGTTTTCCTTGCCTGCATTGGTCACCCGCACCGGCCTGGGGTCATCCAGTATGGAAAAAACGGCCTCAGTCATATGGACCCCGTATTTTATCCAATCCTTTTTCCCGACTGCCGTTACCAGCGTTAAAGGGCCCAGGGACTTAAGTTCCGATTTCGCTGAAAGGCATTCGCCCGCATATCGCATCGAGGAGCAGGACATGATAAATCTGCCTTTAGCTGTTTCGCCGGCAAAATAGTCCAGATCTTTTTTTGTACAGCATAAAGGCTTATCTATAAACAATGGGATCCCGGCATCAATAAAAGGTTTTGCCATCGCCACATGATTCTCCGCATCATCCCTGCAAAGAATAACCGCATCTACCCGTCCGACCATTTCTTCAGGCCTGTTTGCTATATGTAAAATATTCGTTGTACGCGCAATACTTTCTGATATTTCCCGCTTCTGCGACCAAACATAAACGACCTCCGCAACGGGTAAACCCAAGGTATCCTTATTGGCCTGCAGATAATCGGATACCGCCGGATACCCGACCCTGCTGATCTCGTCGCCGTCAAAAACACCGTTTATAATAGCGGACCAGGAATAGGGATGCGCATTCCCCGGACTCATTCCCAAAATGCCAATTTTCATCATAAAGATTTTTTTACAGGTATTCACATGCTCCTGATTGATAAAAACCCGGCATTTCATTTACCGGTATTCAAATCTAACCTTCATCAGGTGCTAACGCAACAATTATTAATCCATTTATGATATTTTTTTTATCTCGCGGTAAATAATCCTTCTTATTTCAGCCAGCCCTTCTGGCTCCAGGTATGAAGATTTAAGAACCCGGGATCCGGATACGCCAATTCACGCACACGTGCTTTCTGGTCCTTATCCAGGTAAATGCCATCGGCTGATCCAAGGGATTTGTATAAATATTCCATCCGGTCCATACCGATCAAAATTGCAGAAACCTCATCGAATGACAGCGCAAATTTGGCAGCTAGTGCAGGTAGATCTTTTGCAGTTTCATTCAGCAAGGCATTGTAAGATGCGATGTGGTACTCTACATTCTTCAGTGCCTGATGCAGATTCTTACCCCGGTCACTTAAAAGGCCTTTCAGCAAAACAGACCTGATCACAATACCGATATTTTTTTGGGAAGCCAGTGGAAAATAAACTTCCTGACGCTGGTCCATCAAATTAAAAGGCACCTGTATAACATCCCAGATTGAGGCGGCTATCGCCTTTTCGGTTTCCGAAGGCAAATAAGTTGACGCACCGATAGCCCGGACCATACCCGATTTTTTTAAATCGAAGAATATGCTTGCAATTTCGGTATTGTCCAAAATCTCTTCATCGGCTGAATGCAGCATAAAGACGTCAACATAGTCCGTTTGCAGCATTTTTAAACTTTCAGAAAGCGAATCCTTAATAACGGTCTCTAACTTTATATTGTCCGTCAAGGAGCCATCTGCATGACGAAGATGTATACACTTGGTACTCAATACGATTTTCTCCCTTCTGTCTTTAAACGCTTTCCCCATGATCTGTTCACTGTTCCCATACATCCTCGCGGTATCAAAAAAATTGATCCCCGAATCAACCGCGGCATGAAGAAGATGAACTGCTTCGTTTTCCGAAAGCATATCCGCCTGACTCTCTACTCCTATTCCATAAGGCATGCCGATTTCAACCCCGCCAAAGGCGATCTCTGAAACAGATATTCCTGATCTTCCCAAACGCCGTTTGTTCATCTGTCCTGCATTCTACTAAAAGGGTTATTCAAAATCACCGTTATAAATACCTCCCGCAATCTTTGTAATTTTTAAGACGGCAAATGCAGCAGCTGTCCGGACCTCTGCAGCTTCCTCGCTGCCAGGTTCATAGATACCGGGGATATTTTCATTATCCAGGAAGAACTGCAATACCGGCAGATCAGCAACCGTTCCTTTCTCTGCTAAGCACAGCGCCAGATCAATCCGTTTCTCAAAAGAAAAGAACTTATAATCCTTTAACATTTCTTCTCTGATCCGCCGGAAAGTAGCCGTTTCGGCGGCGTCAGGCCGCAGCACGACAAAAGCCGTATTCAAAAGGCTATTCCGCACTCCTGAAGCGGCAGGTTCCGACAAGGCCTTCCCAGTGAGAAAAGCACATTGATCCGGGGTAAGCTCTCCCAGTTTTCGTAATCCGAAAGCACTGATCTTTCGAGTATTTTCATCAGCATCCGAAACGGCAAAGTTCAACAATTCCTGCCGGTTGATTTCAAATGCACGATCTGAAGAATACGCGGTCGCCCAAATTGCAAAGATCTGTAGGGTTTTGTTTGCAGAAACGATCGCGTCTTGTGTGGATTTCGGGCATTTTTCAAGCGGTGATAATTTCAGTTTGGCCAGAGATTCTATCGCATGCATTTGGTCTGCACCATTCCTGTCTGCAAAAGCTTCAAATATCATATTGGTCCAACGGGTTTTCTTCTGAGGTACAACTTCTTCCTGTGCCAACACACGCCAAACGCCAATACGATATCTTGGCTCCGTTTGGTGAAGGTCGTTTTCATGTAAAAATTCTTTTTTCACTAGTTCTGAATAACCCAGAGCTATCAGGTATTCAGCCGCGTGAACTTTTATCCACTTAGGTTGCACTGTTAACGCTTCCTCAAGTTCCTTCAACGCCTTTACTTCTAATGGATCCGTACCGGAAATACTTGTTTTAAGAGATCCCGGATCTGCGGGTTTCTGATTATCCGTTTTCATGAGAAGTTTAAAGATAAAACTGCCGTAGGTTTTGACCCTGTTCGTTTTTTTACATTTATAATACTATTTTACTGTCTGATAAATTAAATATGCACCCATCTTCCGTGGCGGTGTCAAAACACCCGACGGGCGTTGTGCTGATTATCTTCTTTGTCATTAACCTGGTTTTTATTACCTATGTCGTTGACCTGGAACAATTTGATGATTGCAAACGCCGATCATTTTCAATATCCGGTCTGGCCATCCCTGAAAATGGTTGATCTATTGGGAAACCAAACCATAGCATGGGGAGGTGATCACGCTCTTATATTTCGAACATAAGGAAGGCTCAAAAGTAAATTGCAATATTGTGCAGAAAGAGAAGACCCAAAATATCTCATGAACTTCAGGCCTTATATTATCTTCCAGTGAGTTTCTTTGTAGATGTTTAAAGTCTGGAAATTTCGCGGAACAGACACGGGGGATCATTTGTTCAGCGGCATACTCTCCTCCGAAATGCTTTTCTGTCCGCTAGTAGCCAACAACAATATTGAAGCCATCATTTATCCCAGCGTAAAAAATGAAATATGTGCAGAACTTTGCTAAAAGAAATGACCTGATCCTTGAAAGATATAATTTGATAGGTATAGAAACCAGGTTCATTCTGGATGAATACGAAAATTTAGATCCGGCTATTTCAATTAATTTATATTTAAAAGCTTGTGGGTGTCCGATCTTCCGGCGCATGCCTTTTAATCAAGACATCAATCTCAAATTCAATTATTCCAGCAATCTCGTTTTTAACCTGATAGTAATTTTCCAATATCATTGCCTGATTAACGGATCGCAAAATCGGAAGACCGACAAAACTATCATCCTCTCGTCATATCTCCAAATGATCGTTCGAAATCTTACAGTGAAAAGCCTTCAGCCTTATCTTCTGACCAGGATCATCTGCAACAATCCCAACAAACTCACCAGATGAAAGTCCGGCTATTTTAGATTGCGGGGTAGCGAAGTCCATTTGGCTGGATTTACCGAATAAGGTATCAGTACGGTTTACGGAAACACTTTCCTTAAGCTGAGCGATTTTACCGAATCGGTCAGATAATACTTTCGCGGTTTCGCCCATTACTTGCCCACTGATGATGCTTTTAGCGAAAGCTCGTCATGGTTCTCGTCATTGGTTCCGCGAAGTGCCAGGGTGACCCGTTCTTCACCCGAATATTTCTTTGACAGCCTGAACAGTTCGACCCGCTTTTTGTATCTTAATTTTTGCCAGTGTCCCGCCTTGGGCAGAGGCACTTCCATGCGCAGGCAAATTTTCCGCAGGCCAACGTCCGAGATCGCGTATCGCCTGGACAGACTGAGCAGGGACTCTTTCCAAACCATATCGTACAGCTCCTCGCGTGTGAGGTTGACTTTTTCCATCGGGAAAATTGGATGTTATGGATTGGACAATTCAGCCTGATCTATCGCATAACCCATGGCTTCGACAAAGGCCGGCTCGAGCAATTCATCATCCGGCCCCGTTATTCTTTGCCTCCAGTATTTTACCGGGCCATTCCCCTTTCCCGCATACAACTGCACGCGGAGTGCCGGAACAGGTTTTGGACGAAGCGAGTAGTAGACATCATAAATCCCCACACCGTCCAGGGTAAAGCATTTCACTTCCGCCTGGTAATGCAGTCCCATGTCCTTAAAATATATGATGAACTGTTCCTTCATCTATGCATATTGCGCGCGCAGCCGGTTATCCAATTCCGCAACCACCTCTCTCAGCTGGCCCAGGGATTCCAGTACGAAATATTGTTCCTGGAATTTGTCTTTAATATACGGCGTTTCCAGCACCCGGTCCAGATCAAAGCGCTGATGATTCGCCTGCGGGCTCATCGCAAATTGCGTCTCGCCAATCGACGACAGGATTCCCGCTCCATAAATCTTCGTAAGCTTACCTTCCTTGACAAGGCCGAACTCGATCGTGTACCAATACAGCCGGGAGATCGCTTCGATCACCTCCTCCTGGTCCAGGAACCGTTCCGCGATCCGGGCCAGGCCTAAGAGGTAATTCGCAATGACCGGATCGGCCAGGAGCGGAACATGGCCAAAGACATCGTGGAACATATCCGGCTCTTCCAGGTTGTCCAGCTGTTCCTTTTTCCTGAGCCAGGTCGTTGCGCCAAAATTCCTGAAGGCCATCAATTGAAAAAATTGCCGATTCGGGATCAGGCCCGGCACGGCATAGACACTCCATCCCGTCAATGTCGCCAGCCTGAAGTTGAGCCTTTTAAACTCCGGGATCCTCCCCTCCGTAAATCCGAGGCGTTTTAATCCGCCCGCAAAATGCCGGTAAGCAACAGCTTTGATAATAATCGTCTGCCTTTTAAATAGTGCGGACCAGACCTCCCGGTCATCCGAAGTGTACAAGTCATATTGCTGGCGGGCAGATATCAGGTGGTTGTTCATGAAACTTCAATTATGATAGCGTTTTTATTGCGTCGATAAGGGCTTGATTCATTACCCGAATGCCAATAGTAATCCGGATACAGCCCGGCGCACCCATGACCCCCGCCGTGCGGACCATGATACCCGCTTCGAGTAAGCCGGCGGCGAAGAGGTCCGCGTCCATACCCGGTCTGATCAAAATAAAATTCGCTTCGGTTTTCCAGTAATGCATTTTCAGCAGGTCGAACTGCTCATACAGCCATAATTTCTCCGCCTGATTTACCGCCAGTGTCTTAGACAAATGCTCAGCGTCATCCAGAGCCGCCATGCCCGCCTCCATGGCCAGGCCGCTCACCATGAAGGGACGCTTCAGCCTCCGGAGATAGTCCATGATCCGTGGCGTCGAAAAAACATAGCCCAGTCTAAGGCCCGCGAGTCCATACGCCTTGGAAAAGCTGTGCAGCCCGATCACGTTCTTTCCCCGCCCGATATAGTCCTTTGCCCTCGGGTAGTCCGGCCGTTCCACGTACTGGTAATAAGCCTCGTCATAAACCAGTACCACATGGTCCGGCAAATGGTCGATCAGTTCGTCCATCTCCACCCTCGGGATAAAACCGCCCGTCGGATTGTTCGGATTCGAGATAAAGATCAGCCGTGTTGTCTCGTCGATCGCCGCAATGAGGTTATATACATCCAGGGCAAAGCAGTTTTTGATCAGGGGCACATCGATCACCCGCGCACCACAGACTTCCGCAAAGTTTTTGTAAGCCATAAAGGTCGGCGAAGACAGGACGCAGGAAGTTTCCGGTTCCAGGAAGGCACGGCAAATCAGATCCAGCAACTCCATCCCGCTGTTCGCCGGCAGGAATTGTTCCGCCAGCAACTCTCCCCGGAAAAACCTGGAAAGTTTTTCCGTAAACAGTTGATCATTCTCGTATTGATACTCTCCCACCTGATTCAGATTTCTTTGCATGGCAGCAACAGCCAGCGGAGACGGTCCCAATGGATTTTCATTGGAGGACATCTTGATGAGGAAGGGCGCGCTAATCCCAATCGTCTCTCTTCTCGTCGATCCGCCTTTGTAGGGTGTTGTGTTTAAAATATACTCTTTGAAAACAGGCATGTTTATCTTAAATTTTGTATCGCTCCGGAAGCCCCTCCGGCTTGCATAGTTTAAAGAGCGCTGTCTCGGCCACCTGCGTGTACCAGTCAGCCCCCAGCCTCGCAACCTGGCTAAATTTTATCGGGCAGATTGATCCGGCTTCATTCAGCACCTCCTCATCGATATGCATGACCAGCACCTCGCAAATGATCAGGTTGCCCGCGCCGCCTGATTTGCCCATCGGTTTAATCTCCCGGACCTTGCATTCCATACTGACTTTACTTTCTTTTACGAAGGGCGGCCTGATTCGGGTGGACGGCATCTGAGTGAATCCCGCCCATTCGAATTCATTCACGCCGTCCGGGTATTCGGCGCTTGCGATATTCACCTGCTGCAGGATTGAAGCATCCACGATGCTGATGGCCACTTCCGCCACTTCCTCAATATTCATCAGGGTATGCTTGCGTGATCCATCGCGGATGCGGCGGGCGGGGGAAAAAATCAGGATCGGCGGATCGCTCGAAAACACATTAAAAAAACTAAACGGGCTTAAATTCACCTGACCATCTCTGTTTACGGTAGATGCCAGGGCAATCGGTCTCGGGGCAACGGCGGAAAGTAACCAGTTCTGTTTTTGGGCAGCGGTCAATTCTGCCATGTTCAACATCATAAAATGATTTAGATTTTCTTTTGTTTGAGGATAGAAAACTCAGAACTTTCCTTTACGATGATGTTGGTCAATGCGCCGAGTTCTTCGACCCGCAATATTATCTCGTCGCCCGGCCGGAGCCACTGTTCTTCATAGTCCTGATTATTTAATTTACCTGTTCCGTTGAGTTCCAGCAGGCATCCCGTTCCCACCGTGCCGCTGCCGATCACGTCTCCCGGATAAAGATCCGCGCCATAGGATGCCCGTTCAATGATCTCGGCAAAGGTCCAGTCCATGTCCGCGAGATTGCCTTCGCTCACCTGCTTTCCATTGATGGAAGCCATCATCTTCAGATTCCACGACTTCCCCAAATGATCTTCTTTGGCAGGCACTTCGAATTTTTCGAGTTCATCTAAAGTAACCAGCCAGGGGCCGAGCGCGGTGGCAAAATCTTTTCCCTTGGCAGGTCCGAGGTTGAGCAGCATCTCTTCCATCTGTAGGGTGCGGGCACTGAGGTCGTTCATGATCATCAGCCCGCCGATATAATCATCCGCATCTTTTGCCCGTATATTCCGTCCGCGTTTACAAATGACCACGGCCACTTCCAGTTCAAAATCGAGTTTTTGAAAATGATCCCGCATACAGTGAATCTCACCCGGACCCCTAACCGAACGATGGTTGCCGAAATAAAAGACCGGGTATTCAGTAAACTGCGGGATCATGGGAACGCCCCGGTTCCGGCGGGCCGTCTCCACATGCCGGCGAAACGCGTAGCCATCGCGCAGGGATGCAGGCTTCGGCACCGGCGAAAGGAATTCCACCTCATCGACCGGCAGGCTGGTGGACAGAAAAACGGGAAACTGGCGAATGCGATCCTTCACGCCCTCGGCAAGTGTATAATAAAGATCCCACTCCCTCAGGAAGGTCAGCATCGATGAAGTTATTCTTCCATCAATGGCCCGCAATTCGTAAACCCGATCCTGATAAAGAAAGCCGAGCTGCTCCCGGTTGCTGTGTTTGAAGCTAATGAGTTTCATAAATTTCCGCGGTTTTCCTGTTCGCGCTCGATGGCTTCAAAGAGCGCTTTAAAATTCCCCTTTCCAAAACTCCGCGCGCCTTTGCGCTGGATGATCTCAAAAAATAAAGTCGGCCGGTCCTGCACCGGTTTTGAAAAAAGCTGCAGCAGGTACCCTTCGCTGTCCCGGTCCACGAGGATGCTGAACTCCTTCAGCAGTTCGAGATCCTCGTCGATCTTTCCAATTCTGGATTCCAGCTCATCATAATAGGATGCCGGCACTCTTAAGAATTCCACACCCCGCGCCATCAGCTGCCATACGGTGCCGACGATATCTTCGGTCGCCAGCGCCACATGCTGCACACCCTCTCCCCCATAGAATTCGAGGTATTCCTCCACCTGTGATTTACGCTTGCCTTCCGCCGGTTCATTGATCGGGAACTTCACCTGTCCATTGCCGTTACTCATCACCTTGCTCATGAGCGCCGAGTATTCGGTGGAGATGTCGTTATCATCGAAGCTCAGGATGTTTTTAAACCCCATGACGCTTTCGTAAAAGCCCACCCATTTATTCATCCGGTTCCAGTCCACGTTGGCCACGCAGTGATCCACATATAAAAGACCGGTGGGCTCCGGTTGGTACTCCGATTCCCAGGCCCGGTAGCCCGGCATGAAGACTCCTCCATAATCCTTCCTCGCCACAAAAAGGTGCACCGTATCGCCATACAGACAAATCCCGCTCAGGCAAAGGACCCCCTCATCATCCCTCAGAAACTTCGGGTTCATATAACTCCGGGCGCCGCGTTTCAGGGTCTCAATCCAGGCCGTTTCCGCCTCGTCCACCAGGAGCGCAATCGCTTTGACGCCATCGCCATGTTTGGCAATATGGTCGGCGACTTCGTTGTCCGGTCTCAGGGGCGACGTAAATACGAAGGTCAATTTATTTTGACGGACGACATAACTCGCGCGGTCTTTGATGCCGGTCTCGGGGCCGGCATAGGCGAGCCCCTGGAAGCCAAACGCTGTTTTGTAATAGTGGGCCGCCTGTTTGGCATTGCCCACATAAAACTCGATATAGTCGGTGCCGTATAAGGGCAAAAAATCTTTTTCCATGATCAATGATTTTCCATAATTAATACATGCTATAAATGGGACTTAATAATGTTTCCAGTTCCTCCATCATTTTAGTGGAGCCCGCAAAAAACGGCGTACGCTGGTGCAGGGATTCAGGCACTAATTCCAGCAGCTTTTGCCTTCCGTCTGAGGCCGCGCCGCCGGCCACTTCCAGAATAAAGGCAAAGGGATTGCATTCATACACGAGCCTAAGCTTACCCCTGGGGTTTGGCTTAGTTCCGGGATATAGAAATATTCCTCCTTTGAGCATATTGCGATGCAGATCCGCCACCAGGCTACCGGTATATCTCTGGGCATAAGGTCCGCCCTGCGCCTCTGTTTTCTGCTGGCAGACGGCGATGTATTTTTGAACTCTTTCCGGAAAAGCAAAAAAGTTTCCATGATTCAACGAATAAATCCTTCCCTGCTGCGGGCAGCGGATGGCCGGATGGCTCAACGTGAATTCTCCTATGGAAGGATCCAGCGTGAATCCGTTGACGCCCCTGCGCGTAGCATAGACCAGCATGGTGGAGGATCCGTAAATGATATATCCGGCAGCAACAAGGTTTTCTCCCTTTTGCAGAAAATCTTCAAGAGAACAGGCTGTTCCCTTCGCGCTCTTTCTGCGATAAACACCAAAGATGGTTCCGATCGAAATATTCACATCAATATTGCTGCTGCCATCCAGCGGATCCAGGACAACGACATACTTGGATTGGTTGGAGAGATCCTCATCAAAGGCCACAAAATCATCCAGCTCTTCGGAGGCAATACCCGCGCAGCTGACGCCGCGTTGCAACACGGCAATAAACTCCGCGTTGGCCAGGGCATCCAGCCTTTGCACGGATTCACCCTGAACATTGATGGTTCCTGTTTCGCCCAGGATATCCACGAGCCCCGCCTTGTTCACCTCCACATTCACCCGTTTGGCGGCAAGCGCAATATCCCGCAGGAGATTGCTGAGTTCACCCGTCGCCTCCGGCAGGGATCTGAGTTCCTGCTTTCGGAATTCCTCGAGGGTTAGAATATCGCGGTTAACGGTCAAAATGGATAAATTAAATTTTGATCTTTACCTTTTCCGGTATCATGGTTTCTGCCGAGTGGATCGCCCTGATGGTCTTGATCAGGGAATCCGGCGTCACCGAAATCGAATCAATCCCCTCCTCCACCAGGAATCGCGCGAAGTCCGGGAAGTCGGAAGGCCCCTGTCCGCAGATCCCCACCCTGACTTTGCATTCTTTGCCCGTGCGGATCAGCATGCGCAGCAGAATTTTCACGGCTTCATTGCGCTCGTCGTAGAGATGAGCCACCAGCGAAGAATCCCGGTCCAGTCCGAGCGTCAGTTGCGTGAGATCATTGGAGCCGATAGAGAACCCGTCGATATGCCGGGCAAATTCTTTTGCCAGCAAAATATTGGAAGGGACTTCCGCCATGAGATAGAGTTTCAAATCTTTCCTGCCCTGGCTGAGTCCAAACTCCGTCATCGTATCCTTCACCCGGATGAGTTCCTCCACCGTCCGGCAAAAAGGAATCATGACGGCAACGTTCGAAAGCCCCATGGTCTCCCGCACATGCTGGATGGCCCTGCATTCCATGGCGAAGGCCGGCTTGTACGCAGGAGAATAATACCGGGACGCACCCCGCCAGCCAATCATCGGGTTTTCCTCCTCCGGTTCAAAATATTTTCCGCCCAGCAGATTTTTATATTCATTGCTTTTGAAATCGGAGAAGCGCACGATCACCGTCTCCGGATAAAAAGCCGCGGCGATCCGGGCGATGCCGTAGGAAAGTTTTTGGATAAAAAACTGTTCTTCATTTTCGAATCCTCGGATCTTTGCCGCGATGTCTCTGGAGAGCGCTTCATCGTTGAGTCTCTTGTGCTCCAGCAGGGCCAGCGGATGCACGCCGATATAATTATTGATGATGAATTCTTCCCGGGCAAGGCCGACGCCCTTATGCGGCATCTGAGCGTAGTGAAAGGCGAGCGCCGGAGATCCGACATTCAGCATCAGGTTTGTTTTGATCGCAGGAAGGGATTTTAAATCCGTCTCCGTTTCGCTGTAAGCCAGTTTGCCGTTATAGATAATCCCCACGTCCCCTTCCGCGCAACTGGCCGTAACGAGTTGTTTCGCCTGCAATTTCTCCGTCGCATTTCCGCAGCCCACAATCGCGGGCACACCCATTTCCCTGGCCACAATGGATGCATGGCAGGTGCGTCCGCCTTTGTTGGTAATGATGGCCGCCGCCTTCTTCATGATCGGTTCCCAGTCGGGATCGGTCATATCGGTCACGAGTACATCGCCTGCTTTAAAATCATCGCCCTCCATCAGCCGCTTGTCCAGCGAATACATGATATGCACCCGGCCTGAGGCGATCTTATCCCCGACCGCGATCCCTTTCAGGATCGGGATTTCCCGGTGAGGCTGCATCGTATATTCCGTCAGCCTGTCCAGGTTCTTGCGCGAGTGAATGGTTTCCGGTCTCGCCTGCACGATAAAGAGTCTGCCGCTGAGCCCGTCCACCGCCCATTCCACATCCACGGGACACCATTTGCCCCTGACCTTCGTATAATAACTTTCAATCCGTGTGACCCAACCAGCCAATCTCAAAATCATATCATCGTCAAGGCAGAATCTATGCTGAGCGGATTTTTCCACCGGTATTATTTTCACACGTTCATCCGGATCGTCACCGTAGACCATGATCTGGTCCTTATTCCCCAGTTTCTTCTCGATGATCGGCTGATAATTTTCATCGCGATTTTTCAGGCAGGGTTTGAAGACGATGAATTCATCCGGTGAAATGCTGCCCTGTACGATCAGTTCGCCAAGACCATAGGAACCATTGATGACCACCACATCCTTAAATCCGGATTCGGTATCCAGAGAGAATGCCACGCCGGAGGAGCCCAGGTCAGAACGCACCATTTTCTGTATGCAGACGGACAGACCCAGTTTGAAATGGTCGAAATGAAAACTGTGCCGGTAGGAGATCGCCCGGTCCGTGAAGAGGGATGCAAAACAATTGCGCACCGCGTCGATCAGGGCCGCCGGTCCGCGGACATTCAGGTAAGTTTCCTGCTGTCCCGCAAAGCTTGCGTCCGGCAGATCCTCCGCGGTCGCCGATGAACGCACCGCCACATCGGTATCCGACTGACCATATTGTCCGGAGAGCTGATGATAGGCTTCGATGATCTCCGCAGAAAGTTCCTGCGGGAACCGCGCATTGCGGATCATACTCCGGATCTGCAGGCCCGCCCTCCTTAAGGATTCGATCTGGTCAAAGTTAATTTCCGCCAGGCGCTGCTCAACAAATCTATCCAGTTCATTTTGTTCAATGAATTTCCGGTAAGTATTCACCGTAATGACAAACCCATCCGGGATCTGAATCCCCAGCGGTTGCAGGTGTTGGATCATTTCTCCGAGAGAGGCGTTCTTACCCCCCACCCACTCGGTGTCGCCGATACCCACTTCACCCAGGGGTGCAATATTTTTCTGATTCATCTTTAACAGGCTTGAATTAATAGATGTATGATATCCGGACAGTCCCGGACAAAAGGATGGATGAATCAGCTTAAGCGTCAGCCGCAAGGGATTGCATCAGCAGTGCGTACATGGGACGCACATCTACAAATATTTTATGAGGATAATCCGGGCGCATGGACAAATGATTATTTGTTCCCTTTAGGGATATTCTCATGCACCAATAAATTGCCGGGAACAGTTCTTCGAACAAAAGTAATCCAAAAATCGAGTCTATGAAATTATTTCTATCTTTATTTTCGAACCATCACTATGCCATTCCACCGCAACTTCACTTACTGGATCGATAAGCGCCGCTGGAAATATTGTTTTCTGCTCGCTGCGCTGGCCATGAATAAAGATCTTTAATTTTCTCCCACCCACCCGCCCCATTTTTCAACGATCTCCCATTTTATCTTTTAATTTTTAAATTAAACCGATGTCTCATTATATCCGGTCGGGATCCATCCCGCCCAAACGCCATACGCAGTTCCGCCAGCCCAATGGAAATCTATATTCAGAAGAGTTGTTTTCCACAGAAGGGTTCTCCAACGATTATTCTTTATTATATCATATCCATCCCCCCACCCGCATTGTCGGCACTGATCTGCCAATTGGGGTGATGCCCCGGATCGCCGAGGAAAAGATGCTGGCGCACCGGAGCTTTGAAGGATTTAATATTTTACCCGGGATCGATTGGCTCGGCAGCCGCAAGCCCGTATTGGTAAACGCAGACTGCCATATATCTCTTGCCGCTCCCTTAAATTCCATGCAGGATTATTTTTATAAAAATGCCGATGCAGACGAACTCATCTTCGTGCATGAAGGCACTGGCAAACTGCTGACCCAGTATGGAGAGCTCGAATTCGGATACGGCGATTACCTTATCGTCCCCCGCGGAACGATTTATCAGATTGAGTTTAAGAATGAAGATAACCGGCTGTTCATCGTCGAATCCTTCAGCCCTATTCGTTATCCAAAAAAATATCTGAGTAAATATGGTCAGCTCCTGGAACATTCCCCATATTGCGAAAGGGATATCCGGGTGCCGCATGGATTTGAGCCAATAGATAAATCGGGGGATTTCCTGATCAAAGTAAAAAAGAAAGGCATGCTGTATGGTATTCATTATGACCATCATCCCTTTGACGTCATCGGTTGGGACGGCTGCTGTTATCCATTCGCTTTTTCAATACATCATTTCGAACCCATTACAGGAAGGATTCACCAGCCGCCACCAGTGCACCTGACCTTTGAAGCCAATAATTTCGTGGTATGCAGTTTTGTGCCGAGGCTTTTCGACTATCATCCCCTGTCCGTCCCCGTACCCTATAACCACAGCAATATCGACAGCGATGAAGTTTTGTATTATGTGGATGGCGATTTCATGAGCAGGAAGAATGTCACGCGTGGCATGATCACGCTACATCCCGCCGGCATCCCGCATGGGCCGCATCCAGGTACCGTGGAAAAAAGTATTGGGGCCAGGGAGACAAAGGAGTTGGCCGTGATGGTGGATACTTTCCATCCTTTGCAATTAACCGCAGAAGCATTGGAAATTGAAAATCCGGGTTACTTAAAAAGCTGGAGGGAATAAAAAAGGGACCGGTTGCCCGGTCCCCTTTTCACGCACAGGATAAGGTTTACTTTTTGCCAAATAAATAAAATAGGCCGACCTGTAAAACACCGTTTTTGATGGAGCCGTTACCGGAATCTTTCACCGTATTGGTAAGACCCAGGTTATAGCGGACATCAAAGCCCAGGTTCAACGGCAGCAGGTAGCTGGCGCCCAGTGTCCAGCCGAAATCCGCCGTTTTCAGTTCATTCTTGATATCGGTTGAGGCGCCGCCGTCTGCTTTCACCTTGGCACCCAGGAGCAGGCCCAGTTGCGGACCGGTTTCAATATTCAACCCACTCATGATTTCATAGCGGACTAAAACCGGAACATTGACATACTGCAAATTATACTTGCCTTTCTGACCACCCTCTTTCACATCGGAACCCTGACCGGAATAAACGACTTCAGGCTGGAGGCTCAGTTTGCCCAGGAGCGGAATGGCCACGAGAACACCGGCATGAAAGTCCGGCTTCATGCTGTAGGAAACGCCTGAAGCATCGGAAACGGAAATATTGGCCAGGTTAAGGCCCGCTTTCACGCCAAAACGCAGCTGCGCATGGGAAGCCATGGTAAAGACAAGACACAAAAAGACAAACGAAACTCTCTTCATAAACATGGTTTTGATTTAAAATAAAAAAATAAATGAATAACCCGTTTGGATCTTAGTGGGCGAAATGCCTCAAGCGTAGTAGTTAAACTTCAATATGTTCTTTTGAACCGGGCGCAAATATAAAGATCGAATTGAAACAAAAAAAAATAATGTTGAACGGTAAATTTTATTGATCACTAACTTTATATATTTGCTCCCTCTTACAAAAAGGAATTCTTCCAACGCCGGGAAAACGGGCCCGTCGCACATCAGCAAATGATGATTTTTGATAAGAACAAAATACTGTTCATTCATTCCATTCCTTAATCTCAGAAGCTAAGAAATCGTTTTCTCATGTGAAAGATGCTCAAGCATCACTCAAGGGTTTGTGTCTACTTACCCTTCTAAATTATTTTCCGGGTGAAAGCCCGGTGTCGATCGTTTGTTTTTAGTGTAAGCAGTAGTTTAAACAACATCCAGGGATTGTGTCTACTCTCCCTGCTATTTTTTGACCGAAGCCTGAAATAAAACTTATGCCTAAAATCCTGGTCATCGGCGCCTGCGGGCAAATCGGAACCGAGCTGGTGATCGCCCTTCGAAACCGGCACGGTGCAGGAAACGTCATTGCAGCCGATCTGAAAAGCATTCCGGATCTGTCAAAAGATTACGGTCCCTTTCTTCCGCTGGACGTGATGGACAAAGCCACCCTGCAAGTCTAGGTCCGGCGTCATAAAATCGATACGATCTATCTTTTGGCCGCCATGCTCTCCGCAAACGGTGAACAATATCCGCAAAAGGCCTGGCAGCTGAATATGCAAAGCCTGCTGAATACCCTGGAAACCGCCCGCGAAGAAGGTGTCAAACAGATTTTCTGGCCCAGCAGCATTGCCGTATTCGGCCCCGATGCGCCAAAAGATGAATGCCCCCAGGAAACGGCGCTCAATCCCGGCACCATCTACGGCATCAGCAAACTCGCCGGTGAGCAGTGCTGCGCCTATCATCATCGCCGTTATGGCCTCGACGTCCGGAGCCTGAGATACCCCGGCCTGATCAGTTATAAAACAAAACCCGGCGGCGGTACCACCGATTACGCCATTGACATTTTTCATTCCGCGGTAAAAGGAAAAGCATATACCTGTTTTCTGAATGCAGATACGCGGTTACCGATGATGTATATGGAGGATGCGGTAAGGGCAACGCTGGAGCTGATGGAAGCGCCCGCGGAAAATATCAAGATCCGCACATCTTATAATATTGCGGCCATGAGTTTTACACCGGGGGAACTGGCGGCCGAGATTAAGACCCATGTGCCTGAATTTAAAATCGTCTACGCTTCCGATCATCGGCAGGTCATCGCCGACAGCTGGCCTCATTCCACGAATGACCTGGCTGCCCGGATGGATTGGGACTGGCAGGCGAGATTCGGATTAAAGGAAATGGTGGAGGAGATGATAAGAAATACTTAATCACTATTACTCGACTGATTAAACCGCATAAATCAACTCCGGGACTTCCCGGTAAACGACTTCTTCATGAGGGTTCTGCCTTTTCAAAAAATCCTTATGCAGCGGCGTTGCCTTCATCTCGGCAGAGGCGACCTGGTAATTGGAGTCGGTCCAGGGATTGTTTATCCCGGCAGAAAAAGGTATTCGCATCCGCTGTGCGACTCT